>NZ_JBWKQB010000002.1:0-544747 GCF_059418545.1 Pseudomonas sp. GW821-FHT07G10 | reverse complement strand
GCAGCGAGTTTTGCTTGTTCTGCGTACTTACCCATGACACCCCCAAAGGTTGTGTCCAACGTTTGGGGGTCAGTTCAGAGCGTGGGAATGATCTGCGCTGGGGTTATTGCACCGGATCACTCACCGGTTTGGCGATGATTGCCTTCAGCTCGCTGGTCATCGGGAATTCCAGGTTCAGACCCTTGGGCGGGATCGGCTGTTGCTGTTGATTCGGCTGATGGTCATACGATTTTCCTTCGAATGGATAAGGTGTCAGGCGGCATGGGGCGTGAGGCCCTGCATATCGATCGAGGTGCTGCGCTGGCCTATCAACTCGCTGAGCAGACGAGCACTGCCACAGGCCAGGGTGAAGCCCAGGGCACCGTGCCCCAGATTGAGCCAGAGATTGCGATAGGCACTGGCGCCGATCAGCGGCACGCCGCTGGGTGTGGCCGGACGCATGCCGGCCCATTCGGTGGCAGCGTCATAGTCCCCGGCATTCGGGAAAGTCCCGCAGGCCTGGCGTTTCATCAACGCCAGACGTTTTGGCTCAAGGGCCGGATCGAAACCGACGATGTCGACCATCGCCGCCACCCGCAATTGCTGACCGATGCGCGCGTAAACAATCTTGCGGTCGTAATCGGTGATGCTGACGTCCGGCGCCCGATGCTGCGGGCCGATCGGTACGGTGAGGCTGTATCCCTTGAGGGGATAAAGCGGCACATGCATACCGGGCAGCGCCAGGGCCGGGCTGCGATGACCGGCGGCGATCACCAGTTGCTCGACCGGCAGGACTTGATGACCTAGCTCGATGGCCTGCACCGCGCCGTGCGCATGACGAATGCCCGTCACCGAACGGCCCAGCAGAAACTCGCAGCGACCTGAAGCTTTCAATCTCGCGGCCAGTTGCTGGCAGAAGGCGTGACAGTCGCCGACCTCTTCGTCCGGGGTGTAAATCGCGCCGACAAAGGGTGCTCCGCTCAACACCGGCTCGAGTTGTGCGCAGTCGGCCTGGGACAGTATTTGCTGGTGAAGGGTATCGGTCAGTTTGTGCCTGGCATGGGCAAAACTGCCCGGCTCGCGGAAAGTCACCAGCTTGCCATTGCGCCGCCAGTTGAAACCGTCGAGGCGATCTTCGTCACGCCAGGTTTGCAGCGTCGACTGGCTCAACAACGCCAGACGCAACAGATGACCGGCGTTCTTGCGGTTCACTGAAGTACGGCATGCCCCCAGGAACGCTACCATCCAGCGCCACTGCGCCAGGTCCAGACGCGGGCGCAGCTTCAACGGCGAATCACCGCGCAACATCCAGCCGATCGCCTGCAAGGGCACACCGGCATCCGCCAGCGGAGCGACATAGCGATAAGAGAGCTGGCCGCCATTGGCGAAACTGGTTTCGCTGCCCAGTGAGTCCCGCGCCTCGACCACAGTGACATCAAAGCCATCGCGAACCAGCGCGTAGGCGGTTGCCAACCCGATCACGCCACCACCGATGATGCAAACCCGCTGAGTCATGTCAGTCCTTAGCCTGTTATTGAAACAAGCTTGAGGTTAGGACCAGGTGACAGGCGCGGAACAATGAATAAAGATGTCGCAACCATAAACAAAGGTTATGGGCTTGCCATGCGATTGCGCCATATCGAGATCTTCCAGGCCATCCGCCAGACCGGTTCGGTCAGCGGCGCGGCGCAACTGCTGCACGTCTCGCAGCCTGCGGTAACCAAAGTGCTGCAGCATGCCGAGCTGCAATTGGGCTTCCCGTTATTCCTGCGAGTACGCGGCAAATTGCAAGCCACGCCCGAGGCGCTGGAGCTGGAGCGCGAGGTCGATAAGGTCACCGAAAGCCTGCAAGGCGTGCGTCGCCTGGCCCAGAGCCTGCGGCGCGAACCGGGCCACAGCCTGCGCATCGGCGCCACACCGGCGCTGGCCCTCTCACTCTTGCCGCCGGCCATCAGCGAGTGGACCCGGCGTTACCCGGACATCGTCTGCGAGCTGTCCAGTGCCCACAGCCGCGAACTGGTGCAGAACCTGTTGATGCGAGAGATTGATGTCGCCCTCACCCTCCAGCGACCGGACCATCCCGGACTGACTGCCCAGACACTGGCTCACGGTGTGCTGGTGGTGTTGGCGCCACTGGACTATTGGCCCGACGACGCCAAAGGCAAGCCGTTACCGCTGATGGAGTTGGCCGATGCGCCATTGATTGGTCTGTCCAGCGCCGATCCGTTATCGGCAAAACTCGACAGTTACCTCAAAGCCGTCGAGCCGCCACCGCGGGTCAGCATTGCCGTGCAGACCTATTCATTGGCCAGGGCCATGGTCGAATCAGGCGCCGGGTTGGCGGTGATCGACCCGTTCACCGCCCTTGGCGCCTCGCCGGCCACCACCGCCATCCGCCCGCTGGCGCCGGCGCTGCCGATCACTCTGTACGCCGTGACCCGCGCCGATGAAGCGCCTGCGCATACCCTGAGCAACCTGCTGGAGATTTTCAGCAGCCGCGCTCAGGAGCAGCTGGATCGGTTGATGGATCGGGGTTGAGCTTTTGCTTCACAACACATAAAAAAGAATCGCCACAAAGTGCAGCAAACTGCCGGCGATCACAAACAAGTGCCAGATTCCATGGGCATGCCGCAGACGGCTGTCGAGGGCGAAGAAGATGATACCCACGGTGTAAAACACCCCGCCCGATGCCAGCCAGGCGAAACCGGCAGTGCCCAGTGCCGCCAGCAGTGGCTTGACCGCCACCAGCACGATCCAGCCCATCACGGCGTAGATCACAATCGAGAGTATCCGCGCCTCGGAGCGCGGCTTGATCTCTTGCAGGATGCCGATGATCGCCAACCCCCAGACAATCCCGAACAACGTCCAGCCCCACGGGCCGCGCAAGGTGACCAGACAGAACGGCGTATAACTCCCGGCGATCAGCAGGTAGATCGAAAAGTGATCAACCTTTTGCATGATCGCTTTCTTGCGCCCTTTCACGCTGTGATACACCGTCGAGGCGCTGTATAGCACCAGCAAGGTGAAGCCATAAATCGCCACGCTGACAATCTTCCAGGGACTGCCGTCCAGGCTGGCAATTACCAGTAACCAGACCACCCCGATACACGCCGCGACCGCCCCCACCAGATGCGTCCATGCGTTGAGCTTTTCCCCGTGATACATGCCTCACTCACCTCGTCTACCGACACAACATCACCTAAGGCTTAGTCTTGCAGACTAAAAGTGCAATGTTTCTAAACGTCGCACATTGAAAAATGCTTCAGCCAAATGCTGATCAGTTGGGCACAATCAGGTCATTCGAATAAGAGTCTGCGCCATGCTGATCGATGAAGAGTTGACCCTGAAAAAGCTTGAGGTGTTCCTGGCCTTCATGCGCACCGGCAATCTGGCGCGGGCGGCGGTTGAGTTGCAGACCAGCAACGTCAGCGTGCACCGGGCGATTCACTCGTTGGAGAGCGCCCTGCGTTGCCCGTTGTTCAAACATGAAGGACGCAACCTGACGCCACTGGAAAGCGCTTATGTACTGGAAGAGCGCGCGCAGAAGCTGATCCAGGACGTGGTCGAATGCGTGCGCCTGACCCGCGAAGCCGCCGGGTTCTCTGCTGAGCGCTTCAAGCTTGGCTCGCTGTATTCGCTGACGGTAAAGACCGTGCCGCAACTGATCATGGGCCTGAAAATCCGCCGCAGCGAGCTGAATATCGACCTGATTCTTGGCTCCAACATCGACCTGTTGTACAAGCTGAAAAACATGGAAGTCGACGCGATTCTGGTGTCTCTCGACGAGAGTGTGAACGACCCGGACTGCGAACAGATCCCATTGTTCTCCGACGATATTTTCCTCGCCACACCAGCCGACTCACCGTTCGCGCAACAAGCGGAAGTCGACCTGAACGATGTGCGCGACGCGACGTTCATCACCCTGACCCAAGGCTTCGCCACCCATCAGGACGGCATTCGGGTGTTCAAGCAGGCAGGCTTCGAGCCGAAGGTGGCGATGCAGGTCAACGACATCTTCACCCTGCTGAGCATGGTCAGCTCCGGGGTCGGTTATGCGTTGCTGCCGGGGAGGATTGCGGCGGTGTATGAGAATCGGGTGAAGCTGATCCCGTTACAGGCACGTTATCGCCTGCAACAGCATATCGGCGTGGTGTTTCTCAAGGCCAAGGAGCGTGATCCGAATTTGTTGGCGCTGCTGGCGGAGTGTCGAATGTATGCCAATCGACATGCCTGATACACCGCCTAATGATCGTTCCCACGCTCCGCGTGGGAATGTCTGAATGGACGCTCGGCGTCCGCTCTTGTGACGCAGAGCGTCACGGGCTGCATTCCCACGCGGAGCGTGGGAACGATCTGAAAAACGATCTGATGCAGAGTTCGGGCTTACCCCACTATCCCCCGCACAATGAAATACAGCAGCGAAGGCCCAAGCAGGCAACCCAGCCCGGTGTGGAAAGTCGCCGTCAGTGCACCATAGGGCACCAGCCGCCGATCTGTCGCCGCCAGCCCCGCCGTCACACCGCTGACCGTCCCGGCCAAACCACCGAAGACCATCGCCGAGCGCGGGTTGTCGAGCCCCATCCAGCGTGCGGCCAACGGCGTGCCGACCATCACCATGATCGCCTTGATCAACCCGGTAGCAATGGACAACGCCACCACATCGGAGCTCGCACCAATCGCCGCACCGGTAACCGGGCCGACGATGTAAGTCACCGCGCCAGCACCAATGGTGGTCATGCTGATCGCATCGCGATAGCCGAACACCCAGGCAATACTCGCGCCGACGATAAACGGCAGCACCGTGCCCAACAACAACGCGATCGCCCCGACCAGTCCGGCCTTGCGCGCTTCGCTGGCTTGTACTTCGAAGGCCGTCGCGACAATCGCAAAGTCCCGCAGCATGGCACCGCCCATCAGACCGATACCGGAAAACAGGGCCATGTCCGCCAGGCCTTTCTGTCCACCAGTAATGGTGCCGCCGACCCAGGCCAGCACCAGCCCGATGACGATGGCAATCGCCGAGCCGTGAATCCGACCGAAGGTCAATCGCTTGGACAGCACCACGGAGATCCACATGATCACGCCGACGAAAGCGAACGCTGTGACCAGACCGTTATGTTCCAGACCTTGTTCAATGAGATTCCACATATCAGCGGCCCCCAACGGTAGCGACAGGCGACACGCTATCGACCGGTTCGTCCGGCAGTGGCTCGCCTTTATGAGTCCGGCTGATCAGGGCGATGGTGCAACCGCATACCACCACCGAACCGATCGCCGCCAGCACCGCCACCGGGCCGCCGTGCAGGGCGGTGACCACGTTCTGTTGCGCGGCCATGGCCACCACCACCGGAATGTACATGGCGCCCCAGAAGCCGACGCCCATCTCGCAATCCTTGGTCATGCCACCGTGCCTTTGCATCCACAAGCGCGCACAGATCAGCAGGATCATGGCGATGCCCACACCGCCGACATTTGATTTCACCCCCAGCAGCACACCGAGCATGTCACCCAGGATCACCCCTGCCAGCGTACAAATCGCCAACAGCGCCACACCGTAAATAATCATTGTTGTTGTCCTCAAAGTGCATCGTCGAAGTTGTTGTTTTTGTCCTTCGAAAGCGTGACCTGTATCTATGGTTGGCGGCTTCCCTCCTCACGCAACAGTGCTTGCAAGGTGTCCAGACGCGCACCATCAAAAGCGATGGCCGTGCCTTGCTCGAACACCCGGCGCGCCAGCCCGGTGAGCACCGCACCCGGCGGCAGTTCAATCTGCAAGCGCACACCGCGCTCGTAAGCGCTTTGCACCGTGCCCCGCCAGTCGACAACCCGGCACATGTTGAAGGCCAAGTCATCGCGCAGCTGCTCGACCGTACGAATCGGCCGGGCGCGACTGCCGCTCAGATAGCCCAGCGCTGGAACCTGCAACGGCACCCGGGCAAAGGCTTGCGCCAGAACCTGCGCCGGTTGCTCCAGCAACGGGCAATGGGACGGCACGCTAACCGCCAGCCGCTTGGCCAACCCGGTGCCGCAACCACGAGCCAATTCAGCGACTGCGTTCATTGCCGCGTCGCTGCCGGCGATCACCACCTGGTTATCGGCATTGATGTTGGCCAGGTAGACCGGTGTTTGCACACCGTGCACCTGCGCCAACAACCCTTCCACCGTCGCCAGATCCAGACCGATAATCGCGGTCATGCCATAGCCCTGTGGATAAGCCTGCTGCATCAACTCACCGCGCAGGCTGACCAACCGCAGCGCATCGCTGAAGGCCAGTGCACCCGCCACCACTGCCGCCGGATAGGCGCCAATCGACAAGCCAGCCACATAGTCCGGCGCCGGTGCTTGCTGCAATAGCACACTTGAACCCGCAACCCCGGCGATCAGCAGGCAGAGCTGAACCGCACGGGTCGACGTCAGCGCCTGGGCTGAGTCCAACAGCAGAACGTCCTCGCCCAGCACCTGGCTCGCCTCTTTCAAGCACGCTTGAACCACTGCACCTTGAGGCAAGCGATGGAGCATGCCCGGCTGCTGCGCGCCCTGGCCCGGGAACACAAACAGGCTGCTCACGCTGCCTGCTCCAGTGCATTCCACGGATCCATCACCAACCGTGCACCGCTGGCGCTTTTGAGCAACACCCGCCGCGCCGAGCCAGCCCATTCGCGCAAGGCGACGGCGCCGTTGGAGGTTTGCAATTGCATGTCTACCGGGCAAACGGCGGCGTCCAACAGCTTTAACAATTCCAGCGCCTGAGCACGACCCAACGGCTGCGGGGTGCGCAAAATCAGGTCGAGATCGCTGTGCTGATGCAACGCTGCAACACCACTGGCCAATTCAAACCCGGCACTGCCGCTGACACCCCAGCTCACCCCCCCTGCGTCCAACAGTGGACGCACTTGAGCCAACGCCTGCAGCGCCGGCCAATCCCGATCCGTCTCGACATGACACAGCTCTTCGGGCCGCACCCGCCGCTCAATCGCCGCGACCGCCATCAGTGTGGCGTAACGCTGCTCACGCAAACGCCCGCGCACACCGACGGCGACCTGGCCGGCGGCGGCCAACGCACGCCGCACCACCACTGGCTGACCTTCGTCCATGGCATCCATCACCCAGGCCGGAGCATCGGCGGGCAAGTAGTCTGGAGTCAGCCCCCAGAGCAGGTCATGGGCAAGTATCTCGGTCATATCGCTCACCACTGCTCGCGCAACAGCTGGCGAACCTTGCTCGACGCGGCTCGATTGCTGGCACCCAAGCGGCTGCCCAGATCATGACCAGTCGCTTGAACATCGCGAATCGCCTGAACCAGGCAACCATTCACCCGCACCAGATCACTCGCCGTCGGCTGCTCGATCTGGCTGACTTCAAGGGTCTCCCACAGCAAGCCAAGACTGGCGAAGCTATCGATGTCATACGCCATCGGCGGTACGCTGGCGGCCAGGGCTTCGAGCTCTTCGACGCTACGCAAAGTCACTCGCGCCGCCGAGGCCTTGCCCATGGCATGCACCATCACGCCGGGATCGCGCAGGGCGATGAGTCGGTTGGCTTGATAACCATGCGCCAGAAAAGCCCCGGACATTGCCTTGCCCACCAACAGACCAATCACCGCATGCCCGGCCAGTCGTGCCCGGGCATAACTGTCCACCGCGCCAGCCAATGCCTGATGAATGCCCAGCGCCTCTTCGCGCCGGCCATACGCCTGGCTCGGTACATCGACAATGGCGATCAAGGCACGTTTGTGCGGTTTGTTGCGATCAGCCTCGATGATGTCATCCACCGCTTTGGCCAACCCCCAGCCTTCCAGCAAACCGACCTCACCGTTGCGGGCACGCACGAAGCGGTTATCCGGGTCCGCCACTACGGCGAGAAAGCGCACCGGTTGCTCGCCCAGCAGGCCGTCGGCGACTTTCAATGACGCGGGCAATCCGCTTACCGGCTCAGCGTCGGCACTCAAGGCCTGGAACCACTGCAAGCCTCTCAGGGAATACGTACTCATGAGCGCTCTCCTTGATACAGATCGCGAACCGTCGCCGGATCGATTTGCGGCTCGGCATCCAGACGGGCCAAGCGTTGCAGGAACAAATCGGCCTGACGGCTGCGCTGTTCCGCCGGCAAACCCTGTTGCAGCAATTCACTGACCTGCTGCTGAATCTGCAGCACATCGTCGGCCACATAACGGTCCACCAAACCGCTGGCGAAACGCTGTTCGCCACCGGTCAGGCTCCAGATAAACGGCCGGTCGCGGGAGTCGTACTCGTCGAGCCCGGCTTCCTGCTCGATCACCTGCGGACCGTTGAGGCCAAGCCGTGCTTCCTGGGTCACCAGCAAATAGCTGCACAACCCGGCGGCAATCGACATGCCGCCAAAGCAGCCGACACTGCCGGCCACCACACCGATGACCGGCTGGTACTGACGCAAGTCGACAATCGCCGCGTGAATATCGGCAATCGCTGCCAGGCCGAGATTGGCTTCCTGCAGACGCACGCCGCCGGTTTCCAGTAACAGCACAGCGCGGGTGGGGATGCCTTTGCGGTTGTCCTCCGCCGCCAGTTCCAGCGCACCGGCAATCTTCGCCCCGCCGACTTCGCCAAGGCTGCCGCCTTGAAAAACACCTTCGATGGCGGCTATCACCACGGGCAAACCGCCCATACTGCCTTTGGCAATCACCACGCCGTCATCGGCTTGCGGCACCACGCCCTGGCGGGCAAGCCACGGCGACATCAGGCGCTGAAACGGATCGAGCAATTCACGAAAGCTGCCTACATCGAGCAAGGCTTTCGCCCGCTGCCGGGCACCGAGTTCGACGAAGCTACGTCTCTCAAGGTATGGGTTCAACAACGTTGCGCGGTCAGTCATGGCCGATCTCCTCGAAACCTTGCTCCAGACGCAAACGCACAACACCTGGGGTGGCGCCAAAATCATGGATATCGATCAACAGCGCCGGTGGCGTCGATTCGTCGAACATCCGCTCGAACAGATGCTGCCAGCGTTGCGCACTGCCGTTGACCGAGGTCTGCACCTGGATCGTCAGCTTGCCGGCCTGACCCGGTTCCAGCAGCACTTCCAGATCACCGGAACCGACACAGCCCACCAGCGCCCTGCCCCTGGCTGGCTGCCCGGCGGGGAATTCAAAGGATAAGGTTTCCATCAAAATGCTCCCTGGATGAAGCCGTCGCCGGACTCGATACGATCGATAAACAGGCAAGCCGCGAGCAAATCCGCAGCCCCACCGGGCGAGGCGTTCAATGCCAATAATTGTTGATCCAGCTCGTGCAGGCGACGACGTCCGGCAAGGCTTGCGCTGCCACCCGCGTCGAGCACCGCTTGCGCGCCGTTCTGCATGGTTTGCAGACCTGTTTCGCCAGCGCGATAGAGCACACAGGTGTCAGCCAGCGTGGTCATGATCGCCAGCAAGGCATCGAGCCGGGCGTTCTGCTCACTGTGGCCATCGGCACGGCTGCGCTTGAGTTGCGGCAGAGCCCGTTGCACCACGGCAGGGAAACCAAGTTGCGCTTCTTCACGGGCTCCGCGAGCGCCATAACGTTGGGCGACTTGCGCACCGTGACTCTGTGGACGCGGGGCATAACGGTCGTCGAGCAAGGCCATCCGCGCTGCACGCAAGGTCACAGCGCTCGCGGCACTCGATTTGGGTTCCAGCGCGACAGCCGCGACCAAAAGACCCAATGCCCAGATCGCCCCACGATGGGTGTTCACACCGTTGGTGGTGGCGAGCATCGCTTGCTCACCTTCACGACCAATACGCCCGAGCGCTTCACGCAGCGGCAGGCCGACTTCACCAAACTCAAGCGCTGCTTCGGCCATTTCCTTGAATGCCGGCCACAACGACAACGCCGAAGCGTGCATCAGCCCCAAGTGCAAATCGCTGTGGGCGCCATTGCCACGACAGTCCACCAGCGCCGGTTTCGGCGACAGGTCGGCTTCATCGATCAAAGCGTCTACCGCCAGGTCCGCCAGCCGTTCGGCCAGCGATAGGGTTTTGGGTTGCAGGTTGAATGCGTGCATTACCAGCTCCTGAACTTGGCGGGCGGGTTGTACAAGCCACCCGACCACTCCACCAGATCGGCGACGCTTTTCGCCGCGAGCAATTGGCGGGTAGCGTCGGCACGGCGAATACCGAGGTCTTCCGGCAGCGCGATCAAACCTTCGCGGCGCATGCGGGCAGTGTCTTTCGGGTTATGCCGCAGGCCGATTACCGTCACTCCGGCTACCGCGGCGATCATCGCCTGGCGCTCTTCCAGGGAGCGGGCCTTGTACAGGTAGGCGATGCCTTCCTCGGTAAGCAAGTGAGTGACGTCGTCGCCGTAAATCATGATCGGCGCCAGCGGCATGCCGCTTTTCTTCGCCACCTCGACTGCATCCAGAGTCTCGACAAAGGTCGGTTTTCCGCCTTCCTGAAAGGTCTCGACCATCTGCACCACAAGTTTTTTACCACGTTCAAGCAAGGCTTCCGGTGCATCGCCACGACGCATGTCCAGCCAGGCCGGTGTGCCGTGGCGGCGACCGCGAGGGTCGTGGCCCATGTTCGGCGCCCCGCCGAAACCGGCCAGCCGCCCACGGGTAACGGTCGAAGAATGACCGTCACCATCGACCTGCAAGGTCGCGCCGATAAACAGGTCCACCGCGTATTGTCCGGCCAGTTGGCTGAACATCCGGTTCGATCGCAATGAACCGTCGCGCCCGGTGAAGAACACGTCCGGCCGGGCGGCGATGTAGTTTTCCATCCCCAGCTCCGTGCCGAAACAATGCACGCTCTCGACCCAGCCACTTTCAATGGCCGGAATCAATGTGGGATGGGGGTTGAGGGTCCAGTTGCGGCAGATCTTGCCTTTGAGGCCGAGGGACTCACCGTAGGTCGGCAGGATCAGCTCGATGGCCGCCGTGTTGAAGCCAATGCCATGGTTGAGGGACTGAACGTTATGTTTCTCGTAGATCCCGCGGATCGCCATCATCGCCATCAACACGTGTACCGGTTTGATGTGCCGCGGGTCACGGGTGAACAGCGGTTCGATGTAGAACGGCTTGTCAGCGACCACAACGAAATCGACCCACGAGGCGGGAATATCCACTCGCGGCAACTCGCTGACGTCATCCACCAACTGGTTGACCTGGACGATCACAATGCCGTCGCTGAAAGCGGCCGGTTCGATCAGTGCCGGGGTATCTTCGGTGCTCGGCCCGGTGTAGATGTTGCCCGCGCGGTCGGCCATAAAACCGGCCGAAAGCACCACGTTGGGAATCAGGTCCACTACCAGCCGTGCGTAAAGTTCGATGTACGTGTGAATCGCGCCGATTTCCAGCAGCCCGTCTTCCAGCAACTGGCTGATACGCAGGCTTTGGGTGCCGGCAAAGGAGAAGTCCAGCTTGCGGGCGATGCCGCGCTCGAACAGGTCCAGATGCTCGGCGCGACCGACGCTGGGCATGATCATGTGCAGATCGTGCAACTTCAAAGGATCGGCTTTGGCCAGGGAACGGGAAAGGAAATCCGCCTGCTTCTGGTTGTTGCCTTCAAGCACCACCCGGTCACCGGGCAGAATCAACGCCTCCAGCGCCGCGACAATCTTGTCGGTCGGCAACACCACACCATCGGCGAGACCCCGCACCTGTTCGAGGCGACGCTGCTTCTCGCTGCGTCGCCGCGTCCAGCGCGAGTCGGGGGATATTATTGTTGTCATGCTCACTCCACGGGTTCGCTGTCGTGGAGCTACCTTAGGAGCGAATGATGGGGAGCATCAATCAAGCACAGAGACGGATCGTTACGGTCAGGGTAATGAATGCATGGTTATCGTTTGTTCCACATGCGCCAGCAACTGCGCAGTGCTTTCCAGTAACTGAGCGAGTAAAGCCTCGTCCTCATTCATATACCCCTCGTACTCCGCAAGATTACGCCGCTCATGGCACAAGGCGAAAAGTCGGACCTGGATTTTATTCACATCGGCGGTATGGAGCAGACACTGAAACACCAGATAACGTTTATCGGAGCGATAGCCACACAAACGCAAGGCAGTCAGCGCGATGGCGTGGGCGGCGTTATAAGCAAGATCAAAACGACTGGCGAAGGAGAGTTGTGATGCCTGTGCATCCTTCAAGCGGTCTATGGCTGAACGCATCAGCCCTGCACATTCCTTGCGATCGGGTGGCTCGGCTTTCAGACCGCCGCTACGTAGAAGGTGCTCCAGGTTTTCGTTCCTGCCCATCCTTGGACTCCAAAGGCTTCTCACCCATCAGGTTGATCTTTTCCTGTTGTGCTACCCGCTGAACAAAGCTGTTACCAGCCGCCAGTTTGCTCGCCCAATCTTCAGGGGTGTACAGCGTCGGGTTAAGGGTGCGGCCCAATTGCTCTTCAATTGGCATCAACCGCTCCATCACTTCACTGTAGTGCAGCCCCACACCGATCAACATCAGATCTATGTCACTGGATGCGTGCGCCTGATCTTTGGCGATGGAGCCGTAGACAAATGCCCATGTCAGTTGAGCTGCAAACGGCGACAATGCCATGCGCAGTGGCTCGGCAATACCGAAAGTCTTACGGGCAATGCCAAGCAGTTCCTGATAAATAGGACAATCAGGATTGGCTTGATAGTGGGTCTGGTTGCCCTGGTGCGTCATGCTCAGCACCCCGGCCAACCGCAGCCTCTCCAACTCGCGCATCAGGCTACCCTTACCGACCTGCGCCCAACGAGCGATCTGATTGGCATAAAAGCTTTGGTCGGGTTTGCCAAACAGCAAACCCAACACTTTTTGCTGTGTTGAGGTAAACAATGCGTCACTTAAAGATAGACTTTGCACGGCCACAACCAACGAGTCCTAAAAAGGGAACGATAGGTCCCTTTTTAGGACTTATCAAGTCACGATCGAATGATCAAACCAACCCTGCTCCCACCAGCAATTCTTCCAGCCCCAGCAAGTCCGGTACCTTGGCCACTTGCTCGGCGATCTGTACGGCGGCTTTTTCCAGGGGGCAGAGCGGCACATCGACGTAGCTCAATTGGCTGTCGAGTTTGCAGGAGCGTGGTATCCCCTGAACCAGCAAGGCAATGAATTTGAGTTGTGGGCGGCCGCCCAGGGCGTTGAGCACGACGATGCGTGCGCGGTCGCCGATCACGGTTTTGTTGCCGCAGGCGGACTCGAAGCTGAGCAGCGGGATTTGCCGGTCGCGCCAGGTCACCATGCCCAGGTACCAGGGCGGCGAGTCGAGGTCGAAGGTCCCGGGTTGGTAGTCGATCAGTTCGGCGATGGCGACGTTGGGCAGGATCAGATTGCGGTCGGCCAAGGGCAGCAGCAGCCCGGTGAGGTTGCTGGTGCGGTGCTCAAGCATGGGTTTTACTCCAGTGGGCGATGCTCTCCAGCAAAACCGATTCCTGATACGGCTTGCCGAGGTAGTCGTTGACACCGATGGCCATGGCGCGGTCGCGGTGTTTCTGGCCGGTGCGGGAGGTGATCATGATGATCGGCAGGTGCTGCAAGCGCGGGTCGCTGCGGACCTGCATCGCCACTTCGAAACCGTCCATGCGTGGCATTTCGATGTCCAGCAACATCAGGTCAGGGGTGTGCTCTTCCAACAGCGCCATGGCGTCGACACCGTCCTTGGCAGTCAGCACGTTCATACCGTGACGTTCGAGCAGGCGGCTGGTGACCTTGCGTACGGTGACCGAGTCATCGACCACCAGCACCAGCATTGGCCGCAACTGTTCGGCCTCAACCACAGGTAACTCGCCGCCGTTGGCAGTACGCAGTTGCGGCAAGCGTGTCTGCGTGGCGCGGATGTGTGTCAGCAGGTCAAGAATCAGCACCACCCGGCCATCGCCGAGGATGGTCGCGCCGGACAACCCCTGCACCGCGGCAAACTGCGGGCCGAGGCTTTTCACCACGATTTCCCGGGTGCCGGCCATGGCATCGACCTGCACCGCAATCCGTCGCTCATTGCAATGCACCAACAGCACCGGCAACGGCAGGCTCTGGCCGAGCAGCTTCGGTTTGACCGTGGTCTGTAGCAGTTCACCGAGGTAGCAGAGTTCATAGCGCTGGCCTGCGTACTCATAGAGCGGCGGGTCGAGTTGATAATAGCTGTCCAGCTCGTTGGGCAGCACACGAACGATGCCTTCGATGGTGTTCAGCGGGATCGCGTATTGGTCGTCGGCGCACTGCACCATCAGCGCGCGGTTGACCGACACGGTAAACGGCAGACGAATGCGAAAGTGCACACCCTGTCCCGGGATCGAGTCGATGCTCATGCTGCCGCCCAGTTGCCGGACTTCTTCGTGGACCACGTCCATACCGACGCCACGACCAGAGATCTGGGTGATTTTTTCGGCGGTGGAAAACCCCGGTTGCATGATGAACTGCAGCACTTCGCGGTCGCTGATGTCGAGATTCGGATCGAGCAGCCCGCGTTTGATCGCCTTGCGCCGCACCGCTTCGAGGGGCACTCCGGCGCCATCGTCGCGTATGTCGAAAATGATGTCGCCACCTTCGTGAGCCAGATCCAGAGTGATCCTGCCCTGCTCCGGCTTGCCGGCAGCACGGCGCACCTCGGCGGATTCCAGACCATGGTCGACGGCATTACGCAGCATGTGTTCCAGCGGCGCGACCATGCGCTCAAGCACGTTGCGGTCCATCTCGCCCTGGGCGTTGCCGACAATGAATTCGACGTCTTTGCCCAACTCACTGGCGACCTGCCGGACGATTCGCTTCAGCCGCGGCACCATGCGTTCAAACGGCACCATGCGCGTACGCATCAAACCTTCCTGCAATTCGGTGTTGATCCGCCCCTGCTGTTGCAACAGGTTTTCCGCGTCATGGTTGCAGCGGTCAAGCGTTTCCTTGAGGTCGAGCAGGTCGGACGCCGACTCGAACAGCGCCCTAGACAGCTGTTGCAACTGTGAGTGACGGTCCATTTCCAGCGGGTCGAATTCTTCGTAGCCCAGGCGTTCGGCCTCGACTTGCTGACGGCTGAGAATCCGCCCCTGAGTTTCGGTGTCCAGACGACGCAATTGGTCGCGCATACGCTCGATGGTGGTTTCCATCTCGCTCAGGGCTACCTGGGCATCGTTGACCTGTTGCTCGATGCGGCCACGGAAGATAGAGGTTTCCCCGGCCAGATTGACCAGATCATCCAGCAGCTCGGCTGACACCTTGACCATATCGCCGGCCGCGCCGGCTTCGGGCGAAATCACTGGTGACTCGGCTTTAGCCTGTGCTTGTGGCGCGGCCTCGGCGGTTAGAGCCTGCAACTGCGGATCGCCCGCTACAGGATGAGTGAAGCCCCTGATTGCCTCGATCAATGTCTCGGCCGACAGCACCTGTTGGCCCGCCCGCGCGGCATCCAGCATTTGTGCAAGCTGGTCATGGCTGCTTTGCAACAGCGTGAACAATTGCGCCGTCGGTTGCAGCAAGCCGGCCGACAGACCTTCGTAAAGAAACTCCAGCTCATGGGCCAGATCGCCAATCGGTGCGATTTCGACCATCCGCGCGCCGCCCTTGAGGGTATGCAGGTCGCGCAGCAGGGTTTCCACTTCAAGACGGTTTTGCGGCTCGGCTTGCCAGCGCAACAACGCGGCACCGGAACTGTCGATGATATCGAAACCTTCTTCGAGGAAGATTTCCAGCAACTCGGGATCGTTGCTCGTCGAGTCTGGCGGGGACGCGACTTCGAGCACTTCAGCGCTCGGGACACTGCCCAGACGGAACTCGCGAATTGCCTCGATCAAGGCACTCGGATCGCTCAGCAGTTGTTGATGGTGCAGTTGCTCAAGCAACACGGCCAAGCGGTCATGGCTCTGCTGCAACAGCTGCGCTAATTCGCTGGAGTGGCTGTAGCGGCGATCGACCAAACCTTCGTAAAGACTTTCCAGCTCATGGGCCAGGTCACCGACCGGCCCGACTTCGGCCATCCGCGCACCGCCCTTGAGGGTGTGCAAGTCGCGCTGCAACGACAATAGCGGCGCGGCGTTATCGGGCTCATCCAGCCAACGCTGCAAGGCTTGCCCGGCGCTGTCGAGGATATCCACCGCCTCTTCGAGAAAGATCGAGACGATTTCGTCATCCAGATCCAGGGCAACCGGCGCCCTCTCCAGCTCAGTGGTGGCGGCGCTCAGTTCGGTAATACTCAACGAGCGACTGCCATCGCTCCTGATCAGGCCCATGGCTGACGGGTCGAGGCTTTGATCGAGCAAATCGCGCAGGGCTTTCACTCGCGCAGGCTGCGGGCTGACTTCCTGGCCGGCAGCCAGTTGATCAAGCATGCTGATCAACGCTTCGTGGGCACTGTCGGCCTCATGGAAAAACCGTTCGCTGACTGCAAGGCTGCTCTCTTCCACCGCGCCATACAGGTCGAGCAAGGCTTCGCACAGCTCATCGACCGGATGCAGGTCAGCCAGATGCGCGCCTTCACCCAAAGTGGTCAGTTCATCCAGCAAGGCACTGAGTTCCTGACGCTCACCCGGATGTTGCTGCCAACGGCGCAACAGGTTTTCAGCATCCAGCAGGATGTCCATGCCCTGGGCGAGAAAGTTGCTGACCAGTTGCGGATCACGCTTGATCCGAAGGCCCGTGTTCGGAGAGCTGAGGAGCGCTTGCAGGCGTTCGGCGAGTAGCGTCTGGGTACGTTCGATCAATGATTTCGCACCATTGATGTCAGCCAGCGGGTCGGTTTTCAGTTGCGTCAAACCCCGGCGCAACAACCCTTCGGCTTCGAGCAACAGTTCGACCTCATCCAGGTCCAGCGCAACCAGGTGCGCTTTGTATTCACGGGCCAGTTGATCAAGCGGTGTCGCCAGCTCGGCAATCGGCAACACGCCGGCCATGTACGCGCTGCCTTTGAGGGTGTGCAGCGCGCGCTGCAATTCATCGCTGGCCTGCAACGGCATGTGTTCGGCGGCTTGATCGAGAAAGCGGTTGAGGCTGTCGAGATGGGTTTCAGCTTCGTTGCGGAAAATCTCCAGCAACTGCGGATCGAGTGCTTCCAGTTCTTTCGCAACGGCGTCCGGGGCCTGTTCATCGCCCTTGCTCAGCGCATGGGCACGGAAGGCCAACTGGTCAACATCATCACGCTGGCGCTGGGCATTGGCGGCAAACTCGCCGACCAGTTCGGGCAACAGTTGCAACACCTCGCCCAGCAGTTGCTGCACCTGCGACCCTGGCTCGACGCTGTGTTCCAGGACCCGGTTGAGCAGGTTTTCCACCGACCAGGCCAGCTCGCCCAACACCAGTGCCCGGACCATTCGCCCGCTGCCTTTCAACGTGTGGAAGGCACGGCGCAGTTCGCTCAACACGGCTTTGTTGTCGGGATCAGCCGACCATCGTGGCAAATATTCGTGCAATACCTCGAGGACTTCGTCGGTCTCTTCGAGAAAGACTTCCCGCAACTCGTCGTCCACCGGCGCCTCACCGACGGGCGGTGGCAGCAAGCTGCCCGGCGTATGCAGGGCTGGCGGGTTGAGGACGGAAACCGGGCTGGCCAGTACGTCGGCCAGGGACTGCACGACTTCAGGGCTGTCCAGCGTTTGCAGATCGTTCATCACCAAGGCTTCAGGCGCGGTGAGCACATCATTGAGCAGCGGCACTTGCAGCTGGGCCGGGAAATAACCCAACGCGGCCAGGCTCTCCTCGGCGACGTCCAGCACCTGTTCGCCAGGCGCCTGAGGGTCTTCACTCAAGCGTTCCAGGTAATACTCGACGCTGGTGATGACGTCGGCCAGATTGTCGAGTTGCTGCCAGCCGGGCTTAATCCGATCGACCAACAAATGCTCACGGATGAAGCCGTTACAGGCTTCCAGCAGACTCGCCGCGCGACTCAGCGGAATCATCGCCAGGGCACCGCGAACCTGGGTCACCAACGCCGGCAACGGTTGCAGCCGCCGACGATCCCAACCGGCATCGATGAAGTCGACAATCATGTCCTTGGCTTGCTGCAAACAAATCCGCGCTTCCTTGATCACCAACTGGTGAATCTGGGTCAGGTCGGTGGTCGGCAGCCGGCTTTCTTCGCGACTCTCAGGCTCCACCGTACCGACCATTCCGGCCAGGGTAGCCTCGACGTACAGCAAGGCCCCGGCCACATCCATGAGAATCGCATCATTGGGTTGGCGCTGCCCTTGGGCCAGACTCAGGACTACCGCCAGTTGATCAATGATCACCTTGCGCGGCTGGCCGAAACCGAGCACCGCCAGGGTGTCGGCAATTTGCCGCAACGGCGCGAGCAGGCTGTCCAGGTCGGAGGCATGCTGGCGATCGCTGCGCACGAACAGGTCCAGGCGTTCCTTGACCCGCACCAACTCTTCGCACAACGCGGCCAGTACCGAACGCATGGCATCCCGGTCCGGGCCTGCCAGACGTGCGCGCTCTGCATCGACCACGGCACTGTCAGGCAGCGCGTCATCAAGTCCGTAACTTTCTTTCATGGTCTGCATCTGCCCGGTGGGGTGTTCGGCTTTAGCAATATAGAACAACAGGCTTTTAAGCAGCTCTTGCGGGGCAGGCTGATTGATTCCGGCCATCCCTTGTTCGAGCAAGCGCTTGAGTTCCCTGTCGGCGTCTCTGAGCAAACTGCGCAGTGCCGGGCTGTTGGCGATGCTGCCAGCGAGCATGCCCTCCACCAGCGCCGAAGCGACCTGCCACAACGGACTCAGGGGCGCGTTCCGGCAAAGCTCTTCAAGGCGGGCGAAGACCTTGGCCAGATGAACCAGGTGGGTTTGATCATCCTGTTCGCGCAGCAGCCCGGTAACCGCCACATGCAGCATTTGCCGCAAGGTGCGCAGCACACTTGGCAGATCCGCCGGCTCGAGCAGCGCCAGGGTTTCTTCGTCCAGCGCTGGCAAGTCCAGTAACTGCGGGCTGAACAGACTGGTTTCCGACAACAGGCTTTCGCCGCGGGCGCTGCGCAGATCATTGAGCAATGGCAACACCACCAGCGGCAAATCGCGGCGGACGCTGTGAACGCGGTCGAGGTAGATGGGCAATTGACCAAGCGACTGCTGCAACAGCCGGATGGCTTCATCGCGATGGCTGACGCGGTTCTGCTGTAGAGCCAGCGCCAGTTTTTCCATTTCTTCGGCAAGCAAGGCCGCGCCGTAAAACTCGACCAGCTGCAGACTGCCATGAACCTGATGAATGCACGCCAGGCACTGGTTGAACGCGGACGCCACCTGCGGGTCGTCGACCAGGGTGTCGAGGGCCATGCTGTCCAGGGCAAGGAAGGCCTGCTTCAGCGTTTCGGCAATCTCGCCCTTGACCCATTCGAGGGCCACATAGTCGTGCCGATCAACCATAACCACTCCAGTCAATTTCATACCCGGCATGCACTGATCAAGCGTTATCCGCGTCCCGCTCCATGGCGGCTGGCAAGGTGAAGCCGGACACCGAGCGCCGTAGTTGGCTGGCCATTTTCGCCAGGTTACCGATGCTCTCGGCGGTGGCGGTCGAGCCGGACGACGTTTGCGTGGTGATCTGCTGGATCACGTTCATCGTCAAGGAAATCTGACCCGCCGAGGACGTCTGCTGCTGCGCCGCATTGGAGATGCTCTGGATCAAAGCCGCGAGGGTTTTCGACACGCCTTCGATTTCTTCCAGAGCAACCCCTGCATCTTGAGCCAGTCGGGCGCCACGCACCACTTCGGTGGTGGTCTGCTCCATGGAAATGACCGCTTCGTTGGTGTCAGTCTGGATTGCCCGCACCAGGTTTTCGATCTGCCGGGTCGCTGCCGACGAGCGCTCGGCCAGCCGCTGCACTTCATCGGCCACCACGGCAAAGCCACGCCCGGCGTCACCGGCCATGGAGGCCTGAATAGCCGCGTTGAGCGCCAGAATATTGGTTTGATCGGCAATGTCGTCGATCAGGCTGACAATATCGCCAATTTCCTGAGAAGACTCGCCAAGACGCTTGATGCGTTTTGCGGTGTCCTGAATCTGCTCGCGAATGTTGTCCATGCCGTGGATGGTATTGTGCACCACCTCGTTGCCTTTGTTGGCGATCTCCACCGAACGCTCGGCCACTGCCGAGGATTCCGCCGCGTTGGCCGACACCTGGTCAATGGACTGGGCCATTTCATTAATAGCCGTCGATGCCTCGGAGATCTGCTGCGCCTGATGCTCGGAAGCTTGCGCCAGGTGCATCGCCGTCGCCTGGGTTTCCTGTACCGCGGCAGCGACCTGGCCGGCAGTGAGGTTGATGGTTGCCACCAGATCGCGCAGCTGATCGACCGAGTAGTTGATCGAATCGGCGATGGTGCCGGTGAAGTCCTCGGTCACCGAAGCGGTCACCGTCAGGTCGCCATCGGCCAGGTCTTCGATTTCGTCCAGCAGACGCATGATCGCGTTCTGATTGCGTTCATTCTTCTCGGCCGTCTCGCGCAACTGGCGATTGGTTTCCCGGACCATCACCAGACCGATCAGGATGATCGAGGTCAGCGCCAGCAAGCCCAGCACGTAACCGCCGACAGAATGGGTCGAGCGCCCACCCGCCAGGTTCTCGAAGCCGGTGGCCAGCAGCGAGGCTTCATCGAGCAGGGTCTGCGACAGACTGAAAATGTTGCTGGCTGACTCACGAACTTTGAACAGCTCGGGCGAGGTTTCAAGGATTTCATCCACTGAACCCGAGACGAACTGGAACAGCTCGGCGATCTCGGTCAGACGTGCGCGAGCATCGAGGTCCTCGACCTGACTGATTTTCAGCGCTGGATTGCCCTGGAGCATACCGTTGAGCACCTGGCCAAAGCGCGTCGCATCACGACCAAAGGCATCGGCGGCCTGCACCGCGGTATCGTCACCGGCAAGCACGGTGTTCACCGCACCGAGAATGCGTTCGGCCAACAGCGACTGACGCTGGGCCATGGCCACCTGACTGGCAGGAGCCCCACGCAGCAGCAGGATCTCCACGACTTTTTCGTACTCGACCTGCAATTGCGGCACGGTCTCGGCCAGCGTCGCCGCGACCTGGTGCAGGGACAGCACGGTTTGTTCGCTGGAAAGAATCGCATCGGTGTTCTTCAGCAAGCGTTCCCAATCCAGCTGCACCGCACGCATTTCCGGGCGCACGTCCGGCGGCGCCCCCGGCAGACCGGTGCTCGGGTCGCCTTTTTTCAGATAACCCCAGCGTTGCGCAAAATCATTGCGCGCATCGCTCAGCAGCTTGAATGCGGCCGCCTTGCCGGCCGCCGCCTCGGTGGCGTTCTTGGCGATACGCTGGGACAGCACCCGCAATTCACCGGCATGGCCGATGTACTGCTTGTCGTAGTTGGACTGAGTGTTGAGGTAAGCGAAGTTGGCGAATAGCAGCATGATGAACACGATCAGGGCGATGAACAGCACGATGATCTGCGAACGGCTGCGTGACCCTTCCATTGATTTGCCTGTATTTGCTTTTATCATCGGTCCTCGCCTAAATACCTGAATTCCCACCTTCTGTAGGAGCGAGCGGTGCGGCGATCCGACTTGCCCGCGAAATGGGCAGCGCGGTTTTACAGGTTCACCGCGTTATCGTTCATCGCGGGCAAGCCTCGCTCCTACAGCGCTACATCCATGAAGCCCGGCGACTGTGCCAGGGCGAACGGGCTGAAGACCTGCCAGAGTTGCTCGCGCTGGAACTGCCCCTTCACGTACGGTGCAATCGCGACTTCCAGCGGGTACGACGACACCGACTCTAGACTGTCCTGCGCAAAGTGCTGCATGCCGAACACCTCATCCACCATCAAGCCGGCAAACACATCATTGTGCTCGACCACCAGCACTCGCCGCTGTTTACGCAACGCCGACAGCTCGTGTCCGAAGAAACCGCACAAATCCATGATTGGCAACAGCCGTCCGCGCAGATTGGCGACACCTTTGACCCAGGGTTTTACCCCGGGTAGCACGGTATAACGCGGCTCATGCAGGACCTCGCTGACTTCACCCATGGGCGCGACGTACCAGCATTCGCCGATACGAAAGCCAATCCCGCTCCAGCTCTGCTGGCGGGTTTCCTGGGACGGCAAATCCGCCGCCAGCAGGCGACAGCGCTGGTCGATATCCAGCAATAGCTCAAAAGCAGTTTGCGAGTCGGTCATACGACCGCCGTCAGCCGGCCGACTTGTTATCAAGAACCGCGCTCAAGGTCTTGATCAGGGTTTCTTCATCCACAGGTTTGGTCAGGTAGTCCTTGGCGCCCTGGCGGGTACCCCAGACTTTGTCGGTTTCCTGATCCTTGGTGGTGATGATGATCACCGGAATGTGGCTGGTTTCAGCGTCCTTGGTCAGCTGGCGGGTCGCCTGAAAACCGTTGAGGCCCGGCATGACGATGTCCATCAGGACGGCGTCTGGCTTTTCCTGGCGGGCCAGGGCCACACCGTCGGCGCCGTTTTCAGCCTTTAACACTTCATGGCCGTGCTTTTCCAACATACCAGTCAGTTTGTACATTTCGGTCGGCGAGTCATCGACGATCAGAATACGTGCCATGGTCTTCCCCATTGGTATAGGCGTGCGGCCCGCTGGCCGCACGTCAATGTGCTTGTTCTACTGCAGCGAAACCCGGCACATGGGCCTTGATCGCGCTCAGCAGTTCTTCCTTGCTGAAGGGCTTGGTCAAAAACTGGTCAGAGCCGACGATCCGACCCTTGGCCTTGTCGAACAGACCGTCCTTGGAGGACAGCATAATCACTGGCGTGGACTTGAACGCGCTGTTGTTCTTGATCAGGGCGCAGGTTTGATAACCATCCAGACGCGGCATCATGATGTCGACGAAGATGATTGCGGGATGATTATCGGCAATCTTGGCCAGCGCATCGAAACCATCGATCGCCGTGATCACTTCGCAACCCACGTTCTTCAATAATGTTTCGGCAGTACGGCGAATCGTCTTCGAATCGTCGATCACCATGACCTTCAAGGCGCTGGAATGCTGTTCCATATCTGCTCTACCATCGCCACAGCGAATCGATTTTGTCCGTGTACCGGTTACCAGCACTTGAAACCCTTGATGTTCAAGGGCTCGGGAGCCTTTTTAGCACAGTCGCAAGCTTCAATCTATCGGCCGACCGGCGAGGTGTTTTTTCCTTGACCGGGAACAAGCCGAGCGCCACTCTGACGCCACTTTTTCAAGCCATATCGGCCTTGCCGAATCGAGGATATTGCCCATGAGCGTTCGCGTCGGGATTGTCATGGACCCCATTGCCAGCATCTCCTATAAAAAGGATAGCTCGCTGGCCATGCTGCTTGCCGCCCAGGAGCGCGGCTGGTCGCTGTTCTATATGGAGCAGCGCGACCTCTACCAGGATGCCGGTGAGGCGCGGGCGCGGATGCGTCCCCTGAAAGTTTTTGCCAACCCGGAAAAATGGTTCGAACTGGAAGCCGAAACCGACAACGCCCTGAGCGATCTGGACGTGATCCTGATGCGCAAGGATCCGCCGTTCGACATGGAGTTCGTCTACTCCACCTACCTGCTGGAACAAGCCGAACGCGCCGGTGTGTTAGTGGTGAACAAGCCGCAAAGCCTGCGCGACTGTAATGAAAAGCTGTTCGCCACACTGTTCCCGCAGTGCACGCCGCCGACCGTGGTCAGCCGTCGCCCGGATATCTTGCGCGAGTTCGCCGACCACCACGGTGACGTGATTCTCAAACCGCTGGACGGCATGGGCGGCGCATCGATCTTCCGTCACACCGCCGGCCACCCGAACCTCTCGGTCATTCTGGAAACCCTGACCCTGCACGGCAAGCAGCAAATCATGGCTCAGGGCTATTTGCCGGCGATCAAGGACGGCGACAAACGCATTCTGATGATCGATGGCGAGCCGGTACCGTATTGCCTGGCGCGAATCCCGGCAGCCGGCGAAACCCGCGGCAACCTCGCGGCCGGTGGTCGTGGCGAAGCGCGACCGCTGACGGAGAAGGATCGCTGGATTGCCGCTCAGGTTGGTCCGACCCTGCGTGAAAAAGGCCTGCTGTTCGTCGGCCTCGACGTGATTGGCGAGCACCTGACGGAAATCAACGTCACCAGCCCGACCTGTATCCGTGAGATCGACAACGCCTATGGCACGAAAATCGGCGAAATGCTGATGGATGCCATCGATCTGAAGCTTAAAGCCCGTTGATATAGAACACACAAGCACAAACCAACATTGCGTTATCATGCGCCGCCTGTGAAACGCGCGATGTTGGTTTTCTTGACATGACACTCCCCGCCGATCTACCCCCCGAACTCTCCAACAGCGGCGTGCGGGCGGCCGATCGCCTCGGCTTTACCCTGTTTCTCGCGGCGCTGATTCATCTGGCGCTGATCCTGGGTCTGGGGTTTACCTTTGCCGAACCCAGGCAGATCAGCAAAACCCTGGAAATCACTCTCGCCACCTTCAAAAGCGAAACCAAGCCGAAGAAGGCTGATTTCCTCGCCCAGGACAACCAGCAAGGCAGCGGCACCCTGGACAAAAAAGCAATCCCGAAAACCACCGAAGTTGCGCCATTCCAGGACAACACGGTGAAAAAGGTCACGCCACCGCCCTCAGTGAAAGCCGAGGTCCTGGAGGCCGCGCCGAAAGCTGCGGTCGCCACCATTACGCCGAAACCGAAGAAGACCACCACCACGCGTGAAGAGCTCAAGACCGAGCCCAAACCCAAGGTCGCCACACCGAGTTTCGACAGCTCACAACTCTCCAGCGAAATCTCCAGCCTGGAAGCCGAACTTGCCAATGAACAGCAGTTGTATGCCAAGCGCCCGCGCATCCACCGCCTGAGCGCCGCTTCGACCATGCACGACAAAGGTGCCTGGTATAAGGACGAATGGCGCAAGAAGGTCGAACGCATCGGCAACCTGAACTATCCCGACGAGGCCCGGCGCAAGCAGATCTACGGTAATTTGCGACTGATGGTCTCGATCAACCGCGACGGTTCGCTGTATGAAGTGCTGGTGCTGGAGTCCTCAGGTCAGCCGCTGCTGGATCAGGCAGCACAGCGAATCGTCCGCCTGGCTGCGCCTTTTGCACCGTTCAGCGGCGACCTGTCGGATATCGACCGACTGGAAATCATCCGTACCTGGAAGTTTGCCCGTGGGGACAAGTTGTCGAGTAACTAGGTAAGCGCACGCTCTTTGTAGCAGCTGGCGAAGCCTGCGTTCGGCTCGGTCCGCGTTCGGGCGCAGCAGTCGTAAATGGCCAAACCGCGTTTTTCCAGAAGGATCGCGATCACAGGTTTTGCGAGGACTGCGTCCTCGAACGCAGGCTTCGCCAGCTGCTACGAGGGAGTACCGCTCACCATTTCCTGTGCATCCCCAGCTTGTCAGCTCGCCCCGCCAACGCCACACTAGCGCACATGAAGAACGTCAGCCCCAGCTACCTCAAGCATCACTTCCTGATCGCCATGCCGCACATGGCCGACCCGAACTTTGCGCATTCCTTGATCTACATCGTCGAGCACACTGCCAATGGTGCCATGGGGTTGGTGATCAATCGTCCACAGGACCTGAGCCTGGCGGACATCCTCGAACAGCTGCGCCCCGACATCGAGCCTGCGCCGCTCTGCCAGCACGTGCCGATCTTTACCGGTGGCCCGGTGCAGACCGACCGCGGGTTTGTCTTGCACCCCAGCGGTCCGACCTACCAGGCAACGGTGGAGCTCAACGGCCTGGCGCTGTCGACTTCCCAGGATGTGCTGTTCGCCATCGCCGATGGCGTTGGCCCGCCAAAAAGCCTGATCGCCCTCGGCTACTCCGGCTGGGACGCCGGGCAACTGGAGGCCGAACTGGCCGAAAACGCCTGGCTGACCTGTCCGTTCGACGCTGACATTCTGTTCAACACCAGCAGCGAACTGCGCCTGGAAGCAGCTGCCAAGCGATTGGGCATCAACCTGAACCTGTTGACCAGCCAGGCGGGGCACGCCTGATGGCCGCATTGCGTTTGCTGCTGGGTTTCGACTTCGGGACCAAACAGATCGGCGTCGCCGTCGGCCAGGTGATTACCGGCCAGGCCCGTGAACTCTGCACCCTGAAGGCGCAGAACGGCATTCCCGACTGGAATCAGGTCGAAGCACTGATCAAAGAGTGGAAGCCCGACGCCGTGGTGGTTGGCCTGCCGCTGAACATGGATGGCACGCCCAGCGACATGTGCGCGCGTGCCGAGAAATTCGCCAGGCGCTTGAATGGCCGCTACAACCTGCCCTTCTATACCCATGATGAACGCCTGACCACCTTCGAGGCCAAGGGCGAACGCCTGGCCCGCGGCGGCCAGCGTGGCAGCTATCGCGACAACCCGGTCGACGCTATCGCCGCAGCCCTGCTGCTGCAAGGCTGGCTCGACGAAAATGCAGCGCTGTTCGAATCCTGAAAAGTCGAATCCTGAAGACGTGTGGCTGTCATCAGCGACGCGCCTCCTGGCCGCAAACCAAGCAGTTACAACCCGAGCCTCATTGTGCAGAACCCGGCTCGGGCCCATGAAGGAGCAACCATGAGCCTGCCCAACCCCACCGAACTGATCAGCCAGATGGCGATCGATCTCAAGGCCCACCTGGCCCAACGCGCCATCAGCGAGCCGCGCTACATCGGCATTCGTACTGGCGGCGTCTGGGTTGCCCAGGCCTTGCTGGAAGCCCTGGGCAGCGATTCGCCACTGGGCACGCTGGATGTCTCTTTCTACCGCGACGACTTCAGCCAGAATGGCCTGCACCCACAAGTGCGCCCATCCGAGCTGCCATTCGAGATCGAAGGCCAGCATCTGGTGCTGATCGACGATGTGCTGATGAGCGGACGGACCATCCGCGCGGCGCTCAACGAGCTTTTCGATTACGGCCGCCCTGCCAGCGTCACGCTGGTCTGCCTGCTGGATCTGAACGCCGCCGAGCTGCCGATCCGACCGAATGTGGTCGGCGCCACGCTGTCACTTGCCGCAAACGAAAGGGTAAAGCTGTCCGGCCCTGCGCCGTTCCAACTCGAACTTCAAGATCTCGCCCTTTAAGAGTCCATTGCGATGACGCCTCTCAATACCAAGCGCCCGCTGCAGCTCAATGATCAGGGCCAGCTGCGCCACTTCCTCTCGCTCGACGGTTTGCGCCGCGAGTTGCTGACCGAAATCCTCGACACCGCTGACTCCTTCCTTGAAGTCGGCGCCCGGGCGGTCAAAAAAGTCCCGTTGCTGCGCGGCAAAACCGTGTGCAACGTGTTCTTCGAGAACTCCACCCGCACCCGTACCACCTTCGAACTGGCCGCCCAGCGGCTGTCGGCGGACGTCATCACGCTGAACGTGTCAACCTCCTCCGCGAGCAAAGGCGAAACCCTGCTCGACACCCTGCGCAACCTTGAAGCCATGGCTGCCGATATGTTCGTGGTGCGCCACGGCGATTCCGGTGCAGCACACTTCATCGCCGAACACGTATGCCCGCAGGTGGCGATTATCAACGGTGGCGACGGCCGTCACGCGCACCCGACCCAGGGCATGCTCGACATGCTGACCATCCGTCGGCACAAGGGTGGTTTTGAAAACCTCTCGGTGGCCATCGTCGGCGACATCCTGCACTCGCGGGTCGCGCGCTCGAACATGCTCGCGCTGAAGACCCTCGGATGCCCGGATATCCGCGTGATCGCGCCGAAAACCTTGCTGCCAATCGGTATCGAGCAGTACGGCGTGAAGGTCTATACCGACATGACCGAAGGTCTGAAAGACGTCGACGTGGTGATCATGCTGCGCCTGCAGCGCGAGCGCATGACCGGCGGCTTGCTGCCGAGCGAAGGCGAGTTCTACCGTTTGTTCGGCCTGACCACCGCGCGTCTGGCCGGCGCCAAGCCGGATGCCATCGTCATGCACCCGGGGCCGATCAACCGTGGAGTGGAGATTGAATCGGCGGTAGCCGACGGTCCGCACTCGGTGATCCTCAACCAGGTGACCTATGGCATCGCAATACGTATGGCCGTGCTGTCCATGGCCATGAGCGGGCAAACTGCCCAGCGTCAATTCCAGCAGGAGAACGCCCAGTGAAGCTCAGCATACTCGGCGCCCGCGTCATCGATCCAGACAGCGGTCTGGATCAAGTTACCGATATCCACGTCGAAGCCTGCAAGATCGTCGCCCTTGGCGCTGCTCCGGCCGGTTTCGTTGCCGTCGACACCATCGACGCCAAAGGCCTTGTGGCCGCACCCGGCCTCGTCGACCTGAATGTCGCCCTGCGCGAGCCGGGTTACAGCCGCAAAGGCACGATTGCCAGCGAAACCCGCGCTGCCGCTGCCGGTGGCGTCACCAGCCTGTGCTGCCCGCCCCGGACCAAACCGGTACTCGATACCTCGGCAGTCGCCGAACTGATCCTGGACCGCGCTCGCGAAGCCGGCAACTGCAAGGTTTTCCCGATCGGCGCATTGAGCAAAGGCCTGGAAGGCGAGCAGCTGGCAGAGCTGATCGCCCTGCGCGATGCCGGCTGCGTCGCGTTTGGCAACGGCCTGGACAGTTTCCGCAACACCCGCACCCTGTGCCGGGCGCTGGAATACGCAGCGACTTTCGATTTGACGGTGATTTTCCACTCTCAGGATCATGATTTGGCAGAGGGCGGCCTGGCTCACGAGGGCCCGACCGCCAGCTTCCTGGGTTTGCCGGGGATTCCGGAAACCGCCGAAACCGTGGCTCTGGCCCGGGATCTGCTGTTGGTCGAGCAAAGCGGCGTGCGCGCGCACTTCAGCCAGCTGACCAGCGCACGTGGCGTGGCCCTGATCGCGCAGGCCCAGGCTCGCGGGTTGCCGGTGACTGCCGATGTAGCGCTGTATCAATTGATTCTGACGGACGAAGCGCTGATCGATTTCAACAGCCTGTATCACGTGCAACCACCGCTGCGCACCCGCGCCGACCGCGATGGCCTGCGCGCGGCGGTGAAGTCTGGCGTGGTTCAGGCCATTTCCAGCCATCACCAGCCCCATGAGCTGGACGCCAAACTGGCGCCGTTCGGTGCTACCGAACCGGGCATCAGCAGTGTCGAATTGCTGCTGCCATTGGCCATGACCCTGGTTGAAGATGGTTTGCTGGATCTGCCAACGCTATTGGCGCGCCTGAGTGCCGGACCGGCCAACGCACTGCGCCTGCCAGCTGGCAAGCTTGCGGCAGGCGCGCCTGCCGACCTGGTGCTGTTCGATCCGGCCGCGTCGACGGTTGCCGGTGAGGCCTGGCTGTCCAAAGGCGAAAACTGCCCGTTCCTCGGCCATAGCCTGCCAGCGGCCGTGCGTTACACGCTGGTGGACGGGCGGATCAGCTACCAGGCCTGATACCGCGCGATGATCGTTCCCACGCTCCCGCGTGGGAACGATCATCGTCAGGAATTCTGACGACACTCCACCAACGTCTTGACCTGCCCCGAACTTGCCTGATTTTCCGCGCTTAACCACTTCTCAACCCCTGCCCCAATCGCCGGCCATAAAGATCGTTCCCACGCTCCGCGTGGGAATGCCTCACTGGACGCTCTGCGTCCGCTCCTGAATGTGACGCGCAGCGCCACGGGCTGCATTCCCACGCAGAGCGTGGGAACGATCATCGCGCGAGCGTGGGAACGATCATTTAACGACGCTGTGCATTCCTGATGGAAATCTGGTCATTCAACGTCCAGAAGTCATACAGCACACCAATCAGGAACAACCCTCCGGTCAGCAGGTAAATAATCCCGCTGATCCATTTTCCCTGATACATGCGATGCAAACCGAACACACCGAGGAACGCCAGCAGGATCCAGGCGACGTTGTACTCGATCGGGCCTGCGGTAAATCGCAGGTCGGCTTCGCGATCCATTCCTGGAATCAGAAACAAATCGATCAGCCAGCCAATCCCGAGCAAACCGAAGGTGAAAAACCAGAGAGTCCCGGTCACCGGCTTGCCGTAATAGAAGCGATGCGCTCCGGTAAAACCGAAAATCCAGAGCAGGTAACCGATCACCTTACTGTGGGTGTCCTGCGGCGAAACATCCTGACGATAGGTGCTCATGGGTTCCCTCTTTCGATGTGATAGATAAATTTTTTTAGTAGCTCTGTGACTTTTTTGTGTCGAGCCGACGTGTGGCTCATCGACCTTGCAGTCGGCGCAAAGCCTTGTAGCGCCTGACTTGTGTCGGACAGTTGCGCCAATTTACCGCATATTTGCCGAACTTGACCCCCAGGTTGAATCGACCAGCGGCCTTAAAAAGGCCCAAAAAGCTGTTATAAAGTTGCGCGCTTACCTACATAGAGCCTTGCCTTATGCGTCCATTTTTCAAGACATGGCTAACCATTTGCCTATTAATGCCACTGGCCGCCCACGCCACCAATCGTGAGCAACGTCTTCCAAACGTTAATGGTCACACACCGAAATCCCACGTTTCACTAGCCACCACTAAACACAAACATTCTGTAAAACACCCGATTCATCTGAGCAAGGCCGACACCACTCAGGTCCCGCCAATGGCGACCAAGCAAAGCAGCAACGTGTTGAGCCGTGCCGTGAACGTGTTGGGTACTCCTTATCGTTGGGGCGGTAGCAGCCCAAGTAAAGGTTTCGATTGCAGCGGCCTGGTGAAATACGCGTTCACCGATGTCGACGAGGCCGATCTGCCACGCACCTCGAATGCCATGGCCAGCGGTCACGGACAGAAAGTCGACCGTAAGGACCTCAAGCCAGGCGATCTGATCTTCTTCAACATCAAGAGCCACAAGGTCAACCACGTGGCCATCTACCTGGGCAATGACCGCTTCATCCATGCGCCACGCCGCGGCAAGTCGGTGACCATCGATACACTGAAGAAGCCGTACTGGGAAAGCCACTACGTCGTCGCCAAGCGGGTACTGCCGAAAGACCCGAACGCCATGCGTATTGTTCAGCGTTGATTTGAAGCCTTCGAGTTTAGATCGTTCCCACGCTCCAGCGTGGGGATGCAGCCAGTGACGCTCTGCGTCACATTCAAAAAGCGGACGCAGAGCGTCCAGTGAGGCATTCCCACGCGCAGCGTGGGAACGATCAAGGCCCTCATTTCCCACTTCAAAAACCATCCGGCGACCTGGCCTTCTCACGGGCGTGCTCGCGGCTGATCAAGCCCTTGGCCACAAGGTCCTTGAGACACATATCCAGAGTTTGCATCCCCACCGAGCTACCGGTCTGCATTGACGAGTACATCTGCGCAACCTTGTCTTCACGGATCAAATTACGAATTGCCGGGGTGCCGATCATGATTTCGTGGGCCGCAACCCTGCCACCACCAATCTTTTTGATCAGACTCTGAGAAATTACCGCCTGCAACGACTCGGAAAGCATTGACCGAACCATCGATTTCTCCTGTGCTGGAAACACGTCCACCACCCGATCGATGGTTTTCGCCGCAGAAGTGGTGTGCAGCGTTCCGAACACCAGGTGCCCGGTCTCTGCAGCCGTCAGCGCCAGACGGATAGTCTCCAGGTCGCGCATCTCGCCCACCAGAATCACGTCCGGGTCTTCACGCAGGGCCGAACGCAGCGCGGTGGAAAAACTTCGGGTATCGCGGTGCACTTCACGCTGGTTAATCAGGCACTTCTTCGACTCGTGGACGAACTCGATAGGGTCTTCGATGGTAAGGATGTGGTGATGTCGATGGTTATTCAGGTAATCGATCATCGCCGCCAGGGTAGTCGACTTGCCCGAGCCGGTCGGCCCGGTGACCAGCACCAGCCCGCGGGGCACATCGGTAATCTTGCGAAACACTTCATCCATACCAAGATCGTCCAGGCTCAGGACTTTCGATGGAATAGTCCGCAACACCGCGCCGATGCCCCGATTCTGGTTGAACGCGTTGACCCGAAAGCGCGCCACACCGGGCACCTCGAAAGAGAAGTCGAGTTCCAGCAGTTCCTCGAAGTCCGCCCGTTGCTTGTCGTTCATGATGTCGTAAATCAGCTCATGAACCTGCTTGTGGTCCAACGCTGGCAAATTGATCCGCCGCACATCACCATCAAGCCGGATCATCGGTGGCAAGCCAGCGGAAAGGTGCAAGTCGGACGCCCCCTGCCTGACGCTGAAGGCCAGCAGCTCAGTGATATCCATAGCGCTCCCCAATTCCAGTAGAATGCCGCAAACCTCAAACCCCTGGCGCACTTTGAATGTCCACGATAGCAGACAACATCGCTCAGGTTGATGCACGGATCCGCGCCGCGGCACTTGCCGCGCAACGTGACGAAAACAGCGTCCGCCTGCTGGCTGTGAGCAAGACCAAACCCGCCGAGGCGCTACGCGAGGCTTATGCCGCCGGGATCCGCGACTTCGGTGAGAACTATCTGCAGGAAGCCTTGGGCAAACAGCTCGAATTGGCTGATCTGCCCTTGAGTTGGCACTTCATCGGCCCCATTCAATCGAACAAGACTCGCGCTATCGCCGAGAACTTCGCTTGGGTGCACTCCGTGGATCGTTTGAAAATCGCACAACGCCTGTCCGAACAACGTCCTGCCGAACTACCGCCGCTGAACATCTGTATTCAGGTCAATGTCAGCGGTGAAGCCAGCAAGTCCGGTTGCACCCCGGCCGACTTGCCTGCCCTGGCCAGCGCCATCAGTGCCTTGCCGCGCTTGAAACTGCGCGGGTTGATGGCCATTCCCGAGCCGACTGAAGATCGTGCCGCCCAGGACGCTGCCTTTGCGGTGGTGCAAACCTTGCAATCCAGCCTGAATTTGCCACTCGACACGCTTTCCATGGGCATGAGCCACGATCTGGAATCGGCCATCGCCCAAGGCGCCACCTGGGTACGGATCGGTACCGCACTGTTTGGCGCCCGCGATTACGGCCAGCCCTGAAGGTGGCTGACTCACCTCTCTATAAGGACCTGTCATGAGCAAGACTCGTATTGCCTTTATCGGTGCTGGCAACATGGCCGCCAGTCTGATCGGCGGCCTGCGCGCCAAGGGGCTGGAAGCGGCACAGATCTGCGCCAGCGATCCGGGCGCCGAAACCCGGGCCAAAGTCCATGCCGAACACGGCATCGAACTGTTCGCCGACAACGCCGAAGCTGTTCAGGGTGCCGATGTGGTCGTCCTGGCGGTCAAACCCCAGGCGATGAAGGCTGTGTGTGAAGCTCTGCGCCCAAGCCTGCAACCCCATCAACTGGTGGTGTCCATCGCTGCCGGCATCACCTGCGCCAGCATGAACAAGTGGCTCGGTGAGCAGCCAATCGTGCGGTGCATGCCCAACACTCCGGCGTTGTTGCGCCAGGGCGTCAGCGGTTTGTACGCCACTGCCCGGGTTTCCGCCGGGCAACGTCAGCAAGCTCAAGAGCTGCTCTCGGCTGTCGGCATCGCCCTGTGGCTGGACCAGGAACAGCAGCTCGATGCCGTCACCGCCGTCTCCGGCAGTGGCCCGGCGTATTTTTTCCTGCTGATCGAAGCCATGACCGCTGCCGGCGAGAAGCTTGGCCTGCCACGGGAAACCGCCGCGCAACTGACCCTGCAAACCGCCTTGGGCGCCGCGCACATGGCAGTTGCCAGTGATGTCGACGCCGCCGAACTGCGTCGCCGCGTGACTTCACCTGCGGGCACCACCGAAGCTGCAATCAAGTCGTTCCAGGCTGGCGGCTTCGAAGCTCTGGTGGAAAAAGCACTCGGCGCCGCTGCGCACCGCTCGGCCGAAATGGCCGAACAACTGGGTCAATAAGGAGCCAAGAATGATTGGATTGAACACTGCAGCGGTTTACGTGCTGCAAACCCTCGGCAGTCTGTATCTGCTGATCGTGCTGCTGCGCTTTGTGCTGCAACTGGTGCGGGCGAACTTCTACAACCCGCTCTGCCAGTTCGCCGTGCGCGCCACCCAACCACTGCTCAAGCCCCTGCGCCGGATCATTCCAAGCATGTTCGGCCTGGACATGTCCTCACTGGTGTTGGCGATCATCGTGCAGCTGGCCTTGATGGCCCTGACCCTGTTGTTGACCTACGGCACCACCGGCAACCCGCTGCAATTGCTGATCTGGTCGATCATTGGCGCGACGGCACTGTTCCTGAAGATTTTCTTCTACGCCCTGATCATCAGCGTGATCCTCTCCTGGGTCGCTCCTGGCAGCCATAACCCGGGCGCCGAACTGGTCAATCAGATCTGCGAACCGGCCCTGGCGCCATTCCGCAAAATCCTGCCCAACCTCGGCGGCCTGGATATTTCGCCGATCCTGGCGTTCATGGTGCTCAAGCTGCTGGACATGCTGGTGATCAACAACCTCGCCGCCATGACCATGATGCCGGAAATCCTGCGCCTGCTGATCTAGCCTCGGCCTTTCTGAGTGAGCTATTTCCGCTGGGACGGTGACGATCTGATTCTGGAGTGTCACCTGCAACCTGCAGCCCGTAGCGACGAGTTCGCAGGGCTGCATGGTGAGCGCCTGAAGATCCGCCTCACCGCGCCACCGGTCGAAGGCAAGGCCAACGCACACCTAATGGCGTTTCTGGCCAAGGCGTTTGGGGTTTCCAAGAGCCAGGTGAGTCTGATCAGCGGTGAGTTGAATCGACAAAAACGGGTTCGGGTGAACTCGCCGAAGAAGCTTCCGGATTTGCCGGGACTGGTGCGTTAAGGCTGGCAGACTGCGTCAAGATCGTTCCCACGCTCCACGCTCTGCGTGCGCTTTGGAGGTGACGCGGAGCGTCACGGGATGCATTCCTTTGTGGCGCGTGGGAACGATCATTGATTCCTTGGTTGCTGGTCTGGGCAGCGGTCTTTAGACTTACGCCTCATTCAAGCGAGAGCAGGGTCGATGTCCACTGTCTTTCCCCACGATTCTGTTGGTCTGGTGACGCCGCAAATGGCGCACTTCAGCGAACCCCTGGCCCTTGCCTGCGGTCGTTCACTAGCTGCCTACGACCTGATCTACGAAACCTATGGCAAGCTGAACGCCACGGCCAGCAACGCCGTGCTGATCTGTCACGCCTTGTCCGGTCACCACCACGCGGCAGGCTTTCACAGCCCCGCTGACCGCAAGCCCGGCTGGTGGGACAGCTGCATCGGCCCTGGCAAGCCGATTGATACCAATAAATTCTTCGTCGTCAGCCTGAACAACCTCGGCGGCTGCAACGGCTCCACCGGCCCGAGCAGCATCAACCCGGAAAACGGCAAGCCGTTTGGCGCCGATTTCCCGGTGCTGACCGTGGAAGACTGGGTCCACAGCCAGGCGCGTCTTGCCGATCTGCTGGGCATCAGCCAGTGGGCCGCAGTTATCGGCGGCAGTCTGGGCGGCATGCAAGCCTTGCAGTGGAGCATCAGCTACCCCGACCGCATCCGCCACTGCCTGGCGATTGCCTCGGCGCCCAAATTGTCTGCGCAGAACATCGCCTTCAACGAGGTGGCCCGCCAGGCAATCCTGACCGATCCCGAGTTCCATGGCGGTTCGTTCCAGGAACTGGGCGTGATCCCCAAGCGCGGGTTGATGCTGGCGCGGATGGTCGGGCACATCACCTACCTGTCGGACGACTCCATGGGCGAGAAATTCGGCCGTGGCCTCAAGAGCGAAAAGCTTAACTACGACTTCCACAGCGTCGAGTTCCAGGTTGAAAGTTACCTGCGTTATCAGGGCGAAGAGTTTTCCGGGCGTTTTGATGCCAACACTTACCTGCTGATGACCAAAGCGCTGGACTACTTCGATCCGGCGGCGAACTTCGACGATAACCTGGCGAAAACCTTCGCCGGTGCCAAGTCGAAATTCTGCGTGATGTCCTTTACCACCGACTGGCGCTTCTCGCCGGCCCGCTCGCGGGAGCTGGTGGACGCACTGATGGCAGCCAAGAAAGACGTCTGCTACCTGGAGATCGATGCTCCGCAAGGCCACGACGCCTTCCTGATTCCGATCCCGCGCTATCTGCAGGCGTTTAGCAACTACATGAACCGAATTTCGCTTTGAGGACGCCATGAGAGCCGACCTGGAAATCATCCAAGAATGGATCCCCGCCGGCAGCCGCGTGCTCGACCTCGGTTGCGGTGATGGCGAACTGCTGACCTGGCTGCGGGACCACAAGCAAGTCACTGGCTACGGTTTGGAAAACGACCCGGACAACATTGCCGAGTGCGTGGCCAAGGGCATCAACGTCATTGAGCAGGATCTGGACAAAGGGCTGGGCAACTTTGCCAGCAACAGTTTCGATATCGTCGTCATGACCCAGGCCCTGCAAGCCGTGCACTACCCGGACCGGATCCTCGACGAAATGCTGCGGGTCGGCCGTCAGTGCATCATTACCTTCCCCAACTTCGGTCACTGGCGCTGTCGCTGGTACCTGGCCAGCAAAGGCCGGATGCCCGTTTCGGAGTTCCTGCCCTACACCTGGTACAACACGCCGAACATCCACTTCTGCACGTTCGGAGACTTCGAAGAACTGTGCCGTGAGCGTGAAGCGCGGGTCATCGATCGCCTTGCCGTCGATCAACAACATCGACATGGGTGGGCCAGTAAGCTATGGCCTAATCTATTAGGTGAGATCGGCATCTACCGCGTCAGCAGCCCCGGACTGCAGGACCACAAGGTCGCGGTGTAAACCACGTTATTTCGAGGAGAACGATCATGGGTCGTTTAGCTCTGTTTCTGCTCACAGCCTGCCTGAGCGTTACGGCCATGGCGGCCGAAGCAATCAAGAGCGATCGCCAGGAAACCTTCGGTGATCTGACGGTGCACTACAACACCTTCAACTCCACCTACTTGCAACCGGATATTGCCAAATCGGCAGAGCTGATCCGCAGCAAGAACCAGGGCGTGATCAACGTGGCGGTGCTCAAGGCCAACAAACCGGTGATCGCACAGGTCAGTGGCTCGGTAAAGGACCTGACCAGCAAGAGCATCCCGTTGAGCTTCAAACAGATCACTGAACAAGGCGCGGTCTACTACATCGCGCAATTCCCTGTGGACCAGCAGGAAACCCGTACCTTCACAATCAACGTTCAAACTGGCAGCGACACCAACAGCTTCAGTTTCAACCAAGAGCTTTTCCCAGGCGAATAATGAACTTCACGCAACTCGTATTGGCCAGCCATAACGCCGGCAAGCTCAAAGAACTCCAGGCCATGCTCGGCGAGTCGGTGCACTTGCGCTCGATCGGCGAGTTCAGCAGCGTCGAGCCAGAAGAAACCGGCCTGTCGTTCGTCGAAAACGCCATTCTCAAGGCCCGTAACGCCGCACGCATTTCTGGCCTGCCGGCATTGGCCGACGATTCAGGGCTGGCGGTGGACTTCCTCGGCGGTGCGCCCGGTATCTACTCGGCACGCTACGCCGACGGCCAGGGCGATGCGGCCAACAACGCCAAACTGCTGGATGTATTGAAAGATGTGCCTGAGGCCGAACGCGGCGCGCAGTTCGTTTGTGTGCTGGCGCTGGTGCGACATGCCGATGATCCGTTGCCGATTCTCTGCGAAGGGCTGTGGCACGGCCGTATCCTGACCCAAGCCAGCGGCGAACACGGTTTCGGCTACGACCCGCTGTTCTGGGTGCCGGAACGCGCTTGCTCCAGTGCACAACTCAGCCCGACCGAGAAAAACCAGCTGAGCCATCGCGCCCGCGCCATGGCTCTGCTGCATCAGCGTTTGGGTCTGGCATGACTCAGGATTCATCCGTGCAGCCGCTGATTTTCGGCGGTTCGCAGACGCCTCGCGCGGCCCTGCCCCAGCTGCCGCCCCTGGCGCTGTACATCCACATCCCGTGGTGCGTGCGCAAATGCCCGTATTGCGACTTCAACTCCCACACTGCCAGCCCCGTGCTGCCGGAAGAGGAGTATGTGGACGCCCTGTTGGCTGACCTTGATCAAGACTTGCATGCAGTTTACGGCCGCGAGCTGAGTTCGATCTTCTTCGGCGGCGGCACACCAAGCCTGTTCAGCGCGCAAGCGTTGGGCCGCTTGCTTAAAGGTGTGGAGCAGCGAATTCCGTTTGCCAGCGACATCGAAATCACCCTGGAGGCTAACCCCGGGACTTTCGAGCAAGAAAAATTCGTCGCTTACCGCGCCTTGGGCATCAATCGTCTATCGATTGGTATTCAGAGCTTCCAGCAAGAGAAACTCAAGGCCCTGGGGCGGATCCACAACGGCGATGAAGCGATTCGCGCCGCTGGCATGGCCCGACAGGCCGGGTTCGACAACTTCAACCTGGACCTGATGCACGGTTTGCCCGATCAGTCCCTGGACGATGCCCTGGACGACTTGCGTCAAGCCATCGCATTGAAGCCGACTCATCTGTCCTGGTATCAGCTGACGCTGGAGCCGAACACAGTGTTCTGGAATCAGCCGCCGACCCTCCCGGAAGACGACACCCTGTGGGATATTCAGGAGGCCGGGCAAGCGCTGTTGGCCGAGCACGGTTACGCCCAGTATGAAGTGTCGGCGTATGCCCAGCCCGGTCGTCCGGCGCGGCATAACCTCAATTACTGGAGTTTCGGTGACTTCATCGGCATCGGTGCCGGGGCGCACGGCAAGCTCAGCCATTCGGACGGGCGCATTGTCCGCACCTGGAAAACGCGTCTGCCGAAGGATTACCTCAACCCGGCCAAAAGCTATAAGGCTGGCGAGAAAGCCCTGACCAACGAAGAGCTACCGTTCGAGTTCCTGATGAACGCCCTGCGCCTGACTGACGGTGTCGAGGCGCGGCTGTATCCGGAGCGCACCGGCCTGACGCTGGAAAGCCTTGCCGAAGGCCGTCGCGAGGCCGAACAAAGTGGCTTATTGCAGGTCGAACCCACACGCCTGACGGCCACCCCCCGCGGACAGCTATTCCTCAATGACTTGCTGCAATATTTTCTGATCTAAGGAAATCGAATGGATCTGGTACTCGACCTGCTCGCCACCGTGTCCCGCTGGAGTCGCAGCAACCTTTCGGAAATCGCTCTGGCGCTTGTCGGCTGCCTGCTGGTGCTGTTCGGCGCAGACATCAAAGGCTGGATCGAGCAACGCCTGGGCAGCATCGCCGGCGCCTTGCGCGTCCCGTTGATGGCCCTGCTGTGCATGATCGGCAGCGGCGCCGCACTGATCTACGCCACACCGTGGATTGTTCGCGGCCTGAGCCAGTTCAACAACTACAGCCTGGCGCCGGTGTTGTTGGTGGTGCTGGTGTTGATCGGCGTCGTCGCAGACCGCCGCTGAAGCCGAACCCAACACAAAACAAATGTGGGAAGGGCCGCAGGCCATTGGCCTGGTACTGGATACCGACGGTTGGGCGGCTATCGACGCGCTGATCAGCGGCGCGGCACGCGACGGTAGAACCCTGGATCGGCAATTGATCCAGCAGGTTGTCGACAACAGCGACAAGAAACGCTTTTCAATCTCCGCAGACGGCCAACGCATCCGCGCCGTGCAGGGTCATTCGACAAAAACAGTCGATCTGCAATTCGAAGAAAAGCGCCCTCCCGCGACGCTGTACCACGGCACCGCGACCCGGTTCATGGCATCGATCAACGAGAAAGGCCTGATCCCGGGCTCACGTCATCACGTGCACCTTTCCCAGGAAATAGAAACGGCCAGCGCCGTGGGACAACGCTATGGAACGGTAGTGATTCTGAAGGTCGCAGCCCTGGAGATGCTGGAGCAGGGCTTCAAGTTCTATCAGGCCGAGAATGGAGTCTGGCTGACGGAACAGGTGCCGGTGAAGTTCATCGCTCCCTTGTAGGACAAGCCTCTCCCCCTACAGAGCGCGGCTGGTCGCTCCCACCGCTATTTGGACGCTTGAGCGCCAAACTCCTTTTCGTAATAGTCCTTGAGCCTCATGGTGTCTTTGCAACCCAACGTCAGAGCCTGATTCAGATAGACCAGGTTCTGACTGTCCGGCTGACCTTTTTCATTCAGACGCGTGGCCGCCAGTATGTAATAGGCCTCCGCCCGATATTGATCGTAGGTCAGCACCATGGCGTTGTTACGCGCCTGAATAGCGGCCAACGTTCTTTCAGCCGTCAACTCTGCCCGCAAGTCCTGGAAACATGACGACCGCTTGGCTGGCAGCGGGTAGTAGTCACGATTGCCATCTACTCGCTGAAGCATCTGCTTCAAATCTTCCAGGTACTTCAAGTGACCTGGGCTCCTGAAGTCAAACCGCATGTACGCCATATCACACTGAAAGTGATAAGCAACGGCGGACGCCAGCAAGCCTTGACCCATTGCCTTCTGCAAAGGCTCACAGAACTGTTTGCGCTCCTCGTCGGTCGGGCCAAACTTGCTTTCGATATTGGCCAACAGATATGTCGCAACAACGTGACCACCCTCGGACGCCATCTTCAGGTCGTGTTTGAATGCCAAGAATGTCGCTTCAGCGTCCTTCATCGCCTCGGATGCATTTTGGGGGTCAAGCTTTCCGCTGGCTTCCAGCTTTACCAATTCATCGGAAACATGCCTGAGTTGCTCCGACTTCTGCCGGGCTCGCTCAAAGTATTCGTCCGCCGATATCGGGGGCAGGCTGGCAGTAGTGGTTGCGAAGGCCGTCGAAGACAACAGGCTCAACAACAATGCGGTGGCGAGGATCAATTTCAAACCTTGTCTTCCTTTACTAGTACGGACGCAGAGCTGTCGGCGGATGAACACCGATCTTGAACCCGACACAAAACAAATGTGGGAGCGGGCTTGCTCGCGATGGCGGTCTGACAGTCAACTTAGATGTTGAATGTTATGGCCTCATCGCGAGCAAGCCCGCTCCCACATTTTGTATTGCGTTACGGCTTAAGCCAGCTTTTCGAACTTCAAATCCCACACGCCATGCCCAAGACGTTCGCCACGGCGTTCGAACTTGGTGATTGGGCGTTCGGTAGGACGCGGTACGCATTTGCCGTCTTCGGCGAGGTTGCGGTAGCCCGGCGCGACGTCCATGACTTCCAGCATGTACTCGGCGTAGGGTTCCCAGTCGGTAGCCATGTGCAGCACACCGCCGACTTTCAACTTGCTACGCACCAGCTCAGCGAACGACGCTTGAACGATGCGACGCTTGTGGTGGCGGCTCTTGTGCCACGGGTCCGGGAAAAACAGCAGCAGGCGATCGAGGCTGTTATCCGCGATACAACGATTGAGTACTTCGATCGCATCGCAATCGTAGACCCGCAGGTTGGTCAGGCCCTGAGTCAGCACGCCATTGAGCAGCGCGCCGACACCCGGACGGTGAACTTCAACGCCGATGAAATCCTGTTCCGGTGAAGCCGCAGCCATTTCCAGCAGCGAATGACCCATGCCGAAACCGATTTCCAGGGTGCGCGGCGCGGAACGACCGAACACCTGGTCGAAGTCCACCGGCGCATCGGCCAGTGGCAGAACGAACAGCGGCGTACCTTGTTCCAGACCTTTTTGCTGGCCTTCGGTCATACGCCCGGCGCGCATCACGAAGCTCTTGATGCGGCGGTGCTGGCGTTCTTCGCCTTCTTCCTGCTGGATAGGCGTGTCGTTTGATTCAGTCATCAATGGCTCTTACTTGATCAGACCATCCAGCGGCGAGGAGGCGCTGGCATAAAGTTTTTTCGGCATGCGCCCGGCGAGATACGCCAGACGGCCTGCCACAATGGCGTGCTTCATGGCTTCAGCCATCATGATCGGCTGCTGCGCGTTAGCGATGGCCGAGTTCATCAGCACCGCTTCGCAACCCAGCTCCATAGCGATGGTTGCGTCGGAAGCAGTACCGACACCCGCATCCACCAACACCGGGATCCTGGCTTCTTCGAGGATGATCTGCAGGTTGTACGGGTTGCAGATCCCCAGGCCAGTACCGATCAGGCCGGCCAGCGGCATCACGGCGATGCAGCCGATTTCTGCCAATTGCCGGGCAATGATCGGGTCATCGCTGGTGTAGACCATGACGTCGAAACCTTCTTTGACCAGTACTTCAGCGGCCTTGAGGGTTTCGATTACGTTAGGAAACAGGGTTTTCTGATCAGCCAGGACTTCAAGCTTGACCAGGTTGTGACCATCCAGCAGTTCACGGGCCAGACGGCAGGTGCGCACCGCTTCGATCGCGTCATAGCAACCGGCGGTGTTCGGCAGGATGGTGTAACGATCCGGCGGCAGGATGTCGAGCAGGTTCGGTTCACCCGGGTTCTGGCCGATATTGGTCCGACGTACGGCAACGGTGACGATCTCGGCACCCGAGGCCTCGATGGCCAGGCGGGTTTCTTCCATGTCACGGTACTTGCCGGTACCTACCAGCAAACGCGACTGGTAAGTACGACCGGCCAGGACGAAGGGCTTATCGCTACGAACGTTGCTCATGGGAAATCCTCTGTTGGGGTGAGGTTCTGCAGAATGTGTCGACGCTGAATAACCGAGTGATCTAACCGCCGCCGATGGCGTGCACCACTTCGACCTGGTCACCCTCTGCGAGAGCCGTCTCGGCGTGCTGGCTGCGCGGGACGATATCCAGATTGAGTTCGACCGCCACCCGGCGTCCGGTCAGATCCAGACGGCTCAGCAGGGCCGCGACGGTTTCGCCGTCGGGCAGTTCGAAGGATTCACCGTTCAACTGAATGCGCATGCCGGATGCCGTCATCATTTTTAGGGGCCAGCATTCTAGCCCGATCAGTCAGGCCGACCCAAGCCATTCGTCATGAAATGGACCGCTCGGTCAGCTCAACCGCCAGGCGGCAAGGCCGAGGCAGAACCAGCCGACCAGAAAGGCCAACCCGCCAAATGGCGTGACGATACCCAGCGTGCTGACACCGGTCAGGGTCAACAGGTACAGACTGCCGGAGAACAGCAAGATGCCGATGGCGAATGAAGCGCCCGCCCAGGTCATCAAACGCCCGGAAATCTGTGTCGCCAGCAACGCTACCGCCAGCAATGCAAGGGTGTGCACCAATTGGTAAGTGACCCCTGTGTGAAAAATCGCCAGGTACTCCGCGCTCAGGCGACTTTTCAGGCCATGAGCAGCAAACGCTCCAAGGGCGACGCCGGTAAACCCGAAGAAGGCAGCCAGCATCAGAAAGCCACGCAGCATGAGGAACTCCAGTCAGAATCATTCAACAAGGTCTGTATAATGACCCGCTCCACGGGTTCGACCAAGCCATCTCTATGCTGCGTTTACTTTTTCGTCGTTTCACCAAAGCCCTGTTCTGGTTCGCAGTTGGCAGCGTTTTGCTGGTACTGGTGTTTCGTGTCGTGCCACCACCTGGGACGGCGTTGATGGTCGAACGCAAGGTCGAATCCTGGTTCGACGGCGAGCCTATTGAGCTGCAACGCAGCTGGCGGCCGTGGAACGAGATATCCGACGACTTGAAAATCGCGGTGATTGCCGGCGAGGACCAGAAGTTCTCCGAGCACTGGGGTTTTGATTTCGGCGCGATTGAGGCGGCGCTCGCCCATAACGAGCACGGCGGCTCGATCCGCGGTGCCAGCACCCTGAGCCAGCAAGTATCGAAAAACCTGTTTCTGTGGTCCGGTCGCAGCTGGCTGCGCAAGGGCCTGGAAGCCTGGTTCACGGGGCTCATCGAAGTCTTCTGGCCCAAGCAGCGGATTCTTGAGGTGTACCTCAACAGCGTCGAGTGGGATGACGGCGTGTTCGGCGCCGAAGCGGCGGCTCGGCATCACTTCGGCGTCAGCGCGGCGTCCTTGTCGCGTCAGCAGGCCAGCCTGCTGGGGGCCGTACTGCCTAATCCGCGAGCCTGGAGCGCCAGCCATCCGAGCAGCTATGTTGCAGGCCGCGCGAGCTGGATTCGCCAGCAGATGGGCCAGTTGGGTGGGGATGGCTATCTCGCGGGGTTGAACGATTCGCGCAGGGCGCCTTGGGCGCTGTGATCATTGGAGAGCGATGCAGAACCTGTAGGAGCGAGGCTTGCCCGCGATGAACGATGACGCGATGTTTCAGATATACCTCGGTCGCAGCTATCGCGGGCAAGCCTCGCTCCTACAACAGCACAAACGAAAACGCCCCGATCAGATCGGGGCGTTTTTTTGTCTGGACGCTGCGTTTTAAGCGGCGATCGACAGTTTCAGCTTGTTCATCGCGCTCTTCTCAAGCTGACGAATACGCTCGGCTGACACGTTGTACTTCTGCGCCAGGTCATGCAGCGTGGCTTTATCTTCTGCCAGCCAGCGCTGGTAGAGAATGTCGCGGCTTCGATCGTCGAGCACTTCCAGCGCTTCGTGCAGGTTGCTGCTGGAGTTGTCGGTCCAGTCGGCGTCTTCCAGTTGACGCGCCGGATCGTACCGGTGGTCTTCCAGATAGTTGGCCGGCGACTGGAAGGCGCTGTCGTCGTCTGCTTCCGCAGCCGGGTCGAAGGCCATGTCATGGCCGGTCAGGCGACTTTCCATCTCGCGCACTTCCCGTGGCTCTACGCCGAGGCTTTCTGCCACACGATGGACTTCTTCGTTGTTCAGCCAGGCCAGACGTTTTTTCTGGCTGCGCAGGTTGAAGAACAGCTTGCGCTGAGCCTTGGTGGTGGCGACCTTGACGATGCGCCAGTTGCGCAGGATGAATTCGTGGATTTCAGCCTTGATCCAGTGCACGGCGAACGACACCAGGCGCACACCCATTTCCGGGTTGAAGCGTTTTACCGCTTTCATCAGGCCGACGTTGCCTTCCTGGATCAGGTCAGCCTGAGCCAGACCGTAGCCGGAATAGCTACGCGCTATATGTACTACAAAACGCAGGTGGGCGAGCACCATCTGCCGAGCCGCCCCAAGATCCTGCTCATAATAGAGACTCTCGGCCAGTTCACGCTCCTGCTCCGGTGTCAGCAATGGGATGCTGTTCACCGTGTGCACATAAGCCTCCAGGTTTGCACCCGGGACTAAAGCATATGCAGGTTGCAAAGAAGTGGTCATACGAAAAAACCTCCGACTCACATAACTCGTGCAGTTCAGCACTGCGAAAATTGACCGGGAACCGCAGGACAAGTTCCCTAGAAAGCTGAAAGGTCAATACAAGCAAAAAGACACTACTTCGGCGCAAGCTCCCTCAGGTGGCGTGCTACCGCGATCCAAGCACCGATATACCCTAACAGCACCGCGCCAAGCAAGAGCGACAGACCATCGGCGGGTGGCACCCCCGCCAGCGCAAAATCACTGCCGTACAACCCGGCCAGCCCGACCACCGCGTCGTTCAGCCAGTTGAGGCCGAACGCCAATACGCCCCAGGAAAAAATCCCTGCACCGAAGCCATAAAGCGCACCCATATATAGAAAGGGCCTACGCACATAGCTGTCAGTGCCGCCGACGAGTTTAATCACTTCTATCTCTATGCGGCGGTTTTCAATATGAAGACGAATGGTATTGCCTATCACCAAAAGTAATGCAGAAACCAAAAGCACGGTCAGACCGAACACAAAACGGTCCCCCAGCTTGAGAATCGCTGCCAGGCGCTCGACCCAGACTAGATCAAGCTGCGCCTGTTGCACCTTCGGTAGCCCGGAAAGTCTTTGTCTTAATGCTTCAAGGGTGGGCTTGTCGACTTCATTCGGGGTCACCAGGACCACGCCCGGCAACGGATTCTGCGGCAGCTCTTTGAGCGCCTCGCCCAGGCCAGACTGCTGTTGAAACTCTTCCAGCGCCTGATCACGGCTGATGTACTCAGCATCCGCGACGCCCGGCAGGCCCTTGATCTGCTCACGCAGGTGCTCGCCTTCGTTGGCGCTGGCGTCGAGTTGCAGGTACAGGGAAATCTGCGCCGCACGCTGCCAGGACCCGCCTAGACGTTCGACATTGCTCAGCAACAGTGAAAGCCCCATCGGCAAGCTGAGGGCAACGGCCATTACCAGACAGGTGAAAAAGCTGCCGATCGGCTGTTTGCCCAGGCGACGCAGGCTGTCCAGCAGGCTGGCGCGGTGACTCTCGATCCAGGCATGCAGCAAGGTGCTGAAGTCCGGCCCGTCGTCATCGTCACGTTTTTTCTTCTGCGGTTGCGGGTCGGCGGCCTTTGGCGCCACACGCTCGGAAACCTTCGGACTGCGTGTCGCACTCATGCCCCAGCCTCCCCGTCGCCGATAAGGCGGCCGCGTTGCAGCGTCAGCATGCGATGACGCATGCGGGCAATCAGCGCCAGGTCGTGGCTGGCGATCAGCACGCTGGTGCCCAGCCGGTTGATGTCTTCGAATACACCCATGATTTCCGCCGCCAGACGCGGGTCGAGGTTACCGGTCGGTTCGTCCGCCAGCAGCAGTGCCGGGCGGTGAACGATGGCACGGGCAATACCGACGCGCTGTTGCTGGCCGGTGGACAGGTCACCCGGGTACAGGTCGGTCTTGTCCGAAAGCGCCACACGCTCGAGGGCCGAGTCCACGCGCTTGGCGATTTCAGCCTTGGACAGGCCAAGAATCTGCAACGGCAAGGCGATGTTGTTGAACACCGTGCGATCGAACAGCAACTGGTGGTTCTGGAACACCACGCCAATCTGCCGACGCAGGAAAGGAATCTGGGCATTGCTGATCTGACCCAGATCCTGGCCGGCCAGCAGCAACTTGCCGGTAGTCGGGCGCTCCATGGCCAGCAACAGCCGCAATAAGGTGCTTTTACCGGCGCCGGAATGGCCCGTAACAAACAAAAATTCGCCCCTTCGGACTCGAAAGCTCAGCTCATGCAAGCCGACGTGTCCGTTCGGATAGCGTTTACCGACCTGTTCGAAACGAATCATGAACGCTCCCGCTCGGCAAAAAGTGCCTGGACAAAGGGTTCGGCTTCAAAAGTACGCAGATCATCGATGCTTTCACCGACACCGATGTAGCGAATGGGCAGGCCAAATTGCTTGGCCAGGGCGAAAATCACCCCGCCCTTGGCCGTGCCATCGAGCTTAGTCAACGCCAGACCGGTCAGCTCGACCGTCTGATGGAATTGTTTGGCCTGGTTGATAGCGTTCTGGCCAGTGCCGGCGTCGAGCACCAGCAGTACTTCGTGCGGCGCATCGGCGTCGAGTTTGCCGATAACCCGACGAACCTTCTTCAGTTCTTCCATCAGGTTGTCTTTGGTGTGCAGGCGACCGGCGGTGTCGGCGATCAATACATCAATGCCACGGGCTTTGGCGGCCTGGACTGCATCGAAGATCACAGACGCGGAATCGGCCCCGGTATGCTGGGCGATCACCGGGATCTTGTTGCGCTCGCCCCAGACCTGTAATTGCTCGACCGCCGCTGCACGGAAAGTATCACCGGCCGCAAGCATGACTTTCTTGCCTTCGAGTTGCAGTTTCTTCGCCAGCTTGCCAATAGTGGTGGTTTTACCGGCACCGTTCACACCAACCACCAGAATCACGAATGGCTTGTTCTGCGAGGTGATGTTCAGTGGCTGCTCGACCGGTTTGAGCATGCTCGCAAGCTCGGCCTGCAGGGACTTGTAGAGTGCATCGGCGTCGGCCAGCTGTTTACGTGCGACCTTCTGGGTCAGGCTCTGGATGATCACCGAAGTCGCTTCGACACCGACGTCAGCGGTCAGCAGACGGGTTTCGATATCTTCCAGCAATTCGTCATCGATCAGCTTCTTGCCCAGGAACAGGCTGGCCATGCCCTCGCCGATGCTGGCACTGGTCTTGGACAGGCCTTGCTTGAGGCGGGCAAAGAAACCGACTTTGTTTTCTTCGCGACTGGCACCGACCGGCTCCGCGGCTGCAGGCAATTCACTCGGCGCGCTGGGTACTGGCGCAACTGGCGCAGTAACAACCGGTGCAGCGACTGGCACTGGCGCCGGAGCCTGGACAGGTTCTGCAGCAACAAATGCGGCAATCACTGACTCTGGGACATCGGGTTCAACAGCAACCGGCTCAACAAACGAAATCGGCTCGACAGCCAGCAGCTCTACCGCTTGCTGAGTGACCGTTGGCGCAGGAATCGGCGGAGTGATATGCGGCGCCAGCTCATCTTCGACCAGCCCCACCGGCTCTTCTGCCACCGGCAGGACCAGCCAGGGCTTGTGTTCGACTTCCGGCGTCAGCGGTGCTTCCTGCGCCAGAGCAGGTTCAGCTACCGGCTGATGCACCGACTCGGTGATCGGCAACACCAGCGGCGCCGGCGCTTGTGCAACGGGCGCAGCTTCTATTACCGGCTCAGGAACGGCCTCAGGAAGTGGCTTTGGCTGTTCGACGACGGTTTCCTGCGGCTTTTTGCGCAGCCACCCGAACAGGCTTTTTTTCTCGCCAGCCGCAGCTGGGCTCTTCTTGTCGTCGTTGGAACCAAACATGGATGACGGCTATCTCAAGGTAGCGACGCGCCAATGTGACGCCTCGACAGATAAATATTCGATGCAGAACAGACTGCTTTTTAGCCAGCTTGTTCACGCGCAACATTTTGTCGAGGTGCCCATCGGCACCTCAAAGGTCGACTAATACGAAGGACTGGTACGGCATCGTCGGCGAAAACGCAGAGTTTAGTTGACAAACTCAAAGCTTCAGCCGCAAACCCAAACAACCTGCTGACCATTCAAAGGCCTGATAGGCGTGGCCGCCAGTAAAACGGATCAGTATCCTAGGGCGTGTCATCAATCATTACCAGTACCGCGTGGCCGCCTGAAAACGGGCCTGATAGTGCGCGGTACTGGTAATGATTGATGACACGCCCCAACCTCTCGCCCGCCGACGCCAAGACCAAGCGGGCAGCCCAACAGGTTTAAAAACGAATGAATGCTCTAGCCCGCCGCGCCGCAGGCCTGTTGCTCAGCACAGTTTGTCTGCCTCTTTCAGCTCTGGCTGCCGACCCACAGCCCACCCACGAGTTCACCCTCGACAACGGCCTGAAAGTGGTCGTGCGAGAAGACCATCGCGCTCCCGTGGTGGTTTCGCAGATCTGGTACAAGGTCGGCTCCAGTTATGAAACCCCGGGCCAGACCGGCTTGTCCCACGCTCTGGAACACATGATGTTCAAGGGCAGCGAGAAAGTCGGTCCCGGCGAAGCCTCGTTGATCCTGCGCGATCTGGGCGCCGAAGAGAACGCGTTCACCAGCGACGATTTCACCGCCTTTTACCAGGTACTGGCTCGCGACCGCCTGGGCGTGGCTTTCGAACTGGAAGCCGACCGCATGGCCAACCTGCGCCTGCCGGCCGATGAGTTCAGCCGTGAAATTGAAGTGATCAAGGAAGAGCGTCGCCTGCGCACCGACGACAAGCCGACGTCCAAGGCCTTCGAGCGCTTCAAGGCCATGGCTTACCCGGCGAGCGGTTACCACACGCCAACCATCGGCTGGATGGCGGACCTGGACCGGATGAAGGTCGAAGACCTGCGCCGCTGGTACCAGTCCTGGTATGTGCCGAACAACGCCACGCTGGTGGTGGTCGGTGATGTGACCCCGGATGAAGTCAAAGCCTTGGCCCAACGCTACTTTGGTCCGATCGCCAAACGCGCCATACCGCCAGCGAAGATCCCGCTGGAGCTGGCCGAGCCCGGCGAACGCCAGATCACCCTGCACGTGAAGACCCAACTGCCGAGCCTGATGCTGGGCTTCAACGTGCCAAGCATCGCCACTGCGGTGGACAAGCGCTCGGTGAATGCCTTGCGACTGATCTCGGCCCTGCTCGATGGCGGTTACAGCGCACGCCTTCCGACCCAACTGGAGCGCGGCGAAGAGCTGGTCTCCGGTGGCTCGTCGAGTTACGACGCCTACACCCGTGGCGACAGTCTGTTCACGCTCTCTGCGACGCCCAACTCCCAGAAAAAGAAAACCATGGCCCAGACCGAAGCGGGCCTGTGGCGCCTGCTCGAACAGTTGAAAACCACTGCCCCCACCACGGATGAACTGGAACGCGTCCGCGCCCAGGTGATCGCCGGCCTGGTCTTCGAGCGTGACTCGATCACCAGTCAGGCCACTGCCATCGGCCAGCTGGAGAGCGTCGGACTGTCCTGGAAACTGATGGATACCGAACTCGCCGAGCTGCAAAGCGTGACTCCGGAAGACATCCGTAACGCCGCCCGCACCTATTTCACCCGCGAACGTCTCAGCGTTGCGCATGTCCTGCCCGAGGAGACAACACATGAGTGAGCGCAAAAAATCACGCCCGGCCTTGATCGGCCTGGTACTCGTCGCGCTGGTCGTTTCACTGGGTTTCTACTTCAGCCGCCCAGGCCAATCCGATGCCAGCCAGGCACTCGATCAGGCCAAGGCCAGCAAAAAGCTGCAATCGCTGACCGAGCTGGACGGCAAGGCGCCAAGCCACCGTGCGCTGGACGTACAAACCTGGAAAACCGCCGAAGGCGCCAAGGTGCTGTTCGTTGAAGCCCGCGAACTGCCGATGTTCGACATGCGCCTGACCTTCGCCGCGGGTAGCAGCCAGGATGGCAGCACACCCGGTCTGGCGCTGCTGACAAACGCCATGCTCAATGAAGGCGTGGCAGGTAAAGACGTCGGCGCGATTGCCGAAGGCTTCGAAGGTTTAGGTGCCGATTTTGGCAATGGTGCTTATAAAGACATGGCGATAGCATCGCTGCGCAGCTTGAGCGCCGTTGATAAACGCGCACCTGCCTTGAAGCTGTTTGCCGAAGTCGTGGGCAAACCGACACTCCCGGCTGACTCGCTGGCGCGAATCAAAAACCAGATGCTCGCCGGTTTCGAATATCAGAAGCAGAGCCCCGGCAAACTGGCGAGCCTTGAGCTGATGAATCGCTTGTACGGCAATCATCCTTATGCCCACGCCAGCGATGGCACGGCGAAAAGTATTCCGTCGATCACCCCCGCGCAAATACGGACGTTCCATGACAAGGCTTATGCCGCTGGCAATGTGGTGATTGCCTTGGTCGGCGACCTGTCACGCACGGAAGCCGAAGCCGTTGCCGCGCAAGTTTCCGCCGCGCTGCCGAAAGGTCCGGCGCTGGCCAAAATCGAGCAACCGGTTGAGCCTAAGGCCAGCATTGGCCATATCGAGTTCCCGTCCAATCAGACCAATCTGATGCTCGCGCAACTGGGCATTGACCGTGATGATCCGGACTACGCGGCGCTGTCCCTGGGCAACCAGATCCTCGGCGGTGGTGGTTTCGGTACACGGCTGATGAACGAAGTCCGCGAGAAGCGCGGCCTGACCTATGGCGTATACTCCGGTTTCTCCCCGATGCAGGTCCGCGGGCCGTTCATGATCAATCTGCAAACCCGCGCCGAGATGAGCGAAGGAACGCTGAAACTGGTCCAGGACGTTCTCGCCGATTACCTGAAAACCGGTCCGACCCAGAAAGAACTGGACGACGCCAAGCGTGAACTGGCCGGCAGCTTCCCGCTATCCACCGCGAGCAACGCCGATATCGTCGGTCAGCTTGGTGCCATGGGTTTCTACAACCTGTCACTGAGCTACCTTGAAGACTTCATGCAACAGTCCCAAAGCCTGACCGTCGACCAGGTCAAGACTGCGCTGAACAAACACCTGAGCGCTGACAAAATGGTTATTGTCAGCGCCGGGCCAACCGTTCCACAAAAGCCGTTACCGGCCCCTACTGACAAACCTGCCGAGCAACCGCTCGGGGTTCCGGAGCATTAATGGCCAGCCCATCGCGTCCCAGCAAAAAACCTGTTCACAACGTCCATAACGGCGTTGGTCAGCTGCGTATCATCGGCGGAGAATGGCGTAGCCGTCGCCTGAGCTTCCCGGACGCTCCGGGCCTGCGCCCGACCCCGGACCGCGTCCGCGAAACCCTGTTCAACTGGCTCGCACCGTACGTCGTCGGGGCCAAGGTGCTCGACCCGTTTGCCGGTAGCGGCGCACTGTTCCTCGAAGCGCTGTCCCGCGGCGCTGCCATGGGCCAGGCGCTGGACAGTAGCAACATTGCCGTTTCCAGTCTGCGCGAGCACTTGGGCACCCTGCGCTGCACCACCGGTCACGTGCAGACCGCCGACGCCTTGCGCTACCTGGAAACCCAGCCGGCGACGCCGTTCGACCTGGTATTTCTCGATCCACCGTTCAACCAGAACCTGTTGCCCGCTGCCTGCACACTGCTGGAAGAGCGCCAATGGCTGGCCGACGCCGCGTGGATCTATACTGAAAGCGAAACGGCGCCCTCGACGCTCGGCCTTCCAGCCAGCTGGCGCCTGCACCGGGAGCAAAAATCCGGGCGGGTGCACTACGCGCTGTGGCAACGTATGGCAGAGACCGTCGGTTAATCGACAGGCCTGAAAAAGGTTCATACCCGGGGTCTGTTGACAGACCTTGGGTACGCAATTGTGCACCGAGAAAAATCGTGCCTACACCGTCAGATCGTTTCACCCCCGCCTTTGGCCTGGGCAACCCGCACCTGCAAACCTTGTGGGGCCCACTGTGGCGCAAAACCACTCATCTCGACCGGCAACGTGAACGACTCTGGCTTGAAGATGGCGACTTCCTCGACCTCGACTGGCATGGCCCTCATAGCTCCAATGCCCCCTTGGTGCTGGTGTTGCACGGACTGACCGGGTCTTCAAATTCGCCCTATGTGGCCGGGTTGCAAAAAGTGCTGGCAGTTCGAGGCTGGGCCAGCGTGGCGCTGAACTGGCGCGGCTGCTCGGGCGAACCGAATCTGTTGCCACGCAGCTATCACTCCGGCGCCAGCGAAGACCTCGCGGCAACGATCAGCCATCTGCGGGCCCAGCGGCCGTTGGCTCCGTTGTATGCAGTCGGCTATTCGCTGGGCGGTAATGTGCTGCTCAAACATCTGGGGGAAACCGGCCACGACAGCGAGCTGCTGGGCGCCGTGGCGGTTTCGGTTCCCTTTCGTCTCGACCAGTGCGCTGACCGTATCGGCCAGGGTTTTTCCAGGGTTTATCAGGCGCATTTCATGCGCGAGATGCTCGCCTACATCAAAAACAAGCAACGGCGATTCCTGCATGACGGCCGCCACGAAGGCCTGGCCACCCTGGACGGGCTTGGCTCGCTGGACAACTTGCGGACTTTCTGGGATTTCGACGGCCGGGTCACCGCGCCACTGAATGGGTTTCTGGATGCCGAAGACTATTACCGGCGCGCCTCCAGTCGTTATTTTCTCGGGGCCATCCGCACACCGACCCTGATCATTCAGGCAGCTGACGATCCGTTCGTATCCCTCCACAGCTTGCCGCAGGCTGAAGAGCTGTCACCGAGCACGCAGTTTGAATTGCAGACCAAGGGTGGGCATGTCGGTTTTGTCGACGGAACCCTGCACAAACCCGGCTACTACCTGGAACGCCGTATCCCGCATTGGCTGACCGGTGCAGGTCACAGGTAGCGCTGATGAACACTGAGGGCGAGTCGATCCGCTTCTGGCAAGCCGCGCCGCTGGCCGGTGTCGAGTTATTGGCCGCCCGCTACATCGAACACCGTTTTGTACCCCATGTGCATGATGGTTATGTCATTGGCCTGATCATGGCCGGCGCCCAGCGTTATCGCTATCGCGGCGCAGAACATCTGGCGGGCACCGGGACATTGGTGCTGATCAATCCGGACGAATTGCACACCGGCCACAAAGGTACCGATGACGGGTGGCTGTATCGGGCCTTTTATCCAGACAACGACCAGATTCTTTCACTGCTGGCCGAGCTCGAACTCCCGGCCAACAGCCTTCCGGCATTCGGTGCCACGCTCTATCGCGATCCGGACCTGGTGAGCGGCTTCTGCCAGCTGCACCGGTTGCTGGAAAGCCCGGCCACGGCGCTGCAACAGCAGACAGTCTGGCGGGAAATGATGTTGTCTTTGCTGCAACGGCACGCGGGAGTGCCCACGCCCGGTAAGCCAGGGCAGGAACATCGCGCCATTGTCCAGGCCAAAGAGCTGCTGCAATCGCAACTGGCCTCGCCGCCCTCCCTCGAAGAACTGGCCACTGCGGTTAACCTGTCACCCTTTCATTTCGCCCGAGTGTTTCGCCGGGCAACCGGCATGCCGCCACATACCTGGCTGATGCAGCAGCGCATTGCTCAAGCGCGGGCATTGTTGCGCAAAGGCTGCCTGCCGCTGGAAGTGGCGACGCAATTGGGCTTCGCCGACCAGAGCCATCTGAGCCGGCAGTTCAAGCAAGTCTATGGCGTCGGGCCGGGGGCTTATCGGACCGCAAGCGCAAGATCGTTCAAGACAGACTTTTCCTGAGCTGCCTAAGATGCGGGCAACAAGGAGAGTCTTGATGACCCGCAAACAGCTTTATTCCCGAGGTATCCGCGACAGCTTTGCCATGGCCGTGGGCATTCTGCCGTTCGGGCTGATCTTCGGCACATTGGCCGGCGCCGCTGGCCTGACGTTATGGCAAGCGGTCGGTATGTCGCTATTCGTCTACGCCGGTTCCGCGCAATTTATCGTCATCAGCCTGTTCGGCGCGGGTGCCGGTGCGGTGGTGATTCTGCTGACGACCTTTATCGTCAATCTGCGCCACGTGCTTTACAGCGCCACCCTGCAGCCTCATGTCAGCCAGTTGCCGCAGCGTTGGCGAGTGTTGTTGGCGTTTTGGCTGACGGATGAAACCTTCGCAGTGGTTCAACGCTTCTATCTGCTGCACGGTGATCGCCCGCTTGCGCACTGGTATTGGCTGGGCGTCACCAGTTCGCTGTATGTGTGCTGGGTGTCGAGTTCACTGGTGGGTGTGCTGTTCGGTCAAGCCGTGCCGGACTTGGCGAGCTGGGGGTTGGAGTTTGCCATGCTGGCGACCTTTATCGGCATCGTCGTGCCGTTGCTGCGCAATAAACCACAAGTTGCTGCAGCGCTGGCGGCAGGCGCCGTAGCATTGGTGACTTATGGCTGGCCCTACAAACTCGGACTGATGGCAGCCGCTTTCAGCGGGATTGCGGTGGGCGCAGTGTTGGAGCGCCGACGATTGGCGACTCAGACTGGCAAGGAGTTGCACTCATGAGCTACTGGTGGCTGATTTTCGGCATGGCCGCGATTACCTTTGTGCTGCGCTACAGCTTGTTCGCCTGGCCAAATCTGAGCTTCCCGCCGCTGGTGCGCCAGGGTTTGCACTATGTGCCGACAGCGGTGCTGACGGCTATTGTGGTGCCCGGCATGTTGCTGCCCGATGGTGAGCATTGGGCGCTGAACCTGAGTAATGCGTATCTGTTGGCGGGGTTGGTCGCAATTGCCATTGCCGCGTTGACCCGGCATTTGCTGGCGACCATTGGAGGCGGGTTGCTGGTGTTCTTTTTGTTGCGCTGGATGATGGGGCAATTGCCGGTCTAGTGATCGTTCCCACGCAGGAGCGTGGGAACGATCGTTATCTTCAATCGCCCTTGGCGATGCCACGCTTGGGATCGGTAATCCACTCACTCCACGATCCTGCATACAGACGGGCCAGCGGATAACCTGCCAGGCACAACGCAAAAAGGTTATGGCAAGCCGTCACGCCGGAACCGCAATAGGCCACCAGTTCACTCGGCGAGCGGTCACCCAGCTTCGCAGCGAAACGTTGCTTGAGCTGGTCTACCGGGAGAAAACGCCCGTCGCCACCCAGGTTTTCGCTGAACGCCGCGCATTGTGCGCCGGGGATGTGCCCGGCCACGGGGTCGATCGGCTCCACCTCGCCACGGAAACGCGGCTGGGCGCGAGCATCGAGCAAGGTCAGGGTTGGCTGGCCGAGGCGCTTTTGCAGTTGTTCGGCACTCAATAGCAGCGAGTCGTCTGGTGTACCTGCAAAGCTGCCGGGGCGTGTATCAGGCGCGTCCAGACTCAACGGCAAACCAGCCGCGTGCCAGGCCTTCAAACCGCCATCGAGAATGAACACACCGTCGCGCTTGCCCAGCCAGGCCAGCAGCCACCAGGCGCGTGCGGCAAATGCGCCGGGGCCATCGTCATACAGCACAATTTCACTTTCGGCATTGATACCCCAGGCCTGCAAACGCTCAGTCAGCTGCTCGGGATCCGGCAACGGATGGCGACCGGTCACCCCCTTGATCACAGGACCGCTGAGGTCACGCTCCAGATCGGCGAAAGATGAGCCGGCGATATGCCCTTCGGCATAACTGCGCTGGCCGTAGTCCGGGTCTTCCAGGGCAAAACGGCAATCCAGAATCACCAGCCCGGCCTGCTCCTTTTTCAAGTCCAGAGCTTGAGGGCTGATCAATTGCGCAATGGGCATAACGGGCTCCTGTGATTAAGTCTGTGGTTGATCCTACTGCACTTCTTCCAGTGCCTGCGCCAGCGGCACATAAAACTCATCGAACAGCGCGGTCACTGCCCCCCGAGCCTGGTCAGTGACAAATCCGGCTTCCAGTACCAACACCTGATAGACCCCGCGCTTGATGGCCTCTTCACTCAGATGCGTGGAATTTTCCCGCGTGGTGCAGAGAAAGCGCACCCAGGAGGTGAGGATGATCCAGGCGTTGAGGGTCAGGGATTCAATCTGGACCCTGCCCATGCTCAGGATTCCGGCCTCGACAAAGCCCTCGTAAATGGCCGTGCCCTGGATCAGACAGCGCTGGGAAAACCGTCGGTAGCGAGCGGCCAGTTCCGGGTCACTGTCGAGCAGGTGTTCGAGGTCTCGGTGCAGGAATCGGTAGCGCCACATGGCGGCGAGCAGCGCCTGCAGGTAATAGCGTTTGTCTTCGACCGTAGCCGCACGGCCCTGGGGTGGGCGCAGGAAACTGTCCACCAGGTTTTCGTACTCACTGAACAGCACGGCGATGATCGCCTGCTTGTTGGGGAAGTGGTAATACAGGTTGCCCGGGGAAATTTCCATGTGGGCCGCGATGTGGTTGGTGCTGACGCTACGCTCGCCCTGCTGATTGAACAGCTCAAGGCTGTTCTGGACGATGCGCTCGCTGGTTTTTATCCGTGGGGCCATGGGCTTGGGCTTTAATTCAGAGTGCGTTGCCGAGCATCTTACGACCTATCCCGAATCGGATAAATCAAAGCTGTCGAGTGATGTCATTTGACATTTTAGAGCATAGACTCTAAAAACAAGCCTCTCGAATAAAAATCGGAGCCATCCATGCCTGCCGACATTGCCTATCTGCAAGACTCTCAACCGCAACTGGATGAGCTCCACAGGCTGTTTGCCGCCCAGCGCCAGGCCTATGCGGCCCACCCAATGCCGCCAGCGGCGCAACGCCAGCAATGGCTCAAGGCCTTGCGTCATGTGTTGAGCGACGAACGCCAGGCATTGATAGACGCCATCAGCCAGGATTTCAGCCACCGCAGCGCCGATGAAACCTTGCTTGCCGAACTGATGCCCAGCCTGCACGGCATTCATTACGCCAGCAAACACCTCAAGGGCTGGATGAAATCATCCCGACGCAAGGTAGGCGCAGCCTTCCAGCCCGCCTCGGCCAAAGTCATCTATCAACCACTGGGCGTGGTCGGAATTATCGTGCCGTGGAACTATCCGCTTTACCTCGCCATCGGCCCCTTGGTCGGCGCGTTGTCCGCCGGTAATCGGGTGATGCTCAAGCTCAGCGAGTCGACGCCGGCCACCGGGCAATTGCTCAAGGAATTGTTGGCTCGGGTCTTTCCAGAGGATCTGGTCTGCGTGATATTGGGAGAAGCCGAAGTCGGCATGGCGTTTTCCAGACTACGCTTCGATCACCTGCTGTTTACCGGCGCCACCAGCATTGGCAAGCATGTCATGCGCGCCGCGGCAGAACACCTGACTCCCGTGACCCTGGAACTGGGCGGCAAATCGCCGGCCATTGTCTCCGCCGACGTACCGCTCAAGGATGCCGCTGAACGCATCGCCTTCGGCAAAACCCTGAATGCGGGACAAACCTGTGTCGCTCCGGATTACGTGCTGGTGCCGGAGGACCGCGTTGGCGCCTTCATCGAAGCCTATCGCAAAGCCGTTCGCGGGTTTTATCCCAAGCTTGCAGACAACCCGGACTACACCGCGATCATCAATGACCGACAAATGGCACGGCTCAACGGTTACCTCAGCGACGCCACCAGCAAGGGCGCGTTGCTGATCCCGCTGTTCGACCAGGGTCAAGGTCGACGCATGGGCCACAGCCTGTTGCTGAACGTCAACGACGAGATGACCGTAATGCAGGACGAAATCTTCGGTCCGGTGCTGCCCATCGTCCCCTACACCGGCCTGGATCAAGCCTTTACCTACATCAACCAACGACCGCGTCCGCTGGCGCTCTACTACTTCGGCTACGACAAGGCAGAACAAAGCCGCGTGCTCAACGAAACCCACTCAGGGGGCGTTTGCATCAACGACACCCTGCTGCACGTCGCTCAAGACGATATGCCGTTCGGCGGCATCGGCGCATCGGGGATGGGCCATTACCACGGCCGTGAGGGCTTCCTGACGTTCAGCAAGGCCAAGGGCGTGCTGACCAAGCAGCGGCTGAATGCGGCGAAATTGATTTACCCGCCTTACGGAAAATCCATCCAGAAGCTGATTCAGAAGCTGTTTGTCCGCTAACCACATTGCTGTCGGGTAATAACAATAATGAACCCAAGCCTGTCTGAATCACCCGAGATGTCACGACGCGGTCTATTGACGTTCGGCCTGTGCGCCAGTGCCTTCCTCGCCACTGCCGGGCTTGGCGCCAGCCTCAGCGGCTGCTCGGCCAGCACCCCGGCCAGCGGTTTTGCGATTCTGCGCAGCGGCGACCTGCCATTTCTACGGGCACTGATCCCGGTGATGCTCGAGGGTGCCGTGGCCGTCGAGAAAATGCCTGTGGCCATCGACGGCACCCTGCAAAGCCTGGATCGCGGTCTCGATCACCTGTCGCCGGAAATGCTCAAGCTGACCCGGCAACTGTTCGATGTGCTCGGCATGGCCATCACCCGTGGGCCGTTGACCGGCATCTGGGGCAGTTGGGAGAACGCCAGCGCCCATGACATCCGGCACTTTCTCAAGCGTTGGGAAAACAGCTCGTTGAGCCTGCTGCGCATGGGCCACAGCTCGCTTGTGCAACTGGTGATGATGGCCTGGTACGGTCGCACCGAATCGTGGGCGCACTGCGGTTATCCGGGGCCGCCGAAGGTTTGAGATTTGCGGTGCCCCATTCGCGGGCAAGCCTCGCTCCTACGGACTGGTCCAAAAAAACTGGACCACAACAGTTTGCTCGCGATTGGCCGCGTAGCGGCCACCTGCGTTTAATCCATAAAAACAAGAGCACCTGATATGCCCGTACCTGATCTGTTTCGCGAGGGCCTGGCCCGTGGCTGGAAAACCCATGACGGCTCGCAACTGGAGCAGGACCTGACGCTGGAAGCGGACGTGGCGATCATCGGCAGCGGTGCCGGCGGCGGCACTACGGCAGAGATTCTCAGCGCCGCCGGCTACAAGGTGCTGCTGATCGAAGAAGGCCCACTCAAGACCAGCAGCGACTTCAAGATGCTGGAGGATCAAGCCTACGCCAGCCTCTATCAGGAAGGCATCGGCCGCATGAGCAAGGACGGTGCGATCACCATCCTGCAAGGCCGCGCGGTCGGCGGCACGACGTTGATCAACTGGACTTCGAGCTTTCGAACCCCGCAGCCGACTCTTGAGCACTGGGCCAAAGAACACAATGTCAAAGGCCACAGCCCTGCCGAGATGGCGCCCTGGTTCGAGAAAATGGAGCAGCGCCTGGGCATCGCGCCGTGGATGGTGCCGCCCAATGCCAACAACGACGTGATCAAGAATGGCTGCGAAAAGCTCGGCTACAGCTGGCATGTGATCCCGCGCAACGTTCGCGGGTGCTGGAACCTCGGTTATTGCGGCATGGGCTGCCCGACCAACGCCAAACAATCGATGTTGGTGACCAGCATTCCGGCAACCCTGGAAAAAGGCGGCGAACTGCTGTATCTGGCCCGTGCCGAACATCTGTTGATCAAAGATGACAAGGTCACTGGCCTGCAATGCGTGGCCATGGATGCACGCTGCGTCGCGCCGACCGGGCGCAGCATCACCGTCAAGGCACGGCACTATGTTCTGGCCGGCGGCGGCATCAACAGCCCGGCGTTGCTGCTGCGTTCCAAGGCGCCCGACCCCCATGAGCGGCTCGGCAAACGGACCTTCCTACACTTGGTAAACATGTCTGCCGGGCATTTCGACGACGTGATCAACCCGTTCTACGGCGCGCCCCAATCGATTTATTCCGACCATTTTCAATGGCAGGACGGCACTACCGGCAAAATGTCTTACAAGCTGGAAGTCCCCCCGCTGCACCCGGCGCTGGCCAGCACCCTGTTCGGTGGTTTCGGTTCCGACAACGCACTGCGCATGGAACAACTGCCCCACACCCACGCCATGCTTGCACTACTGCGTGATGGCTTTCACCCCGACAGCCCCGGCGGCAGTGTCGAGTTGCGCGGTGATGGCACACCGGTGCTCGACTATCAGGTATCACCTTATGCCTGGGATGGCCTGCGCCGGGCCTTCCACAGCATGGCGCAAATCCAGTTCGCCGGCGGCGCAAAGGAAGTCATGCCCCTGCACAACGATGCCCGTTATGTAAAAACCCTGGCGCAAGCCCGCACGCTGATCGACGGTCTGAGCCTTGAGTTGTATCGCACGCGCCTGGGTAGCGCTCACGTGATGGGCGGCTGCGCCATGGGCGAAGACTCGAAAAATGCCGTCTGCGACAGCCTCGGCCGGCATCATCAGTTGGGCAATCTGTCGATCCACGATGGCTCGTTGTTCCCCACCAGCATTGGCGCCAACCCGCAGCTGTCGGTCTACGGACTGACGGCGCAATTGGCGACTTCACTGGCCGAGCGTTTAAAAAACTCGTGAAAAAGCACATTATTCGTATCGTCTATAGTGCTTTCTTCCCCCAAAGGCGACTTGGCCGACCGGGAAGGCTGCGATACCATCCGACTCCCCAACGGACTCCCGCCAGGACGACGCGATGAACCGAGTGTTGTACCCAGGTACCTTCGACCCGATTACCAAGGGCCATGGCGATCTGGTCGAACGCGCCGCGCGCCTGTTCGACCATGTGATCATTGCCGTCGCCGCCAGCCCGAAGAAAAACCCGCTTTTCCCCCTGGAACAGCGTGTGGAGCTGGCCCGCGAGGTCACCAAACATATACCGAACGTTGAAGTCGTCGGTTTCTCCACGCTGCTTGCGCACTTTGCCAAGGAAAAGAACGCCAATGTGTTCCTGCGTGGCCTGCGAGCGGTGTCGGACTTCGAATACGAATTCCAGCTGGCCAACATGAACCGCCAGTTGGCGCCGGATGTGGAAAGCCTTTTCCTCACCCCGTCAGAGCGTTATTCGTTCATTTCTTCGACGCTGGTTCGTGAAATTGCCGCCCTGGGCGGCGATATTGCCAAGTTCGTCCACCCGGCTGTCGCTGACGCCCTGACCCTGCGCTTCAAGAAATAGTCAGGGAACAGCCCATCGCGCCCGCGTGCACTGCGGGCGCCAATGCGGCACAATTGCAGCATTAGTTTTCAGATGCCTGGGCCAGCCGCCCCGGCAGGAGTGCGCCATGTCCCTGATCATCACCGACGACTGCATCAATTGCGACGTCTGCGAACCCGAGTGCCCGAACGCCGCCATCTCGCAAGGCGAAGAGATCTACGTGATCGACCCGAACCTGTGCACCCAGTGCGTCGGCCACTACGACGAACCGCAGTGCCAGCAGGTCTGCCCGGTAGACTGCATCCCGCTGGATGAAGCCCATCCGGAAACCGAAGAACAGCTGATGGCCAAGTACAAGATCATTACTGGCAAGGCGTAAACTTCAGATGATCGTGCGGTTTCGTCAGCTCTGGCAACGCGGGCAATAGACGCTGGCGCGCTGCCCCAGACGAACCTCACGAAGGCCAGTGCCACACACCTTGCAGTGTTCATTGCCACGACCGTAGACGAACAATTCCTGCTGGAAATAGCCGGGCTGGCCGTCGCCACCAATAAAGTCGCGCAATGTGGTGCCGCCGCGCTCGATGGCATGAGCCAAAATGCGTTTGATCTCGATAGCCAGCTTCAGATAACGCGCCCGGGAAATGCCCTTGGCTTCGCGTCGCGGATCGATGCCTGCCGCAAACAGCGCTTCGGTCGCGTAGATATTGCCCACTCCCACCACCACCGTGTTGTCCATGATGAACGGCTTTACCGCCATGGAGCGCCCGCGCGATAGCTGGAACAGCCGCTCACCATCAAACAGGTCGGTCAACGGCTCCGGCCCCAGCCGGATCAGCAGTTCATGATTGAGCGGATCAAGACTCCAGAGCATCGCCCCAAAACGCCGAGGGTCGGTGTAGCGCAAAGCCAGACCCGATTCCAGTTCGATGTCCACATGTTCATGCCTGGCCGCCGGCATGCCGACTTCCACCAGCCGCAAATTCCCCGACATCCCCAAATGGCTGATCAACGTCCCGACCTCGGCATTGATCAGCAGATACTTGGCACGTCTATCGACCGTCACGATGCGCTGCCCGGACAGACGCACATCAAGATCTTCCGGAATGGGCCAGCGCAAGCGGCGGTCACGGACGATCACGCGGCTGACGCGCTGGCCCTCCAGATGCGGTGCGATACCGCGCCGGGTGGTTTCGACTTCAGGTAGTTCAGGCATGGCGCTCTCAGATCAATAAATAGCCGACCACGGCATTGCGCGCTGGCTCTGGCATATGGGCCAAGCAACGATTCTAACCCTTATAAAGTCCGACCCGACACCTCCAACACCCGAAGCAGCGCGCGCTTTCTATAGGAGCGTCGACCGGCGGCTCCTACAGTACATCTGCCCGCACGGCCATTCTTTACACAACGCGCTATACTCCCGCTCTTTTTTCCGGAGCGACGTCATGTCCCTGCCAAGCCTGCGCCTCAAAGCCAACGCCGACCGTCGCCTGCGCAACGGTCACCTGTGGGTCTACAGCAACGAAATCGATGTAGCCGCCACCCCACTGCACGGTTTCAAGGCAGGCGATCAAGCGGTTCTGGAAGCCGCCGGCGGCAAGCCGCTGGGCATCGTCGCCATGAGCCCGAACAACCTGATCTGCGCACGCTTGCTGTCCCGTGACATCAAGTTGCCGCTGGACAAGTCGCTGCTGGTACACCGCCTCAATGTGGCCCTGTCCCTGCGCGAGCGCCTGTTCGACAAGCCGTTCTATCGCCTGGTCTACGGTGATTCCGACCTGATGCCGGGTCTGGTGGTCGACCGTTTCGGCGACATTCTGGTGGTCCAGATCGCTTCGGCGACCATGGAAGCCCATAAAGACGACGTGATCGCGGCGCTGACCCAAGTGATCAAGCCAAGCGGCATTCTGTTCAAGAATGACTCCGCGGCCCGTGATGCCGAAGGCCTCAACCGCTACGTCGAAACCGTCTTCGGTCTGGTGCCGGAGTGGGTTGCCCTGGAAGAGAACGGCGTGAAGTTCGAAGCGCCGGTCATGGAAGGCCAGAAAACCGGCTGGTTCTATGACCACCGCATGAACCGCGCCCGCCTCGCTCCGTACGCCAAGGGCAAGCGCGTACTCGATCTGTTCAGCTACATCGGTGGCTGGGGCGTGCAAGCCGCAGCCTTCGGCGCCAGTGAAGTGTTCTGCGTCGACGCCTCGTCCTTCGCCCTCGACGGCGTCGAGCGCAACGCTGCGTTGAACGGTTTCGCCGAGAAAGTCACCTGCATTGAAGGCGACGTGTTCGAAGCCCTGAAAGAACTGAAAGCCAGCGAAGAACGCTTCGACGTGATCGTCGCCGACCCACCGGCCTTCATCAAACGCAAGAAAGACCTGAAGAACGGCGAAGGCGCCTACCGTCGCCTGAACGAGCAAGCCATGCGCCTGCTCAGCAAGGACGGCATTCTGGTCAGCGCGTCGTGCTCCATGCACCTGCCGGAAGACGATCTGCAAAACATCCTGCTGACCAGCGCCCGCCACCTGGACCGCAATATTCAGTTGCTCGAACGCGGTGGTCAGGGGCCGGACCATCCGGTGCACCCGGCGATTGCCGAAACGCGCTACATCAAGAGCATTACCTGCCGGTTGCTGCCTAACAGCTAAGGCAGCGCCGCTTCGCGGCTGATCGCGAGCAAGCTCGCTCCTACAGGGGTACCCGATGACCTGTAGGAGCGAGCTTGCTCGCGATGCTCTCAGGCAGACACATCCAGATCTACTGTCAAAAAGACTATCCTCCTTGCCTCACGTAACGTTGCTCTTCCAGCCACAGGGAGGACAACGGAATGTCCAAAACACCTCATGCCCATCGCTTACGCACCGGCCGTTTCTCGGACTCCGGACGCATTTATCTGCTCACCGCCGTCACTCATTTGCGCCAACCGCTCTTCCACGATTGGAGCATTGGCCGCCTGGTCGTGAACGAATTTAGAAAAGCTCAAGAAGACGGTGCCGCTGACTCCGTTGCCTGGGTGGTCATGCCAGATCACATTCACTGGCTGGTTGAGTTGCATAACGGCGACTTGCCCAAATTGATGCAAGCAACCAAGTCCCGCTGCGCCCGGGCCATCAACAAAGCAAGAAACAGCCATGAACCTGTATGGCAAAAAGGCTATTTCGACCGAGCACTGCGCCGGGAGGAAGATCTAAAAACCATGGCCCGATACATCGTTGCCAATCCCCTACGAGCCGGATTGGTCATTCATATTGGTGACTATCCGCTTTGGGATGCCATCTGGCTCTAACTGTAGGAGCGAGCTTGCTCGCGAAAAATTAACAGGCGCCGCGGCATATCAGGTATCCCGCGTCATCGTTAACGTTTTTCGCGAGCAAGCTCGCCCCTACAAGGGAAGGCGGCGTACGTCCCGTCATCGCACCATTCCTTCCTGACGCCAGCGGTGTAGAATCACAAGATTCATCGCCAGTCATCCCCCGGCGGGTTTATGAGCTCAGGCTGAGGCGCGCGGCGATCCCGCAGCGTTATCGGCATCTTCCGGGCACACGGCCATTTCTGTGTGTTCCAGACGTCAATAGAAGCTCACGTCCCTTTTGATACCCGATTAGCCGCCCGGAGTGCTCCATGCCTGATTACCGCTCGAAAACATCCACCCACGGCCGCAACATGGCCGGTGCTCGCGCCCTGTGGCGCGCCACGGGGATGAAAGATGACGACTTCAAGAAGCCGATCATCGCCATTGCCAACTCCTTCACCCAGTTCGTACCGGGCCACGTGCACCTGAAGGATCTGGGCCAACTGGTTGCCCGGGAAATCGAACGGGCTGGCGGCGTCGCCAAGGAATTCAACACCATCGCCGTGGATGACGGCATCGCCATGGGCCACGATGGCATGCTCTATTCGCTGCCGAGCCGCGAGATCATCGCCGACTCCGTCGAGTACATGGTCAACGCCCACTGCGCCGACGCCATCGTCTGCATCTCCAACTGCGACAAGATCACCCCCGGTATGCTGATGGCCGCCCTGCGCCTGAACATTCCGGTGATCTTCGTTTCCGGCGGCCCGATGGAAGCCGGCAAGACCAAACTGGCCAGCCACGGTCTCGACCTCGTCGATGCCATGGTGATCGCCGCCGACTCCAGCGCTTCTGACGAGAAGGTTGCCGAGTACGAGCGTAGCGCCTGCCCGACCTGCGGTTCGTGCTCCGGCATGTTCACCGCCAACTCCATGAACTGCCTGACCGAAGCTCTGGGCCTCGCCTTGCCGGGCAACGGTTCGACCCTGGCCACCCACAGCGACCGCGAAGAGCTGTTCCTGCAAGCCGGCCGCACCATCGTCGAACTGTGCAAACGCTACTACGGCGAGAACGATGAATCGGTGTTGCCGCGCAACATCGCCAACTTCAAGGCGTTCGAAAACGCCATGACCCTGGACATCGCCATGGGCGGTTCCACCAACACTATCCTGCACTTGCTGGCTGCGGCCCAGGAAGCCGAGATCGATTTCGACCTGCGCGACATCGACCGTCTGTCCCGCCATGTACCGCAATTGTGCAAGGTCGCGCCGAACATCCAGAAGTACCACATGGAAGACGTGCACCGTGCAGGCGGGATCTTCAGCATTCTCGGTTCCCTGGCCCGCGGCGGTCTTTTGCACACCGACCTGCCGACCGTACACAGCCGCAGCATGGAAGAAGCCATCGCCAAGTGGGACATCACCCAGACCACCGACGAAGCCGTGCATCACTTCTTCAAGGCCGGTCCTGCAGGCATCCCGACTCAGACCGCGTTCAGCCAGTCGACCCGTTGGGAAACCCTGGACGACGACCGTGAAAACGGCTGCATCCGCAGTGTCGAACACGCCTACTCGCAAGAGGGCGGCCTGGCCGTTCTGTACGGCAACATTGCCCTGGACGGTTGCGTGGTAAAAACCGCCGGCGTCGATGAGTCGATCCACGTCTTCGAAGGCAACGCGAAGATCTTCGAAAGCCAGGACAGCGCCGTACGCGGCATCCTCGCCGACGAAGTGAAGGAAGGCGACATCGTCATCATCCGTTACGAAGGCCCGAAAGGCGGCCCGGGCATGCAGGAAATGCTGTACCCGACGTCCTACCTGAAATCCAAAGGCCTGGGCAAAGCCTGCGCCCTGCTCACCGACGGCCGTTTCTCCGGCGGCACCTCGGGCCTGTCCATCGGCCACGCTTCGCCAGAAGCCGCTGCCGGCGGTGCAATCGGCCTGGTACAGGACGGTGACAAAGTGCTGATCGATATCCCGAACCGCTCGATCAACTTGTTGATCAGCGATGAAGAACTGGCGGCGCGCCGGGTTGAACAGGACAAGAAAGGCTGGAAACCGGTCGAAGTGCGTCCACGTAAAGTGACCACCGCATTGAAGGCCTATGCCCTGCTCGCCACCAGCGCCGACAAAGGCGCGGTGCGTAACAAGGCGATGCTCGACGGTCTGTGATTGCTTAGCCGTTGAATAAAAATGCCCCGCCAAGTGCGGGGCTGATCGTTCCCACGCTCCCGCGTGGGAATGCCTCAAGGGACGCTCTGCGTCCAGTGACGCGGAGCGTCACGGGCTGCATTCCCACGCGGAGCGTGGGAACGATCCTCCAGTACCTACTGAATATCTTCAGGCTTGACGATCACCCAGTTCTTGTCCGCCGTCACCACCAGGCCTTCTTTGGCCTGAGCGGCAGCATGCCTGGTCATCATGCCGTTGAGCTGGGTCATGTACTTGTCCTTGCGGTTGACCCACAGGTGTACACCACCCTTGGCCACGTCAACGCTGTGGAACAGCATGTAACCATCGCTGGATGGAGTATCGCCACCCACCAGAACCGGTTTTTTCCACTCGTCGATATAGGTCAGGATCGCTGCCTGTTTGCCGGCCATCCAGGTGGCCGGGGTCCACAGGTAAGGCGTCAACTCCAGGCCCAGGTTGGCTTTCTCGTCATATTTGCCGGCGGTGATCTGCTTGCGTGCGGTGGTCAGCTCGCCGGTCTTGCGATCCTTGAGCAGCGTGCTCACGCCAATCACGTTCTGTGGCTTGACGTTGTAGCCGTACTTCGGATCGGCGGCGACCATCCGCACCAGTTCTTCAGAGGCGGCGGTCATCACATAGACCTCGATACCGTTTTCCATCAGCTTGTTGTACAGCTCGGCCTGGCCGGTGTAGACCTTTGGCGGCTGGACCTCGATGGTCTTGACCACATCGCCGTCGTAATAGGTGCTCGGCACTGGCTTGCCGGAGGCCATCATCTCATCGACGTAGCCTTTGAGTTCTTTGAGGGTGAAGCCTGCGAACACTTGCGCGACCCATGGATAGCAGACCATGTCGTCGACTTCGCAGAGGCGGTAGTAGTAACTGAACAGGCTTTCCTTGTGGTCGGCGGTGTCTTTGAACGGGATCAGCTTCAGGGAAGGATCGAGTGTCTCGCGGGTGATCAGGCCCTTGTTTTCCATGAACGGCAACAAGGACTCTTCCAGGTCGTAGCGGTAACTGGTGTTGTCCATGTCGAACACCGCGAAGTTACCCTTGTTGGCATTGGCCGCGATCATCGCGTCCAGTTGCCTGGCCTGAGCCTCTGGCCAGTGTTTCAACTCGGTGGCAAAAGCCTGGCCGGCAAGGCCAAGGCACAGCGCGGCGGCAAACAACCCCGGAGCGAGCTTCATGTTTATTTTCTCCCTGAATGAAAGTCATCGACGCTAACAAATCCATATGACAGTTCTCTCCTGCGCACGACGGCTTGCGTCCAGATCACGTCATCGACATTCGTTTGAGCGTCAGCGGCTTATTCCAAAAACGACAGCGATCATTCCATCCAGGTATTAATTCATTAGATATCAAGCTGTTAGGCTTGCCGGTTCGCAATCGCCCTGGAACGCGATTGGCACAAGTCTTATCGGAGCCTCAATGAATTTGCCGCTGGTTCTCAATCTGCTGGTATTCCTCGCCTTACTGCTGGGCCTGGCACAAACCCGTCACACCACCTGGAGCCTGGCCAGGAAGGTCCTGTTCGCCCTGGTGCTGGGTGTGATCTTCGGCGTCGCGCTGCACGCCATTTATGGTTCGGACAGCCCGCCCCTGAAAGCCTCGATCGGCTGGTTCGATCTGGTGGGCAATGGTTACGTGCAATTGCTGCAGATGATCGTGACCCCGCTGGTGTTCGCCTCGATCCTCAGTGCCGTGGCCCGTCTGCACAACGCGTCCTCGCTGGGCAAGATCAGCATCCTGACCATCGGCACGCTGCTGTTCACCACCGCCATCGCGGCGCTGATCGGCATCGGCCTGACCAACCTGTTCGGCCTGACTGCCGATGGCCTGGTCGCTGGCACCCAGGAAATGGCCCGCCTGCAGGTGATCCAGAGCGATTACGCCGGCAAGGTCGCCGACCTGAATATCCCGCAACTCCTGCTGTCATTCATCCCGCAGAACCCGTTCGCCGACCTGGCTCGGGCCAAGCCGACCTCGATCATCAGCGTGGTGATCTTCGCCGCCTTCCTCGGGGTCGCCGCGCTGCAGCTGCTGAAGGACGATGCAGACAAAGGCCAGAAAGTGATCAATGCCATCGACACCCTGCAAGCCTGGGTGACCCGTCTGGTGCGTCTGGTGATGAAGCTGACCCCGTACGGCGTGCTGGCGTTGATGACCAAAGTGGTCGCCGGTTCCAACCTGCAAGACATCATCAAGCTCGGCAGTTTCGTGGTTGTGTCGTACATCGGCCTGGGGCTGATGTTCGTGGTTCACGGCTTGCTGGTCTCACTGGCCGGGATCAACCCGCTGCGCTTCTTGCGTAAAGTCTGGCCGGTGCTGACGTTTGCCTTCACCAGCCGTTCGAGCGCCGCGAGCATTCCGCTGAGCATCGAAGCGCAGACTCGTCGTCTGGGCATTCCACAATCGATCGCCAGCTTCGCCGCCTCGTTCGGCGCGACCATTGGCCAGAACGGTTGTGCCGGGCTTTATCCGGCAATGCTGGCGGTGATGGTGGCGCCGACCGTGGGCATCAACCCGCTGGATCCGCTGTGGATCGCAACACTGGTGGCGATTGTGACGTTGAGCTCGGCAGGGGTAGCCGGTGTGGGTGGTGGTGCGACGTTTGCCGCGCTGATCGTGCTACCGGCCATGGGCTTGCCGGTGTCACTGGTGGCGCTGCTGATCTCGGTTGAACCGCTGATCGACATGGGCCGTACCGCATTGAACGTCAGCGGCTCGATGACCGCCGGCGCGATCACCAGCCAGATCATGCAGCAGACCGACAAGAGCCTGTTGGATGCCGATGAGCACGAAGAGCTGGCGCAGGCTTAATCAGATAGATCATTCCCACGCTCTGCGTGGGAATGCCTCTATGGACGCTCCGCGTCCACCGTGACGCAGAGCGTCACGGGCTGCGTTACCACGCGGGAGCGTGGGAACGATCCTAGACGCGTTCCCAAACTTCGAAGTTGTACGCCGGCTTGTCATCCAGCGCCGGGTTCTCGGTGTTGGACACCAGTTTCCACTGCGCCAGATCAAACTCCGGAAACCACGCATCGCCCTCCGGGCTCAGCGCCACGCGGGTCAGGTACAGGCGATCCGCTTGATCCATCCCTTGCGCATACAGCTGCGCGCCGCCAATCAGCATCACCTCATCGGCGCCCTGCTCCAGCGCCCATTCCTGAGCCCGGACCACAGCGGCTTCCAGCGATGGATACACCTCGGCGCCTTCGGGCTGCAGATCGACCTGACGGCTGACCACGATGTTCAACCGGCCCGGCAGTGGACGACCGAGGGAATCCCAGGTCTTGCGACCCATGATGATCGGCTTGCCCAGGGTCGTGGCCTTGAAGTATTTGAAATCCCCCGGCAAGTGCCAGGGCATGCTGTTGTCGACGCCGATCACGCGGTTTTCACCGAGAGCTGCAATCAGGCTGAGAGGGAGAGTTTTTTTCATGGAGGCGAGGATACCAGAGGCTTGCATGCTCGCAACGTGCCCGATCGACGTACAGCGGTTATGCTCTGGGCTCACTTGAGCAATGGGATGCCGCGTGACTGCACTCACCCCGCTGGAAAATCTCTGGCTGACTGAAACCGTGCGCCTGCGCGAAGAACACGCAGGCCCTTTGGAAGATCTTGAAGCCAACCGCCTGGCCCGCAACGCTGGCGGCGACCTGCCGAGCCGAATCCAGTACCGCGCCCTGTGGCTGGCAGAGCGCGATGGCCTGACCAGCGCGCTGCGCCATTGGCTGCAAGGCGCGCGACTGGCGTTGATCGTACTGGCGGTGCTGGCCATCGTCAGTGGCGCCGGTCTGGCGTTTGCGGCGCTGGGCGACGGCCAGGCCCCGGTCAACGTGTTCTGGGCCTTGGGCAGTCTGCTTGGCTTGAACCTGATTCTGCTACTGAGCTGGGCCTTGGGTCTGCTGTTCGCCGGCGAACACGGCGCCAGTCTCGGGCGCCTATGGTTGTGGCTCAGCGAAAAGCTCGCCCGCGACGCCAAAGCCGCGCAACTGGCGCCGGCCTTATTACTGTTGCTGCAACGCAAGAAGCTCAACCGTTGGGCCGTCGGCGTATTGGTCAACAGTCTGTGGTTGCTGGTGTTACTCAGCGCCTTGGCGATTCTGCTGATGCTGATGGCGACCCGGCGCTACGGTTTCGTCTGGGAGACCACCATTCTCAGTGGCGATACCTTTGTCGTCGTGACTCAGACCCTTGGCGCCCTTCCGGCATTATTGGGCTTCAGCGTCCCGACCGTGGAAATGATTCGCGCCAGCGGCGATACCGCGCTGAACATCGAAAGCGCCCGGCAAGCCTGGGCCGCGTGGCTGGTGGGTGTGCTAGTGGTCTACGGAGTATTGCCGCGCCTGATTCTCGCGCTGTTCTGTTGGGCGCGCTGGAAAACCGGCCGCTCGGCCTTGCACCTCGACCTGAACCTGCCCGGCTACAGCCAATTGCGCGAACACCTGATGCCCAGCAGCGAACGCCTTGGCGTCAACGATGCCGCCCCCGAACAATTGCACGCGGTTCAGGGTGGCCTCAGCACATTGGAAAGTGACGGCGCCTTGCTGGTGGCCATCGAGCTGGACGATCAGCGCCCGTGGCCGCCACAGTTGCCGAAAACCGTGAAAGACGCCGGCATCCTCGACAGCCGTGAGTCCCGGCAAAAGCTGCTGGAGCAAATGACCCGTTTTCCCCCGGCACGCCTGACCATTGCTTGCGACCCGCGCCGTTCACCGGATCGCGGCAGCCTGGCGCTGATCGCCGAACTGGCGCGCAACGCCACAGCGACCCGCGTCTGGCTGCTGCAAGCGCCGCCTGGCCAGGCGCTGGATGCCGAACGCCTGGGCGACTGGCACGATGCCCTGCGACAGCTGGAATTGCCGTTCGCCGATTGCGCGCCGTTGAACTGGCTGGAGAGCGGCCATGACTAAGCCTTTGAGGCTCGCGGTGGTCGGCCACACCAATGTCGGCAAGACCTCATTGCTACGGACTCTGACTCGCGACGTCGGCTTCGGCGAAGTCTCCCATCGGCCGAGCACCACCCGGCATGTCGAAGGTGCACGTTTGTCGGTGGACGGCGAAGCCTTGCTGGATCTGTACGACACGCCAGGGCTGGAAGACGCGATTGCCCTGCTTGACTACCTGGAACGCCTGGAACATCCCGGCGAACGTCTTGATGGCCCGGCGCGACTGGCACGGTTTCTCGACGGCAGCGAGGCGCGCCAGCGTTTCGAACAGGAAGCCAAGGTCCTTCGCCAGTTGCTGACCTCGGATGCCGGGCTGTATGTGATCGACGCCCGCGAGCCGGTGCTGGCCAAGTACCGCGATGAACTGGAAGTGCTGGCCAGTTGCGGCAAACCGTTGTTGCCGGTACTGAATTTCGTCAGCAGCGCCAACCACCGCGAACCCGATTGGCGCGAAGCCCTGGCCCGACTCGGGCTGCACGCACTGGTGCGTTTCGATAGCGTCGCGCCACCGCTAGACGGTGAGCGGCGACTCTACGAAAGCCTCGCCCTGCTGCTGGAGAGTTCTCGCGGGCAACTGGAACGGCTGATTGCCGATCAACAAGCGCAGCGTCTGGCCCGCCAGCAAAGCGCAGCACGCTTGATTGCCGAGCTACTGATTGATTGCGCCGCCTGCCGACGCAGTGTGGTCAGCAAAGCCGATGCACAACAGCACGCCATCAGCGAACTGCGCAAAACCATTCGCCAGCGCGAGCAGCGTTGCGTCGAAGCGCTGCTCAAGCTCTACGCCTTCCGCCCGCAGGACGCCGCCGCCAGTGATTTGCCCTTGCTCGATGGCCGTTGGGGCGATGACTTGTTCAACCCCGAAACCCTCAAACAGCTTGGAGTACGGGTGGGAGGCGGGATCGCAGCGGGCGCGGCGGCCGGTGCCGGCGTGGACTTGCTGGTGGGCGGCCTGACCTTGGGCGCCGCCGCGCTAGCCGGGGCAATCGCCGGCGGCGCACTGCAAACGGCCCGCAGCTATGGCAGTCGCTTGCTTGGCAAGATCAAAGGCCAACACGAATTGACCGTCGACGACAGCGTGCTGCGCCTGCTCGCCTTGCGCCAGCGGCAATTGCTCCAGGCACTGAATCTGCGCGGGCATGCGGCGATGGACAGCATCCAGGTCGCCACCCCACAGGACAAGACCTGGCGCGAAGGGAAATTACCGGAGGCTCTGAACAAGGCCCGAGCGCATCCGCAGTGGTCGTCGCTCAATCCTCATGCGCGATTGAGCCAGACGGAGCGCCAGGAACAGGTTGAGGTGTTGGCGCAGCAACTCTGATCGTTCCCACGCTCTGCGTGGTAATGCCTCTATGGACGCTCCGCGTCCACTGTGACGCGGAGCGTCACGGGCTGCATTCCCACGCAGGAGCGTGGGAACGATCGGTGGCTTACGCGCCCAGGCGCTCGTGGCTGACCACGCCAAAACCGCCCATGTTTTGCGCGTCTTGAGCGCAGATATGCCCGATATCGTGAAAGAACGCCGCCAACACCACTTCATCATCGAAACCCTCGGCCATCGCCAGCTGCGCGGCCTGGGACATGTGCTCGATCTGCGACACTGGCTCACCGATGTAATCGTTGTCACCGAACTGCTCATACCAACCGAAGACCTCGGCGATGACCTGCTCACAGTCATTCATTACTACTCCCCCAACAAGGTCGCGACATTACGTTCAGCCATCGCCGGCCCGACACTCATGCCCACACCCGTGTGCATCAGCGCCACGCTCACTCCCGGTGCTGCGCGCAGGAACGAGAACGGCCCAGGCCCGCGAGAACCATAGACGCCTTGCCAGCGCTCAAGCACCTGCACCTTGCAGCCCAGCGTTTGCTCGGCCAGGTCAATCAGCCAGTTGTCCACCCGCTCAGCGTTGAACGGCGAGGGATCACTGCCGTAATGGTGAGAGTCGCCGATGATCAGCTCACCATAGGGCGTCGGGCTGATCAGCAGGTGAATCCCCTGCTCGTGCAGGTGCGGCGATTCGCGAAGAATCTGGGCCTGCACCGCCGCGGCTTCCGGCAAATCGGCAAAGGCGCCGTAATGCACGCAACTCAAGCCGGTCAGCAACGCGTGTTGCAGATTCAGATTGATCTGCGGCCGCGCGCGGAGCATTTGCAGGCGACAGATTTGCGGGTTCAACTCAGCAATTTGTTCGGCCAGCAGCGTCTGATAATCGTGTCCGGAACAGACGATGATCTGTTCGCCACGGAAGTTGCCTGCCGTGCTCTGCAACTGCCCGGGTTCGATGTCGCGAACCAGCGTGGAAAAGTGAAACTCCACACCCAACTCACGGCGCAGGTATTCGATCAGCGCCGGTATCGCCTCGCGAGAATACAGTTGCTGGTCATCCAGTCCGTGCAGCGCCGCACGGTGATGGCTGAACTGGCCCCCGTACAGGTCGCGCAATGCAGTACCGCGCAGCAGTTCAACACGATAGCCGTGCGCCATTGCGCGGCCGCTGCAGAAGGCTTCCAGCAGTTGTTCTTCGGCTTCGTTGCGGGCAAACAGGTACGAGCCGTTGCGCTTGAGTTGCAAACCGGCTGACTGCGCCCATTGGCCCCAGATATCGCGGCTGGCCCGCGCCAGATCAAACATCACCCCCGGCGGCTGACCGGTAACCAGCGCCTGACCGAAGTTGCGCACCGAGGCGCCAAGCGGTGTGGCGCTGCGCTCGAAGACCTTGACCCGCAAGCCACGTTTGGCTGCGGCATAGGCGTGGGACAAACCAAGAATCCCCGCGCCGACAATCAGCATGTCGCTGTGATTAGCCATGTTTTTCTCCCCATGATCGTTCCCACGCTCTGCGTGGGAATGCCTCCATGGACGCTCTGCGTCCACTGTGACGCAGAGCGTCACGGGCTGCATTCCCACGGGGACCGTGGGAACGATCGAACTGACTTACTTGGCGACGACTTTTTCCGACTTGCCGTCATAGCGCTTGCGCCATTCGGTGAGGATGTTGTCGCGGTTTTTCGAGGCCCAGGCGAAATCGTTTTTGATCAGACGCTGCTCATAATCCGCCGGCAGTTCGGTCTGTGGCTTGGCGATACCGGGCTGCGCGAGCACCGCGAAGTTTTCCTTGTACAGCTCCATCGCCGCGGGACTTGCGGAGAAGTCGGCAAGTTTCTTCGCCGCTTCTTCATGAGGCGTGCCCTTGATCAGCGCAGTGGCTTCGATTTCCCAACCCAGGCCTTCTTTTGGCAGGATGATATCCAGCGGCGCGCCTTGGCGTTTCAGCTGCACGGCCGGGTATTCGAAGGAGATGCCAATCGGGAATTCACCGGCTGCCGCCAACTTGCATGGCTTGGAACCCGAATGAACGTACTGGCCGATGTTCTGGTGCAGGTCGTCCATGTACTGCCAGCCCTGCTTCTCGCCGAAGGTCTGCAACCAGGCACTGACGTCGAGAAAACCGGTTCCGGACGACGCCGGGTTCGGCATGACGATCTTGCCTTTGTATTCAGGTTTGGTCAGGTCCTGCCAGCTCACAGGCTTGGTCAAACCCTGCTTCTGGGCTTCGACGGTGTTGAAGCAAATAGTCGCGGCCCAAACATCCATACCGACCCAGGCCGGCGGGTTGGCGGCGTCACGGTAATTGCTGCCGATCTTGCCCAAGTCCTTCGGTGCGTAGCTTTGCAGCATGCCTTGCTGGTCAAGGATCGCCAGGCTCGATGCTGCCAGGCCCCAGACCGCGTCAGCTTGCGGACGGGCTTTTTCGGCCAGCAGTTTGGCGGTGATGATCCCCGTGGAATCGCGCACCCACTTGATTTCGACGTCCGGGTTGGCTGCTTCGAAGGCCTCTTTGTAGGACTTCAGTTGCTCGGCTTCGAGGGCGGTGTACACCGTCAGTTCGGTTTTCGCCGCGAAGGCATTCAAGCTGAAAGCAGTGAGGACAGCAGCGGCAAGAGCCATGGGCTTGAACATGGTGCGGTTCCTTTGTGAGTGCGGATCAGGGTGAGTGGTGGAGCGAATCAGTTGCCGGGCGCGGTTTGCCGCCAGGCCTGGGAGCGACGCAGCAAACCGCGCGAGGCCCAGGCCAGCAGCAGCGAGACGCCTGCCGAGGTGAACAGAATCAGGGTCGACATGGCCGCCGCGCCGCCGACATTGCCGGCGTCGTCCATGTTCAGCACCGCCACCGCCGCGAGGATGGTGTCGGGGCTGTAGAGAAAGATCGCCGCCGAAACCGTGGTCATGGCCGAGACGAACAAGTAGCGAACGATGTCCAGCAGCGCCGGCAGGCAGATCGGCACGGTGACCCGCAGGTAGTGCCGATAGAGCGGTGCTTTGAGTGACAGCGCGGCGGCTTCGAACTCGGCGTCGAGCTGACGCAGCGCGGTGGTGGCGGTCATTTGCGCGGTGGTCAAATAGTGAGCAATGGTGCAGACCACCAGCAGGGTCATGGTGCCGTAGAACACATGCAGCGGATTGCCATTGAGGTTGAAGAAAAACACGTAGCCCAGCCCGAGCACCAAACCTGGCACCGCCATCGGCACAAAACTGAGCATGCGCAGCGCGAGGTTCAAACCGCGCTGCCCCTTGGTTTTTTCCATCAAATAAGCGCCGGTGAAGATCAACCCGCTGCCGATCAACGCCGTGCACAAGGCCATCTTCACGCTGTTTCCGTAGGCCAGCCAGCCACCACCGGCGGTGTCACCGAACTGGTAGTGATTGAGCGACAGCGACAGGTTGTACGGCCAGAACTTCACTAGCGACGAGTACACCGCCATGCCGAACACCAGAAGCAGCGCGGCGCAGATCAGCAATACGATGGCCAGGTAGCAGCCATCACGCAGCCGCGAGGGCGCCGGTTGAAAGACCTGCGCCCGACCGCTCATGGAGTCGCCATGGCGACGTCGCAACCAGGCATCGACGCCGAAACTGAACAGCGCCGGCAGCAATAGCACCATGCCAATCAAGGCGCCACGACCGAATTGCTGCTGGCCGACCACCGCTTTGTAGGCTTCCAGCGCCAGCACCTGATAATCGCCGCCGACCACCACGGGCACACCGAAATCGGTGATGGTCAGGGTAAACACCAGGCAGAACGCAGCGAAAACAGCCTGGCGGGTCGCCGGCCAGGTGATGCTGCGAAACGCCTTGGCCGGGCTCGCGCCCATGCTCGACGCGACGTCGAACAAACGCGCATCGGCCAAGGACAAGGCCGAGAGCAGAATCATCAAAGCATGAGGAAAGGTGTAAATCGCTTCACCAAGGACAATGCCCCAGAAGCCGTAGATGTTTTCCGACACCAGCCCGCGAAGCATCCCCTGGTTGCCGAACAGATAAACCAGGGCGATTCCCGGCAACATCGACGGCGCCATCAGCGGCAACAACGACATCCCGCGCCAGATGCCTTTTGCCGGGATCAACGTGCGCTGCAGAGCGTAGGCAAACAGATAGGCCAGCGGCACGACAATGGCCGCCACGCTGACAGAAACCTTCAGGCTATTGCCCAGCAGCCAGTGAAAATTCGCGCTGGTCACCAGTTCACGAGCGGCTACCAGACCGCCGCCCTGCCCGGCTTCGGCACTGAAGCCACGCCAAAAGATCGCCAACAACGGCATCAGCACCGCAACGCCCAACAGGCATAGCAGCAAAACCTTGCCACCGACCACGAACACCCGGTCGCCAAGTTCGGCGCGGGTGGTTTGCCGAACCTGCTTGTGCGATATCGGCAGGACGACGTGCGCGCTCATCAGGCAAACACCTGCAGGCTGCGTGGCGGCAAGGCGACCATGATGTCCTGGGCGCCGAGGCGTGGCATGTCTTGTGGCGCCAGCTCGGCGAGCAGCGAGTGACCCGGCAATTCGTTGAGTTCGAAGCTCATGCGGCAGCGATTGCCGAGGAAGGTGATCTCGCGGACCTTCGCCGGGAACAGATTCTCTTCATGCACCGGCGGGTTGACGCTGATGGATTCCGGGCGGCAGAACAGACGGCCCGAGACGGCCCGGCCGGAACCCTCGGCCAGCCGTACATGCATGCCGCCGACCTGGGCGTGGCTGTCGCTACTGCGCTGGAACGGTAGCCAATTACCCTGGCCAACGAACTCGGCCACAAACGGCGTCGCCGGCTTGTCGTAAATTTCCTGGGGTGTGGCGTACTGCTCGACCTTGCCGTTGTTCATCACGGCAATCCGGTCGGCCATCAACATCGCTTCGTCCTGATTGTGGGTAACCATCAGGGTGGTGACGCCCAGGTTGCGCTGCATTTGGCGCAGTTCGGTACACAGATGCTCGCGCACCCGGGCGTCGAGGGCCGACATCGGCTCGTCGAGCAGCAGCAACGATGGTGCCGGCGCCAAGGCACGAGCCAGGGCTACGCGCTGCTGTTGACCGCCCGATAGTTGGCCAGGGTATTTCTTTTCGCTGCCGATCAGGCCAACCAGTTCAAGCATCTGCCCGACGCGTTTGCGCACTTCATCGCGGCCACTGCCTGCCAGGCCGTAGGCGATGTTGGCTTCGACGGTGAGATTGGGGAACAGCGCGTAGGACTGAAACAAAATGCCATAGTCCCGGGCTTGCGGTGCAAGGTGGGAAACGTTGCGGGCACCGAGGTACAACTCGCCGCTGTCCTGACGCTCCAGGCCGGCGATGCAGCGCAGCAGCGTAGTCTTGCCGCACCCGGACGGCCCGAGCAGGCACACCAGTTCGCCAGCGGCGACGTCCAGCGAAACGTTATCCAGCGCAGTGAATGCGCCAAAGCGCTTCTGAATGCCGCGCACCTTCATCGGCGTACCGGGAAAGGTCTGAGCAGTTGCGATCGGGTTGTTCATGGACGGGCCTCATCAAGCAGATGAAAGCCATCCTAGAGACTGAATGCGTAGGTCATGTGGCAACGAGGCAAAAGTTGCCGATAGTGGTATTGGTGGATTTGGGTGATCGTTCCCACGCTCTGCGTGGGAATGCAGCCCGTGACGCTCTGCGTCGCAGCCGAAGCGGACGCGGACGCGTCCAGTGAGGCATTCCCACGCGGGAGCGTGGGAACGATCATCGGCGATTCAGCAACCGGCCATCTCCTGCGCCAACCCCAGGAACGCTGCCGGCAGGCGCGCGCCCTTTCGCTCTTTGAGGCAGTACAGATACTCGGAAATCTGCGGCGCGCCTTCGAAGGTCAGCACCCGCAGTTGCGGATCATGAGGCACTTCATGGCGGGCGATGATGCTGATGCCGATGTTGCGCAGCACCGCTTCACGAATCGATTCGCGGCTGCCGATTTCCAGCAACGGGCCGAAACTGACGTTGGCGTTTTGCAGCAGGTCCTCGGTCAGTCGGCGAGTGGTCGAGCCCGGCTCGCGCATCAACAAGGTATGCCCGGCCAATGCGCTGAGTGGAACATGGCCATGGGTCGCCAACGGATGATTGCGATGCACCGCCAACACCAGCGGATCGCTGCCCAACACCCGGCGAATCAGCCGCGCGTCTTCCAGCAACTGCGAAGAGGCGGCAATGTCGACCCGGTACTCCTCCAGGGATTCCAGCACCTGTTGTGAATTGCCGATCTCGACCGAGACCTCAACCTGTGACAAGCGCTCGCGGAAGGTTTTCACCAGATCGAGAATGTAATACGGCGCCGTGGCGGCGATGCGCAGCGTACCTTGGACCTGGCCACTGTTGCGCAGGAAAAACTCGATATCGGCTTCCTGCTGCAACAACGCTTTGACCATCGGCAGCAGCCGCGCGCCTTCATCGCTGACGCTCAAGCGGCGGCCGCCGCGGTAGAACAACTCAACGCAATACTGGCTTTCCAGATGACGAATCTGCGTCGTCACCGTCGGTTGGCTCAGGCCGAGCTTTTTCGCCGCCTGGGTGATGCTGCCCAGGCGGGCGACCATATAAAAAGCCTTCAGCTCGGCACTCAGCACTGCACCCTCTCATTGTCTATTTGCGCAACAGGCGCAAACCATTGAACACCACCAACAGGCTGACGCCCATATCGGCAAAAACCGCCATCCACATCGTGGCGAGGCCTGCGAAGGTTACCCCAAGAAAGATCGCCTTGATGACCAACGCCAACGCGATATTTTGTTTGAGGATGCTCGAGGTCTGCCGAGAGAGACGGACAAATGCCGGAATCTTGCGTAGATCGTCGTCCATCAGGGCGACATCGGCAGTTTCGATGGCGGTGTCGGTGCCAGCCGCGGCCATGGCGAAACCAATCTCGGCTCGAGCCAGCGCCGGCGCATCATTGATGCCGTCGCCGACCATGCCAACCCGATACCCTTGAGCATACAAGGCTTGAACGGCTTGAAGCTTGTCGGTCGGTAGCAGATTGCCCTGAGCCTGATCGATACCAACCTGGGCCGCAATCGCCTGGGCAGTGTGTGGGTTGTCGCCGGTGAGCATCAGCGTCTTGATGCCCAGCTCATGCAACTGCCGGATCGCTTCGCGGCTGGATTCCTTGACCGTATCCGCCACGGCGAACAGCGCCAGTGGGCCAGAGGCATCGAGCAGCAGCACCACCGACTTGCCCTGCTCCTCCAGTGCGAAAAGCTTCTCTTCCAGCGCTGGCGAGCACAGACCCAGTTCTTCCACCAGGCGATGGTTGCCCAGGTGGTAGAGCTGACCACCGATTTCACCGCGCACACCGCGACCGCTCAGGGCTTCGAAGTTATCCACAGCGTGCAGCGTCGGCTGTTTATCCACAGCCGCATTGGCGATGGCCAAAGACACCGGGTGATCCGAGCGGCTGGCCAGGCTGGCGGCAATGGCCGGCGCGATCTCATTGGCTATCGGATCAAGGGACAGATAGTCGGTCTGCACCGGTTTGCCGTGGGTGATGGTCCCGGTCTTGTCCAGGGCCAGGTAATCGAGCTTGTAACCACCCTCCAGATAGACACCGCCCTTGATCAAAATACCTTTGCGCGCCGCCGCCGCGAGGCCGCTGACGATAGTCACCGGGGTGGAAATCACCAAGGCGCAGGGGCAAGCGACAACCAGCAGCACCAGTGCCCGATAGATCCACTCGAACCAGACTCCGCCCATGAACAACGGCGCAACCACCGCCACAGCCAAGGCGAAGATGAACACCACCGGCGTGTAGACCCTGGCGAAGGTGTCGACAAAACGTTGAGTCGGCGCGCGTGCGCCCTGAGCCTGCTCGACGGCGTGAATGATCCGCGCCAGGGTCGAGTGATTGGCCGCAGCCGTCACTTTGTATTCCAGAGAGCCGGACTGGTTGATGGTGCCGGCGAAGACCTTATCGCCGACGCTTTTCTCGATCGGCAGGCTTTCACCGGTGATCGGTGACTGATCAATGGTCGAACTACCGGACACCACTTCACCGTCCAGACCGATACGTTCGCCAGGACGAACCCGCACCAACGCGCCCAATTCGATGGTTTTCACCTCGCGTTCAAACCAACTGCCGTCAGCTTGCTGCACGGTGGCCTGTTCCGGGGTCATCTGCATCAGGCCGCTGATGGCATTGCGCGCGCGGTCGAGGGATTTGGCTTCGATCAGCTCGGCCACGGTGAACAGGAACATCACCATCGCCGCTTCAGGCCATTGGCCGATCAACACCGCACCCGTCACGGCGATGCTCATCAACGCATTGATGTTCAGGTTGAAATTTTTCAGGGCAATCCAGCCCTTTTTATAAGTAGCGAAACCGCCACTGAGGATCGACACCAGTGCGACCAACGCCACGACCCAGGTCGGTGCTGCACTGGTGAAGTGGATCACTTCGGCTACCAAAGCACCGATACCGGACAACGCCAGCGGCCACCAGGGCTTTTTTGCCGGTATCGGGATTGCTACCTCAGCATCGGATCCCGGCTCGATGGGCTCGGCTTGCATGCCCAGGGACTTGATCGCCTCAACGATAGGTGCAGTGGACGCCAGGTCATGAGTGACGCCCAGCACCCGGTTGATCAGGTTGAACTCCAGTTGCTGCACACCCGAAAGCTTGCCGAGTTTGTTCTGGATCAGTGTCTGCTCCGTCGGGCAGTCCATCGCCTCAATGCGGAAACTGCTCAGGCGTGCCCCGGCAGTGGGCGCTTCGCTGAGCTTGATCAGCGACGGCGCTTGAGCCGTCGAACAGCAGGAATGCTGATGGCTGGCGTGATGGTGCTTATCGACTGGCCGGAGCTTTTGCCCGTGATCGTGATCAGCATGCTGATGGTCAGCATCGGGTTTGTGGGTGTGGATGGAATCGCTCATTGGGTCGCGTCCGAAAAGGTGCCTGTTGCCAAGTGAACACCCTGTAGCCACTATAGGGTCAAGCAGCCAATGGAGATGATCTGAAATGAAAATAGGTGAGCTGGCGAAACTGACTGACTGTCAGGTCGAAACCATCCGTTATTACGAACGCGAAGGCTTGCTGCCGCCACCTGCGCGCAGTGAAGGCAATTATCGGTTGTACACCCAGGCCCACACCGAACGGCTGACCTTTATCCGCAACTGCCGAACCCTGGACATGACCCTCGAGGAAATCCGCAGCCTGCTGGGTTTGCGCGACAGCCCGCAAGGCCAGTGCGAAAGCGTGAATGCCTTGATCGACGAGCACATCCTCCACGTCAAGGCGCGAATCGACGGCTTGCTGGCCTTGCAGGAACAACTGCTCGACCTGCGCCAACGCTGCAGCGAAGGGCCGGGTATCGATCAGTGCGGGATTTTGCAGCGTCTGGAAGTGAGTGGCTCAGTGGTGGCCAGTGAAGCCGAGCATTCACATGTGGGCAGAAGCCACGGGCATTGAGGACGCCATCGCGGGCAAGCCTCGCTCCTACAGGTTCGATGTGATTCCGTAGGAGCGAGGCTTGCCCGCGATCACCGCAAAGCGGTGCCTAAATCAGACCGCCATCGGCGCAGTCATTGGCGCGTGGTGTTCGTAGCCCTCGAGCGAGAAGTCGCTCGGTTCGATCTGTTCCAGCCACTCGGGCTGGTACACACCGGTCTTGGCGAACTCCGGAACACGCTCGGAAATCACCAGTTTCGGCATCGGGAACGGCTCACGGGTGAGTTGTTCGTTGAGCATGTCCAGGTGGTTTTCGTAGACGTGGGCGTCACCGATGAAATAGGTGAACCAGCGTGGCGTGTAACCGGTCAGGCGGCCGATCAGGCTCAGCAGCGCCGCGCCTTCGGTCAGGTTGAACGGCGTCCCCAGCCCCAGGTCGTTGGAGCGGATGTAGAGGGTCAGGGAGATTTCCCTGGTCTCGACATTCGGGTGGAATTGGTACAGCAGATGGCACGGCGGCAAGGCCATTTCATCGAGCTGGGCGCAGTTCCAGCCGTGGAACAGAATCCGGCGACTGCCCGGGTCCTTGATGATGGTGTCGACACACTGACGAATCTGGTCGATGGCCTTGTACAGCACCACGTAGGCCTGGCCGTTTTCTTCACCTTCGGCGATCTGCCGATAGCCCTGGCTCAGCGCCAGTTCGATAGCGGCCTGGTTGCTGGTGTTGATCTGTTTGTACGCCGGCCATTTGCGCCATTGCACGCCGTAGATCTCGCCCAGATCGTCGTCGCCCTGACGGAACGGGTTGGCCAGCCACTGAGCGTTTTCGTTGGCGTTCTGGTCCCAGACTTTGCAGCCCAGAGCACGAAACTCAGCGGCGTTGTTCACGCCGCGCAGGAAACCGACCATCTCGCCGATGGCCGACTTGAAGGCCATCTTGCGGGTGGTGATTGCCGGGAAACCTTCCTTCAGGTCATAGCGCAGCATCGCGCCGGGAAAACTGATGGTGTTCACACCAGTGCGGTTGGCCTGCTTGGTGCCGTGCTTGATGACGTGGGCGACCAGATCGAGATATTGCTTCATGAATTACCTGTGTCCTTGAACCCGGGGCCTGCGCCCCGGGATTCGAATTTAAAGCGCCGCGTCTTTGGCAGCAGGGGCTGCCGGGGCACGGTGATAGGCCAGCCAGATCAGGAACAGACCGCCGACAATCATCGGCACGCAGAGTACCTGCCCCATGGTCAGCCAGTCCCATGCCAGATAACCGAGTTGTTTGTCTGGAACACGAACGAATTCGACGATGAAACGGAAAATTCCGTAAAACAGGGCAAACATCCCGGATACGGCCATCGTTGGTCGAGGCTTACGTGAGTACAGCCAGAGGATGGCAAACAGTGCGACACCTTCCAGGGCGAACTGGTACAGCTGTGACGGGTGACGCGCCAACTGATCAGGATCGCTGAAAGGCGGGAAGATCATCGCCCACGGCACGTCGGTCGGCTTGCCCCACAACTCGGCGTTGATGAAGTTGCCAATACGCCCGGCTCCCAGGCCAATCGGCACCATCGGCGCGACAAAATCCATAAGCTCGAAGAACGACTTGCCGTTGCGCTTGCCGAACCACCAGGCCGCCAGCATGACCCCGATGAAGCCACCGTGGAACGACATCCCGCCCTTCCACACTTCGAAGATCAGGGTCGGGTTGGCCAGATAAGCACTCAGGTCGTAAAACAGCACATAACCCAGTCGGCCACCGACAATCACCCCCATCGACATCCAGAACACCATGTCGGAGAGTTTCTCCTTGGTCCAGGTCGGGTCGAAACGGTTCATCCGGCTCGACGCCAGCAGCCAGGCGCCGCCGATGCCGACCAGGTACATCAGGCCGTACCAGTGGATTTTCAGCGGGCCGATGGCCAGGGCCACCGGGTCAATCTGCGGGTAAGGCAGCATTGCGACTCCTCGTTAGAGTTGAAACCTAAAAATTCGGGGCTGGACCATGCCAATCCAGGATTAAGCCAATATTGCGACACGCTGTCAGAACAGAAAACTCAAGCCCACACAAAACAGCAATGCGGCGAACATTCGTTTCAGCAAACGCGGCGACAGCCTATGCGCCATCCGTGCGCCGAACCGTGCGAAAACCATACTGGTCAGGGCTATCCCGAGCAGCGCTGGCAAATAAATGAAACCCAGACTATGAGCCGGCAAACGTGAATCATGCCAGCCCAGAATCATAAAACTTAACGCACTCACCACGGCAATCGGCAAGCCGCAGGCCGATGAGGTGGCCACCGCCTGCTGCATCGGCACGCTACGCCAGGTCAGGAACGGTACGGTCAACGAGCCACCACCGACCCCGAAGATCGCCGACGCCCAGCCGATCACGCTGCCGGCCAGGGTCAACAAGAGCTTTCCGGGAACGGTTTGGCTGGCCTTGGGTTTGAGATCCAGGGTCATCTGCAGGGCGATGACCAAGGCAAAGACACCGATGATCTTCTGCAAGTTCGGTCCGGAGATAGCCTCTGCCGTCAGCGCGCCAACACCCGAGCCGATCAGGATCCCGACCGTCATCCAGAGAAAAATCGGCCAGCGCACCGCGCCTCTGCGCTGATGCTCGCGGACCGCGTTGACCGAGGTAAAGATAATCGTCGCCAAGGATGTACCCACCGCGAGGTGAGTCAGCACCGATGCATCGAAACCTTGCAAAGTGAAACTGAACACCAGCACCGGGACAATAATGATTCCGCCGCCAACGCCAAACAGCCCCGCCAGCACGCCTGCACAGGCGCCCAGCAGCAGGTAGAGCAGAAATTCCATGGGTGCATCCCGAAATAAGACCGGCATGGTAACGGATGCATGGCCTTGGGCTCCACTGGATGGCGATGGATACCCGCCCGATCTGTGCGTAGAGTGAGCAAAAAACACAGAGGGATAACCCCATGTGCTTGATCGTGTTCGCCTGGCGACCCGGCCATGCCCAGCCTTTGGTTGTAGCCGCCAACCGCGATGAGTTCTACGCGCGCCCGAGCCTGCCGTTGGCGCAATGGCCTGAGGCGCCGCAGATCTATGCCGGTCGGGATCTGGAGGCAGGAGGCACCTGGCTCGGAGTCGGTGCCGCTGGACGCTTTGCTGCGCTGACCAATATACGCAACCCGCATCAGCCACCGGCCCGTCGATCGCGCGGTGAGTTGGTGGCGCGCTTTCTGAACGAGAACACGCCGATTGAAGACTATTTAGCCGACGTTGTCGACAGATCGGTTGAATATGCGGGGTTTAACCTGCTGGTTGGTACGACTGATCAGTTATGGCACTACAACTCACTGGAGCCTGGGCCCGTGCTTTTGGCGGCCGGTGTCTACGGACTGTCCAATGCGGGACTCGATACTCCATGGCCGAAAGTGCTCAAGGCCAAGGCGGCATTGAGCGAGGTCCTGGACGATCCGCAACCACAGGCGCTACTCGCCTTGTTGAACGACCCACAAACCGCTCCGATCGCCGAATTACCCGACACCGGGGTTGGCCTCGCTACCGAGAGTCTACTGTCGAGCGTGTTTATCGCCAGCCCCAGCTATGGCACCCGAGCCAGCACGGCGCTGATCGTTCGGGCCGACGGCTCGCGGCACATCGTCGAGCGCAGCTTCGGACCCTATGGCGGGCATTTGGGGGAGGTTGAGCTGAGGGTTTAATCCCAAGGATCGTTCCCACGCTCTGCGTGGTAACGCATCCCGTGACGCTCCGCGTCACCGGCGCAGAGCGTCGAAGGCTGCATGCCCACGCAGAGCGTGGGCATGCTCAGTAAGGACTTAAAGCGCCTTCATCGCCGCCGGATTGATCATCCGCGCCAGCCCGAGATTCTTCAGCGCCAGTTGCAGCGAGCTGTGGATAACTTGCGGGTTGTCGATGGTCATCAGCTCGGCCAGCAGTTCCCTGGCCTTGCTCAGGTTGATCTGGCGCAGCATCCACTTCACTTTCGGCAAGTTGGTGGCGTTCATCGACAGGCTGTCAAAGCCCATCGCCATCAACAACACCGCCGCCGCAGGATCACCGGCCATCTCTCCGCAGATACTCACCGGTTTGCCTTCGGCATGGGCGTCGCGCACGACACTCTGCAAGGCTTGCAGCACGGCTGGGTGCAGGTAGTCGTAGAGGTCGGCAACCCGGGGGTTGTTACGATCCACCGCCAACAGATATTGGGTCAGGTCGTTGGAGCCGACCGAAAGGAAGTCCACCTGCCGCGCCAGTTCCTTGGTCTGATACACCGCTGCGGGGATTTCGATCATCACGCCAACCGGCGGCATCGGTACGTCGGTGCCTTCGTCGCGCACTTCGCCCCAGGCGCGGTGAATCAGGTGCAGCGCCTCTTCCAGCTCATGGGTGCCGGAGATCATCGGCAGCAGGATTCGCAGGTTGTTCAGGCCTTCGCTGGCCTTGAGCATGGCGCGGGTCTGGACCAGGAAGATTTCCGGGTGGTCGAGGGTGACGCGGATCCCGCGCCAGCCGAGGAACGGGTTGTCTTCTTTGATCGGGAAATACGACAGCGACTTGTCGCCACCAATGTCCAGGCTGCGCATGGTCACCGGTTGCGGATGGAAGGCAGCGAGTTGCTCGCGATAAATCGCCAGCTGCTCCTTTTCGCTCGGGAAACGCTGATTGATCATGAACGGCACTTCGGTGCGGTACAGACCCACGCCTTCTGCGCCACGCTTCTGCGCTCGCGCCACGTCCGCCAGCAGGCCGGTGTTGACCCACAGTGGCATGCGGTGACCATCGAGGGTCACGCACGGCAAGTCGCGCAGCGCATCCAGCCCCAGGGCCAGTTGCCGCTCTTCTTCGACCACTTCGGCGAATTGCTTGCGCAACACCTCACTCGGGTTGGTGTAGACCTCGCCGTGGTAGCCGTCGACAATCATCTGGATGCCGTCGACCTTGGAGTACGGCAGGTCAACCAGACCCATCACCGTCGGGATACCCATGGCACGGGCCAGGATCGCCACGTGGGAGTTGCCCGAACCCAACACCGAGACCAGGCCCACCAGCTTGCCTTCCGGCACCTCGCCGAGCATCGCCGGCGTCAGTTCTTCGCTGATCAGAATGGTGTTGTCAGGGTAGACCAGCGTCTGCTGGCGCTCCTCTTGCAAATAGGCCAGGAGACGGCGGCCCAGGTCCTTGACGTCCGATGCCCGCTCGCGCAGGTAGGCGTCGTCCATCAATTCGAAACGATTGACGTGATCGGTGACCACCTGGCGCAAGGCGCCTTGAGCCCACTGGCCGGTCTTGATCACGGTAGTCACTTCGCTACCCAGCGAAGCATCGTCGAGCATCATCAGGTAGACGTCGAACAGCGCCCGTTCTTCAGGGCGCAACTGGGTGGCGAGCTTTTCCGACAGCGTGCGCATATCGGCGCGCACACCTTCGATGGCGGTCTTGAACAGCCCCAGCTCGGCGTCGATGTCGGTGATGGTCTTGTCCGGCACCACGTCCAGATCCGCCGGTGGCAGCATGACCACCGCCGTACCGACCGCGGCACCGGGCGAACCGGGTACGCCGACGAACTTGGCTTCCTGAATGCCTTTGCCCTGACGCCCCAGACCGCGGATCGAGCCAGTGGCTTCGGCGTGAGCGATAACCCCGGCAAGCTGGGCGCTCATGGTCACCAGGAAGGCTTCTTCACCTTCATCGAACTGGCGACGTTCTTTTTGCTGAATGACCAGCACGCCGACGACGCGGCGGTGGTGAATGATCGGTGCGCCAAGGAAGGAGGCGAAGCGCTCCTCGCCGGTTTCGGCGAAGTAGCGATAACGCGGGTGATCAGCGGCGTTTTCGAGATTCAGGGGTTCTTCACGCGTGCCGACCAGGCCGACCAGACCTTCGTTGGGCGCCATGCTGACCCTGCCGATCGAGCGCTTGTTCAAGCCCTCGGTGGCCATCAGCACGAAGCGATTGGTCTCTGGGTCCAGCAGATAGACTGAGCAGACCTGGCTGCCCATGGCTTCTTTGACGCGCAACACAATAATCCCCAACGCCGCCTTGAGATCCTTGGCGGAGTTAACTTCCTGGACGATCTTGCGCAGCGTATTGAGCATGGCTCGGGGTCGAACTCCGTCGTCAGTCGCGCGCTAAAAGGCGCGGGGCAAGCTCTTTGAGGGCGCGTCGATACACCTCGCGCTTGAATGTCACTACCTGGCCCAACGGATACCAATAGCTGACCCAGCGCCAGCCATCGAATTCCGGTTTGCCGGTCAAATCCATCCGCACCCGCTGCTCGTTAGAGACCAGGCGCAGGAGAAACCATTTCTGTTTCTGGCCGATGCACAGCGGTTGACTATGCGTCCTCACCAGACGTTGCGGCAAACGATAGCGCAACCAGCCCCGAGTGCAGGCGAGAATTTGCACATCTTCGCGTTCCAGACCCACTTCTTCGTTCAACTCACGGTACAAGGCGTCTTCCGGTGTCTCCTGAGGGTTGATACCACCCTGCGGAAACTGCCAGGCATCTTGATTGATACGGCGAGCCCATAGCACCTGGCCGGCATCATTCGTCAGAATGATCCCAACATTGGGGCGGAAACCATCTGGGTCGATCACGGCAACAACCTCGCAAACGCATGTCGCCGCATTGTTCCACAAAGGCTGTGAAAGCAGCAACGAGCCGGCCTACCTTATGTGCACTCTTGTGAAAAGACCGTATTCTGGACGCCTTTTTACAGACTTTTCAGCGAGTAACTGCAATGCGCCTGGCTTTATTCGACTTGGACAACACGCTTTTGGGCGGTGACAGTGACCACGCCTGGGGCGATTACCTGTGCGAACGGGGCATCCTCGACGCTGTCGCCTACAAGGCGCGTAACGATGAGTTCTACCAGGATTACCTGGCCGGCAAACTGGACAACGCCGAGTACCTGAACTTCTGCCTGGAAATCCTCGGCCGCACCGAGATGGCCAAGCTGGACGAATGGCATCGCGACTACATGCGCGATTGCATCGAACCGATCATGCTGCCCAAGGGCATCGAGCTACTAGCCAAACACCGGGCCGCCGGCGACAAGCTGGTGATCATCACCGCCACCAACCGCTTCGTTACCGGGCCGATTGCCGCACGCCTGGGCGTCGAAACCCTGATCGCCACCGAGTGCGAAATGATCGACGGCCGCTACACCGGGCGCAGCACTGACGTGCCGTGCTTCCGTGAAGGCAAGGTGACGCGCTTGAATCGTTGGCTGGAAGAAACCGGATTTAGCCTGCAAGACAGCTACTTCTACAGCGATTCGATGAATGATTTTTCGCTACTGGAACAGGTGACGAATCCGGTGGCGGTAGATCCTGATCCAAATTTGCGGGCTGAGGCCGAGAAACGGGGTTGGCCGGTGATTTCGCTGCGCGACTGATGACACCATCGCGAGCAAGGGTTCCTGTAGGAGCGAGCTTGCTCGCGATAGGACCGGCACTATTTCTGGATTTAAACCGGCTTGGCGCCCATCAATCCTGAAATGGCAATGAAGCAAACAAAGCTGAAAACCGCCAACGCCAAGGTGAATTTCAAATTGCTCGCCGCCTGCGCCACCCGCAGGCGATTGAGCCGTATCAGCAGCCATAACCAGCTCAGCGCGCCGAACATATAGATCACGCTGGAGGCCAGAACCCAGGTCTGCCCCAGTGGCCAGCCCACCAGGTGCGCCATCCACCAGCCGCTGAACGGCAAGCTCAGCAGCGCAACCCCCATCACCAACCAGACGAACAGCCACGGCCGATGCAAGATGCGGGTGTAGATCGTCGCATCACCCTTGCTGTCACCACGCCATACCCGGATTGCCAATCCCAACGCGCTGCCCAAGAGCAGCACCGTCGCCAGGACGTGGGCTATTTTCAGGGCGGTAAGCGTTTCCATGTATACGACTCCTTAGGCCGTGACCATCAGCGTAGTCACTCAACCGAGGAACAGTTGATACGCCGGATTATTGCTTTCATCCCAGTATGGGTAACCGATCTCTGCCAACGCTGCCGGCACCAGATGGCGTTCATCGGCAGGCACTTGCAGGCCTGCGACCACTCGCCCATCGGCAGCACCGTGGTTGCGGTAGTGGAACATCGAGATATTCCAGCGACCGCCGAGTTTGTTGAGGAAGTTGAACAGCGCGCCCGGTCGCTCCGGGAACTCGAAGCGCAGCACTATCTCATCGCTGACCCGCGCCGCATGACCACCCACCATATGACGAATGTGCAACTTGGCCAGTTCGTTGTCGGTCAAGTCGAGTACCGGGAAACCCTGAATCATAAGGCTACTGATCAACGCACTGCGCGGATCGTTTTCCGGGTGCGTCTGCACGCCGACGAAAATGTGCGCTTCGCTGCCGGTGTTGTAGCGATAGTTGAATTCAGTGATCTGACGTTTGCCGATGGCTTCGCAGAATGCCTTGAAGCTGCCGGGCTTTTCCGGAATGGTCACGGCGATGATTGCTTCGCGCCCCTCGCCCAATTCGGCGCGTTCGGCGACGTGACGCAGTCGGTCAAAATTGACGTTGGCGCCGGAGTCGATGGCCACCAGAGTCTGGCCGGTGACGCCGCGCAACTCGACATATTTCTTGATCCCGGCTACGCCCAAAGCACCGGCAGGCTCAGTGATCGAGCGGGTATCGTCGTAGATATCCTTGATCGCCGCACAGATCTCGTCGGTGCTGACAGTGATCACTTCATCAACATAGTCTTTGCAGATGTCAAAGGTGTGCTGACCGATCTGCGCCACTGCTACGCCGTCGGCGAAGATGCCGACAGTCGGCAACACCACGCGCTCGCCCGCCGCCATGGCCGCTTGCAAGCAATTGGAATCGTCCGGTTCGACGCCGATGATTTTGATTTCCGGCCGCAGGTATTTCACATAAGCGGCGATCCCGGCGATCAGGCCGCCACCGCCTACCGGAACAAAAATGGCATCCAGACGCCCCGGGTGCTGGCGCAGAATCTCCATCGCCACGGTGCCCTGCCCGGCAATGGTGTGCGGATCATCGTACGGATGGATGTAGACGTAGCCTTTTTCGTCGACCAGTTTCAGCGAGTAAGCCAATGCTTCCGGGAAGGTATCGCCGTGCAGCACCACTTTGCCGCCACGGGAGCGCACGCCTTCGACCTTGATCTCCGGGGTGGTCTTGGGCATCACAATGATCGCCTTGACCCCCAGCACTTTGGCCGCCAGGGCCAGGCCCTGTGCATGGTTGCCGGCTGATGCGGTGACCACGCCGCGGGCGCGCTCCTCATCAGTCAGCTGTGTGAGCTTGTTGTAAGCACCGCGAATCTTGAACGAGAACACGGGCTGCAAGTCTTCACGCTTGAGCCAGATCTGATTACACAGCCGCTCGGAGAGCTGGCGGGCAGTCTGCAATGGAGTTTCTACGGCAACGTCATAAACGCGCGAGGTGAGGATCTTCTTGACGTACTGTTCGAGCATCGGAAAGCATCACTGAGCGGGTTGGGCAGGGCCAAGGAGTCTAACTCAGCGTTTGGCCGTGCGACCATACGAATCAAGAGGTTTTAACCGGGCATACGGCTATAATGGCGGCCTTCTGTTCCCCCTCTGCCCGCTTCGGAGCCCGCATGACCCAGGATCAACTCAAACAGGCAGTGGCTCAGGCCGCCGTCGACTTTATCCTTCCAAAACTCGACGACAAGAGCATCGTTGGGGTCGGCACAGGCTCCACCGCCAACTGTTTCATCGACGCCCTGGCCCTGCACAAGGGCGCGTTCGACGGCGCGGTCGCCAGCTCCGAAGCCACCGCGGCACGCCTCAAGGGCCACGGCATTCCGGTGTATGAGCTCAATACCGTCAGCGACCTGGAGTTCTACGTCGATGGCGCCGATGAAACCGACGAACACCTGAACCTGATCAAGGGTGGCGGCGCAGCCCTGACCCGCGAGAAGATCGTCGCGGCGGTGGCCAAGACCTTCATCTGCATCGCCGACGCCAGCAAACTCGTGCCAGTACTGGGCGCCTTCCCGCTGCCGGTCGAAGTGATCCCGATGGCCCGCAGCCATGTGGCCCGCGAACTGGTGAAGCTCGGCGGCGACCCGGTTTACCGCGAAGGCGTGTTGACCGACAACGGCAACATCATCCTCGACGTGTTCAACATGCAGATCACCAATCCGGTCGAGCTGGAAACCCGGATCAACGCTATCGTCGGTGTGGTCACCAATGGCCTGTTCGCAGCGCGTCCGGCCGACCTGCTGCTGCTGGGCACTAGCGAAGGCGTGAAAACCCTTCGCGCATGACCCTGTAGGAGCAGCCGGTCGACGCTCGATTGCTCGCGATGAGGCCGTCACAGGCGACAGAGATGTCGACTGACAGACTGCTATCGCGAGCAATCGAGCGTCGACCGGCTGCTCCTACATGGCTCTGCGGTGTTTATCAGGGTTGCGGCGGCTTCTTGAAGACGTAAAACAGATTGGGCTCACTGACCAGGTACATCGTACCCTCGTCATCCATGGCGATCCCTTCCGCTTGCGGCACGGTCTTTTGCAGCCCCTGATGCCCCCTGCTCAGTGACATCGTGCTCAACGGCCGTCCGTCGACATCCAGCTCCAGCACCAGCCTCGACTCATCCGACAGCGCCAGCAAATGCCCGCTGAGCTTGTCGTATTGCAGACTGGACAGATCGCGGACAAACAACCCGGCGTCACGCTTGGGATTGTTCACCACATGCACCGCGTACGACTTTTCAGGGTTGTAATGAGGAAAACCCTGAATCTCATAGATCAGCATCGGGTCGCGCTCCCTTGCGACGAACAGCCGCTTGCCCACCGAGTCGTATGCCAACCCCTCAAAGCCTTTGTTGCCGCTGGTGTGCACGCCGAGGGTCATCTGCTCGGCATCTGCCGCATCGAGGAACACCGTGTTGTCTTCCAGATGAATTTTGATCAGTCGCTGCCCGTGCTCATCGGCAACCACATAGGTGTCGGCGTTAATGAACTCGACAGCTTCCGGATCGCCAAACCCGATCAATGTCACACGTCGAAGGATCCGACCATCGAGGGACAGTTCAATCAACTCAGCATTTTTGTTGGTGACCGTAAACAGGCTTTTACGCACCGGGTCATAGGTCAGCGCAGAGACGTCGGCATCCAGCCCCTCGATGACCCTGGCCTCAAGCGATACCCGGTAATCCGCCAGACCAATGGATCGGGCGTCCGCAGGCTGCCACCACGCCTGCACGTTGAACCAGGCGCGCTCGAACAGTCGATAGTGCTGCCCGGCCAGTACCAGCAGCACCAGAGCGACAAGACTCACAAGCAGGAAGAACGGTTGGGGACGGGCAAGTCGGCGCATTCGGCAAGCTCAAAAACAGGACGGGCGGATGAAATACCACGACTGCATGAATTCAAACTTAATGACCGCAGGCGGCGCCTGCACCTACCGCGTACACCCATGAGTTATCAGGCGTACGCAAAGCCGTAGAAGCTATCGCCTGCGATCTTTTTGCACCCAGGCTCAGACTTCAGCGAACGCTACTGTTGAAGCTACTGACGCCTGGCAATTCCAGCACCAGTTCATCACCGACATTCAGCGGGCCGACGCCAACCGGGGTGCCGGTCAGGATCACGTCACCGGCTTGCAGCGAGAAGCAGCCGGCCATGTACTGGATCATCGGCACGATCGGGTTGAGCATGTCGCGACTGTTGCCGTCCTGACGGACTTCGCCATTGATGGTCAGGCGAATACCGATGTCGGTCAGGTCAGCAAAGGTGCTGCTGACGACGAACGGAGCCAGCACGCAAGCGCCGTCGAAGGATTTGGCGACTTCCCACGGCAGACCTTTGGCTTTCAGTTCCGCCTGCTTGTCGCGCAGGGTCAGGTCCAGCGCCGGGGCAAAACCGGAAATCGCGTCGAGTACTTCTTCGCGGCTCGGCCTGGTCGACAGTGGCTTGCCGATCAACACGGCAATTTCGGCCTCGTAGTGCACCGAGCCACGTTCGGTGGGAATCGCAAAACCGCCTTCCAGCTCGACTACGCAACTGCCCGGTTTGATGAACAGCAACGGCTCGGTAGGCACCGGGTTGTCCAGTTCCTTGGCGTGTTCGGCGTAGTTACGGCCAATGCACACCACTTTCCCGACCGGGAAGTGAATACGAGTACCGTCGACATACTGGTGCTGATAGCTCATTACCGACTCCTGCTTCATTGATTCATCTGGTACTGCTGTTTCAAAGACAGAAAGTCCCGGCCCTGGAAAGTCACAGGGCGAAAATCTTGCCCGGATTCATGATGCCGTTCGGGTCGAACACCGCTTTGACCGCTTTCATGTATTCGATCTCAACCGGCGAGCGGCTGTAGGTCAGGTAGTCGCGCTTGGTCATGCCGACGCCATGTTCGGCGGAAATCGAGCCGTTGTACTTCTCGACGGTTTCGAACACCCACTTGTTGACGGTCGCGCACTTGGTGAAAAACTCGTCCTTGCTCAGGTTTTCAGGCTTCAGGATGTTCAAGTGCAGGTTGCCATCACCGATATGGCCGAACCAGACGATTTCGAAGTCCGGGTAGTGTTCACCGACGATTGCATCAATTTCCTTCAAAAAAGCCGGGACTTTCGACACAGTGACCGAAATGTCGTTTTTGTACGGCGTCCAGTGGGAAATGGTTTCGGAGATGTATTCGCGCAGCTTCCAGAGGTTCTGCAACTGCGACTCGCTCTGGCTCATCACGCCGTCGAGCACCCAGCCCTCTTCGACGCAATGCTCGAAGGTTTCCAGGGCGTGGTTGGCCACTTCTTCGGTGGTCGCTTCGAATTCCAGCAGCGCGTAGAACGGGCAATCGGATTCGAACGGCGCTGGCACGTCGCCGCGCGCCAGGACTTTGGCCAGAGCCTTGTCGGAGAAAAACTCGAAGGCAGTCAGATCGAGCTTGCTCTGGAATGCATGCAGCACCGGCATGATCGAGTCGAAATCGGTAGTGCCGAGGACCATTGCGGTGAGGTTTTTCGGCGCACGATCCAGACGCATGGTGGCTTCAACCACGAAACCGAGGGTCCCTTCAGCGCCAATGAACAGCTGACGCATGTCGTAGCCGGTGGCGTTCTTGATCAGGTCGCGGTTCAGCTCCAGCAGGTCGCCCTTGCCGGTCACGACTTTCATGCCGGCGACCCAGTTACGGGTCATGCCGTAGCGAATCACTTTGATCCCGCCGGCATTGGTGCCGATGTTGCCGCCAATCTGACTGGAACCGGCCGAAGCGAAATCCACTGGGTAGTACAGGCCTTTTTCTTCGGCCAGGTTCTGCAACTGCTCGGTGACCACGCCCGGCTGGCAGACCACAGTGCGGTCGGTGCTGTTGAATTCCAGCACCTGGTTCATATAGTCGAACGACACCACCACTTCGCCATTGGCCGCTACCGCAGCAGCAGAAAGCCCGGTACGCCCGCCGGAAGGCACCAGCGCGATCTTGTGCTGATTGGCCCAGCGCACGATGGCCTGGACTTGCTCAGTGGTTTTCGGGAACACAATGGCCGTCGGTGCCGGGGCGAAATGCTTGGTCCAATCCTTACCGTAAGCATTCAGGGAGTCGGCATCGGTCAGCACCTTGCCAGGCTCAACCAGGGTCTTCAGCTCATCAATCAGGGCAGGATTGGTCATCGGCAGAACTCTCGAACAATTCATGGTCATCCTGAGAACGCTTCACGTCGCAGGAATGAGTGTTTAGCGGGGCGCATATGCTAGCATACCGCCCCCGCAGGATAGTGCCCAAGGCGTTCTGCGGTGACGGCTATAATGCCGCCCAGGTCAGCTCAGGCTGTCCACTTCCCTGCCATTTTTCTCCGGGACACAGGTTTACGCAGATGAGCAAGACTTCCCTCGATAAGAGCAAGATCAAGTTCCTTCTTCTCGAAGGCGTCCACCAATCGGCTGTCGACGTCCTCAAGGCCGCCGGGTACACCAGCATTGAGTACCTCACAGGTTCTCTGCCGGAAGCCCAGCTCAAGGAAAAGATCGCTGATGCTCATTTCATCGGCATTCGCTCCCGTACTCAACTGACCGAAGAGATTTTCGATCACGCGAAGAAACTGGTCGCTGTTGGCTGCTTCTGCATCGGCACCAACCAGGTCGACCTGAACGCTGCTCGCGAACGCGGTATCGCGGTCTTCAACGCACCGTACTCCAACACCCGCTCGGTGGCTGAGCTGGTGCTGGCTGAAGCGATCCTGTTGCTGCGCGGTATTCCTGAGAAAAACGCTTCCTGCCACCGTGGCGGCTGGATCAAAAGCGCGGCCAATTCCTTCGAAATCCGCGGTAAAAAGCTGGGTATCGTCGGTTACGGCTCGATCGGCACTCAGCTGTCGGTCCTGGCTGAAGGCCTGGGCATGCAGGTGTATTTCTACGACACCATCACCAAGCTGCCATTGGGCAACGCGACTCAGGTCGCCAGCCTGACCGAGCTGCTGGGCATGTCCGACATCGTCACCCTGCACGTTCCGGAAACTGCTTCCACCCAGTGGATGATCGGCGAGAAAGAAATTCGCGCGATCAAGAAGGGCGGCATTCTGATCAACGCTGCTCGCGGCACCGTGGTCGAGCTACAAGCCCTGGCGGACGCGATCAAGGACAAGCACCTGATCGGCGCGGCTATCGACGTATTCCCGGTGGAGCCTCGCTCCAACGACGAAGAGTTCGAAAGCCCGCTGCGTGGCCTGGACAACGTGATCCTGACCCCGCACATCGGCGGCTCCACCGCTGAAGCGCAAGCCAACATTGGCCTGGAAGTGGCTGAGAAGCTGGTCAAGTACAGCGACAACGGTACGTCGGTGTCCTCGGTCAACTTCCCGGAAGTGGCGCTGCCGGCTCACCCTGGCAAACACCGTTTGCTGCACATCCACGAGAACATTCCGGGTGTGATGAGCGAGATCAACAAGGTCTTCGCCGAAAACGGTATCAACATCTCCGGTCAGTTCCTGCAGACCAACGAGAAAGTCGGCTACGTCGTCATCGACGTCGACGCCGAGTACTCGGACCTGGCGCAAGAGAAGCTGCAACACATCAAAGGCACCATCCGTTGCCGCGTGTTGTTCTAAGCCTGGAGCACCAACGAAAAAAGGAGACCCTCGGGTCTCCTTTTTTATGCCTGCGATACGCTTATTTCACAGTGACGGTGATTTTCTTCGAGAGAATTGGCGGATCGAACGGCACGTGATTCTTGTCGCCCAGCTCCATCTGCAAGGTGTGCTTGCCCGGGGCCAGTTTGATGTCAGTTTCGGTTTGCGCCATGCCGAAGTGCATGTGGTTGGCGTCCTTCGGGATCGGCGCAGTTTCGGCCGGCAGCTTGTCGACGTCGATCAGCAGATGGTGGTGACCGGTGTTTTTGGTCTGGTCACCCGCTGGCGCCAGCGCCACGCCCTCGACGCCAAATCTGACCTTGAAGCTCTCACCCACCGTGGCGCCGTCCGCCGGAGAGACGATGCTCACCGTCGCGCCCTTGGGAGCCGGAGTGCGTGCAATGCTATCCGCAGCGCTCGCCAGCATCGAAGCACCCAGCAACAGGCTGGCCAAAGCAGCACGAGACATAAACGTTTTCATTCTGTTCTCCAGTTTTTCTGCGAAATCTGTACGGTTAAGACAACTTCGTCGTAATTCGTTGTCGAAGGCACTCATCACCATAGCAAAGCGCGCCAGAACCCGCGTACAGCACATTAGAATTCAAAGGAGTGACCATGCGTTTTTTGCCTGGCCTGTTACTTTTGCTGCCCCTTGTGAGCACTTACGCTCAAGCCGAATTGATCGACGATGTAAATGACCGTGGCGAGCTGCGCATCGCCCTGGAAGCCAATACACCACCGTTTAACTTCAAGGATGACGGCAAACTCACCGGCTTCGAGGTCGAGTTGGGCCAAATGCTCGCCAGTGAGCTGGACGTGCGGACGGACTTCGTCATCACGAACTCGGCTGACTTGCTACAAGGCGTCGAGAGCGGCAAGTACGATGTGGCCATCAACCACATAGCAGTGACCCCCGAACTCAAGGGGCGCTTCGACTTCAGTGAACCCTATAGTTATTCCAATGCGCAGTTGATCGTGCGTCAGGAAGAGCCCCGACCGCTGCGCACGCTGCAAGCACTCAACGGTCAGGCGCTGGGGCTGGCGCAAAGCAGCCAGTTCGCCGAGCCGACACGCACGGTCGAAGGCATCGATCTGCGCAGCACCCCCAATACGCAGCAACAGCTCAAAGACGTAGCGGACAAGCAAATCGATGCGGCCATCAGTGACCGCTTGCCGGTCCCTTACGCCGTTCGTGACAGCCACTTGCCCGCTCAGGAAGGCGCCAATGCTGGCCCGACATTGAGCCTGGTGATCCCGTTTCAGAAAGGCAATCCGGCGTTTCAGGCCAGCATCGACAACGCGCTGCAACGCATCAAAGCCGATGGTCGGTTGATGGCACTCTCGGAAAAATGGTTTGGAACGGATGCGAGCAAGCCACCGAAGCCTTGATAGTTGGAATGAGGAATTTGTTACACCGAAGATCTAATGTGGGAAGGGCCGGGCGACGTTCGCTTGCTCGCGATAAGGCCATCACATTCAAAAGTGATGTCGACTGCCAATCTGCTATCGCGAGCAAGCGAACGTCGCCCGGCCCTTCCCACACTAGATCTGCGTAGTTTTGTAAATCCAGGCAAGTTCAGTCCAGTGCCGCCAACGCCGCCAACGCTTCCGGCAACTCCAGCTCACTGAAAACCTGGACCCCATTGCGTTTCAACAACGCCGCGGTAACACCTTCCCCGCTGACTTTGACCCCACTGAAAGTGCCGTCATAGGTCTGCAGGTTGCCGCAGGACGGGCTGTTGGCCTTGAGCACCGCAATCCGGATGCCGTATTGTTCGACCAACGCCAGGGCCTGTCGCGCACCGGATAGAAACTCGGTACTGACGTCCTCTCCCTCAGCGGTCAGCACCCGCGCGCTGCCATCCAGCACTTCGACACCTTGCCCACCGGGAATCTCGGCTGCAGGCCGCGGCGTCGGTAAACCACCGGCCACTTCCGGGCACAGCGCCACCACCCGACCTTCGGCCATCCAGCTCGCCAATTGATCGAACGGCCCGCCAGCCCCGCCGTCGTAACGCACAGGGTGTCCCAGCAGACAGCGGCTCACCAGAATTTTTTGCATGATCAAAACGGCTCATTGCCGCGACGACGAAACCACCCCGTCAACGACAGGCGATCTCGAGTGGCGGGCAGGACTTCATGGGGTACTTCGCCGGAGAGGAATACCACCAGGCAACCACCCGTGGGCACCACGTCATATTCAACCCCCTCGCCCAGATACATCCGCAGCTGTCCGCCATGCTCGGGCAACCAGGCCTGATTGAGATAAATCACGGTGGACACCATGCGCCGGTCATCGTCGCGAAAGCGGTCGACATGCTTGAGGTAAAACGCACCCGGCGGGTACAGCGCGAAATGGCTTTCGAAATCTTCCAGCCCCAGGAACAACCCACGGTTCATGGCGACCCGAAGGCTCTCCATCAACCCCAGGTAGCTGTCGCAAGACTCAACCTGGCCGGGTTCGAGCCATTGAATATGGTCACCTCGAATACCCTCGCGAATTTCCTGGAAGGAGCCCCGGCCCACTGCGGCCGGAGCCAATCCACCCTCGGCGGCGCGTTTGCGACACTCAGCTGCCAGTTCCAGGGTCAGCCCCTCGGGCAGGAAAATATTTTGCTGCGACCAGCCGCGTGCAGCCAGGTCGTCGACGATACGTAACAGCAGCGGGTGATCGGAGGGTATTTGCATGCCGAGCATAGTATCCATACGCATGTAAATCCGACAGAGCCGCAGAGCGCACTGATACGAATTCTCGACAAGACGAGACCTCACACGGAGAATAGTGGCCTGCTGACAGGAGCCCTTATGCGTCGCTTGCTTTTTCCCCTGCTAATGCTCTGCATTTTGCCCGCTTGGGCAGACGGCCTCGACCAGTTGTACAAGGTCGCCGGTTGGCCAGAACAACGCGCGCATTTTAATGACGCCCTCACCGCCGCCCAGCAACGCTACAAAAACAGCCTGCCGCCTGCGGTGTTCCAGGCGCTGGTTAACAACAGCAATCAGCGCTTTGCGCCACAGGCGATGGATCATCGAGCCCAGGCGCAGTTGCGGCAGAAACTCGCCGACCCGAAACCTGCTCTGGCATTTTTCCAGTCACCGCTGGGGCGCAAGATTGTCGCCGCTGAACTGCAGGCGACCCGCCGCGATCAGCTGGCAAAAAATGCCCAGGGCTTGCCGAAGATCCAGGCCAGCGACACCCGTCAATTGATCATCGGCCATTTGGCGCAAGCACTGCCTGCCCGCGAGGCCGGTGCCGAAGTCAGTCTGGCGATCGCCGGGGTTGCCGCCGACAGCCTGAGCCAGATGATTCCCGGTCTGCTCGGTGGTGGTCAGGCGCAAGGGATGTTGAACGGTCAGCGCCAGCGCTTGATGGAGCAGATCGGCTCCGACCTGAACAACACGCTGCTCTACGTTTATCGCGACCTGTCGGATGACGAACTGGAGGAGTTCGCCACGTTTGCCGAGTCCTCTGAAGGCAAGGCTTATTACCAGGCGGCGTTGGCGGCGATTCGGGCGGGATTGGCGGTGGGGCAAAGCACCTCGAGCCTTAGCCAGTAAGCTTCGGTGCCTGGAAGATCGCCATCGCGAGCCTGCTCGCGATGGCGGCATAACGGTCGCTAGAGATTTCTCCCCTTCATTCGCTTGGTCAAAAACCCGAAATACTCCTGGCGCAACGCCTGGGTTTCATTCGCCAGGTGATGGCGGGCCTCGGGCAGTTTCAACACCTGTGGCCGGTCGAATTTGCCCCCCAGCACTTCAAGGTTGTGTTCCCAATCCACCGTCATGTCCGCTTGCCCCTGGATGATCAGTGGCCGACGACTGCTGCGCGGTGCCGCTTCGATACGCTTGATCCAGCGCGCCAGTGCCCCGACCCAGGCGGTCGGCAAGCGCAGCGGTTGTAGCGGATCGGCTTGCAGGAAGGGCAAGAACGCCGGGTCATTGGTGTTCTCGCTGAAACGCCGGGCGATGCCTTTGACGAAAGGCTTCATCAGGTAATAACTCAAGTGCGACCTGCCCCAGGAGCGCGGCCGAACCAGCGGCGAAAGCAGCACCACCTGCCCTTGCGCCGGGCTGTCTGCGCCTTCGTTCAGCACATGGTCGATCACAATCGCGCCGCCCGTACTCTGCCCGCACAGGTGCCACGGTTGCGGCAGGTCCAGAGAGCGTGCCTCATCGAACAACCCTTGCAGCGCCGCCTGATACTCGGCGAAATCCTTGATGTTGGCGCGCTCACCGCTGGACAGTCCATGCCCCGGCAAATCACAGGCAATCACCACGAACCCCTGATCCAGCGCCCAGTCGATCACGTGCCGATAAAGGCCCATGTGATCGTAGAAGCCGTGGAACACGAACATCGTCGCCACCGCCCGTGGTGGCCACCAGACCTGACTGACCAACTGATAGCCACCGACGTTGAAACTGCCGAGACCGCATTTGACTGGCCCGCTGCGCTGCGGGAAATCCAGCCCATAAAAATGCTGATAGGCCTGCGCCTCCTCCGACAGCGGCTGCGCCTCGGCCAAGGGCCGCAGGCTGGCACGCAGATGATCGGGGTTGAAGGCGGCAGGCATGACGAATTTCCAGGTAAAGCGCGGAGCGCGAAACAGACTTTATGAGCCTGCGATATTCATCTGTCGCGGCAAGCATGGCAAGCTACGCGGCCTTCGAGGATGCTTGCGTATGCGCCCGCACTACCGCACGACACTGCTTGCCAGTCTGCTCGCCCTTGTGTGCGCCGGCGGGCTGTGGGCCGCGTATGACTGGTTTCAAGGACGCTACCTGCGAGCGTTCAGCTCACACACGGCGGTGTTTTCCGGAGATCCGCTGAGCCTTCCCTCCAGTCTTGCGGGCCCCGGCGCTATTCGAGTCGTGCATTTCTGGGACCCGGCCTGCCCGTGCAACGTCGGCAATCAACAGCACCTGACCGAACTGCTTGAGCACTATGCGCCGCAAGGCGTTGAATTCTACGTGGTACAAAAGCCCGGCAGTCACGGGCAGTTACCCAGCACCTTGAGCCGCCTGAAACCCCTCGACGCCCTGCCAGGCTCGGAACAGATCCCCGCCAGCCCGGCGGTCGCGATCTGGGATCGCAGCGGCAAACTGGCGTATTTCGGGCCGTACAGCGAAGGCCTGACCTGCAACTCCAGCAACAGTTTTATCGAACCGATCCTCCAAGCGCTGAACGAAGGGCGAGCGGTGAATGCCACGCATACATTGGCGGTGGGGTGTTATTGCCCGTGGATCAGCAATGAATAAGTCAATCGCTGGCCAGCCGATAAAATAAATGGTCTTGCCGTCAGTTATCGGCAAGAGCATTTTTGTAAATCACAAAATCACACCGCTTTAAATCCTGGTCTACCGTTAGCCGCTCGCCACTCCTTAACTTCCTTTACAACCCCCTCGGGACTATCTTCTCTATCGCCTCGTGGATAATGGAGCAGATCCGCCCCATCCGGATGTTCTGTTAACCGCTCAAACTCAAAAACCAACTTATCGTCTTCCTCTTCTGTTCGAGTACTGGCGTCGAAAATTGCAGCCACAAAATCCAAAAATTCCTTCTCTGTATAATCAGAAATCAGCTTATTCTTCATCTTATTGTTCTTCTCACTCCAAAAAATTCTCTTGCCGCCAGTTAACGGCAAGAGCATCATTGCAAATGACAGAATTTAAACTGTCTTAAATCCAGGCTTGCCATTAGCAGCTCGCCATTCATTGACTTCCTTTACAATCCCCTCGGGACTATCCTCTCTGTCGTCTCTTGGGTAGTAGATCAAATCCGCCCCATCCGGATGCTATGTTAAGCGCTCAAACTCTAAAACCAACTTCTCGCCTTCCTCTTCTGTTCGATTACTGGGGTCGCAAATTGCAGCTACAAAATCCAAAAACTCTTTCTCTGTATAATCCGAAATCAATTTATTTTTTCCTATTGTTCTTCTCACTCCCAAAAAATGCTCTTACCGTCAGTTAGCGGCAAGAGCATTACCGATTTTAAACCGTTTTAAATCCGGGCTTGCCGTTAGCAGCCCGCCACGCTTTCACCTCTGCGACTACCGCCTCCGGCCCACTTTTCCCTGTTTCCGGATAAAATAACAGATCGGAACCAGATGGATGCTCGGTCAAAGCCTTAAACTCTAAAATGGCGTCAATATGTTCTTCTTCAGTAGCATATTCATCATTATAGACTTTTGTAACAAAGCTTAAAAAGTCGGCCTCTGACATCTCACTTATTAGCTTACTCATTCCCGGCTCCTTTATGAGTTTCAATGTGATTTTTCGGGGTGATCGCATTGATATTGTCAATATCGTATACCTCACCACCTTCGGAGATATATTTTTTATGGTGCAGCTCAAACTTTACTCGCCTCCCCACCTGCTCACTCTCTTTGGCAACAGGTGCTCGACCCTTTTTCATTGTAGCTAAAATACCAGCATCAAATTGTTTGGCTAATTCAGGGTCATTAGCAACTGCCTTCCAAAAGGTTTCTCGGAACGCCCTGAAGCTTTTAAATTCCCGGCCCCTCAACTGGTCGGCAATTCGCGACGGAACGGGTGCCCCTTCCCCCTGCGATGTAGCCCCCAGCCAGATCCCCGATACAGGTTGACCAAAACCTGTTGCAACACCCGGATCGTCTCGCCGGTCCCGAAACATCGTGTAGACCGGTGGCAGGCCAGAGTCCACCGGGAAGACGGTAATAAAATCATCAAAGCTGGCTTCGGAAACCGAAGGGAATGTATCGATCCGTCCCTCAACCGGTATCACCGTTGCCCCAGTGTAGACTGCTGGCGCGAGCTGTTCGGCAGGCGACGTCGTCGAACTATTTCCCGGATTGACGATAGGGGTCCACGTCAAGGTCCGTGGTGGCACATCCGCCGTGGTCGCGGTATAGACGTTCTGTTCGGCGTTATAAGTAGCAGCAACTACGCCAACTTTAGAAGGGACATCCAGACCATCCGTCTTGACAACAAAAATCTCTGACTGTCCATCCGCAGCAGTCTTTGAGCTGATGCGATAAGGTAAATCAACAGTTCCGCCAACCGCAGCGACGGCGTTTAAATCTTGCCCAATGTCAGAAGCAAGGTCCGAGAGCGGTGTACTGAAAGCATAACGTTCTGGCAATTCACCATTGGCCAGCTTCGATGAGTAGAACAGTGCTGAAACACCTACAACAACCCCAGACCCAACACTTGCAACAAGACCTCCCAAAGCCGAAATTGCAGCACGAATAGCCGCTTGCAGAGTGACCGAAGCTGCGTCAATAACCGCGACGGTTCCTGCCGAGGTCATAAACAGCGGCCCTGCCGCTGACGCAGAACCCGGTGCACGGAACGTATTGGCGGTTCGAATAGCCTCTGCCGCTGCACGCGCCTGCTCATCAGCAACACGCACGGCTTCAGCTTCTGCCGCAATACGAGCTTGTTCTTCTGCTACGCGTCTGGCTTCTGCCGCAATACGGGTTTGTTCAGCTGCCACACGTCTGGCCTCAGCTTCTGCCGCAATACGGGCTTGTTCTTGCAGATGTCGAACTTCCTGCTCCGCTGCTATACGTAATTGCTCTTCCAGGCGTTCCGCTTCCTGAGCGCGAACGATCAGCCCCGAAAAGGCGTTCGTTGTTTCCCACAAATATCGAACGGATTCTGAGTGAAGAAGTGCTACATGGTAATCTTGCCAGAGTTCACCCAGACTATTATTAGCCTGTAAGTCCACCAGATTCTTGAGTGCTTCGAGTTCAGGCTTGCTCAATGGCGAATTAATATGTGGATTTGCCATTGCATAAGGGCGGATAGCTGCCCATTCAGCATTGAAAATATGGTCTGTCGCTATTTTATAATGTATGAGCGATTGAGATAGGCTACGCCCTCCTGTCGAACCCGCTACTGCGGCAATTCTCTCAACGAGAAAAGAAGGTAACAGCTGGAAACGAATATTTGTTTCCAGGTTAACAACTGAAAGTCTTTCAGCCGCGAGAAGCCTCTGACCTTCCCTACTGGTCGAGACTCCGGCATCCGCCTGGCTTTTTCTTATAGACAGCTCTGGGAGCTGATTGGCCAGAACACTCATCCCCAATGAAAGACGCTTGAGTTCTAACGCTGAACGATATGCCCTGTCTGTTGCTTCATAAGCAACCAAGACATTTGGCGGATTCAAATTCAAGCTTTCATTGAGTTTCTTGAAGGATAACTCCTTCATCAAAAAAAACGGATTATGACCGTAAAGTGAATAAGCAATTTCGGTGTTAGCCCGATACTCTGACGCTTTTGAATGGATAGCATTGAGCGTTGTTTTTTGATCTATTTCGGTTGTTTCCGTTTGCGAGAGAGCACGACCGCCCTTGGCTGCTTGTTTTGCCTGTTCTATTTCTCCGATGGTCGTCTCTGTAAGTCTATTGAAAATTTCGCTGTATTCACTGTCGATGTATCCCTGATTGACTTGATGCTCATGCATCAGATCATCCCATATGAAAGGGGTAAGTGGGCTAAGCTTCCCTGACCCATTACTGGTGCCTCTATGGGGGCCTTCAGTCAAGCCCCAACTTCCTGAGAAGAATCCGCCTTGGCTCAGTCTGGCCGGTTCCTTTCCCCTGATTGGCATAGGGGCCAGTTCGTATGAGCCTGGTCCTGTTTGTCTATGAGGCCCTAAATATTTTTCAGTATCATTCATATGACTCTTCCATGTCAGTTAATTCATATTTTCAATAGTGTCTTGAGTATGTTTTTTACAGTTACTTGGTGGTCTTTGGCAGATTTATAGGCCGGTCCAGCAGGGCAATATTCTGCCCCCTTATCGCTTCAGGATTCCCCGATTAAAAATGGCAGTGCCATGTCAAGCGAGGAGGTTGCTTGATTGCTAATACAGCCAGCGCATTTATTTGCAAGGCATCAATTTGACGTAATTTTTTACGATGAATACGATATATATTTACCGCCAAATAATTATCTGAACATTCTACGAGCTGAAATTAGTCACGCCGCCATTACTGATACCCTGAGGTATCTTTATAGGCTATCGCCATAAAACCTTGCAACATCACCGTTGTAGTGCAACCCCTAGAAACCTGAAGGAAATTTCCTATTTATAAAATACTGTGCTATGAATTCTCGAAGTACTACTTTCAATAAGATCAAACCCATAAACTCGCTCCCCAATAAATCAAACGACCTGGAACGGATTTTTTATGAAACGAAGCCTGACCGTACTTGCCTTGCTGATCGTCGCACTCGCCGTCGGTGGGGGCTGGTACGTGTACAGCAAACAACCATCGCGCCAGGGAATGGTGGAGCTGGAGGGTCTGCAAGACTCGGTCACGGTGCGTTATGACGAACGCGGTGTACCGCATATTCGCGCCGGGAACGAAGCCGACCTCTATCGCGCCCTCGGTTATGTGCACGCTCAAGACCGGTTGTTCCAGATGGAAATAATGCGCCGCCTGGCTCGAGGCGAGCTCGCCGAAGTGCTCGGTCCCAAGCTGATCGATACCGACAAACTGTTCCGCAGCCTGCGCATTCGCGAGCGCTCCGAGACTTACGCGGCCAGCCTTGACCGCCAATCACCGACCTGGAAAGCCCTGCAAGCCTATCTGGACGGGATCAACCAATATCAGAACACCCACGCCCAACCGATGGAGTTCGACGTACTGGGCATCCACAAGCGCGCGTTCACCGCTGAAGACACCATCAGTGTCGCCGGTTACATGGCCTATAGCTTTGCTGCAGCCTTTCGCACCGAGCCCCTGCTGACCTATATACGCGATGAACTGGGTAGCAATTACCTGAAAATCTTCGATCTCGACTGGCAGCCTAAAGGCGTGTTGGCCAAAGGCCCGGCGCGTACCTCGCCGGCCCTCGCCGCCATTGACTGGAAAGACCTTAACGCGATCGCCCGACTGAGCGAAGAGGCGCTGGCCGACAACGGCCTGCCGCAGTTCGAAGGGAGCAACGCCTGGGTGGTTTCCGGCAACCGGACCAAGAGCGGCAAACCGCTGCTGGCCGGCGATCCGCACATTCGCTTCTCCGTGCCTTCGGTGTGGTACGAAGCACAATTGTCGATGCCGGGTTTTGAGTTGTACGGTCATCACCAGGCACTGGTGCCCTTCGCCTTCCTCGGCCACAACCTCGACTTCGGCTGGAGCCTGACCATGTTCCAGAACGACGATCTCGATCTGATCGCCGAGAAGGTCAACCCGGATAACCCTAATCAGGTCTGGTACCGCGACAAATGGGTGGATCTGGTCAGCACGCAGCAGCAGATTGCAGTGAAGGGCCAGGCGCCGGTCACGCTGGTTCTGCGCCAGTCGCCCCACGGGCCGATCATCAATGATGTGCTCGGCGCTGGCGCCGGCAAGGCGCCGATTGCCATGTGGTGGGGGTTCCTCGAAACCCAAAACCCGATTCTCGAAGGTTTCTACCAGCTTAACCGCGCGGACACCCTGGCCAAGGCCCGCAACGCCGCAGCCAAGGTGCACGCTCCTGGCTTGAATCTGGTGTGGGCCAATGCCAAGGGCGATATCGGCTGGTGGGCCGCAGCGCAACTGCCCAAACGCCCGGCCGGGGTCAAACCGCTTTTTATCCTCGACGGCAGCACCAATCAGGCAGATAAGGATGGTTTCTATCCATTCAGTGCCAACCCTCAGGAGGAGAACCCGGCGCGCGGTTACATTGTTTCGGCCAACTTCCAGCCACTCTCGCCAACCGGAATGGAAATCCCCGGCTATTACAACCTGGCGGATCGCGGCCAGCAGCTGAACAAGCAGCTGAGCGATGCGAACGTCAAATGGGACCTGGATACCAGCCAGAAGCTGCAACTGGGCACCACCACCGGCTATGGCCCTCGCCTGTTGGCTCCGCTGTTGCCAGTGCTGCGTGAGGTGGTGAAAGACTCCACGGAACTCAAACTGGTGGCGCAATTGGCGCAGTGGAAAGGCGACTACCCGCTGAACTCCACCAGCGCCACGCTGTTCAACCAGTTTCTATTCAACCTGACCGACGCCGTGTTCCACGATGAACTCGGCGATGGGTTCTTTGACACATTGCTCTCCACCCGGGTAATCGATGCCGCGTTGCCGCGTCTGGCGGCGTCGCCCGATTCGCCGTGGTGGGACAACCGCAACACCATCGGCAAGGAAACCCGCGCCGACATCGTCAAAGCTGCATGGCAGGCCAGCATTGCCCATCTCAAAGCCACCCTCGGCGAAGATCCGGCGCAATGGCAGTGGGGCACGGCCCACACCCTGACTCACGGACATCCGCTAGGCATGCAAAAGCCGTTGGATCGAATCTTCAACGTCGGCCCGTTCGAAGCTCCCGGTACTCACGAAGTGCCGAACAACCTCTCGGCCAGGATCGGCCCTGCGCCGTGGCCGGTGACCTACGGACCCTCGACCCGACGCATCATCGACTTCGCCGACCCGGCACACAGCCTGACCATCAACCCGGTGGGGCAAAGCGGCGTACTGTTCGACAAGCACTATGACGACCAGGCCGAGGCGTATATCGAAGGGATATACCAGCAGGCATATTTCAACGACGAGGAGGTGACGGCCAATACTCGCAGTACCTTGAAGCTGTTGCCGGCTCGGGTGGCTCAGTAGTTGGGGAAATCCAGGTATTCGGCCGAGATCTAAATCTCCTTACGCAACCGCCCAGGCGCTTCGCCATAGGTCTCTTTGAACTTCTTGCTGAATGCCGCCTGGGATTGGTAACCCGACTGGGCGGCGATATCGCTCAGGCCCAAACGTGACTGGCTCAGCAGATTAAAGGCCAGCTCCATCCTTGCCTGCGTCAGCAGCACCCACGGTGATACGCCGGCCACGCGGACAAACGCACGCATGAACGTCGCCCGGGACATGGACGCCGTGCTGGCCAGGCTATCGATGTTCCAGTCACGACCAGGATCGGCAAGCATCGCTTGCCAGGCGCGGCTCAGACGTTTGTCGGCGAGTAACGCAAGCGTGCCGCTGAGCGGCGTCTGCTGCGCAAGGTGGGCGCGCAGAATCAGCGTGAACAGCGCAGACGACAAGGCATCGACAAAAAACTGCGCGCCGATACGGTTTCCGTCCGCTTCCCCACGCAGCAAACCGATCAACGCCGCCAATTGCCCGTCCAGCTGACCTTCGCGGCTGGAGATCACCAGGTAATCGGGTAGCGCCGAAAACAGCATCGACTCACGGTTGTAGTGAAAGCGCCCACAGAGCATGTCCAGGTCCGGCGTGTCGCCACCCATTCGATGCACCGGCAGCAAGCCACCCTCAACCACCCGCGGTGTCATCGCGCCGACAGGCGCTCCAGGGCTGCGCAGCAGATGCGCCGCGCCGCCAGGCAGCAGCAGAATGTCGCCCTCGGACAGCCGCACCCGCTGCCCGCCGGACAACTCGGCCCGGCACTCGCCCGCCAGCACGATGTGATACGGCGCAACGCCGAGCGCTTGAAGCTGATGGTCCAGCGCCCAGTCACCCTGGAACTGACAACGTAAATCCAGACTGCCACGAAGGCCGGCCAACGCGATGAGTTTATCGATCGAGTTCATTTGCGAGCATCGGATAAATAAGTGAGCGGATCGAACAAACCCAATGCGCCCGGATGGTCAAGACTGTGGATGTCGCAACAGTACACCCCAACCCTCGCTGGAGTTAACGCTATGTTCAATAACTGGTCCGAACTGCTGCCCACCATCAAAAACGCTTTCGGTTCACTGGGCAAGAGCAACCCGAAAATGGTCAAAGCCTATATGGCGCTTGGCGAAGCGGCAGCCGAGAACAATGTGCTCGATGCCAGGACACGCGAGCTTATTTCCATTGCGGTCGCCATAACCACCCGCTGTGACGGCTGCATCGGCGTGCATACCGACGCTGCGATCAAGGCTGGCGCTACCCGCGAAGAAGTGGCCGCGACTCTGGCCACCGCTATTTCGCTGAATGCCGGCGCGGCATACATCTACTCCCTGCGAGCGCTTGAGGCGTATGACACGCTGCGCACGTGATGATCAGATGACCGCGCCACAGGGGATCGCGTACGCCAGAAGAAACTGAGGCGAAAAAAAACCTCGCTCCGTACAGGGGCGAGGTTTTTCTGTTGCCGGCTTAAGCCGCTTCCGGCGTCTGGGCGCGGCGAATGTCCGGTTGTTTCCACGAGTCGGCAGCGCTTTCATCGATCGCTAGCTGAATGGCACGTTTGCGGATTTCTTCAGCGCGGCGGCTGAAGAACCAGACCAGGAAGGTCGCCAGCGACACCACCAGCAGGATCAGGCTGGCCACGGCGTTGATCTCGGGTTTCACGCCCAGACGCACTGCCGAGAAGACTTCCATCGGCAAGGTCGTCGAACCCGGACCCGACACGAAGCTGGCCAGCACCAGGTCGTCCAGCGACAGGGCGAAGGACATCATGCCACCTGCCCCCAGCGATGGCGCGATCATCGGGATGGTGATCAGGAAGAACACCTTCCACGGCCGCGCACCAAGGTCCATGGCCGCTTCTTCGATGGACAGGTCCAGCTCACGCAAGCGTGCCGAGACCACCACCGCGACATAGGCCGCACAGAACGTCGTGTGGGCGATCCAGATGGTGACAAGGCCACGCTCTTGCGGCCAGCCGATCATCTGCGCCATGGCCACGAACAGCAGCAACAGCGACAGACCGGTGATCACTTCGGGCATCACCAGGGGCGCGGTCACCAGGCCACCGAACAGCGTGCGTCCCTTGAAGCGGGTCACGCGGGTCAGCACGAAGGCCGCCAGGGTACCCAGCACCACCGCCGCAATGGCCGTGTAGCAGGCGATTTCCAGCGAGCGCACCACCGAGCCCATCAGCTGGGTGTTGTCCAGCAGGCCGACATACCACTTCACCGACCATCCGCCCCACACGGTCACCAGCTTGGAGGCGTTGAACGAGTAGATCACCAGAATCAGCATCGGCGCGTAGATGAACACCAGCCCCAATATCAGCATCAGGCTTGAAAAACCGAAGCGCTTCATTCTTTGCCCTCCATTTCTTTAGCCTGACTACGGTTGAAGAGGATGATCGGCACAATCAGGATCGCCAGCATCACCACGGCCAGGGCGGACGCTACCGGCCAGTCACGGTTGTTGAAGAACTCCTGCCAGAGCACTTTACCGATCATCAGGGTTTCCGGCCCACCGAGCAGTTCCGGGATCACGAATTCACCCACCACCGGGATGAACACCAGCATGCAGCCGGCGATGATGCCGTTTTTCGACAGCGGCACGGTGATTTTCCAGAAACTGTTGAAGGTGCTCGAGCCCAGGTCCGACGCGGCCTCCAGCAGACTGTTGTCGTGCTTCACCAGGTTGGCGTAGAGCGGCAGGATCATGAACGGCAGGTAGGAATAAACCACGCCGATATAGACCGCCAGGTTAGTGTTGAGGATCTGCAGCGGTTCGTTGATCCAGCCCATCGACATCAGGAAACCATTGAGCAGGCCGTTGTTGCTGAGGATGCCCATCCACGCGTAAACGCGGATCAGAATCGCCGTCCAGGTCGGCATCATGATCAGCAGGATCAGCACGGTCTGCATTTCCTTGCGGGCGCTGGCGATGGCATAGGCCATCGGATAACCGATCAGCAGGCAGAGGATGGTGCTGAAAAATGCCATCTTCAGCGAGCCGAGGTACGCGGCGATGTATAACTCGTCGTCGCCCAGCAGCGCGTAGTTACCGAGGTTGAGCAGCAGTTGCACCTTGTGTTCGACGTAGCTGTAGATCTCGGTGTACGGCGGAATGGCCACGTCGGCTTCTGCGAAGCTGATCTTCATGACGATGAAGAACGGCAACATGAAGAACATGAACAGCCAGAGGAACGGTATCCCGATGACCAATTGACGGCCACCGGGGGTTATTCGTTGTAGCTGGCGCTTGAGTCTTTTCATGTTCATGAGCGCAGTACCACGCCGCTGTCGTCTTCCCACCAGACGTAGACCTGGTCACCCCAGGTTGGCCGTGCGCCACGGCGTTCGGCGTTGGCCACGAACGACTGGACCAGTTTTCCGTTTGGCAATTCGACGTAGAACACCGAGTGACCACCCAGGTAGGCGATGTCATGCACTTTGCCGCTCGACCAGTTGTATTCGCAGGTCGGCATCTCGGAGGTGACCAGCAGTTTCTCCGGGCGAATCGCGTAAGTGATGGACTTGTCCTGAACCGAGGTGCTGACGCCGTGACCCACGTAGATATTGCGATCCAGGTCCTTGCAGGTAATGAGTGCATGGCCCTCGGCGTCGTCCACCACCTCACCTTCGAAGATGTTGACGTTACCGATGAATTCGCAGACCAGACGGCTGGTCGGGGTTTCGTAGATGTCGATCGGGCTGCCGATCTGGGCGATCCAGCCCAGGTGCATGATCGCAATGCGTTCAGCCATGGTCATGGCTTCTTCCTGGTCGTGGGTCACCATTATGCAGGTCACGCCGACCCGCTCGATGATCTCGACCAGTTCCAGTTGCATTTGCGAGCGCAGCTTCTTGTCCAGCGCACCCATCGGTTCATCGAGCAGCAACAGCTTCGGCCGCTTGGCCAGAGAGCGCGCCAACGCCACTCGCTGACGCTGGCCACCGGACAGCTGATGCGGCTTGCGCTTGGCATACTGGCTCATCTGTACCAGCTTGAGCATTTCGGCCACGCGGGCGTCGACTTCAGCCGTCGGAATCTTGTCCTGCTTGAGACCGAAGGCGATGTTCTGCGCCACTGTCATGTGCGGGAACAAGGCATAGGACTGAAACATCATGTTGATCGGCCGCTCGTATGGCGGCATGTCGGTGATATCCACACCATCGAGAAAAATGCGCCCCTCCGTTGGCCGCTCGAAACCTGCAAGCATCCGCAGCAGGGTGGATTTGCCCGATCCCGAGCCGCCGAGCAAAGCGAAAATTTCGCCTTTCTTGATTTCCAGGGACACATCGTCCACCGCAATCGTCTCGTCGAACTTCTTCGTGACCCGGTCGATTTTGACCAACACCTGTTTAGGTAATTGGTCGCCCTCGAGGGCTTTCTTATAGGCGCCGGAGGCAACAGCCATTTACGAAACTCCCAACAAAATTTGCAGTTCACCCAATACAGGCAAACCTTGGATAGTCTGAGCCTTTGTCACTACTTACCCGACTTGACCTTGGTCCAGCTGCGGGTCATCAAACGTTGAATCCTGGGTGGCAACTCAGCGTTGACGTAAAGCTTGTCGACGATGGCTTGCGATGGATAAACCGCCTCGTCTGTACGTACTGCCTGATTCATCAGCTCACCCGCTTCAGGGTTCGGGTTGGCATAACCAACGGCATCACTGACCTGAGCGATCACTTCAGGCTTGAGCAAATAGTTGATGAAAGCATGAGCCTCTTTGACGTTGCCCGCATCCCGAGGAATCGCCAACATGTCGAACCACAGGTTGCCGCCTTCTTTGGGGATCACGTAGGCAATGTCGATACCTTTGCCAGCCTCAGCGGCACGCGCCCTGGACTGGAATACATCGCCGGAGAAACCGGCCGCGACACAGATCTCGCCGTTGGCCAGATCGGAGATGTACTTGGATGAGTTGAAATACGTCACGTAAGGCCGCACCGCCAACAGTTTGGCTTCAGCCTTTTTGTAGTCTTCGGGGTTCTGGCTGTTAGGCGACAGGCCCATGTAATTCAGCATGGCGGGGAGCATTTCATCCGCCGAGTCGAGGAAGGCGACACCGCAGCCAGACAGCTTCTTGATGTTCTCCGGCTCGAACAGCATGGCCCACGAGTCGATCTTGTCGACGCCCAGTGCCGCTTTGACTTTCTCTACGTTGTAACCAATACCGTTGGTGCCCCACAGGTAAGGCACGGCGTACTGGTTACCCGGATCGTTTTTCTCCAGACGCTTGAGCAGCAACGGATCGAGGTTGGCGTAATTCGGCAACTGCGACTTGTCGAGCTTCTGGAATGCCCCGGCCTTGATCTGCTTGCCCAGGAAGTGGTTGGATGGCACGACCACGTCATAACCGGTGTGCCCGGCCAGCAACTTGCCTTCCAGAGTTTCATTGGAATCGAACACGTCGTACACCGGCTTGATGCCAGTGGCTTTATCGAAATCTGCCAGGGTGGTCTGCCCGATGTAGTCCGACCAGTTATAAACATGCACGGTAGGCGCAGCTTGAACACTGACGGCGAGCGTCAGGCCGGCGCCGATCAGCATGGCGTTGCGAAACAAAGAAATAGGCAAGTGGAGGTCCTCTAAAATAGTTGGGCCCAAGTTGCCCAGCGTTACGTGACAGCCATGGCTGCCTGGCAACAAAACCGGCGCGCAACTTACCCTCGATAAACCTTTCCAGCAAAACTTTCTGTCATTTAATTATTGCTGTTGCCGTCTTTGCGTTGACGACGGCAACAGCCTGTTGCCTCAAACCGGCTTATTTACCGGATTTGATCTTGGTCCAGCTGCGGGTCAGCTCACGCTGGGTAGCGGCTGGCAAATCGGCGATCGCATAAAGCTTGGCCTGCACGTCGGCTGGCGGGTAGATGCCCGGATCCGAGGTGATTTCCTTGTTCACGTACTGAGTTGCTTCAGCATTACCGTTAGGGAAACGTACGCTGTTGGTGATTTCAGCCATCACTTTCGGCTGCAACAGGTAGTTCATGAACTTGTAGGCACCCTCGACGTTCTCCGCATCTTTAGGGATAGCAACCATGTCGTAGAAGCTGCCGGCACCTTCTTTCGGAATGGCATAGCTGATTTTCACCTTGTCACCGGCTTCGGCGGCGCGGGATTTGGCCTGCTGGACGTCACCCGAATAACCGACGGCTACGCAAATGTTGCCGTTGGCCAGGTCGGAGATGTACTTGGAGGAGTGGAAATAGGTGATCGAAGGACGGATCTTCAGGAACAGATCTTCAGCTTTCTTCACATCGTCCTTTTTCTGGCTGTCGGTCGGCAGCCCCAGGTAATGCAGGGCAACCGGCAGCATTTCGGTCGGCGAATCGAGGAAGCTCACGCCGCATCCCTTGAGTTTGGCGATGTTCTCCGGCTTGAGCACGACATCCCAGGAGTCGATCTTGTCGACGCCCAGCGCGGCTTTGACCTTCTCGGGGTTGTAACCGATACCGATCGAACCCCACATGTAAGGGAAGGCGTGTTTGTTATCCGGGTCGCTGACGGAAACCGCTTTGAGCAGCGACGGGTTGAGATTCTTGTAGTTGGACAGTTTGGACTTGTCCAACTCCTGGTAAACGCCGGCCTTGATCTGCTTGGCCAGGAAGTTGTTAGACGGTACGACAATGTCATAACCGGACTTGCCTGCCAGCAACTTGGCTTCCAGGGTTTCGTTGCTGTCAAAAACGTCATACACCACCTTGATTCCGGACTCTTTCTCGAAGTTCGCGATGGTGTCCGGTGCGATGTAATCGGACCAGTTGTACACGTGCAGCACCTTGTTATCGGCTTGGGCTGCGCCAGCTATCACACCCATCAGAGACAAGGCGAGGAGGGTCTTGCCGGCTTTATTTAAACCTGATGCCTTCATGCGTAATGCTCCAATTATTCTTTTTGATCACATGTTCAGTGGCCGATTCCCAGGCAACTGGAACAGTGGGTAGTCTGGCAAGATCCAACACGGGCTTTCAAGGAAAGACCCATCCTTTGTTTACACCGAGCGAAGTACCAAACCTGGCACCCCGCTCAGAGCCTAGCACTTAGCCTTGCAATGCACTCAAGGTCAGGTCCAGACACTTGCGTGCCTTGGCAACCAGCTCGTCGATTTCGGTAAGGCTGATCACCAGTGGCGGAGCAATGATCATGGTGTCGCCCACGGCGCGCATGATCAGCCCGTTGTCGAAGCAGAATTGCCGGCAAATCATGCCAACACCCTTCCCGACATACCGCGCACGGGTGGCCTTGTCCTGAACCAACTCAATGGCCCCCAACAGACCGACACCACGAACCTCTCCCACCAGCGGGTGATCGTTCAGTTCCCGTAGACGCTTTTGCAAATAAGGTGCCGTTTCGGCATGAACGCGCTCAATAATTTTCTCGTCGCGCAGGATGCGGATGTTTTCCAGTGCGACCGCCGCCGCTACCGGGTGCCCGGAGTAGGTGAAACCGTGGTTGAAATCGCCACCTTCGTTGAGCACCTCGACCACTTCGTCACGCACGATCAGGCCACCCATAGGGATGTAACCGGAGGTCAGGCCCTTGGCGATGGTCATCATGTCCGGCTTGAGGTCGTAGAAATCGGTACCGAACCACTCACCGGTACGGCCGAAACCACAAATCACTTCATCGGCGACGAACAGAATGTCGTACTTGGCGAGGATTTCCTTGATGCGCGGCCAGTAGCTTTCTGGCGGCACAATCACGCCTCCCGCGCCCTGGATCGGCTCGGCAATGAAAGCACCGACATTGTCGACGCCCAGCTCGAGAATCTTTTTCTCAAGCTGATCGGCCGCCCAGATACCGAACTCTTCGGGGCTCATGTCGCCGCCTTCGCCAAACCAGTACGGCTGCGGGATGTGCACAATCCCGGGGATCGGCAAGTCGCCCTGTTCGTGCATATACGTCATGCCGCCCAGGCTCGCGCCAGCCACGGTCGAACCGTGGTAGCCGTTGATGCGGCTGATGATGACTTTCTTGTTCGGCTGACCTTTGATCGCCCAGTAGTGGCGGACCATACGCAGCATGGTGTCGTTGCCTTCGGAGCCGGAACCGGTGAAAAACACATGATTCATGCCTTCAGGCGCGATGTCGGCGATGGCCTTGGCCAATTCCAGCACCGGCGGGTGAGCGGTCTGGAAGAACAGGTTGTAATAAGGAAGCTCGCGCATCTGTTTGCTGGCGACATCGGCCAGTTCATCGCGGCCATAACCGATGGCCACGCACCAGAGGCCGGCCATGCCGTCGAGGATCTTGTTGCCTTCGCTGTCCCAGAGGTAAACGCCTTTGGCATTAGTGATGATCCGCGGGCCCTTCTCTTTCAGCTGTTTGAAGTCGCTGAAGGGGGCCAGGTGGTGATCATTGCTCAGGATTTGCCATTCACGGGTTTGCGGGTTCTTGCTGGTCATACGAGTCTCCTAAGTTCAGGTTAGAGTGCGGTCTTTCTCGACCGCACCCGGCGCATCAGACGGCGAAGAGCAGGAATTCCCGCTCCCACGAACTGATCACGCGCTTGAAGTTTTCATGCTCGGCCCGCTTGACCGCGACGTAGCCAGTAATGAATTTCTTGCCCAGGTACTTCTCGATGGTGGTGCTGTGCTCCATGCGCTCGAGCGCATCTTCGATGGTCAATGGCAGACGCAAATTGCGTCGCTCGTAACCACGCCCGACCACTGGCGCACTTGGATTGATGGCCTCGACCATGCCGATGAAACCGCACAGCAGGCTCGCTGCGATCGCCAGGTACGGGTTGGCATCAGCCCCTGGCAGGCGGTTTTCCACCCGGCGGTTCTGCGGACCGGCATCCGGCACGCGCAAGCCGACGGTACGGTTCTCTTCGCCCCACTCCACGTTCACCGGTGCCGAGGTGTCTGGCAGGAAGCGGCGGAACGAGTTGACGTTCGGCGCGAACAGCGGCAACAACTCGGGGATGAACTTCTGCAAGCCGCCGATGTGGTGCAAGAACAGCTCGCTCATCGAACCATCTTCATTAGAGAAGACGTTTTTACCTGTCTCGATGTCGATGATGCTCTGGTGCAAGTGCATGGCACTGCCCGGCTCACCGGTCATCGGCTTGGCCATGAAGGTCGCGGCAACGTTGTGCTTGAGCGCCGCTTCACGCATGGTCCGCTTGAACACCAGAATCTGGTCGGCCAGGGACAGCGCATCGCCGTGACGGAAGTTGATTTCCATCTGCGCCGTGCCGTCTTCGTGGATCAATGTGTCGAGATCCAGTTCCTGCAGTTCGCACCAGTCGTAGACGTCTTCGAACAACGGGTCGAATTCGTTGGCTGCTTCTATAGAGAAGGACTGGCGACCGGTTTCCGGGCGACCGGAGCGGCCAATTGGCGGCTGCAACGGGAAGTCCGGGTCTTCACAGCGCTTGGTCAGGTAGAACTCCATTTCTGGCGCCACGATCGGCTGCCAGCCTCTATCGGAGTAGAGCTTGAGCACCTTCTTGAGCACGTTGCGCGGCGACAACTCGATCGGGTTGCCTTGCTTGTCGTAGGTGTCGTGAATCACTTGGGCCGTTGGCTCGATGGCCCAAGGCACGAGAAATACCGCGTTCTGATCGGGACGGCAGATCATGTCGATGTCTGCCGGATCGAGGAGTTCGTAATAGATGTCGTCTTCGACATAGTCGCCCGTCACTGTTTGCAACAGCACACTCTCGGGCAGGCGCATGCCTTTCTCGGCGATGAACTTGTTGGTCGGCGAGATCTTGCCGCGAGTAATCCCGGTAAGGTCGCCAATCATGCATTCGACTTCTGTGATCTTATGGTCTTTCAACCAATCGGTGAGCTGGTCGAGGTTGTTACTCATAAATGCCTCTGGGCTGAGTTTCCTGACTTTTATAAGTCAGGCGTTAGTTGACGCATCCGCGTCGCGTTGAATTGCCCGCGTCCGGCAGGCATCACCAAATGCCTGGAAGATGGCAAGGTAATGGGGATTGGAGCTCACTTGCCATTCAGGGTGCCATTGCACACCTAAAGCAAAAGCCTTGCCTCCCCTGACCCCGCCACTTTCAACAGATAGTGCTTCGATCAAACCATCCGGCGCCCTGGCCTCGACGCGCAGGCCCGGCGCCAGACGATCAACGCCCTGACCATGAATCGAGTTGACGGCAATTTCGCTCGGCAGGCCCAGGCCCGCCAGTACGCCGCCGGGTTCAATGTGCATCGGATGGCTGGGCGCGTATTGCATTTCAAGCGGCTCGTTGTCGTCCTCACGATGGTCCATGAATGTGCCAACCTCATGAACCTTCTGATGCAGACTGCCGCCGAACGCCACGTTCATCTCCTGGAAGCCGCGACAAATCCCGAGCACCGGAACACCCGCCGCAACAGCGGCGCGAATCAACGGGAGGGTGGTGCGATCGCGTTCAGGATCATGAGCAGTCCCCGGTGCGCTGGCAGGTCCGCTATAGTGAATAGGTTCAACGTTGGAAGGAGAGCCGGTCAGGAGGATGCCGTCCAGACCGTCAAGAATATCGGTCGGATCGAGCAATTCCGCCAGGGATGGAAGTATCAACGGCAAGCCCTTGGCAGCGACTGCGACTGCACGGACGTACTTATCGCCACTAATGTGATAAGCATGCAAACCGATCTGCCTGGAGCAGGCGGTGACGCCGATTAACGGCAGGCGAGACATGAAGCACCCCGGTATTATTGCTGTTATGGGTTTAAATCGAGCTTAGCCTTGTTCATTTTTTTACACAACACCCCCGTAAAAAATACAACACGGCCCGCTCAAGCCTGCGGTCGCCACAGACGCCGAAGACAAAAAAATGCCCTAAATTGCTCCAAAACTGCTCCTCAAGCGCTTTTTGAGGGCAAAAAAGGCCTCGCTTGACTTCGGCATGCCGTTCGGGTTGACTGGAATCTGAAAAGATCAATGATTGATATTTTTAACAACAAAGGTGTTGCATCATGTCGGTACCCCCGCGTGCCGTTCAGCTTAACGAAGCGAACGCGTTCCTTAAGGAACATCCTGAGGTTCTGTACGTTGACCTTCTGATTGCGGATATGAATGGTGTGGTGCGCGGCAAGCGCATTGAACGCACCAGTCTCCACAAGGTTTACGAGAAAGGCATCAACCTGCCGGCCTCTCTATTTGCCCTGGATATCAATGGCTCGACGGTGGAAAGCACCGGTCTGGGTCTGGATATCGGTGATGCTGACCGAATCTGCTATCCAATCCCCGATACCCTGTGCAATGAACCCTGGCAGAAGCGCCCTACCGCGCAACTGTTAATGACCATGCACGAACTTGAAGGTGAACCTTTCTTCGCCGACCCACGCGAAGTCCTGCGTCAAGTCGTGACCAAGTTCGATGAACTGGGTCTGACCATCTGCGCCGCATTCGAACTTGAGTTCTACCTGATCGACCAGGAGAACGTGAATGGCCGGCCACAACCTCCACGCTCGCCGATTTCCGGCAAACGTCCGCACTCGACCCAGGTCTACCTGATCGACGATCTGGACGAATACGTCGACTGCCTCCAGGACATTCTGGAAGGTGCCAAAGAGCAAGGCATTCCTGCCGACGCCATCGTCAAGGAAAGTGCTCCGGCGCAGTTCGAAGTGAACCTGCACCACGTTGCCGACCCGATCAAAGCGTGCGATTACGCGGTACTGCTCAAACGTCTGATCAAGAACATCGCCTACGACCATGAGATGGACACCACCTTCATGGCCAAGCCTTACCCGGGCCAGGCAGGTAATGGTCTGCACGTACACATCTCGATCCTTGATAAAGAAGGCAAGAACATCTTTGCCAGTGAGGATCCCGAGCAGAACGCCGCACTGCGTCACGCGATCGGCGGTGTGCTCGAGACCCTACCAGCGCAGATGGCGTTCCTCTGCCCGAACGTCAACTCGTACCGTCGTTTCGGTGCACAGTTCTACGTGCCGAACTCGCCGTGCTGGGGCCTGGATAACCGTACGGTAGCCTTGCGCGTACCGACAGGTTCGGCCGATGCGGTACGTCTGGAGCACCGCGTTGCCGGCGCCGACGCTAACCCGTATCTGTTGATGGCTTCGGTTCTGGCGGGTGTGCACCACGGCCTGACCAACAAGATCGAACCTGGCGCTCCGGTCGAAGGCAACAGCTACGAGCAAAACGAGCAGAGCCTGCCGAACAACCTGCGCGACGCGTTGCGCGAGCTGGACGACAGCGAAGTCATGGCCCGTTATATCGACCCGAAATACATCGATATCTTCGTCGCCTGTAAAGAGAGCGAGCTGGAGGAGTTCGAACACTCGATCTCCGACCTCGAGTACAACTGGTACCTGCATACCGTGTAAGCGATCGTAGTAAAAAAAACGCCGCCGGCCGAAAAGCCTGCGGCGTTTTTTTGGACTGCAATTATTGGCAGGATTGTAGGACACAAGTTGTAGATCTATTCCTGCAAGAGAACAGGACATAAACCTACATAAAAACTCTCATATCAAACCCAAAATGCAGGCCGCCGGATTTACCGCCTGGATGAAACCCGGAAAGGATCATCCGCCAGCCTGCCTTTACGTCCCCCCTCGAGAGTATCAATCATGAAAACCCACATCCTTGGCGCGGCCTTTTCTCTTGTCGGGATCAGCTTATGCTCTGCCGCGTGGGCTCAGTCCCAGCAGCACCCCCAATGGAGCTACGCCAACCCTTCAGGCCCGGATAATTGGGGCGAGCTGCGACCCGATTACAAACTCTGCAAGCTCGGAAAAGTGCAATCGCCCATCGATATTCGCGATGCTGCCAAAGCGGATCTGGCACCGCTGGTTTTTGATTATCGATCCAGTCCGATAGCGGTTTTGAACAATGGACACACCGTTCAGGTCACGCCATCGAATGCGGGCGGGATCACACTGGCCTCCGGAAACTACTCATTAGTACAGTTCCACTTCCACAGTCCCAGTGAAGAAAAAATACAGGGCCGTGCCTTTCCCATGGTCGCGCACCTGGTTCACCGCAATCAATCAGGCGAACTCGCCGTCGTTGCCATTCTTTTCGAGGAAGGTGCGCATAACCCGGCCCTGGCGCCCATCCTTGCAGCAATGCCAGACGTAGTGGGCGCAACGAAGACCCTGGACAATCAGAGCATTGCAGACTTGCTACCCGAAAAACGTGATTACTATGCCTACATGGGCTCCTTGACGACTCCGCCTTGCAGCGAAAATGTGCGCTGGCATGTCCTGACGACTCCCGTTGCGCTGTCCCGAACCCAGTTGGATGCGTTTCGGGAGCTTTACCCAATGAATGCGCGACCCGTTCAACCCTTGAACGGCCGGACCGTGCAAATGGGTGGCTAGCCCATAGCGAGTACGCTCCTGGGGGCAACGGCGCTATACAGACAACATCGAACCCGACTCGTACAATGCTCGCTGCCTTGTAGGAGAGTTCAATGACGCGCCCCGCCACTATCCGCAAACCCCGCGCACGCAGCCAGGCCCGGATCGATTCGATACTCGACGCCGCCCGTACGCTGCTTGCCGCCGAGGGCGTGGCCAGCCTGTCGATCTACAGCGTGGCGGAACGAGTGCAGATCCCGCCGTCGTCGGTTTATCACTTCTTCGCCAGCGTCCCTGCCCTGCTCGAAGCCCTGACCGCCGATGTCCACGCCGCTTTTCGCGCTTGCCTGCAAGCGCCGATCGAACACGCATCGCTCAGCGGCTGGCGCGACCTGTCGCGACTGGTGGAACAGCGCATGTTGAGCATCTACAGCGAAGACGCTGCCGCCCGCCAACTGATCCTCGCCCAGCACGGCCTGACCGAAGTCACCCAGGCTGACCGTCAGCACGACATCGAGCTGGGCGATCTGATGCACAAACTGTTCGATCACCATTTCGAACTGCCGGTACTGCCCAAAGATGTCGACGTCTTTGCCCTGGCCATGGAACTGGGTGACCGCGTCTACGCCCGTTCAGTGCAACAGCACGGGCAGATCACTGCGCGCATGGCCGAGGAAGGCATGCGGGTGTTCGACGCTTATCTGGGACTGTACCTGCCACCCTATCTGCCCAAACGCGACGCGTAACACAGGAAATATCAATGCATCAGGTTACGCAACGTTATCCTGGCGCCCCGGATATTTTCGCCAATGAAGCCGTCATGTCTTCACTCGGCACCTTGATTCCCTCTGGCGGTTGGCGCTGTGCGCCTGATCCGTAACACCCCTACCGTCATCAATCAGCATAAAAAACCCCGAAGGGCTCAAGCCATTCGGGGGTGGCCTATACGCACGGCTTACAACTTGGCGATCGATACCTCTGTAGATTTCACGAAGGCAATCACTTCACTGCCAACCACCAGTTCCAACTCTTTGACCGAGCGCGTGGTAATCACCGAGGTGACCACGCCGGAGGCGGTCTGCACGTCGATTTCCGACAGTACATCACCCTCTACGATTTCCTTGATGGTGCCTTTGAACTGGTTACGGACGTTGATGGCTTTAATAGTCATGAGCGGTATTCCTGTTTGGGTAAGAGGTTTTTTGAAACCGGGTTACTGGGCCCAACGCAATTGCGTGGGCAACGGTGAAACGGGTTCCGGTTCAGGTGGCGAACCGGGGAGCGACAACACGCGGTTGAGGACTTCGGTTTCCAGCGCCGCCAGCCGATGGGAGCCGCGAACCCGAGGGCGCGTAAGCTCCACTTGCAGGTCGAGGCCGATTTCGCCCTCCTCGATCAGAATCACCCGATCGGCAATCGCCACGGCTTCACTGACGTCGTGGGTCACCAGCAGCACCGTGAATCCGTGTTTCTGCCACAGGCGTTCGATCAGTTGCTGCATCTCGATACGGGTCAGGGCATCCAATGCGCCCAGCGGCTCGTCGAGCAACAGCAGCCGAGGTTGATGAATCAATGCGCGGGCCAGTGCAACACGCTGCTTCTGCCCGCCAGACAATGCCGCCGGCCACTCGTTGGCGCGATCCGCCAGACCGACCGCTTCCAGCGCTTGCAGTGCGTTTGGCCGCCAGTTGCCCTTGAGCCCGAGGCCAACGTTGTCGATGACTTTTTTCCAGGGCAGCAAACGCGCTTCCTGGAACATCAAACGGGTATCCTCGATCGCATCGCTCAACGGTGCCGAGCCTGCGAGCAATTCACCGCCTGTAGGAGTGTCGAGACCGGCGAGCAAGCGCAGCAAGGTACTTTTCCCGCAACCGCTGCGACCCACCACGGCGACGAACTGACCGGCCGGGATATGCAGATCGATCTCACGCAGCACTTGCCGCTGACCGAAGGTTTTTTGCAGCTTGCGCACCGCCAACGGAATTCCGCGCAGCAAACGAGGTGGTTGTTGAGCCGTCATGCAGCACCGCCCTTGACCACTTGATAGGCCGGATGCCAGCGCAACCAGACACGCTCCAGCCCGCGGGCCGCGAGGTCGGCCAATTTGCCGAGCACCGCGTACAACAGGATCGCCAACACCACCACGTCAGTCTGCAAAAACTCCCGGGCATTCATCGCCAGATAGCCGACTCCGGAGCTGGCGGAGATAGTCTCGGCGACGATCAACGTCAGCCACATAAAGCCCAGCGCGAAGCGCACACCCACCAGAATCGAAGGCAGCGCTCCCGGTACAATCACCTGACTGAACAGGCCGAAACCGGACAAGCCATAACTGCGGGCCATTTCCACCAGTGCCGGGTCGACGTTGCGAATGCCGTGATAGGTGTTGAGATAGATCGGGAACAAGGTGCCCAACGCCACCAGAAAAATCTTCGCCGACTCATCGATGCCGAACCACAGAATCACCAGCGGAATCAGCGCCAGATGCGGCACGTTGCGAAGCATCTGCACCGAACTGTCGAGCAGGCGCTCGCCCCATTTCGACAGACCGGTGATAAAGCCCAGGGTCAGACCGATGCCGCCACCGATCAGGAAACCGACCGCCGCGCGCCAGCCGCTGATGGCCAGGTGGGTCCAGATTTCGCCGCTACGGACCAGGCTCACACCGGCCTCGATCACCGCGCTCGGTGCCGGCAGAATTCGTGTCGACAACCAACCCGCCGATACCGACAACTGCCACACCGCCAGCAACAACACCGGCAAGGCCCACGGCGCGAGGCTGTGAATAATATTGTTGTTCTTCATGGCCACGCCTCAGCTCTGGGACGCAGCTTTAGGGAAGATAGAGCGCAAAATAGTGAGGCTCATGGAGTTGTCTCCCAAGGAATTCGAGTTACGGTGCTTTGGCAACGGTCGTCGGTGGCGTCCAGATCACGTCTTTGATGCTCAGCGGTTTCGGTATCAGCTTGAGCTGGTAAAAGCTGTCGGCAATTTTTTGCTGAGCCGCGACCACCTCGGGGGTGAGGAACAACGCGCCGTAGCCCTGGCGTTTCACCGCTGTCAGGGTGATGTCCGCAGGCAGGCCGAGCAGTGGCGAAACCTGTTGGGTCACGTCTTCAGGATTGGCCTTGGACCACTCACCGACTGCGCGTACCTCTTCCACCAGCGCCTTGATCACTTGCGGTTGTCTTTCGGCGTAGGGCCTGGTTGCCAGATAGAACTGATGGTTATCGACGATGCCGCTGCCGTCACGCAGGGTGCGTGCTTGCAGTTGCTGTTCGGCGGCGGCCTGGTACGGGTCCCAGATCACCCAGGCATCGACACTGCCACGCTCGAACGCGGCGCGGGCATCGGCCGGCGGCAGGAATACAGTCTGAATGTCGGTGTACTTCAGACCGGCGTCTTCGAGGGCGCGGACCAATAGGTAATGAACGTTGGAGCCTTTATTGAGGACGACCTTTTTGCCTTTGAGGTCTTTCACCGATTTGATCGGCGAGTCTTTCGGGACGAGGATCGCTTCGCTGGTCGGCGCTGGCGGCTCATAAGCCACGTAAAGCAGATCGGCACCGGCCGCCTGAGCGAACACCGGAGGCGTTTCGCCGGTCACGCCGAAATCGATGGAGCCGACGTTCAACCCTTCGAGCAGTTGCGGACCACCCGGGAATTCAGTCCATTGCACGTCGACACCTTGAGCGGCGAGGCGTTTCTCCAGCGTGCCTTTGGCCTTGAGCAGCACCAGGGTGCCGTATTTCTGATAGCCGATACGCAAGGTCTCGGCTGCTTGAGCTTGAGTGATAACGCCGAAGGACACAGCCGCAGCAAACAGAGCGACCAGACCACGACGCAAAATGACAGTGCGCATAGCGCTCTCCTTTTTGCTGTTGGTTTTTGGCTGCACCTGCTTGGCCGTTAGCGGCTGAGTAAGGTGGGTACTTCAAATTCCGGAGGGGCTTAAATGCTCCAGCGAGCACTCAATAAACGTTCGTTCAACAGACTCGGGTCCAGCGGTTTTGGCCGCCGTGCCATGGCGCTATAAAACTGTTCCAGTGCTTCGCTCAGGCGTTGTTCCAGTACCGGCACCAATTGCGCCCGAGCGCTGCCTTCGCCATAAGCGATCTGGCTGTCTTCGGCGAAAATCCCGTGAAGCATTTCCTCAGCCTTCAGTGCCGACAGCACCGGTTTAAGCGCGTAATCCACTGCCAGCATGTGAGCGATGCTGCCGCCAGTGGCCATGGGCAACACGACCTTGTGGCTCAGTGCGCGCTCCGGCAACAGATCGAGCACAGTCTTCAGTGCCCCGGAGAACGACGCTTTGTAAACCGGCGTGGCGATCAGCAGACCATCGGCGTTTTCAATCTGTTGCAGCAGGTCGATCACCTTCGGGCTATCGAAGCGTGCGTGGAGCAAGTCTTCGGCCGGGAAGTCCCGTACCTGATAACTCACCACCTCCACGCCTTGCTGCTGTAACCAGCGTTTGGAGTGGTCCAGCAACACTGCGGAACGGGAGCGCTGGCTGGGACTTCCACCGAGTGAGACGACCAGCATGCAGATAATTCCTCAGGGGTTTGTTGGCGATTCGCTCTCTGCGATTTCGCTAAGATGAACAGACCATAACAGGTGATTTATATATCTATAAATCTTATTTATTCATTTGTTTATTCCACAAACGCATATGCGAAAAACATTCCTCCAGACAAAAAAACAGGCGGTCGAAACGGCCTGAAGCCCTTGCTTGTGAACCTTGAGATTTGCCGCGACTGTCAGTCCGCCATCGCGAGCAAGCCCGCTCCCACATTAAATCTGTGGTGAATATGGAAAGTGCGTCTGACCCCGATCAAGTGTGGGAGCGGGCTTGCTCGCGATGCGATTTCAGCCGCGCAGAAAGTGGTGAGCCTTATCGATTAGGCTGCGCCGTCAGTCGCAGATACGGTTTCACCGCGCGGTAGCCTTTCGGGAAGCGTTTTTTGATCTCGTCCTCATCCTTGAGCGATGGCACGATCACCACTTCATCACCGTCCTGCCAATTGGCCGGCGTGGCCACTTTGTAGTTGTCGGTGAGCTGCAGCGAATCGATCACCCGCAAAATTTCATGGAAGTTACGCCCGGTACTGGCCGGATAGGTAATGGTCAGGCGCACCTTTTTGTTCGGGTCGATGACGAACAGCGAACGCACGGTCAGGGTGTCGTTGGCATTGGGGTGGATCAGGTCGTAGAGGTCGCAGACCTTGCGGTCAGCGTCGGCGAGGATCGGGAAGTTGACAAGGGTGTTCTGGGTTTCGTTGATGTCTTCGATCCACCTGTGGTGCGAGTCCACCGGGTCGACTGACAGGGCAATCGCCTTGACGCCGCGCTTTGCGAATTCGTCGTTGAGCCTGGCGGTGAAACCGAGCTCCGTGGTGCACACCGGGGTGAAGTCCGCCGGATGGGAAAACAGCACGCCCCAGCTGTCACCCAGCCACTGGTGAAAACGAATCGTGCCGGCGCTGGAGTCCTGTTCAAAATCGGGGGCGATGTCGCCAAGTCTGAGGCTCATGATGCTGCTCCATTGCGTGCGTGATGAGCCTACTTTGCTTGCCTGCGACGAAAATTAAAAAGAATAAAAATAATTAAACTTATATCTATTGGGAATATTAAAAAAAATACAAAAAAAAGGTCTCGCCATTAGGCGAGACCTTTTCTGAAGCCGATTACATGAAGCTGTAGGTGTAGTTGAAGATCAGACGGGTCTGGTCCTGGGCGTCGATACCCTCGGCGTTGCCACGGTAAGTGCCATGTCGCAAGGTCGTGCCGAAGCCTTTGAGAGCGCCCTCCTGGATGGTGTAATCCACACGCAGGTCGGTTTCCCACTCGGACTGGTCACTGCCAGTGCCGTTCTTGGCTTTGATGTTGTCGCCATGCAAGTAGGCAACCGAGGTTTTCAAGCCCGGAACACCCAGCTTGGCGAAGTCATAGGAGTACTGACCGAAGGTAGTGTTTTCACCGGCACGGGCAAAATTGCCGACCGTGGCGTCAGTGAACAGGTAGAAGCTCGCGCCACCGGCACCTTCATTAACACCGTTGCCATTGACCACGTTACCCTGGTTCAACCAGACGAAGCCGCCGCTATCGTTGACGCGCTGATGACCCAACAGGAAGGCGTTACCGCCCAAGGTGTAGGTGAACATGGCGCTCCAGGTCTTGTTATCGACCTGGCCCGGGGTCTTGGCGAAACCACCGTTGTTGTTGAACTGAAAGCCCGGATCGCCGTTCTTGCCGTCGGACCTGCTGTCGAAATAGCGAACATCCGACTTGAAGGACTGGTCGGTACCGATCGGCAGGACGTGCACCAGGCCCAGGAAGTTCTGCTTGTAGTAGTCTTCCAGGTTCGCGTAGTAGTACTGCAGGGTAAGGTCTTTGGTGACTTTCCAGTCAGCGCCGCCATAAAGGAACTTGTTGCTGGCCTCGGTACCGCCCGCAACCGCCAGGCCAGTGGCGTTACTCGAAGCACGACCCGTTGCGTGTTCGAGCTGACCTGCGTTAAAGGTCACACCGTCGATTTCCTTGGAGGTGATGGTGCCACCTTCAAAGGTCTGGGGCAGCAGACGACTGTCGTTTGCTATCAGGATCGGCAGGTTCGGTGCCAGAGCACCACCCAGGTGAGCCTCGGTCTTGGAGTAACGCGCTTTGACGTTCCCGGCCAGACGGCTCCATTCGTGCACTGCTGAGCCATCGCTATCGCTTGGCACGAACGTATTGCTGTCCGGGTGATGACCTCTACCGCCATCCAGATGGATGCCAACCAGCGCTTGGGCATCAAAACCAAAGCCAACAGTCCCTTGGGTGAATCCGGACAGATAATCGAATTTGAAACCCTGAGCCGCCTCGCGCTGGTCAGCTTTACCGGCGCGATTGTCATTGTCGAAATACATGGTCCGGGAACTGAGGCTCGCCTTGCTGTCTTCGATGAAACCCGCGGCGCCTGCCTGCTGCGCCAAAACCCCTACGGCCACAGCCAGGGCTAAGGTGGACTTATTCATGTTTCGCTCCTCTACGTTTCTAATTTTTTGTGCACTTTGGTCCAGGGTCTAGCGCCCCGTTTCCCACAAATGCCCAACTAGTGCAAGACCGTGACTGATAAGTCAATCGTAAGCAGTCGCGTCTACGACCCTGGTCTAATCGCAGTCTTTGATCCGTTCAGGTTAATGAATTTCTCATAAGCCCAAAAAGAATTGTTTATTCATTTTTCATACGATTCGGGAATATAGCTCAACCCGCCTCAACCGAACCGGATGCAGAGGTATCGGCCTACGAGCTAATTCCTAAATGGTATTTTCAACCGCTTATTTAGACCAATTCGGGCTCGCGTATTCTTCATACGTCAATCACGATCAAATAGGCGACGCTATCATGGCCAAACGTGCATCTTCCCGTCAAATTGTTACAGTTTGTATATCGATGTTATTTTTTACCGCCCGTCCGGTAAACACTGCAACGGGCAGCAAAAACGGCGGAACTGATCGGCGTATTCCCCTGTAAGAACAGACGCAACCGGCGATCTGTCAGTGCCCGGAGCGAAGTCTAAGCTCATCAGATTACAGAGTCTTTTCGAAAATCTTGGAATTACGCTGATAGTTGTACAGCGAGGCCCGTGCCGAGGGCAGGCGCTCGACACTGCTTGGCACAAAGCCGCGCTCGCGGAACCAGTGGGCGGTACGTGTAGTCAGCACGAACAAGGTTTTCAGCCCCTGAGCCCGAGCGCGGGTTTCGATCCGTTCCAGTAACTCATCACCACGACCACCATGGCGGTATTCCGGGTTCACCGCCAGGCAAGCCAGTTCCCCCGCATCCGAATCGGCAATCTGATACAGCGCCGCACACGCGATAATCATCCCTTCGCGCTCGACCACGCTGAACTGCTCGATCTCGCGTTCCAGCACTTCACGGGAACGGCGAACCAGAATGCCCTGCTCTTCCAGCGGGCTGATCAGATCCAGCAGACCGCCGACGTCTTCAATGGCCGCTTCACGCACCAACTCGAATTGCTCTTGCGCGACCAGCGTACCGCCACCGTCACGGGTGAAGAGTTCGGTCAGCAACGCGCCGTCTTCAGCGTAGCTGACAATATGGCTACGGCCCACGCCGCCACGACAGGCTTCAGCCGCCGCATCCAGTAATTCAGCCTGATAGTTGCCGCCCAGGCGTTGCAAATGCGCCGGCACCTGCTGCGGACGCAGCTCGCGCACCAGCCTGCCGTTTTCATCGATCAGGCCAGGATCGGCGCCGAACAGCAGCAGTTTATCGGCGCCCAGGTCGATGGCGGCGCGGGTAGCGACGTCTTCGCAGGCCAGGTTGAAGATTTCCCCGGTCGGCGAATAACCCAACGGCGAAAGCAGAACGATCGAACGCTCATCCAGCAGACGGTTGATGCCCTTGCGGTCTACCCGACGCACTTCGCCAGTGTGGTGATAGTCGACACCTTCAAGCACGCCGATCGGCCGGGCAGTCACCAGATTGCCGCCCGCCACCCGCAGGCGCGAGCCCTGCATCGGCGAAGCGGCCAAGTCCATGGACAGGCGCGCTTCAATGGCGATCCGCAGCTGGCCGACCGCATCGATGACGCACTCCAGAGTCGCCGCATCGGTGATGCGCAGGCCATGGTGGTAATGCGGGGTCAGGCCTCGGGCAGCGAGACGGGTTTCAATTTGCGGACGCGAACCATGAACCAGTACCAGCCGTACCCCCAGGCTGTGTAACAACACCAGGTCGTGGACGATATTGCCGAAGTTCGGATGCTCGACCCCATCGCCGGGCAGCATGACGACAAAGGTGCAATCGCGGTGGGCGTTGATGTACGGAGAAGCGTGACGAAGCCAATTGACGTATTCGGGCATAAAACCAGCGCCTGTAATAAAAAGCAGCCGAAAAAGGGACGAAACAGAAAACGCACAGCGGGCTGTTGGTTATCGTCGGAACAGGCTTGGCGACACGCGAGCTCTCCTTATAGATACGGCCTTGATCATCGGCGATTTACTGAGTGGCCGGTGCGGACCACTAAGCCGGGATCAGGCAATAATGTTCGATCAATTGACGTAGTAGATGCACGGTAGGCTGCAAGCGTGACATTTCGAGGTATTCCCCAGGTTGGTGAGCGCAGGCAATGTCGCCCGGGCCGAGCACCAGCGTCTCGCAGCCAAGGCGCTGAAGATAAGGTGCTTCGGTGCCAAACGCTACTGCTTCGGCGAGATGGCCCGTGAGTCTTTCCGCGACCCGGACCAATTCGCAATCTTCAGCCTGCTCGAAAGGCGGCACTTCGGGGAATAACGGCGCGTAATCAATCTTCACCTTATGCCACTCGGCTATCGGCTCAAGCTTCTGCCGGATCGCTGCGCGCAAGACACTCGGGTCCATGCCTGGCAAGGGCCGCAGGTCGAACTCCAGCGAGCACTGGCCGCAAATCCGGTTCGGGTTGTCACCGCCGTGGATGCAACCAAAATTCAGGGTCGGCTGCGGCACGCTGAACTGCGGATTGCGGTACTCGCGCTGCCAAAGCAGTCGCAGCCCTCTCAATTCGCCGATGGCGTCGTGCATGGCTTCGAGGGCGCTGTGGCCCAGGCTCGGGTCTGATGAATGGCCACTTTGTCCGAGAATATCGATGCGCTCCATCATCACGCCTTTGTGCAGACGAATCGGTTTGAGCCCGGTCGGCTCGCCGATCACGGCTGCTCGCCCAAGCGGTCGACCGGCTGCAGCCAGCGCACGGGCGCCAGCCATGGAGCTTTCTTCGTCGCAGGTGGCGAGGATCAGCAATGGTTGCTTGAACGGCTTGTCCAGCAGCGGCAGCACTGCTTCGATGGCCAGCGCAAAAAAGCCCTTCATGTCGCAACTGCCCAGGCCAACCCAGCGACCGTCGACTTCGGTCAGTTTCAGCGGATCGGTCTGCCAAAACGCGCCGTCGAACGGCACCGTGTCGCTGTGCCCGGCCAGCACCAGGCCGCCGGGGCCGCTGCCAAAACTGGCGAGCAGATTGAACTTGCCGGGGCTGACCTGTTGAATGTCGCAGGCAAAACCCAGATCGCCGAGCCAGGTCGCCAACAGGTCGATCACCGCGCGATTGGATTGATCCAGACTCGGTTGGGTACAACTGACCGACGGCGCGGCGATCAGCGCAGCAAACTGATCTTTCATGGATGGCAAAGACATGCGCTGACTCCTGACTCCCTAGAAGAACCTCATCATAGAACCATCCGCGTCATGGAATAAACCGCCGCGGCACGTCGAGTCGACGAGTCCTGTACACTGCTCGGCCTTGGCAGCCACACATTCCCCGGCTGCGCTCCCGATCCTGGATTTTCCGGCCATGCAGAAAGAAACCGAAATCAAACTCCGCGTCAGCCGCGAAACCCTCGCTGCCCTGCGCGAGCATCCGTTACTGAAAAAACGCAACAAAAGTGGCTGGGAACGCCGTGAACTGATGAACCAGTACTTCGACACGCCGGAGCGTGACCTGGCCCGTGCCAAGGTTGCCCTGCGCCTGCGTCGTGATGGCGAAGAAGTGATCCAGACCCTCAAGACCCGTGGTCAAAGCATCGCCGGCCTGTCCGAGCGTAACGAGTACGACTGGCACCTGCCAAAAGCCAAGCTCGACGTGAAAAAACTCGACGGCGAATGCTGGCCGGAACAACTGGCCGAGCTGGACAAAAAGACCCTCAAGCCAATCTTCACCACCGATTTCGTCCGCGAACGCGCCGAAATCGCCTGGGGCCGTGGCAAGACCAAAGTGGTCATCGAAGCCGCGCTGGACCTGGGCCACGTCATCGCTGGCAAGCAGAAAGAAGAAATCTGCGAACTGGAACTGGAACTGCGCGAAGGCGAACCGGCTGCCCTGCTGGAACTGGCTGCCGAACTGGCCGCCACTCTGGCCCTGATGCCGTGCGATATCAGCAAGGCCGAGCGTGGCTATCGCCTGTTCGACGCCAACAGCTATTCGTTGAGCCTGCCCCCTGCGCAACTGTCCGCTGAACTGCCGCTGGACGACGCGTTCGCTGCATTGAGCTGGCACTTGCTGAGCAGCAGCCAGCGCCTGGCCGAGCAATACCGTTTCAATGGCCACTGGCGTCTGCTGCAGGATTGGGTAGAAAACCTCGCCGAATTGCGCGCGCTGATAGGTAGCCTCGGCCAGGCCGCACCGCGTCAATCGACCCACGACCTGCGGGCCTCGCTCGATGCGTTGCTGGAAGACTGGCGCCCGCTGGTGCAAGCCGGTCAGGAGGACGAAGACGTGCGCAAAGCCGCACCGGAGCAATTCGCTGAAGAACTGGAAGACGTTCGCTGGGGCCTGTTCTCGCTGAACGCCTCGCGCTGGTTGCTGGCCCGCACCTGGGCTGCCGACCGCAACACCCGGGGCAATCGCCAGGGTGCTGCGCAACTGGGCAACTGGTTACCGCGCCTGCTGGCCGAAGAAGCCGTCGCCCTGCAGCTGCCGCGTTATCAGCAACAGCCGGAAGACCTGGCCGAGCAATTGCCGCGTATCGAACGCATCCAGGCCTGGCTGCACCTGGCTCGTGGCGTGCTGGAGATCCCGGAAACGGATCGCCTCTACGGTGAGCTGAAACAGTTGCAGCAACTGGCCAATGAGCCCATCACCGATGAAGCGCTCGATGCCCGCAAGCAGCAGGCGATTGCCGTGTTCCAGAACCGTGCCTGGAAGACTCTTCTGCGTATGTGATGATCGTTCCCACGCGCAGCAAAGGAATGCACCCGTGACGCTCTGCGTCACATCAAAAAGCGGACGCGGAGCGTCCGGTGCGGCATTCCCACGCGGGAGCGTGGGAACGATCTCGCCCCCTATACCGGCAAACTCGTCGTGGACTTGATTTCGGACAAGGCCACGATCGAGTTGACCTCCTGAATACCCGGCACCATCGACAGTTTCTCGAAAAAGAAGCGCTCGTACGCCTCGATATCCGCCGTCACGATGCGCAGCAAAAAGTCCACTGCCCCCATCAACACATAGCACTCCAATACTTCCGGAAAGCCACGAATCGCCTCGGTAAATTCGGTGAAGTTGGAACGACCGTGGGCGTTGAGCTTGACCTCGGCAAAAATCTGCGTGTTGAGACCGATCTTCTTGCGATCAAGCAAAGTCACTTGCCCTCGAATCACGCCCTCCTCCTTGAGTCGCTGAATCCGTCGCCAGCACGGCGACTGCGACAGCCCGACCCGTTCGGCAATCTGTGCACTTGAAAGCGAAGCGTCCTCCTGGAGCAATGCCAAAATCCGTCGGTCATAAGCGTCCAGTTCGCTATGCATAAAAAAACCCTCAAAGTAAATAAAAGCGAAATACTTAATTCAATTTATGACCAATCAACCCAATCATAGATAAGAAATACCCCGAACCGCATGTAAAAATTTCTCCGGTTATTTTGGAGAACGACCATGCCCCCTCTCGAAGCTGTCAGCACCGCCCCAAGCCGCGCCGATGTCTGGAACGTCAGTAACGCCCATTGCCGCGTGCACTATCAGCTGCTCGCTGAAGCCGAACCGGATCTGCTGTGCCGGGTGCTCAATCATTTCGCCTTGCAGTTTCTGGTTCCGCAGCAGGTCAACGTATTGCAACAGAACGACTTGCTATCGATTGATGTGGTGCTCGACGGGTTGAGCTGGCACCGCGCCCAAGTGATCGCAGAAAAATTGCGTAACTTGATCAGCGTTTGCTCGGTGGATCTGCAACCCGCTGATTCTTCATGGGTTCATCCCGCACAGGCGGCCAGCTAGGAGCAGTCAGCAAAAGCTCGCAATGCTTGGTTAGGCAACGGCCAAACGGACGGCTCATCCGGGGACTATTCTTGGCGATCTGTGATCAGAGGCGCACACCTCTAAACCGCTAATTGCAAGATCGTTCAAAAGGAGCCCGCATGTCCGTTCCCCTCCTAGCTCAGGACCGCTGGCTGGATCTCAACGATCTGCTGCGTGATCTGGTCGCTCAGGGCTTTATCAGCCAGGACTCGGCCGAACACGCATTGACCACCCGACGCAATACCGCCCACAACCAGCTCCACCCGCTGGAGTTCCTCGCCAGCCAACACCTGGGCGACTTCAGCCGACCAGGTAAACGGCTTGACCTGGAAAGCCTCACCTTGTGGCTTGCACAGCAGGCCGATCAGCCTTATTTGCGCATCGACCCGCTGAAGATCAACGTCGCGAGCATTACCCCGCTGATGTCCTATGCCTTCGCCCAACGCCACAGGATTCTTGCTGTTTCGATCGATCGCGATGCAGTAACCGTGGCCAGCGCGCAGCCCTACGTCAACGCCTGGGAGGCCGATCTGACCCACGTCTTGAAGCTGCCGATCAAACGCGTGGTGGCCAACCCGGCGGACATCCAGCGCTTTACCGTGGAGTTTTATCGGTTGGCCAAGTCAGTCAGCGGCGCCAACAATTCTGATCAAAAAATGAACACCCTGGGCAACTTCGAACAGTTGCTCAACCTCGGCGCCAGTGATCAGGAGCCCGATGCCAACGACGCGCACATCGTCAACATCGTCGACTGGCTGTTCCAGTACGCCTTCCAGCAGCGCGCCAGTGATATCCACATCGAACCCCGTCGCGAGCAAGGCACCGTACGCTTTCGCATCGACGGCGTGCTGCACAACGTCTATCAATTCCCACCGCAAGTGACCATGGCCATCGTCAGCCGCCTGAAAAGCCTGGGCCGAATGAATGTTGCAGAAAAACGTAAACCCCAGGACGGTCGAGTCAAGACCAAGACCCCTGAGGGCGGTGAAGTCGAGTTGCGGCTGTCGACGCTTCCCACGGCCTTTGGCGAAAAGATGGTCATGCGGATTTTCGATCCCGAAGTACTGCTCAAGGACTTCGACCAGCTGGGATTCTCCACCGAAGACCTGCGCCGCTGGCAAGACATGACCCGCCAGCCCAACGGCATCATCCTGGTCACCGGCCCGACCGGTTCGGGTAAAACCACCACGCTCTACACCACGCTGAAAAAACTGGCGACGCCCGAGGTCAACCTCTGCACCATCGAAGACCCGATCGAGATGGTCGAACCGGCGTTCAACCAGATGCAGGTTCAGCACAACATCGACCTGACCTTTGCCAGCGGCGTGCGGGCACTGATGCGGCAAGACCCGGACATCATCATGATCGGCGAAATCCGCGATCTGGAGACCGCCGAAATGGCGATCCAGGCGGCACTCACCGGGCATTTGGTTCTGTCGACGCTGCATACCAACGACGCACCCAGCGCCATCAGCCGCTTATTGGAGCTCGGTGTGCCGCATTACCTGATCAAAGCCACCGTGCTCGGGGTCATGGCCCAGCGTCTGGTTCGCACCCTTTGCCCGCACTGCAAAGCGCCGCTGAGCCTGGGTGAGGACGATTGGCAAACCCTGACCAAACCCTGGCAAGCGCCATTGCCGACCAATGCCCAACAGGCCATCGGATGCCTGGAATGCCGCGACACCGGTTACCGGGGGCGCGCCGGGGTCTACGAAATCATGTTACTGAGCGACAACGTCAAAGCACTGATCAGCCCTGACACCGATCTGCTGGCCGTGCGTCACCAAGCGTTCAAGGAAGGGATGCGCAGCCTGCGCCTGTCCGGTGCGCAGAAAGTTGCCGCCGGGTTGACCACGATGGAGGAAGTCTTGCGGGTGACACCGCAGAGTGAGCAGAAATAACCGACGCATCGCCAAACCGAAATGAACCCTTTTATGTCTCCTGATGATGCAAGCAGCCCTGATCGACTCTTATGCTCGCCCCACGCCGCTACACTCTGCTCATTGCGACCTCATTGATTAAAATGTGAACAGGGAGATGGTATGCAGATTGGTAACGTGCTTTTACTCTTCGTCGGCCTGGCCATCGCCATTGTGTTCATGGGCGTCAAGGTGGTTCCGCAGGGCTATCAGTGGACGGTCGAGCGCTTCGGCCGCTACACCAATACCTTGAAACCGGGACTGAACATCATCATTCCGATCATGGACCGCATTGGCCGCAAGATGAACGTGATGGAAAGCGTGCTGGACATCCCGCCGCAGGAAGTCATCACCTCCGACAACGCTACCGTGCAAATCGATGCCGTGTGCTTCTTCCAGGTGGTCAACACGGCCCAGGCCGCCTACGAGGTGAACAATCTCGAGCATGCCATCCGCAACCTGTTGCAGACCAACATCCGTACCGTCCTCGGCTCGATGGAGCTGGACGCGATGCTCAGCCAGCGAGACGCCATCAACGAGAAACTGCTGCGTACCGTCGACGAAGCCACGGCGCCGTGGGGCATCAAGATCACCCGGATCGAGATCAAGGACATCAGCCCGCCCGCGGACCTGATGGCGGCCATGTCCGGGCAGATGAAAGCCGAGCGGATCAAGCGCGCCCAAATCCTCGAAGCCGAAGGTCTGCGGGCGTCGGCGATTCTGACGGCGGAAGGTAAAAAGCAGGCACAGATCCTCGAAGCCGAAGGTGCCCGTCAGGCAGCGTTCCTCGAATCCGAAGCCCGCGAGCGGCAAGCCGAAGCCGAAGCCCGTGCCACTCAGGTGGTTTCCGAAGCAATCGCTACCGGTAACGTGCAGGCGATCAACTACTTCGTCGCGCAAAAGTATATCGATGCGCTGGGCAAACTGGCGTCGGCCAACAACAGCAAAGTCGTTCTGATGCCGCTGGAAGCCAGCCAGGTGATCGGTGCGGTCGGCGGCATCGGCGAAATCGTCAAAGCCACGTTCGACAGTAAAAAAGCCTGAGGCGCGACCTATGTGGGCATTCCTGCAGTACGTGTCGTTCTGGGACTGGCTGGCGTTGGGCACCGTTCTGTTGATTTTCGAAGTGTTCGGCGCTGGCGGTTATTTACTCTGGGTTGGCATGGCTGCTGCCGCAGTCGGCGTGTTGACCTTCTTGATTCCAGACCTGTCGTGGGAAGTGCAATTGCTGTTGTTCGGCCTGCTATCAGTGCTGACGGTGTTGTATTGGTGGAGACGCCAGCGCAGTGCCGTCAGAGCCAGTGATCAGCCAACCCTCAATCTTCGTGCTCAAGAGCTGATAGGTAAAACCTTCGTGGTGCATGAAGCGATTGTCGGGGGGCGAGGCAAGATCAAGGTCGCCGACGGCTTCTGGATGGCCAAAGGACCGGACGCGCCAGTCGGCACCCGTGTTCGGGTGATCGGGCAGGAAGGGGTCATCATTGAGGTGGAACGCATCGATTGATGGGTCACGGAACTCCGTTGGGCTATCGAGTATCAAACGCCTCAGATAACCCAGTCGGAGTCACCCACCATGCGTTTCAAATTAGCCGTCGCCACCTTGGCCCTGCTGTCCCTTCCTGTCTGTTCGGCAATGGCCGACGACTTCTGGCGGGATGTCATTTCCTCAGGTGCGACCACCGCTTCCACCTACCTGACGTTCAAGGACCACAAGCTGATCGTCGCCGCCCAGGATGACGCCGGCAGCTTCGTCGCCAGTGACGGAGGTATTCGCGGCCCGTATCTGGAAGCCGCGATGCGCAAGGTCCGCGCCGACAACCCAGGCTTGCAGGCCTCCGATATGGAACTGGCCAACGCGATTCTGGCGAAGAATGCGGTTGCCCAAGAGTGATCCACTGCTGCGCTGAGTAAAAAATGCCGCTCCCTGGAGCGGCATTTTTTTGCCCGAAACCCTGTAGGAGCACAGCTTGCCGGCGATGGCGTCCTTGAGATCGCCATCGTCGGAACGCCGCCCGGACCAATCGAGCGTCGACCGGCTGCTACTACAGAGGAAGATCGCGGTTTTTTTCAGCGATAGGCATCCACCGGCACGCAAGCACAGAACAGATTGCGGTCACCGTAGACATTGTCGACGCGATTCACCGTCGGCCAGTACTTATGGGCCTTGGTGTGCGCGCTGGGCGTCACCGCCTGTTCTATGGTGTAAGGCCGCTCCCAGACCCCTGTGATATCCGCCAGTGTGTGGGGTGAACGTTTCAACGGGTTGTCTTCGGCGGGCCAGTTGCCGTTCTGCACTTCGGATATTTCTGCGCGAATGCTCAGCATCGCTTCGATGAAGCGATCCAGTTCAGCCTTGGACTCGCTTTCGGTCGGCTCGACCATCAGCGTACCCGGCACCGGGAACGACATGGTCGGTGCATGGAAGCCATAGTCCATCAAACGCTTGGCGACATCCTCTTCACTGATCCCGGTTTGCGCCTTGAGCGGCCGCAAGTCGAGGATGCATTCGTGGGCCACCCGGCCATTTCGCCCGGTGTAGAGCACCGGGAAGGCACCGCTCAAGTGCTCGGCCAGATAGTTCGCAGCGAGAATCGCCACTTCGCTGGCATCGGCCAATTGCGGTCCCATCAGCGCGATGTACATCCAACTGATCGGCAAGATGCTCGCGCTGCCCCAGGGCGCGGCGCTGACCGCCCCGTTCTGCGGCTGCGGACCTTCGATCTGCACCACCGGGTGATTGGCAACGAACGGTGCCAGATGCGCACGCACGCCAATCGGTCCCATACCGGGACCACCACCGCCATGGGGAATGCAGAAAGTCTTGTGCAGATTCATGTGGGAAACGTCGGCGCCGATATCCGCCGGCCGCGCCAGCCCAACCTGAGCATTGAGGTTAGCGCCGTCCATATAGACCTGGCCGCCGTGGCTGTGGATAACTTCACAGATCTCGCTGATGCCTTCTTCATATACGCCATGGGTCGACGGATAGGTCGCCATCAGGCACGACAAATTGTCGCCCGCATCCTGGGCCTTGGCTTTCAGGTCATCCAGATCGACGTTACCGGCATCGTCGCACTCGACGATCACCACTTGCATCCCGGCCATCTGCGCCGAAGCCGGGTTGGTGCCGTGGGCGGAAGCAGGAATCAGACAGATGTTGCGGGCGTCCTGTTGGCGGCTTTCGTGGTATTTGCGGATTGCCAGCAACCCGGCGTATTCACCCTGAGCTCCGGAGTTGGGTTGCATGCAGATGGCATCGAAACCGGTGATCGCACAGAGCCAGCTCTGCAACTCACTGATCATCAGTGAATAGCCAAGCGCCTGCTCTTTCGGCGCGAACGGGTGCAGATTGGCGAAACCTGGCCAGGTGATCGGGATCATCTCGCTGCTGGCATTGAGTTTCATCGTGCAGGAGCCCAGCGGGATCATCGACTGGTTGAGCGCCAGGTCCTTGTTCTCCAGCTGTTTGAGGTAGCGCAGCATCTCGGTTTCACTGTGATGGGCACTGAATACCGGATGGCTCAGATAAGGAGAGCTGCGCAGCAGTTCATTGGGGATGCCCGAGGCCAATGCCTCGGCATCCAGCTCAGCGACATCCAGACCGTGACCGGCACCGAGAAAGACATCGAACAGCCGCGCCACGGTGGTTTCATCACAGGTTTCGTCGAGACTCAGACCCAACTGACCACGCCCGAGGATGCGCAGATTGATTTGCGCATCCCTGGCGCTTTCGATGATCGCCGTCTGACTGCCGCCGACATCCAGCGTCAGGGTGTCGAAGAATTGCTCGTTGAGTCGTTTAATGCCATTTCTCTGCAGGCCCGCCGCCAGAATACAGGTCAACCGGTGGACTCGCTGAGCGATGCGCTTGAGCCCCTCGGGGCCGTGATAAACCGCATAGAAGCTGGCGATGTTGGCCAACAGCACCTGCGCAGTACAGATGTTCGAGTTGGCTTTCTCCCGGCGGATATGCTGCTCGCGGGTTTGCAGGGCCATGCGCAGGGCAACATTGCCGCGCGCATCTTTCGAAACGCCGATGATGCGCCCGGGAATCGCTCGCTTGTATTCATCGCGACTGGCAAAAAACGCTGCATGGGGACCGCCATACCCCATGGGCACGCCGAAACGCTGGGACGAACCGAACACCACGTCGGCACCCAACTCCCCTGGCGGGGTCAACAGCAACAGGCTGAGCAGATCGGCAGACACGCAGGCCAGCGCCTGCTGCGCGTGCAGATGGTCGATCAGCGGGCGCAGATTGCGGATTTCACCGTGGGTGTCCGGGTACTGCAGCAGCGCGCCAAAAACTTGATGGCGAGTGAGGTTTTCCACCGTATCGATCACCAGCTCGAAGCCGAATCCTTCGGCCCGGGTCTGCACCACCGAGATGGTCTGCGGGTGGCAGTTTTTGTCGACGAAGAATAAATTGCTTCTGGATTTGGCCACGCGTTTAGCCAAGGCCATGGCTTCGGCTGCTGCTGTGGCTTCATCCAGCAGTGAAGCGTTGGCCAGCTCCAGGCCCGTGAGGTCGATGGTCATTTGCTGGAAATTCAGCAGCGCTTCGAGCCGACCTTGGGCAATCTCGGGCTGATACGGCGTGTAAGCGGTGTACCAACCGGGATTTTCCAGCACGTTACGCAGGATCACCGTTGGCGTCAGAGTACCGTGATAGCCCATGCCGATCAGGCTGGTCCAGACCTGATTCTGCTCGGCATAACCTTTGAGTCTGGCCAGTGCAGCCTCTTCATCGAGTGCTGGCGGCAAGTCCAGAACGCGGTTGAAACGAATGCCTGGCGGCACCGTCTGCTCGATCAACTCGACTCGACTGCCGAGCCCGAGGCTGTCGAGCATGGCCTGCTGCTCGGCAGCATCAGCTCCCAGATGGCGCCGCAGAAAGGTATTAGGGTCTCGCAACTGGCTCAAAGACGGCAACTGGGACATGACGGGCTCTCTCTTAAGTGGCGCTCGGCGTCTATGCAACACGGTCAAAGCAGCATAGCAGTCGATCCTGAGCGCTGACGGTATGGCGCCTTCGGTCAATCCGGATCATCATGCCCGACGTTATCGCGCTAACCTTGGCGAGTTCCAATCAACGCCTCAACCGTATGCCTATCGGATACTTCAATCATCATGAGCCAACTGCCGTTTCTGCCGTTTTCAAAACCCACCATCGATGAAGCCACGATTGCCGCTGTCGGCGACGTATTGCGCTCGGGCTGGATCACCAGCGGCCCCAAGGTGCAAGCCTTCGAAGCCCAGCTTTCGGAGTACTTTGGCGGTCGGCCGGTACGTACGTTCAACTCCGGCACCTGCACCATGGAGATCGCCTTGCGCATCGCCGGGATTGGCGCCGGCGATGAAGTCATCACCACCCCGATCTCCTGGGTGGCCACGGCCAACGTAATCCTCGAGGTCGGCGCCACACCGGTGTTCGCCGACATCGACCCGATCACCCGCAATATCGATCTGGCGCAGGTCGAAGCCGCAATCACGCCGCGCACCAAGGCGATCCTCCCGGTGTACCTGGCAGGTCTGCCAGTGGACATGGAGCGCTTGTACGCGCTGGCCAGGAAACACGGCCTGCGAGTGCTGGAAGATGCCGCGCAAGCGCTGGGCTCGAGCTGGAATGGCCAGCGTATCGGTTCGACCGGCGACTTCGTCTCGTTCAGCTTCCAGGCAAACAAGAACGTCACGTCCTCCGAAGGTGGCTGTCTGGTGCTGAACAATGCCGAAGAGGTTCGTCTGGCCGAGAAGTACCGCCTGCAAGGCGTTACCCGCAGCGGTTTCGATGGGCTGGATGTCGACGTGTTGGGCGGTAAGTTCAACATGACCGACGTGGCTGCCGCTATCGGCCTGGGCCAGTTTGCTCACATCGACGCGATCACCGCCCATCGCCGTGAATTGGCCAAGCATTACTTTGCCTGCTTTGGCAGCGACTTCGAAGCGCAATACGGCGCTCAACTACCGCCTGCCGATTTCACGAACAGCAACTGGCACTTGTTCCAACTGGTGCTGCCGGAGCGCAAGGACGGAAAACCGGCTCGCGCCACATTCATGGAACAAATGCAGGAGCGCGGCGTCGGCATCGGCTATCACTACCCGCCTATCCACCTGCTGAGCCTGTACCGCGAGCGCGGTTTCAAGGAAGGCATGTTCCCGGTTTCGGAACGGGTTGGCCGTTTGATCGTTTCGTTGCCGATGTTCACCTCGATGAGCAAAAGCGACGTGGAGCGTTCGGTGGAAGCAGTGAAGGCGGTGTTGAAGGCTTAAACGCAATCGCGAGCAAGCTCGCTCCTACAGGTTCACGCCAACCCTGCAGGAGCGAGCTTGCTCGCGATAAATACCGAAGCGTTACTCGCCGATGGCGTTCTTGTAGCCAGTGGCGTCGAGCAACGTGTCCAGTTCAGCGGTATCGCTTGGCGCGAGTTTGAAAAACCAGCTGTCGTATGGCGCGCTGTTAACCAGCTCCGGGCTGTTGGCCAACTCTTCGTTTATGGCGATGACTTTACCGGAAACCGGCGAGTAGATATCCGAAGCGGCCTTGACCGACTCGACTACACCCGCCGCATCACCGGCATCGAACACTGTGCCGATTTCCGGCAACTCGACGAACACGACATCACCCAAGGCTTCCTGAGCATGGTCTGAAATACCCACTTTCACGCCACCATCCTCATCCAGACGGGCCCATTCGTGACTTTCGGCAAAACGCAGGTCGACAGGGATTTCACTCATATTCTGTGTCCTCAAGAAGAAATGTCAGCGGTTGATTGCCCGCCAGAAAAAGTTAGATCAAGGCTTTGCCATGACGCACAAAGGTCGGTTTTACCACCCGAACCGGGTACCACTTGCCACGGATTTCCACTTCTGCACGGTCGGCGGTAGCCATGGGCACGCGCGCCAGCGCGATCGACTTGCTAAGCGTAGGAGAGAAACTACCACTGGTGATCTCCCCTTCGCCAACATCGCCGATGCGAACCACCTGGTGAGCGCGCAAAACACCACGCTCTTCCAGCACCAGACCGACCAGTTTTTGCTTCACTCCGCCTGCGCGCTCGGTTTCTAAAGCGGCTCGACCGATGAAATCGCGAGTCGCAGGCGCCCAGGCAATGCTCCAGGCCATATTGGCGGCCAGCGGTGAGACATCCTGGTGCATGTCCTGACCGTAGAGATTCATACCCGCTTCAAGGCGCAGGGTATCGCGGGCACCGAGACCGATCGGGGAAATACCCGCACCGACCAGATCATTGAAGAACGCTGGCGCCTGATCGGCAGGCAGGACGATTTCCAGTCCATCTTCGCCGGTATAACCGGTGCGCGCGATGAACCAGTCGCCGTCGGTCTGAGCTTCAAAGGGTTTGAGGTGCTGGATCAGCGTGCCACGGGCCTGAGTGACCAGTTCTGCAATCTTGTTCCGGGCCTGTGGGCCTTGAATCGCCAGCATCGCCAACTCGGGGCGCTCGTGCAACTGCACCTGGAACTCACCGAGCTGCGCTTGCATCCAGACCATGTCCTGATCACGGGTAGCGGCGTTGACCACCAACCGGTAACCCGCCTCGGTGCGATAGACGATCATGTCGTCGACCACCCCGCCGCGCTCATTGAGCATGGCGCTGTACAACGCACGGCCGGGGCTGTGCAGACGTTCGACATCATTGGCCAGCAAATGCTGAAGCCAGGCCTTGGCCTGGGAGCCACTGACGTCAATCACGGTCATGTGGGATACATCGAAAACCCCGCAATCACGTCGCACCTGATGGTGCTCTTCGACTTGCGAGCCGTAATGCAGAGGCATATCCCAACCGCCAAAATCGACCATCTTCGCGCCTAGGGCGAGATGCAGGTCATACAGAGGCGTACGCTGTCCCATGGGTTTCTCCTTCCGGGCGTGGCGAAGGTGCGGACAGGCACTGCGCTGGCTGAAAGCCTTTAAAAATGCGGCTTGCAGCAGCTCTCAGTGACCCGACCTGAAAGGCGGACCGCACCGAATGCCGCGCATTGTAGCCGCAAGGTGTAGGACTGGCACCTAGCCTATGCGATGAGCGGAACGTCGGATCAATCCGACGACCGGTAATAGCCCGACCAAAACCAGCGTCAGTGCCGGCAGGGATGCCCGCGACCACTCGCCTTCACTGGTCATTTCGAAGATGCGGACGGCCAGCGTGTCCCAACCGAACGGGCGCATCAGCAAGGTGGCGGGCATTTCCTTGAGCACATCGACGAACACCAGCAACGCGGCACTCAAGGTGCCTGGAAGCAAAAGCGGCAGATACACGTTGAAAAACAGTCGCGGCCCACTGACGCCCAAACTTCGTGCTGCTTCGGGCAACGAAGGCCGGATCCGCGCCAGGCCGTTTTCCAGTGGCCCGTAGGCCACTGCAATGAAACGCACCAGATACGCCAGCAATAACGCCGAAAGGCTACCCAACAGTAACGGCTTGCCCGCGCCACCGAGCCAGGACGATAGCGGGATCACCAGTTCACGGTCCAGATAGCTGAAGGCCAACATGATCGATACCGCGAGCACCGAGCCCGGCAAGGCGTAACCCAGATTGGCCAGACTGACTCCGGAGCGAATGGCCCGGGTCGGTGCCAGTCGTCGGGAAAATGCCAGCAGCAAAGCCACGCTCACCGTGATCAACGCCGCCATGGCGCCCAGATACAATGTGTGCGCAATCAGCCCGGCATAACGCTCATCGAGGTCGAAACGGCCACGTTGCCAGAACCAGACCACCAACTGCAGCATCGGAATGACAAAGGCACAGGCAAACACCAGGCCGCACCAGCCACTGGCGGCAAGAGCCTTGAACCCGTGCAGGTGATACAGCGCCTTGCCTCGGGGCCGCTCGTTGCTCGCCCGACTAGCACCGCGAGCCCGGCGTTCGCCGTACAACACCAGCGTTACAGCAAGCAGCAGCAGGCTTGCCAGTTGCGCGGCGCTGGAAAGACTGAAGAAACCGTACCAGGTCTTGTAGATGGCCGTGGTGAAGGTATCGAAGTTGAACACCGCCACCGCGCCAAAGTCGGCCAGGGTCTCCATCAATGCCAAAGCCACGCCGGCACCGATGGCCGGTCGTGCCATGGGCAGCGCCACACGCCAGAAGGCCTGCCACGGCGATTGACCGAGCACCCGCGCAGCTTCCATCAGACCTTTGCCCTGAGCGAGAAAGGCTGTGCGCGCCAGCAGGTAGACGTAGGGATAGAACACCAGCACCAGAACCAGAATCACGCCACCGGTGGAGCGCACCCGAGGCAGGCGCAGCCCCGTGCCGAACCATTCACGCAACAGGGTTTGCACCGGGCCGGCAAAATCCAGCAGACCCACGAAGACGAACGCCAGTACATAGGCCGGGATCGCAAACGGCAGCATCAGTGCCCAATCCAGCCATCGACGCCCGGGGAACTCACAGAGGCTGGTTAACCAGGCCAGGCTGACGCCCAGCAGCGTTACGCCGGCTCCGACGCCCAGCACCAGCGTCAGTGTGTTGCCGAGCAAGCGCGGCATCTGCGTTTCCCACAGGTGCGTCCAGATCTGCTGGTCGATCGACTGCCATGACAACAGCAACACGCTCAGCGGCAACAGAACCAGCGCTGCAACGGCAAAGACCAGCGGATACCAACGACGTTGGGTGGGATGGGCCACGAAAAGCTCTCTATCAAATGATTGTGCCCACGCTCTGCGTGGGCACACGGCCTGTGACGCTCCGCGTCACCTTTAGAGCGGACGCAGAGCGTCCATGGCTGCATTCCCACGCAGAGCGTGGGAACGATCAACGCCCCGCAAATGCAGGGCTCTGCAAACCGGCTGCTCAGTTCCAGCCGGCACGGTCCATCAAGCGAATGGCTTCGGCCTGGCGCTTGCCGGCCACTTCCACTGGCAACGTATCGGGTACGAACGTGCCCCAGCTAGCCACTTCAGCGGACGGCAGTACGCTCGGGTTGGCCGGGAATTCCTGATTGATATCGGCAAAGATCTTCTGCGCTTCAGGCGTGGTCATCCACTCCACCAGCGCCTTGGCCGCCTGAGGGTGCGGTGCGTACCTGGTCAGGCCGATGCCCGACAGGTTGACGTGCACACCACGGTCGCCCTGATTCGGCCAGAACAGTTTCACCGCCAGATTTGGCTTTTGCTTGTGCAAACGTCCGTAGTAGTAGGTGTTGACGATGCCAACGTCGCACTGCCCGGCATTGATCGCCTCAAGCACTGCGATGTCATCGGAGAACACGTCGGTGGACAGGTTGTTGACCCAGCCTTTGATGATTGCTTCGGTCTTCTCTGCACCGTGGGTTTCGATCAGCGTAGCGGTCAGCGACTGGTTATAAACCTTCTTGGCCGTACGCAGGCACAGACGACCTTCCCACTGTTTGCCGGCCAGGGCTTCGTAAGTGGTCAAATCCGACGGTTTTACCCGCTCAGTGGAGTAGGCCAGGGTCCGCGCGCGCAGGCTCAAACCGGTCCATTGATGGCTGGACGAACGGTATTGAAGCGGAATATTGGCGTCGATTACATTGGAAGTAAACGGCTGCAAAATACCCATCTGCTCGGCCTGCCAGAGGTTTCCGGCATCGACGGTGAGCAGCAGGTCGGCGGTGGCGTTCTCGCCCTCGGCCTTGATCCGCTGCATCAGCGGCGCTTCCTTGTCGGTGATGAACTTCACCTGCACGCCGGTCTTTTTGGTGTAGGCATCGAACACCGGCTTGATCAGCTCGTCGATTCGTGAGGAGTAGACCACTACTTCATCAGCCGCGTGGGCGGTGCTGCCGATCAGTGTGAGTGCCAGAGCAGTCAGTAGGCGCTTGGGTGCCAACATGGAAGCGGTCTCTCGAAATCAGAAAAGAGGCCAAATGATAAGGACTCACATTTGGCATCTCAACCGAACACTCCATCGAGGAGTTACGAGATGTTGCACGAGCAGAAATGGGAGGTGAATGTTCTGCCGCTATCGCGAGCAAGCGATAGCGGCCTGCAGCCACGCCAAATAACTCAGGCCTTGGCCAACTCAGGCAAATCCCCGGTCAACCCCAACGCCTGACGCACAAACAGCGCCTTGGCTTCAGGCATTTGATCGACCATCTTCAACCCGGTATTACGCAACCAGCGCAGCGGCAAGGGATCGGCCTGGAACAATCGTTCGAAGCCTTCCATTGCCGCCATCAGCCCCAGGTTGTGCGGCATGCGCCGGCGCTCGTAACGGCTGAGCACTTTGAGATCTGCCAGGCGCTCACCACGGCTGGCCGCTTGCAGCAGCACTTCAGCCAGCACAGCGGCGTCGAGGAAGCCGAGATTGACACCCTGCCCGGCCAGCGGGTGAATGGTATGGGCAGCGTCACCGATCAGCGCCAGGCCTTCAGCCACATAGCGCTTGGCGTGCCGCTGACGCAGCGGTACACAGAGGCGCGGGTCAGCGCTCAATACCGTGCCCAGACAACCTTCAAAGGCTCGCTCCAGCTCGCGGCAGAAGTTTTCATCGTCCAGCGCCATCAGGCGTTCGGCCTCGCTCGGAGTGGTCGACCAGACGATCGAGCACCAGTCGTGCTGACCGTCGCGCTCCAGCGGTAAAAAGGCCAGCGGACCGTTGTCGGTAAAACACTGCCGGGCGGTCATCTGATGGGGTTTGGCACTGCGCACGCTGGTGACGATGGCGTGATGCAGATAATCCCACTCACGGGTGGCGCAACCGGTCAAACGGCGAACCGCCGAGTTGGCGCCGTCCGCCGCGATCACCAAGGGCGCACGCAGCATGCGACCGTCGGCCAGGGTCAGCAGCCAGTCGTCGCCTGAGCGGCGCATCTGCTCCAGCCGCGCATTGGCCAGAAGGCCCATATCACAGTCGTGCAAACGTTCGAGCAAGGCATCCTGCACCACCCGGTTCTCGACGATATGCCCCAGCACTTCGGCGTGCACACTGGCCGCCGAGAAGTGGATCTGCCCGGTGCCACTGCCGTCCCAGACCTGCATTTCGGCGTAAGGGCTGGTACGGCGTTTGACGATACCCTCCCAGACCCCCAGACGTTCGAGGATCCGCTGGCTGGCTGCCGACAAGGCGCTCACCCGGGGCTCGAACGGCGCCCGAGGATCGAAGGGTTTGACGCTCAACGGGCTGCCGTCGAGCAGCAGAACCTCCAGCCCGCTGCCCTGCAACGCCAGCGCCAAAGCGCTCCCGACCATTCCGGCCCCGACAATCAGCAGATCTGCGCGCATTTCCATGCTTTAAGCCTGTCTCGCTTGCGGCTTGAGCCGCACGTAAAGGGTTTTATCGACCCGCGCCACCAGCGTGCCGCCGTGATGAATCTTGAAACGCCGGGTCAGCCAATTAAGCATCGGGACGCGTGCCCAGGCCCATCGCCTGCCGGGCGAACCAGCGCTTGGCCGGCGGCAGCAGGTCGAGGCCAAGCAGGCCAATGTTGCGACCCAGCGAAACCAACGGCTGCGTGCTGCCAAACAACCGGGTGACCTGATCGGAGAAGCCGACGGTCAGTTGCTGATCCAGCCGTTGCCGCTCGCGATAGGCCTGCAAGGTGGCGAAGTCGCCCGGCATGCTCTCGCTGGCCAGCAACGTATCGGCCAGTGCCTGTGCATCTCGCAGGGACAGGTTGAAACCCTGACCGGCAATCGGATGCAGGCTGTGGGCCGCGTTACCCAGCACGGTCAGATGGGGACGAACCTGTTCTTCGGCCTCCACCAGCGTCAGCGGATAGAGATGCCGTACACCGACTTGTTTGAGGGCGCCCAGCCGATAACCAAACACGCCCTGCAACTCGCTCAGGAAGCTGCGCTCATCAAGGTTCGCCAGACGCTGGGCGTCCATGCCGATGCGGGTCCAGACCAGCGCGCAACGGTTTTCCGGCAGCGGCAGCAAGGCCATCGGGCCATCATCGGTAAAACGCTCGAACGCCATGCCGTTATGGGCTTCGCTCGGGGTGATATTGGCGATCAACGCGCTCTGATTGTACGGACGTTTTTTGACGCCGATGCCCAACTGCTCACGCAAACCGGAGCGACCGCCATCGGCCAGCACCGCCAAGTCGCACTCAAGGGCAGTTTCATCGTTGAGGGTCAGGCGATAGCCATCCTCAAGCGGCTCCATGCGCGTAACTTCGGCCGGGCAGCGCCAACTGATCACGTCCTTGTCCAGGCCTTGCCAGAGGCATTGACCGAGCCAGGCGTTCTCCACCACATAACCGAGCGCCGGAACGCCCTCTTCCATGGCCGACAAGCGCGCGGTGGAAAACCGCCCGCGATCGGAAACATGGATCTGTTTGATCGGCTCGGCGCGGCGGGAGATTTCCTGCCACAGGCCGAGCCGCTGATAAATTTGTCGGGCGCCGAAGGACAGTGCCGAGGAGCGAGCGTCATAGCTCGGTTGATAGGTGTGGCCAGGCGCGAAAGGTTCGATCAGCACGATCTTCCAGCCGCGGGCCTTGGCCCCGGCTTGCAAGGCCAACGCCAGACTGGCGCCAACCAGACCGCCACCTATGATTGCCAGATTGACTCTGCTCATGCCGCTTGCATCCGGGCAGCCGCCATCAGCGCCTCGATCTCGGCCACCGTTTTCGGTACACCGCTGGTCAGAATTTCACAGCCCTGCCTGGTCACTACTACGTCATCCTCGATGCGCACGCCAATGCCGCGCCATTTCTTCGCCACATTTTGATTGTCCGGTGCGATGTAGATACCCGGCTCGACCGTCAGCGCCATGCCGACTTCCAGCACCCGCCATTCACCGCCGACCTTGTACTCACCAACGTCATGCACATCCATCCCCAGCCAGTGACCGGCGCGATGCATGTAAAAAGCCTTGTAGGCTTCGCTGGCAATCAGCTCATTCACCTCGCCCTGCAACAAGCCAAGTTCCACCAACCCTGCCGTGATCACCTGAACCGTGGCTTCGTGCGCCTGGTTCCAGTGTTTATTCGGCGCGATTTGGGCAAACGCCGCTTCCTGAGAAGCCAGCACCAATTCGTAGATCGCCTTCTGCTCAGGGGAAAACTTGCCGCTGACCGGCCAGGTTCGGGTGATATCGCTGGCGTAGCAGTCGATCTCGCAACCAGCGTCGATCAACACCAGATCACCGTCCTTGAGCACTGCGTCATTTTGCTGGTAATGCAGGATGCAGCTATTGCGCCCAGAGGCGACGATCGAGCCATATGCCGGCATTTTCGCCCCACCTTTACGGAACTCGTAATCCAGCTCCGCCTCCAGGCTGAACTCATGCAAACCGGCACGGCTGGCCTGCATGGCACGAATATGGGCTTGAGAGGAAATCCGCGCGGCTTCGCGCATCACCTTCACTTCTGCCGCCGATTTATACAGGCGCATGTCGTGCAACAGATGATCCAGGGCAACGAATTCGTTCGGTGGCTGGGCGCCCAGGTGCGCTTTAGAGCGGATCACGTTGATCCAGTCCATCAGATGGCGGTCGAATTCCGGGTTGCTGCCCATGGCCGAATAGACCCGGTCGCGACCTTCAATCAGGCCCGGCAGAATATCGTCGATGTCGGTGATCGGGAACGCGTCATCGGCGCCAAAGTCGCGAATCGCGCCTTCCTGGCCTGCGCGTAAGCCGTCCCACAATTCGCGTTCGGCGTTGCGTTCACGGCAGAACAGCACATATTCGCCATGCTCACGACCGGGCATCAGGACCAGCACCGCCTGAGGCTCGGGGAAACCGCTGAGGTATTGAAAGTCACTGTCCTGACGGTAGACATGCTCGACGTCACGGTTACGGATCGCCACTGCGGCGGCAGGCAAAATCGCGATGCTGTTGGGTTCCATCTGCGCCATCAACGCCTTGCGGCGACGGGTGTACTCCGATTTCGGGATATGAATCATGGGCAGATGGATTTCCCTATCAAACAATTAATGCAGCGAAGGCTTGGCAGCCGGTGCAGCGGGCTTCTTGGTCTCGGTGAACAATAGCAACGGCGCGACCCGCAGGTATTCCATGACTTCCATGTAGTCACTTTCACCGTCGTCGGACTCTTCCAGGGCGTCCTGAACCTGGGCGATAGCCGCGAGGTCTTGCAGGACTTCGGTGGCCTCGGTGCTCAGCATGCTGCTGTCACGGCAGTTCAGGCCGAAACCGCTGAGGAAACCCTGGCACCACTGGCCCAGCGCGGCAGCGCGCTCGGTGAGCGGCGCGTCGTCGGTCGGCAACAGCAGAACGACCGTCATGTCGTCGCTGGTCAGCTCGCCCTTGACCATTTCTTGCAGGCCGATCAGGGCGTTGCGGACGTTGTCTTGTGGCTCGCCTTCGAGCAGTTCGGCGGCGTCGACCAGCCAGCCATCGACTTCAAAACCGGCGCCGGCGCAGCTGCGGCCGAGTAGCAGGCCATGCAATTCAGCAGGCGATACGGGATGGCCGCTGGTGCTCAGCAGGTTGGCGAAGGCTTGATACGGAGAATTCTGAATGGGCATGGGTAGCTAGGCGCCAAGCGGCGCTATGTCTAGAATGAAGGCCTTGTATCCTACATCGACAGACTCGCCAAGACTATTAAAGGCTGTCCGCCAGTTACCGCCCATCAGACAAATCCCGTGGAACGCTATGGAAGACACAGACCTGCAAGCGCTGATGGCTAGACTCGAACTGCTAATTACCCGGGTCGAGCAACTAAAGAGCCAAAACGGACTCCTATTAGCTCAGGAAAAGACCTGGCGCGAGGAACGCGCGCACCTCATTGAAAAAAACGAAATCGCCCGGCGTAAGGTCGAATCGATGATTTCGCGCCTGAAGGCCCTGGAGCAAGACTCATGAGTTCAAGCAATAGCGTTACCGTGCAGATCCTCGACAAAGAATATTCAATCATCTGCCCCCAGGAAGAGCGCAGCAACCTGGTGAGTGCCGCCCGTTATCTGGACGGCAAAATGCGCGAAATCCGCAGCAGCGGCAAAGTCATCGGTGCCGACCGCATTGCCGTGATGGCCGCGCTGAACATCACCCATGACCTGCTGCATAAACAGCAGCGCCCTGAAGTGCAGGTCAGCGGTTCGACCCGCGAACAGGTGCGCGACCTGCTCGATCGCGTCGATCTGGTGCTCGCCACCGATCCGGATGTCAGCAAGGGCTGATTCCTGAAGGTGGTTGCGCTATACTCGCGCCACTCCCTGGGGTGCTTGCCAGTTGGCGATGTCCCTGAGCCGATTCGCACTACCCTGGAGGTTGCACGTTGGGCCGGTGTGCATGTCCGCTAGACGGAAAGCCTTAAGGTCTACTGCATCTTCCACCTTGAACTTTCGGGTTCAAGGGCTAAGTCGACAGCGGTTCATCCGGGGAGCCTGAATTCCAGTCCAATGCCAGTTTCTTCAAACTGGCATTGGTTTTTTACGAGTGCGCCATCCTGCCGCGCTCGATCCTGATCAGCCAGAATCCATGACCGAACCTGCGCCGCTATCCCGCCCGCAACTTCGACGCATGCTGCGCAAAGCCCGCCGCGAACTCACACCCAGTGAACAACGCGAGGCGGCCCGCGGACTTTATCGGCAACTGGCACAGCACCCGCTGTTTCGCCGGGCCAGACATATCTCTCTTTATCTACCCACCGACGGTGAAATCGATCCGCGCTTGCTGCTGCGTGCCGCTCAGCGTCGGGGTAAGGCCACCTATCTGCCGGTACTCAGCGCCTGGCCGCGCACCAAAATGGTGTTCCAGCGCATTCGCCCCGGGGAAAAGTTGCAGCCCAACCGCTTCGGCATTCTCGAGCCACGGATCAACGCGGCCCGGCAACGCAAGGTCTGGGCGCTGGATCTGGTGTTGTTACCGCTGGTTGGCTTTGATGAGTTTGGCGGACGTCTGGGGATGGGCGGCGGTTTCTACGACCGCAGCCTGGCGTATCTGGCGCGTCGCAAAACCTGGCGCAAGCCGACACTGTTGGGGCTGGCCCATGAATGTCAGAAAGTCGAACGACTGGCTCAGGCGAGCTGGGATGTACCGATGCAAGGAACGGTCACGGACAGGAAGTGGTATATCGCCGGGTAGACGCCACTTGAGTCAGCGGCGCCCGGTGAACACTATCAGCGCTTGAAGGGTTTTTGCTGAGCGACTTCAATCGGTGCATTGGCCTGGTTCGACCACAGGCTCTGCGCATAACCCGTGGTCACGACACCCAAACCGAACAAAATAACCAAAATCCAGAGTAAATCCGGTTTGCGTTTCATCGATTGCCCCCCTTCAGGCATATCACACACGATGACAGCAACGGTTTCCGATATAGGCCGTGCAGCAGCGTCAAGCTTAAAAGCCCGGCATTTTGCGGTAACGTGAACCGACACGCAAACGGTGGCGTCAACCGACTGTCGGTTAGTCATAAAGTTGCCCGACAACGTGCCCAACCCCACTCCAGGAGCAAAAAAGATGGCCTATTGGCTGATGAAATCCGAGCCGCAAGAGCTCTCGATCAAGGGCCTGGAGAAGCTCGTTGAAGCGCGCTGGGACGGCGTGCGCAATTACCAGGCGCGTAACTTCTTGCGGGCGATGGCGGTGGGCGATGAGTTTTTCTTTTATCACTCCAGCTGCCCTGAACCGGGCATTGCCGGGATCGGGCGAATCGCCGAAGCGGCGTACCCGGACCCCACGGCCCTGGAGCCGGAAAGCGTGTATTTCGACCCGAAAGCCAACGCAGAGAAAAACCCCTGGAGCGCGATCAACGTCGCTCATGTCCAGACCTTCCCCAAAGTGCTCGGGCTGAGTTACCTGAAACAACAAACAGCACTGGCTGAGTTGCCGCTGGTTCAGAAAGGCAGTCGCCTGTCGGTGATGCCGGTAACCCCCGAGCAATGGGCGGCGGTTATGGCGCTTCGTTGATCGCGGCGCGGAGCACGGCTTGTCGGGAACCACGCCTTTTGTAGGAGCACGGCTTGCCGGCGATGGCGGTCTGAAGGCCACGCACGTTGTAGGAGCACGGCTTGCCGGCGATGGCGGTCTGAAGGCCACGCATGTTGTAGGAGCACGGCTTGCCGGCGATGGCGGTCTTGGGGCCGCTATCGCGAGCAAGCTCGGCTCCTACAGGATCCAGCATTACTGGATAATCAAATTGTTGAACAACAGGTCATCAACCATCGGCTTGCCGGTTTCGTCGTTCATCACTTGCTGTGTCTGCTTCAAGGCTTCCTGGCGGAGTTTTTCCTTGGCTTCGACGTTACTCATGCTCTCGGTGGTTTGCTGGGAAAACAGCGCCACCAACTGATTACGGATCAACGGTTCGTTGGCCTTCACCGCTTGTGCCGCTTCATCGCCCGTCACACGCAAGGCCACGTCAGCTTTGAATACCTTGAGTTTCGGACTGCCATCCAGACCATAGTTGCCAACGAATGGCGGAGTCAGGCTGATGTAGCTGACTTTCGGTGCTGCACCCTCTTTGGCTTCTTCGGCCATCGCTGCCATTGGCAGAGACAGGGCCAGCATCAACATGATCCACGCTTTCACAATTCGCTCCTTATCCGGTTTGCAGTCTAGTGGCCAGTATGGCCACCAGGATACTGACCCGCCTGCCCGAGCCCAAGCACAAAGCTTATGGCTGACTATCAGGGCGGGGCATGCTCGTTGACCGCTTGATTCACACACCTACACTTATCGGCCATCACTCCCAAAGGAATAGCCCTGATGAAAGCCGTGCTGTGCAAAGCCTTCGGCCCCGCCGAAACGCTGGTGCTGGAAGAAGTCGCCAGTCCTCAAGCAAAGAAAAACGAAATCCTGCTGGACGTGCACGCGGCCGGAGTGAATTTCCCGGACACGCTGATCATCGAGGGCAAGTACCAGTTCAAGCCACCCTTCCCGTTTTCACCCGGTGGAGAAGCGGCCGGCGTGGTCAGTGCGGTGGGCGAAAAGGTCAGCCACTTCAAGGTCGGCGATCGGGTAATGGCGCTGACGGGCTGGGGCAGCTTCGCCGAGCAGGTCGCGGTGCCTGGCTACAATGTACTGCCGATTCCAGCGGCCATGGACTTCAACACCGCCGCCGCGTTCAGCATGACCTATGGCACCTCGATGCACGCGCTCAAACAACGCGGCAATCTGCAACCCGGCGAAACCCTGTTGGTACTCGGAGCATCCGGCGGCGTCGGCCTCGCTGCCGTGGAAATCGGTAAAGCCATGGGCGCCCGCGTCATCGCCGCCGCCAGCAGCGCCGAGAAACTCGCCGTCGCCAAGGCCGCCGGGGCCGATGAACTGATCAACTACACCGAAACCAATCTGAAAGACGAAATCAAACGCCTGACCGACGGTCAGGGCGCCGACGTCATCTACGACCCGGTAGGCGGCGACCTGTTCGACCAGGCCATTCGCGCCATCGCCTGGAACGGCCGCCTGCTGGTAGTCGGCTTTGCCAGCGGACGCATCCCCCAATTGCCGGTCAACCTTGCGCTACTTAAAGGCGCCGCCGTAGTCGGCGTGTTCTGGGGTTCGTTCGCCCAGCGCCAACCGCAGGACAACGCGGCGAACTTCCAGCAGTTGTTCAGGTGGTTCGCAGAGAGCAAGTTGAAGCCATTGGTGTCGCAGGTTTATCCATTGGCGCAAGCGGCAAATGCCATTAATGATCTTGGCCAGCGCAAGGCAGTTGGGAAGGTTGTTGTTCAAGTTCGGTAAGTACAGGAATGATTACCCGAAAGGCTACGATGCCAGCAACGAAGACGAATTCAGCGCCAAGGCAGTTTTCGTCAAATAGTGCCGCGCAACGAAATGCTCTGGTACGTGGCCATGGCCAACGTCTTCGTCTATCTGCTGCGTTATGACGTACCGGACTGGGCACCGACCTTGTGGCACACAAGCCGCCAGTCAGGGCCGCGAAGCGCTCGCTTAATGCGAGCCTGATCTACAGCGCTTAAGCCGCGCCTCCAGATTCCGGTCTGGCATGGCGTGGCTACGCAGGGCGTTGACGGTCTGCTCGACATAATCGCGAGTGGTGCCGTAACGCCCGCAAGCGCTTTCGAACACCTGGCTCAGCACATGGTCCGGCAAGTTGCCAGCATAGCTGGGCAGGTGCCGCTCCAGCACAAATCCCAGGGCCTGTACCTGGCTTCCGTCTTCGAGACGGCAGCTGAGCCAGTGTGGGCGATAGGAGGGATAGGGCATTTCGCGTTGCCACAAGGCATACAGCGAGGCTTCCAACTGTTCGTCCGGCAGCCGATAGGCAAAGCCGCTGCAAGAGCCGCCGCGATCCAGACCGAACACCAGCCCCGGCATTTCCGGCGTGCCACGGTGCTCGTGGGACCACAGGTACAAGCCGCGATGGTAACCATGCACTCGCCCGCGCATCCGCTCGACCGCCGTGCACTCAGGGCGCCAGATCAACGAGCCATATGCAAACAGCCAGACTGGCCCACCCTTGTGCCGGGCCATGGTGGCCTGCATTGAGCCGAGCAATTGTTCGTGAGTCAGCTGCGCGCCCAGATCAAGCCGCGGAGGGTAAGCCAGATTCAAAAAAGCAGATTCAATGGCTGTCATGGCAAATGGTGTTCGGCCCCACAAGTATTACAAGATGTAAGTAACTTTAGCTTAATAGAACATATAGCAGTAACCATAAAACGGAAAGTGCTAAAGGACGTATGACCCTCTATACATCACGACAGAGGCTAAACTCTGCACATCAATGCCCTGCGTATATAGCCTAATACCCTTTGATAATTATCTTAAATACCAGAACGAAATATGCATAAGCATTGCGCCCGTTTAGGATAAAGGACCATTGAGCAGCATTTTCCCCACCTATTACCGGGATACCCTGCTTATCTGCTCTTCGGACGCCCGCGTACGACGGCCTCCCACAGGCGCAAGCCTATCTGCTTGATAGGGGCCACATGATGAAAAACCTATGGTTTACGGTCTGCTGTTAATGACCCAGGCCTCCCACGCCCTTGCACTGGATAACTCAACGCCAGAAGACAAAGGCTTCTGGTACGTGCAGACCAGCATCTACACCAAACACTATTCGCCAGACCCCGATCACAATGACAACCAGGACCTGCTCGGCCTTGAACGCAATGACGCTAGCGGCTGGGTATTTGGCGCGGCGACCTTCCGTAACTCGTTCAGCCAGCGCTCGTACTACGCCTATGCAGGCGAGCGTTACGAAAGTGCTAACTATCCGGTGTATATCAAACTGACCGGTGGATTACTCGAAGGCTACAGCGGCCAGCATCAGGACAAGATTCCCCTCAACCGCTTTGGCGTGGCGCCGGTGATCATCCCGTCGCTGGGCGCCCACTACGGCCCGGTGGCCGCCGAGCTGGTGTTGCTCGGCGCCAATGCCGCGATGATCACCACCGGCTTCCAGGCAGGATCAACCGGTCAAGGCCGGGGCGCGTAGGCAAACACGTCGGCGCGCATCTGATGTGCATCCATCCCGGCCTCCACCAGCGCATCGAGCGTGGCGTAGATCATTGCCGGCGAACCGCTGGCGTAGACGTACACGGCGGACAGGTCGCTGATATCTTCACAGACGGCTTCATGCAGCATGCCGCAACGCCCCTCCCAGCCGCAGAGATCGCTGACCACTTTGTGCAGATAGAGGTTGGGCGTTTGCTGCCATTGCTCCCAATGTTCGATCCGGTAAAAATCTTCCGGCCGACGCACGCCCCAGTACAGATGCACCGGATGCTTGAAGCCCTTGGCCCGGCAATGCTCGATCAAGCTGTGCATTTGCGCCATGCCGGTACCGGCGGCGATCAGCACCAGCGGCCCGTCGGGTAGTTCACACAGATGAGTGTCGCCAAAGGGCAACTCGACCCGCACCATCGGGCTGCGCTGCAGTTGCTCGAGCAGGGCTTGAGCACTGGTTTCTCGAACCAGTACGTGCAGCTCCAGATCACGCCCGGAATGCGGTGCGGAGGCCAGCGAAAATGCGGCTTTTTCGCCGCTATCACGCTCCAGCATCAAGTATTGGCCCGCATGATAACGCGGCGGTTTACCCGCCGGCGCCCGCAGCCGGACCCGCCAGACATCGCCGCCGACTTCAACACATTCACTCACCTGACACGACAGGCTGCGCACCGGCAGTTCTCCCAGCGCAAGGACGCCATCCCAGAGCACGATGCAGTCTTCCAGCGGCTCTGCAATGCAAGTGTAGAACTCACCGTGATCACGAACATCACCCGCCTGTTCGACCCGGCCCTCGACCAGCAGCGCACCACACACATGGCAATTGCCGTTGCGACAGCTCTGCGGGCATTCATAGCCCAGGCGTCGTGCCCCATCGAGAATCCGCTCGCCGGGCAATATCTCAAGCACTGCTCCGGACGGCTGTAAGGTTACACGCATCAATCTATTCCTAACTGATTCCAGATGGCATCGACCCGGCGGGTGACCGCCTCATCCTTGACGATAACCCGGCCCCACTCACGAGTGGTCTCACCGGGCCATTTATGCGTGGCATCGAGTCCCATTTTCGACCCCAGGCCGGAAACCGGCGAGGCGAAGTCGAGGTAGTCGATTGGCGTGTTGTCGATCATCACCGTGTCGCGCTTGGGGTCCATGCGCGTGGTAATGGCCCAGATCACGTCGTTCCAGTCGCGTGCGTTGATATCGTCGTCAGTGACGATAACGAACTTGGTATACATGAACTGTCGCAAAAACGACCAGACACCCAGCATTACCCGCTTGGCATGGCCGGGGTACTGCTTCTTCATGGTCACCACCGCCATGCGGTACGAACAACCTTCAGGCGGCAGGTAGAAGTCGGTGATCTCCGGAAACTGCTTCTGCAGGATCGGCACGAAGACTTCGTTCAGCGCCACGCCGAGAATCGCCGGCTCATCGGGCGGACGACCGGTGTAGGTGCTGTGGTAGATCGGTTTGATGCGATGGGTGATGCGTTCGACGGTGAACACCGGGAAGCTGTCGACTTCGTTGTAGTAGCCGGTATGGTCGCCGTAAGGACCTTCGTCGGCCATCTCGCCTGGGTGAATCACGCCTTCAAGGATGATCTCGGCAGTCGCCGGAACTTGCAGGTCATTGCCACGGCACTTCACCAGCTCGGTACGGTTGCCGCGCAGCAGGCCTGCGAAAGCGTACTCGGAGAGGCTGTCCGGCACCGGCGTGACCGCACCGAGAATGGTCGCTGGATCCGCACCCAGCGCCACGGACACCGGGAACGGCTGTCCCGGATGCTTCTCGCACCACTCACGGTAGTCCAGCGCGCCGCCACGATGACTCAACCAGCGCATGATGACTTTATTGCGGCCGATGACCTGCTGGCGGTAAATGCCGAGGTTCTGCCGGTCCTTGTTCGGGCCTTTGGTAACCGTCAGGCCCCAGGTGATCAGCGGACCGACATCGCCAGGCCAGCAGGTCTGTACCGGCAACATGGCCAGATCGACGTCATCACCTTCGATGACCACTTCCTGGCAGACCGCGTCTTTGACGACTTTCGGCGCCATGGCAATGATCTTGCGAAAGATCGGCAGCTTCGACCAGGCGTCCTTCAAACCTTTTGGTGGCTCTGGCTCTTTCAGAAAGGCCAACAGTTTGCCGATCTCCCGCAACTCGCTGACTGCCTCGGCGCCCATGCCCAGCGCTACGCGCTCAGGGGTACCGAACAGGTTGCCGAGCACCGGAATGTCATAACCGGTAGGGTTTTCGAAGAGCAGGGCCGGGCCTTTGGCACGCAAGGTGCGGTCGCAGACCTCGGTCATTTCCAGCACTGGGGACACCGGAACCTGGATGCGCTTGAGTTCGCCGCGCTTTTCCAGGCCGCTGATAAAGTCGCGCAAGTCGCGATACTGCATGCGTGAGCCTCGTTGTGGCCGTGGCGTTCGGGGGCCTGAGTTTAGCGCCGAACCCACCTGTTCAGAATAGTGACCTGCCAGATCATCAATGGTCAGATAGCAAAAAGCCGGGTTTCCCCGGCTTTTGCTGACTTCCGCGATTTACTTGCGTTTCATCGACAGGAAGAACTCATCGTTGGTCTTGGTCTGCTTGAGCTTGTCGACCAGGAACTCGATGGCCGCGACTTCGTCCATCGGGTGCAGCAGCTTGCGCAGGATCCACATGCGCTGCAACTCGTCGTCAGCAGTCAACAACTCTTCACGGCGGGTGCCGGAACGGTTGATGTTGATCGCCGGGAAGACGCGCTTTTCAGCGATCTTGCGATCCAGAGGCAGCTCCATGTTGCCGGTGCCTTTGAATTCTTCGTAGATCACTTCGTCCATCTTCGAGCCGGTTTCAACCAGCGCGGTGGCGATGATGGTCAGCGAACCGCCTTCTTCGATGTTTCGCGCGGCACCGAAGAAACGTTTCGGTTTCTCCAGGGCGTGAGCATCGACACCACCGGTCAGGACCTTGCCGGAGCTCGGGATCACGGTGTTGTAGGCGCGAGCCAGACGGGTGATGGAGTCGAGCAGGATCACCACGTCTTTCTTGTGTTCGACCAGGCGCTTGGCCTTCTCGATCACCATTTCGGCAACCTGCACGTGGCGGGTTGGTGGCTCGTCGAACGTCGAGGCAACCACTTCGCCGCGCACGGTGCGCTGCATTTCGGTGACTTCTTCCGGACGCTCGTCGATCAGCAGAACGATCAGATGAACTTCCGGGTTGTTACGGGCAATGTTCGCTGCGATGTTTTGCAGCATGATCGTTTTACCGGCTTTCGGCGGCGCGACGATCAGGCCGCGCTGGCCTTTACCGATCGGCGCGCACAGGTCGATCACACGGCCGGTGAGGTCTTCAGTGGAACCGTTGCCGGCTTCCATCTTCATCCGCACGGTCGGGAACAGAGGGGTCAGGTTCTCGAAGAGAATCTTGTTCTTCGCGTTCTCTGGACGATCGAAGTTGATCGTATCGACCTTCAGCAGGGCGAAATAACGCTCGCCTTCCTTCGGAGGGCGGATCTTGCCGACGATGGTGTCACCGGTGCGCAAGTTGAAGCGACGGATCTGACTCGGCGAGACATAGATATCGTCTGGGCCGGCGAGATAGGACGCGTCTGCAGAGCGGAGGAAGCCGAAGCCGTCCTGGAGAATCTCCAGCACGCCATCACCGGAGATTTCCTCGCCGCTTTTAGCGTGCTTTTTGAGCAGAGAGAAAATCACGTCCTGCTTGCGCGAACGGGCCATATTTTCTATGCCCATCTGTTCGGCCAATTCGAGCAGTTCGGTAATCGGCTTTTGCTTGAGTTCAGTCAGATTCATATAGGAATGACGTAATCATTTATGGAGGGGGGAAATTAAGCTTTTGGCTTAATGAGGCCGCGCCGCAGAGAAGGCGACAGGATCGCGTACTAATCGAAAAGGAGAGCGTCGGCGACGGCTTGCAGGGGGCAATGGAGAAACCAGTGCGGGGCCGAATGTACCACCTGAGTTTCAGAGCGTCTAGCCCTCTTTCATGAAAAAGCCCCGCGATTTGCGGGGCTTTTTATCAGGCAACTTGCAACGACACTCAGATGTTGGCGTCGAGGAATGCAGCCAGTTGCGATTTCGACAGTGCGCCGACCTTGGTGGCTTCGACGTTGCCGTTCTTGAACAGCATCAGCGTCGGGATACCGCGCACGCCGTGCTTGGCCGGAGTTTCCTGGTTTTCGTCGATGTTCAGCTTGGCGACGGTCAGTTTGCCAGCGTAGGTGCCAGCGATTTCGTCCAGAACCGGGGCGATCATTTTGCAAGGGCCGCACCACTCAGCCCAGTAGTCAACGAGCACTGGGCCAGCAGCCTGAAGTACTTCTGCTTCGAAGGTAGCGTCGGTGACGTGCTTGATAAGATCGCTGCTCATGGATGTCTCCGGGGGTTGTAAGCAAAAAAAAACGTTGCCCATCATAGCCGCCCTTCCCCCGTTCAGGAAGCCGCAGGTGATTGACTCTAACTATGGTGACCCATGAGTTTGGGTATAGCTCAACTCAGGACGTCGTGGGGGTCACGATGGCAATCCCGGTGCGCAGGGCTGCATTACGCACGTGCTCCTGCATGGCCTTCTGCGCGGCACCGGACGCACGACGAGCCAAGGCACGCAGGATCTTGCGGTGTTCCTGCCAGGTTTCCATGGCGCGTTCGGGCCGGATGAACGGTAACTTCTGACTCTCCAGAAACATCTCGGCACTGGTACTGAGAATGCTCAGCATCGCCTGATTACCGCAGGCCAGCAGGATGCGCCGGTGAAACTCGAAGTCCAGCCGCGCCGCCGCGTCGAAATCTTCGGCGCGCAATTGGTTGCGCATCGCCTCGACATTGTCCTGCAACGCATCCAGCTCATCCGCCGTCAGCGTCACCGCCGCCAGACCCGCCGCGAAACCTTCCAGGGCATAGCGCAACTGGAAGATATCCACAGGCGACGCCTGGGCCGCGAAGGGCCAAAGGATCCCCGACTCGCTACGGGGCAAGTCGATGAGCGACTGCACGAACACCCCTTTTCCCGGCTGCACACTGATCACCCCCAGCGCGCTCAAGGACGACAACGCCTCACGCAACGACGCCCGGCTGACACCCAGTTGCAACGCCAGATCCCGTTGCGAGGGCAGCATATCCCCCGGCCCGAAGCCTTGTTCGGCGATCAGTTTTCGAATGGCTTGCAAGGCCACTTCAGGTACGGCGCGGGAGATCGAATTCATGGTTTTTTTGAGGAATCAGGCCTGAGACCGGCTAGTTGTAAAGCTATTGACGCCGCACGGCAAGTCACGCCCCAAGCGGGTTCAGGCGTGCCGATGGACGCTCGATAACGGGGCAAAAAGCACTTCAACTGTTCAGACCAGTAAGACCGACAAAGCCCAGATAAACCCTGCCTTCCAAAGCATTTGGAGGCTGCTGGCATGGGCTGTGCACTGTCCGAACGCAGAAATTACTTCCCTGGATTCGGAGAGTTGTCATGACCAAGCGTTGCAGCGCCCTGCTCACCGCCCTGTTTGCCAGTCTGATGCTGAGCCAGGCGCCCGCCCATGCCGACGGCCTGGACGATGTCGTCAAACGCGGCACCCTCAAGGTCGCCGTGCCACAGGACTTCCCACCCTTCGGTTCGATCGGGCCAGACATGAAACCCCGAGGCCTGGACATCGACACCGCTGCGCTGTTGGCCAAGCAACTCAAGGTCAAACTCGAGCTGACCCCGGTCAACAGCACCAACCGGATTCCATTTCTGACCACCGGCAAGGTCGATCTGGTGATTTCCAGCCTCGGCAAAAACCCTGAGCGCGAAAAAGTCATCGACTTCTCCCGCGCCTACGCGCCCTTCTATCTCGCGGTGTTCGGCCCGCCCGATGCGGCCATCAACAGCCTGGATGACCTCAAAGGCAAAACCATCAGCGTCACCCGTGGCGCCATCGAAGACATCGAGCTGACCGCCGTGGCTCCGCAAGGCGCGACCATCAAACGCTTCGAAGACAACAACTCGACCATCGCCGCCTACCTGGCCGGCCAGGTGGATCTGATCGCCAGCGGCAACGTAGTGATGGTCACCATCAGCGAACGCAATCCCAAGCGCATTCCTGTCCTGAAAGTGAAACTCAAGGATTCGCCAGTCTACGTCGGCGTAAACAAGAACGAGCCGGCGCTGCTGGAGAAGGTGAATCAGATCCTGGCCAGCGCTAAAACCGACGGCAGCCTGGAAAAAAATTCGCAGCTGTGGCTCAAGCAGCCACTACCGGCTGATCTCTGATCGCTGTCACGGAGCTTAGCCATGGCTTATCAGTTCGACTTTTTACCGGTGCTGGACAACACCGGCCTGCTGCTTCGCGGTGCGCTGTTCACCCTTGAGCTGACAGCCATCGGCGCGGTACTCGGGGTCAGCCTGGGGACCGTCGGCGCGGTGGTTCGGGCCTGGCAGATCAAGCCATTTGCAGCGATATTCGGGGTATATGTCGAGTTGATCCGCAATACGCCGTTTCTGGTGCAGCTGTTTTTCATTTTCTTTGGCCTGCCGTCACTCGGCGTACAGATTTCCGAATGGCAGGCCGCCGTGCTGGCGATGGTGGTCAACCTCGGCGCCTACTCTACGGAAATCATTCGCGCGGGCATTCAAGCGATTCCGCGCGGCCAGCTGGAAGCGTCAGCGGCTCTGGCGATGACTCGCTTCGAAGCCTTGCGTCATGTGGTGCTGCTGCCGGCGCTGGGTAAAGTCTGGCCGGCGCTGAGCAGCCAGATCATCATCGTCATGCTCGGCTCGGCGGTGTGTTCGCAAATTGCCACCGAAGAGCTGAGCTTCGCCGCCAACTTCATTCAATCGCGCAACTTCCGTGCCTTCGAAACCTATGCCCTGACCACCCTGGTTTACCTGTGCATGGCGCTGATGATCCGCCAATTGCTGAACTGGATCGGCCGCCGGTATATAGCAAGAAGCAGCGCGAGGAACAGCCGATGAGCGATTTCACATTCCTGGACATCGTGCGCAACCTGCTCACCGGCCTGCAGTGGACGCTGGCGCTGTCGCTGGTGGCATTCATTGGCGGCGGACTGATTGGCTTGCTGGTCATGATTCTGCGAATTTCCGACAAGGCGTTCCCCAGTGCATTCGCCCGCACTTACATCGAACTGTTCCAGGGCACGCCGTTGTTGATGCAGCTGTTTCTGGTGTTCTTCGGCATCGCGCTGCTCGGCATCGACATTTCGCCATGGCTGGCGGCCGCGATCGCGTTGACGCTGTTCACCAGCGCTTACCTGGCGGAGATCTGGCGCGGCTGCGTCGAATCGATTCCCCATGGTCAGTGGGAGGCCTCATCGAGCCTGGCACTGACGCCGCTTGAACAACTGCGCTACGTGATCCTGCCGCAAGCCCTGCGCATTGCCGTGGCGCCGACCGTGGGCTTCTCGGTGCAAGTGGTCAAAGGCACGGCGGTGACCTCGATCATCGGCTTCACCGAACTGACCAAGACCGGCGGCATGCTCGCCAACGCCACCTTCGAGCCCTTCATGGTCTATGGCCTGGTGGCGCTCGGTTACTTCCTGCTCTGCTACCCCTTGTCCCTCAGTGCGCGCTACCTGGAAAGGAGACTGCATGCCTCTGCTTAGAATTTCCGCCCTGCATAAATATTACGGCGACCACCATGTGCTCAAAGGCATCGACCTGAGTATCGACGAAGGCCAGGTCGTCGCGATCATTGGTCGCAGCGGCTCGGGCAAAAGCACCCTGCTGCGAACCTTGAACGGCCTGGAGTCGATCAACGACGGGGTAATCGAAGTCGACGGCGAATACCTGGACGCCACTCGCGCCGACTTGCGCAGCCTGCGGCAAAAGGTCGGGATGGTGTTCCAGCAGTTCAACCTGTTCCCTCACCTGACCGTCGGCGAAAACGTGATGCTCGCGCCGCAGGTGGTGCAGAAAGTGCCGAAAGCCAGGGCTGCCGAACTGGCGCGGCAGATGCTTGAACGGGTCGGCCTCGGGGAAAAGTTCGATGCCTTCCCGGAACGCCTGTCCGGCGGCCAGCAACAGCGTGTGGCGATTGCCCGGGCGCTGGCCATGTCGCCAAAAGTGTTGCTCTGCGACGAGATCACCTCGGCGCTGGACCCGGAACTGGTCAACGAGGTGCTCAGCGTGGTCCGGCAACTGGCCAGGGATGGCATGACGCTGATCATGGTCACCCACGAAATGCGCTTCGCCCGGGAGGTTGGCGACAAACTGGTGTTCATGCACCAGGGCAAGGTGCATGAGATCGGGGATCCGAAGATTCTGTTCGCCAATCCGCAGACGGCGGAACTGGCGAATTTTATCGGGACGGCTGAACACACGGTCTGAAGCAGACGATCGTTCCCACGCTGCCGCGTGGGAATGCAGCCCGTGACGCTCCGCGTCACTGCCCAAGCGGGACGCAGAGCGTCCAGTGAGGCATTCCCACGCAGAGCGTGGGAACGATCAACAGGCTCTTGTGTAGGAATGATCAATCAAAAGATCGCAGTCTTCTACAGCGCCTACGCGTTGGCGGCAGCGGTCGATCGTGGCAGGATGACAAGGTTATCGACCGAGACCCTTTGACCATGCCGCAATCCCAAGCCATTAATCTTTCGCTGATCGCCGCTATCGACCTGGGCTCCAACAGCTTCCACATGGTCGTGGCCAAGACCCAGAACGACGAAGTACGCCTTCTGGAGCGGCTCGGCGAGAAGGTTCAGCTGGCCGCCGGGATCGACGAGGAGCGTCAACTCTCCGAAGAGTCCATGCAGCGCGGGCTCGATTGTCTGAAACGTTTCGCTCAACTGATCATCGGTATGCCCCCGGGCGCGGTGCGGATCGTGGGCACCAACGCCCTGCGCGAGGCGCGTAATCGTGGCGAATTCATCCGCCGCGCCGAAGAAATTCTTGGCCACCCGGTAGAAGTCATCTCCGGTCGTGAAGAAGCACGCCTGATCTACCTCGGCGTCTCCCACACCCTTGCGGACACTCCGGGCAAGCGCCTGGTGGCCGATATCGGCGGCGGCAGTACCGAATTCATCATCGGCCAGCGCTTCGAACCGCTGCTGCGTGAAAGCCTGCAAATGGGCTGCGTCAGTTATACCCAGCGCTATTTCCGCGATGGCAAGATCACCCCGGCCCGTTACGCCCAGGCTTACACGGCGGCGCGGCTGGAGATCATGAGCATCGAACATGCCCTGCATCGCCTGACCTGGGATGAAGCCATCGGCTCCTCGGGCACCATCCGCGCCATTGGCCTGGCGCTAAAGGCCGGCGGTTACGGAACTGGCGAGGTCAACGCCGAAGGCCTGGCCTGGCTCAAACGCAGGCTATTCAAGCTTGGCGACATCGAGAAAATCGACTTCGAAGGCATCAAACCCGATCGCCGGGCGATCTTTCCGGCGGGTCTGGCGATTCTTGAAGCAATTTTCGATGCCCTCGAACTGCAACGCATGGACCACTGTGAAGGCGCCCTGCGTGAAGGCGTGCTCTATGACCTGCTGGGACGTCATCATCACGAAGACGTCCGTGAGCGCACTCTCAGCTCGCTGATGGAGCGTTACCACGTCGATCTGGAACAAGCGGCCCGGGTTGAGCGCAAGGCGCTGCATGCCTTCGATCAGGTCGCTATGGATTGGGATCTGGATGACGGAGTCTGGCGCGAACTGCTGAGCTGGGCAGCCAAAGTCCACGAAGTCGGGCTGGACATCGCCCATTACCAATACCACAAGCACGGCGCCTACCTGATCGAGCACTCCGACCTGGTCGGCTTCTCCCGCGAAGACCAGCTAATGCTGGCGCTACTGGTGCGCGGCCACCGGCGCAATATTCCCAAGGACAAGTTCGCCGAATTTGGCGATGACGGCATGAAGCTGATTCGCCTGTGCGTGTTGCTACGCTTTGCGATTCTGTTCCACCACATCCGCGGCACCCAGGAAATGCCTCAGGTGGTGCTGCACGCCAACGGCGACAGCCTGGATGTGCTGTTCCCACAGGACTGGCTGGATGAGAACCAGCTGACCCAGGCTGACTTCGCCCTGGAAGCCGAGTGGCTGACCCGCGTAGGCATCGTGCTTAACGTTCGCTGAAAACAAAATGGCGATCCGCAAGGATCGCCATTTGTTTACGTCTCTCAACCCTCGCCGGCGTTATCGAACGCTCAGCACTGGATTGCTCAAGCGCTCCAGCAATGTTGCCTGGGCGCTGCGCGGGTTCTGGTTACCGGTCGGTGTGTTGCGAATGTATCGACCGTCCGACTGCAGGCTCCAGCTATGGGTGTTATCGGTGAGATAACTTTCCAGCTCTTTTTTGACCCGCAGAATCAATTTCTTGCCCTCGACCGGGAAGCAAGTCTCGACGCGCTTGTCGAGGTTGCGCTCCATCCAGTCGGCGCTGGACAGGAACATCTGCTCTTCGCCACCGTTGAGGAAGTAGAACACCCGCGTGTGCTCCAGGAAGCGACCGATGATCGAGCGCACATGGATGTTGTGCGAAACCCCGGCGATACCCGGCCGCAGGCAGCACATGCCACGTATCACCAGATCAATGCGCACCCCGGACTGACTGGCCTTGTACAGCGCACGGATGATCTTCGGATCGGTCAGCGAGTTGAACTTGGCAATGATGTGCGCCGGTTTGCCGTCGAGGGCGAACTGGGTTTCCCGGGCAATCATGTCGAGCATGCCCTTCTTCAGGGTGAACGGCGCATGCAGCAGCTTTTTCATACGCAGGGTCTTGCCCATGCCGATCAATTGACTGAACAGCTTGCCGACGTCTTCGCACAAGGCATCGTCTGAAGTCAGCAGACTGTAGTCGGTGTAAAGACGGGCGTTGGCGGCGTGATAATTGCCGGTACCCAGGTGGGCGTAGCGGACGATTTCCCCGGCTTCACGACGCAGGATCAGCATCATCTTGGCGTGGGTCTTGAAGCCGACCACGCCATAGATCACCACCGCACCGGCCGCTTGCAGACGGCTGGCCAGTTGCAGGTTGGATTCCTCATCGAAACGCGCACGCAACTCGATCACCGCAGTGACCTCTTTGCCGTTACGCGCCGCATCGACCAATGCATCAACGATTTCCGAGTTGGCGCCGCTGCGGTACAGCGTCTGACGGACCGCCAGTACATGCGGGTCCTTGGCGGCCTGACGCAGCAGGTCGACCACCGGTGTAAAGGATTCGAACGGGTGTAGCAGCAGGATGTCCTGCTTGCTGATCACGCTGAAAATGTTCTCGCTGTTTTGCAGCAGTTTCGGAATCTGCGGCGTGAACGGCATGTATTGCAGCTCTGGATGGCTGTCCAGGCCAGTAATGCTGAACAGACGCGTCAGGTTGACCGGACCGTTGACCTGATACAACTCGGTCTCATTCAGGTTGAACTGCTTGAGCAGGTAGTCGGACAGGTGTTTCGGGCAAGTGTCGGCCACTTCCAGACGCACTGCATCACCGTAGCGACGGGAGAACAGCTCGCCACGCAGAGCGCGGGCCAGGTCTTCCACATCTTCGGTATCGACCGCCAGGTCAGCGTTTCGGGTCAGGCGGAACTGGTAGCAGCCCTTGACCTTCATGCCCTGAAACAGGTCATCGGCATGCGCGTGGATCATCGACGACAGGAATACATAGTTGTCGCCCGCACCGCCGACTTCTTCCGGAACCTTGATAATCCGAGGCAGCAGACGTGGCGCCGGGATGATCGCCAGACCGGAATCGCGACCGAAGGCGTCGATACCTTCGAGCTCGACGATGAAGTTCAGGCTCTTGTTTACCAGCAGCGGGAACGGATGCGTCGGGTCGAGGCCGATCGGGGTGATGATCGGCGCGATCTCGTCGCGGAAATAGCGGCGCACCCACGTCTTGAGTTTGGTCGTCCAGTAGCGGCGACGAATGAAGCGGACCTGATGTTTCTCCAGCTCCGGCAACAGAATGTCGTTGAGGATCGCGTACTGGCGGTCGACCTGACCGTGTACCAGTTCGCTGATGCGCGCCAGCGCCTGATGCGGTTGCAGACCGTCGGCCCCGGCCTGTTCCCGGGCGAAGGTGATCTGTTTCTTCAGACCGGCGACGCGAATCTCGAAGAACTCGTCCAGGTTACTGGAGAAGATCAGCAGAAATTTCAGCCGTTCCAGCAACGGGTAGGACTCATCCAGCGCCTGTTCCAGAACGCGGATGTTGAATTGCAGCTGCGACAGCTCGCGATGGATGTACAGGCTGCTGTCATCCAGGCTGGGAAGCACAATCGCCGGCACCGGTTGATGCGGCTCGAACACTATCGACGGCGGGGCTTCCTGCTCCAGCGGGGTTTCGGCGATTGGCTCGACCACAGGTTGAGCCTCATTTACTGCAACTTCGGTGAGTCCTTCGGTATTCATCGAGTGTTCCTGGGAGGGCTATTTTTGCTCTCGTAACAATTGAGCAGCACGAACGGCAAAGTACGTCAGGATGCCATCAGCGCCTGCACGTTTAAAGGCGGTAAGGGATTCAAGAATAACCCCTTCACTCAACCAGCCATTCTGGATCGCCGCCATGTGCATGGCGTATTCACCACTGACCTGATAGACAAAGGTCGGCACTTTAAATTCTTCTTTGACCCGAAAAAGGATGTCCAGGTACGGCATGCCTGGCTTGACCATGACCATATCCGCGCCTTCCGACAAGTCAGCCGCCACTTCATGCAGGGCTTCGTTGCTGTTGGCCGGGTCCATTTGATAGGAGGCCTTGTTGGCCTTGCCCAGGTTCAGCGCAGAGCCGACAGCATCGCGGAACGGGCCGTAATAAGCACTGGCGTACTTAGCCGAATAGGCCATGATCCGCACATTGACGTGATCGGCCAGCTCAAGGGCTTCGCGGATCGCCTGGATCCGACCGTCCATCATGTCCGATGGCGCGACCACCTGAGCACCGGCCGCGGCGTGGGATAGCGCTTGTTTGACCAGCGCATCGACGGTGATGTCGTTCTGCACGTAGCCTTCTTCGTCGAGGATACCGTCCTGTCCGTGGGTGGTGAACGGGTCCAGCGCCACGTCGGTGATTACACCCAACTGCGGGAAGTGCTCACGCAGCGCACGGGTCGCACGCTGAGCGATGCCATCCGGGTTCCAGGCTTCGGCGGCGTCGAGGGATTTGAGCTCCGGTGGCGTTACCGGGAACAGTGCCAACGCAGGAATCCCCAGCTCGACCCACTTGGCAGCTTCTTCGAGCAGCAAGTCGATGGTCAGGCGTTCGACCCCCGGCATCGAAGCGACTGACTCGCGACGGTTTTCACCGTCCAGCACAAAAACCGGGAGGATCAGATCGTCGACAGTCAGAACGTTTTCGCGAACCAGACGGCGGGAAAAATCATCACGACGATTGCGACGCAGGCGGGTAGCTGGAAACAAACGGTTGGCGGGCGTGAAGCTCACGGCAAACTCCTGAGCCCGCGCTGGCGGGCGAGTGTGACAGTTATAAGCGGCCATTATGACGAACAGATTACAGTCGTGCTCACCCCTGTGACCGGTAGTCGCTGGCATTGTCCTTGTAGGAAATGTTCACGTCGAGACACATTTCGATACTTTCCTGAATGTGCCTGAAGGGTTAGGCTGCGCGTTCATTTCGCCAGCATCCAGACAATGCTCCAACAATTTCTTCAGGATTTCGGCTACTTCGCCCTATTTCTCGGCACGTTCTTCGAAGGCGAAACCATTCTGGTTCTCGCAGGCTTCCTCGCGTTCCGCGGATACATGGATATCAACCTGGTCGTGGTCGTGGCTTTCTTCGGCAGCTATGCCGGCGATCAGCTGTGGTACTTCCTGGGGCGCAAACACGGCCGCAAATTGCTGGCGCGCAAACCGCGCTGGCAATTGATGGGTGATCGGGCGCTGGAGCATATCCGCAAGCATCCGGACATCTGGGTACTAAGCTTTCGCTTCGTCTATGGCTTGCGCACCGTCATGCCAGTAGCGATAGGCCTGTCCGGCTATCCACCGGGGCGCTATCTGCTGCTCAACGGGATTGGTGCCGCCATCTGGGCCGCGGCCCTGGCTGCGGCGGCTTACCATTTCGGCGCGGTACTGGAAGGGATGCTGGGCAGCGTCAAGAAGTACGAGCTGTGGGTACTGGGCGCGCTATTGCTGCTCGGCTTCGCCCTATGGCTGCGTCGGCGCTTCAAGAACGCCCGCCTCGCAAAAAAAATCTACGAAGATGAACAGGTCCAAAAGGCCGAACACGCCGAACACGCCAAAACCAACAAACCTACGACGCCAGTCGAGTGAGTCGGTTTCTACAGCAGTAGAGACCGATGCCACTGAGCAAGCTGTAACTGAGCAGGCCGACCCAGCCCACCGCGCTGGCCGGCCAAAGCCCCAGGATCGGCGCCAGCCACACCAGTGGCACGTTCAGCGCAAGGCGCAGCAGTTCCAGCTTGAACGCCCACGGGCGATTCTCCAGGGCCACACCCAGCACAAACAAACCAAACGCCATGTAACTCCAGCCCAGCACCAGCGCGGCCGTCGGCAAACTGTCGCCAAGATTAAGCAAATAGCTACCGAGCGCCGTGTACACAGCGAACTGCATCGCGACATACAGCTGCTGTCGCCCGTCCAGCGGCACCTCGAACTTGCGGAACTGGTTCAAGTCCGGCTTGGTCATCGGGTGCTTCGCTGCCACATCCGCCGGCCGCCAGCCGGTAGGCATGAACCAGATCCGCAGTTTGTCCCACCCGCTTTCGGTACGCCGCGCGTCACTGAGCAGCTGCGCATAAAACTGCAGATTGGCCCACAACGGGTTCCAGCTCGCCAGCGGCGTGGTCACGCCGAAAATCACTGGCTCGTTGTCGTCCTCTTCCTGGAATGAGCCGAACAAGCGGTCCCAAATAATAAACACCCCACCATAGTTGCGATCCATATAGAGAGCGTTCTGCGCATGGTGGGCCCGATGATTGGAAGGCGTGACGAAAAACCACTCGAACCAGCCAAGCTTGGGTATGTGTCTGGTATGTACCCAGAATTGATAGAGCAAATTCAACGCCGCGACACTGACGAACACCAGCAGCGGCACGCCGAGCACAGCCAGTGGCAGGTAGAAAATCCAGCTCAGCAGAAATCCCGTGCTGGTCTGGCGCAGCGCCGTGGACAGGTTGTAGTCCTCGCTTTGGTGATGCACCGAATGCGCCGCCCAGAGGATGTTGCGCTCATGGCCCAAGCGATGCAGCCAGTAGTAGCAAAAGTCATAGAAGACGAAGGCAAACACCCAAACCCGGACGCTCTCGGCCGACAGCTCGATCACCGCCAGATGCTTCAAGGCAAAAGCATAGGTGATCAGCCCTACACCTTTGGTCAACAGGCCCGTAGTGGTCGACAACACGCCGGTACTGAGGCTGTTGATCGCGTCTGCCACGCGATAATTACTCACGCCACGCCAGCGGTCAGCCAGTAACTCGACAGCGATCAATACAAAGAAAAACGGCACTGCATAAAGGATGAAGTTCATGACGCGACCTGATCAGAATCGTTATCCAAAGATTAGGTGGAGTCGCGCAATAACCCTATGGCAACGAGTGACAAATTAGTGGACATTTAACGCCATGAATCTGGAGAAAAACCCATGAGCAAAAAAGTTGCAGTGATTCTTTCCGGCTGTGGCGTGTATGACGGCGCCGAGATCCACGAAAGCGTGATCACCCTGCTGCGCCTGGATCAGCGCGGTGCGCAGGTGCAGTGCTTCGCCCCTGATATAGCCCAATTACACGTGATCAACCACCTGACCGGCGACGAAATGCCCGAGTCGCGCAACGTGCTGATTGAATCGGCGCGCATTGCCCGTGGTCAGGTAAAGGATATTCGCGAAGCCAGCGCAGAAGACTTCGACGCACTGATCGTGCCCGGCGGTTTCGGCGCGGCGAAAAACCTCTCCAACTTCGCCATCGAAGGTGCCGGCTGCTGCGTCCAGACAGAAGTCCTGGCCCTGGCAGAAGCCTTTGCCGAGGCCGGCAAACCGGTCGGGCTGATCTGCATCTCGCCTGCATTGGCGGCAAAGATCTACGGCCCGGGCGTGATCTGCACCATCGGCAACGACGCCGATACGGCGGCAGCAATGAACAAGATGGGCGCCACCCATGAAGAGTGTGCCGTGAGCGATATCATCGAAGACAAAGCACGCAAACTGGTCAGTACCCCGGCCTATATGCTCGCGAAATCCATCAGCGAAGCGGCTTTTGGCATCAACAAACTGGTTGATCGGGTACTGGAGCTGACTGACGAAAACGAGGCGTAAAGCCGGCTGCATGATCGTTTGATCGTTCCCACGCTCGCGCGTGGGAATGCCTCACTGGACGCTCTGGATGTGACGCGGAGCGTCACGGGCTGCATTCCCACGCAGAGCGTGGGAACGATCAGTTCAGCGCATCAGCCGCGTGAGGATCCGGTCCAGCGCATTGGCGAACGCCTGCTTCTCGCGATCACCGTGGGGCGACGGACCGCCGCCCATCTGGCCCTGATCGCGCAGGTCAGTGAACAAGTTACGCACTGCCAGCCGCTCGCCCATGTTCTGCGGGTCGAATTCCTTGCCTCGCGGATCAAGGGCAGCGACGCCCTTTTTGATCAAACGATCAGCCAGCGGTACATCGCTGCAAATTACCAGCTCGCCGGGCACTGCGTGTTCGACCAGATAATCATCGGCCGCATCCGGGCCGCTGGGCACCACAATCAGCTTCACGCAGGCATAGCCCGGCTTGATCTGGCTCTGCCCCGCCACCAGCAGCACTTCGAACTGGCGCTTCAAGGCAAACTTGATCACCTGATCCTTCGCCGCCTTGGGGCAGGCGTCGGCATCGATCCAGACACGCATTTTGTATGTCCCTCTAAAAGCATCGCGGGCAACGACTGGGCGCCCCTGCGCTAGACGGTGGGAGCGAGGCTTGCCCGCGAAATGAGCGAAGCGAATGCGTCAAGAAGCCTGCAACCGCCGCGTCTCTGCCATGCGACTACGGCTGTAAAGCACGATGATCGCCAGTATCGCCACTGCCTGGGCACTCAGTGAATAGGCATCAGCGTGGATCCCCAGCCAGTCGAAGTCAAAGAACGGTACCGGCCGGGTGCCGAAGACTCCGGCTTCCTGCAAGGCTTTGACGCCATGTCCGGCAAACACCACCGACAGCGCGCACAGCAGACCGGCGTTGATCCCGAAGAACAGCGCCAGCGGTAATTTCGCCGAGCCACGCAGAATCACCCAGGCCAGACCGACCAACAGCACCAGCGCCGTCGCACCGCCCGCCAGCACCGCGTTGTGACCGGCCGTGCCGGCTTGCAGCCAGAGGGTTTCGTAAAACAGGATCACTTCGAAAAGCTCGCGGTACACCGAGAAGAATGCCAGCATCGCAAAGCCGAAACGTCCACCGCCGCTGACCAGGCTGCTCTTGATGTAATCCTGCCAGGCAGCTGCGTGGCGGCGATCGTGCATCCATACACCCAGCCAAAGCACCATGACGCTGGCGAATAACGCCGTCGCACCTTCGAGCAATTCACGCTGGGCACCGCTGACATCGATCAGGTAAGCCGCCACCGCCCAGGTCGCCAGACCGGCCACCAGCGCCAACCCCCAACCGATGTTAACGCTGCGCACCGCCGACTGCTGGCCGGTATTACGCAGGAACGCCAGGACCGCAGCCAACACCAGAATCGCTTCCAGACCTTCACGCAGCAGGATCAGCAAGCCGGAGATATAGCTCAGGGACCAGCTCAGACCATCGCTGCCCAACAGACTGGCCGACTCCTTCAACCTGGCTTTTGCGATGTCCAGACGCTGCTCGACCTGAGCCATTGGCAAACCGTCCTGCAACGACTGACGGTAGGTCATCAGGGATTTTTCAGTGTCTTTGCGCACTTTGGCGTCGACGTTGTCCAGGGAGCTCTCGACCAGCTCGAAGCCTTCCAGATACGCCGCAACCGAGAGATCGTAAGCCTGTTCACGATCGCCAGCACGGTAGGCCGCGAGGCTCTTGTCCAGCGTCGCCGCGGTGTAGCCGAGCAACTGCGCCGGGCCGCGCTTGACCTGCGGCGGCTGAGCGCGCTGGGCACGGAAAGTCACCGCGGCCTCAGGGCCTTCGGCGGCCAGCACTTCACCCGGAGTCTGGCGGGCCAGATCGGCGAGGTTGAAGTTCTTCTGGCTTTTCGCCGCAGCCGGGGCGGCGCTGAAGCTGGCGATGTATGTCGCCAGATCCCAACGCTGGCGATCATCCAGTTGATCGGCGAAAGACGGCATGTCCGTACCCTCGACACCCAATCCGAGGGTGTTGTAGATCGCGTAAAGGCTCAAGCGATCCATCCGCGCAGCATCGCGCAGGTTAGCCGGCGGTGGCGTCATACCGACGCCTGCCGGACCGTCGCCAACGCCTGTGTCGCCGTGGCACACCGAGCAATGCTGGGCATACAGCGGTGCACCACGAGTCGGGTCCGGTGTGATGATCGGTGCCTGGCTGACCTCGTAGGCCACTGCCAGTCTGGCCCCCAGCTGCCGTGCTTGACGGCTGACAGCGGCACCGTCCTGGCGAGCCGTGACGGCGGCGCGCAGGCTACCGACACCCTGCTCCAGCCCGGCCTGTTCCGGCTTGCCCGGCAAGGCAACGATCAGCCCTTGCAGAACGCTCAGAAACTCAAGTTGCTCGCGATACTCGGGCTCATCAATGACCTTTCCCGCCTCGACCGTGGACGGGTAATCCGCTCCAATATAGTCGAGCAAATGCAGCGCCTTTGGAGCGCCTTCCACGGTATCGGCCAGTAGATTGAAGCTGCATAACGCAAACACCGGCAGCACCAGCCAGGCCAGGAAACGGGACGGGGCAGTCATTAATGAATCTCAATTGAAAATACGAAGTAACATATTGTTCACTTCGAATGAGTTTCACTCAAGCGCTGTCATGCACTCATGCCTGAGGCCAAAAAGCCGAAAAATCCTCCTGAACCCTTGCCATACAGGGTGTAGCGCCATTTTTGCAGCGAGCACAAATAATCTGACTACCCCAAGTATCCCGTCGGCCAGAGCTGCGAAAGCCCAGAAATATCGGAAGCCCTGATAGTGGCACCGCGCCAAGAAATGAAATTAAAAAGCCATTACATTGCCATCTTCGAAGTCTATAATGCCGTAGCCCGGTTATTCCTAAAGGGTATTTAAGCTCCTCTTCTAATGAGGAATTGGCAGGATAGTCTCTCTCCCTACCGATTGGTTCATCCAGCCCGACCAGCACGCTCGGCTGATTACGTTCAGGGAAGAAGTATTCCAAATGGCATCCCGCGCCCTCACTTCGCTCGCGCTCAGCGCAGTCACTTTGCTTGCCGGTTGTACGGCATTGCGCAGCTACGACACCGAACTTCAGGAAACCAACCAGCAGTTGAGCACCGGTAACGTCGATGCCGCACTGACCTTGCTGGAAAAGAACAACCGCAGCGAAGACAAAGACCTGCTCTATTACTTCGAGAAAGGTGAACTGTTGCGTGCCAAAGGCGATTTGGCCGGTAGCCAGACCGCATGGAAAAGCGCCGATCAGGTGGTGGGGGCCTGGGAAGATTCGGTCAAGCTCGATACCGGCAAGTACCTGTCCCAGTTCGGCAGCTTTCTGGTCAACGACAAGGTCCGTCGCTACGAAGGCTATGACTACGAAAAAGTCATGCTGACCACCCAGATGGCGCTGAATCTGCTGGCCGTCAACGACTTCGATGGCGCCCGCACCGAAATCAAGAAGACCCACGAACGTGAAGCGGTCATCGCCGAACTGCGCGACAAGGAATACCTCAAGCGCGAAGACGAAGCCGGGAAGCAGGGGGTCAAGACCGAGTACAAAGACCTCAAAGGGTATCCGGTGGAAAGCCTCGATGCACCAGAGGTAGTCAGCCTGAAGAACAGCTACCAGAGTGCTTTCAGCCATTACCTGGCCGGCTTCATCTACGAAGCTCTGGGTGAAAAAGACCTCGCCGCTCCGGGCTACCGTAAAGCCGCAGAATTGCGCCCCAATACCCCACTACTTGAACAAGCGTTGCTGAACCTCGACAAACCGGCCGCCAAGACCGAAGAAAGCGACATCCTGATCGTCGTGCAAAGCGGCTTGGCGCCCGCCCGTGACTCCATCCGCATCCCGCTGCCATTACCGATCAGTGGCAATCTGGTCATCACTCCCCTGTCGTTCCCGGTGATCAAGCCAGACACCTCGACCGCGACCTTCGCCCAGATCGGCGTGGACGGCCAGCAACAGAACCTGACACCACTCAACAGCACCACCGCCATGTCCCGTCGTGCCCTGCGTGACGATATGCCGGGGATCATTCTGCGCACCACTGTGCGTGCCGTTACCCGCGGCGTTGCACAAAAGCAGTTGAACGACGTCAACCCGCTGGCCGGCCTGGCCTTGGGTATCACTTCGACAGTGATGGAAGGTGCCGATACCCGTACCTGGCGCACCCTCCCTGACGCTACCCAGGTCATGCGCCTACGCCTCAAGAAAGGCGAGCATCTGGTGAGTCTGCCCAACGCCCTTGGCGGCTCTCAGGTGATGGTCAAAGTCGATCAACGCTATCAAGTCATCACCCTGCGTGTCGTAGGTCATCAGGTGTTCACCAGTGGCATTGCTGCCCATGTAACACCTGCTGCCAATCCGCAGGCCGTGGCCAGCCTCAAACAACCTTAAGCAGAGAGTCTTTCATGCGCTTCAAAATCATTGCTGTCGTCGCACTGGCCCTGCTGGCCGGTTGCGCCACCCCACCGCCGGAACCCGGCAGCGCGGCGAGCAAAGTCGTGACCATGGGCAAGCTGAACAACATCGTGGTCGGCGCCATGCGTGTCGCTCGCGAAAATGGCTTTCTGACCGTCAACGTTCAGCTGAGCAACACCAGCTTCAACAACAAGACCATGTACTACCGTTTCGCCTGGCTGGGACCAGAAGGCTTCCCGATCGGTGAAGAAGAAACCTGGAAAAGCCTGACCCTTTACGGCACGCAAACCAGCTTTCTGCCGGCCATTGCCCCTGTGGCGAAAGCTGTGGATTTCCGTCTGGAAATCAAAACGCCTTAAGTCATCCACCCGTTTCGTTCAGCTTTAGAGAGCATTCCCATGTTTGCACGCTTTTCGTTCCTCGCCGTTATCGCCCTTCTGGCCAGCGGTTGCGCCAACAACAATTCGCCGGTTCTGAGCGGAAAAAACATCGCTTACGGCGACAGCAAGGCTGTAGAGCTGGTAACCAACGAGTTCGGTTCCACCGACTTGCAGATGATCGCCGAAACCATGACCCGCTCCCTGGCCCAGTCCGGGATCCTGCAGGGGCGTCCGGTGGTACAGGTTTACGACGTGAAGAACAAAACCAGCGAGTACATCGATACCCGCGAAATCACCACCAGCATCAAGACTCAACTGATGAAGTCCGGCACCGCCCGCTTCGCCAGCGACAACACCGCCATGCAGAGCCAGGTTGACCAGCTCAAGCTGCAAAACCAGAGTGGCCTGTACAAAAAAGGCACCGTGGCCAAGACCGGCAACATGATCGCCGCCAAATACCGTCTTGAAGGTTCGATCAGCTCGATCGTCAAGCGCAGCAGCGATTACAAGGACGTCTTCTACAAATTCAGCCTGCAATTGATCGACGTCGAAAGCGGTCTGGCCGAGTGGATGGACGAGAAAGAGATTCGCAAAACCACGGAGCGTTAAGCAATGCGTGCATGGATTGGCATCATCGGCCTGGCCTGCGCCTTTGGCGTTCAGGCGGCCCCGAAAATCGCGGTCACCGACCTCGCCTATCAGGAGCGGGTGGAGCAATACATCCACGTCGTTTCGGCGCAGAACAACTACCAGGCAGGCGTCTACCACGCCAGCGGTTCGTCGAGTTACAACGAGATCGAAGCCAGCAGCAGTTATATCGAGCAGGGTGAGCTGCGCAAATTCACCGGCGACATCAAGGGCGAGATTCTCAAGTCCGGGATGTTCCAGTTGGTGCAAGGCACGCCGCACACCGCCAAGTCCAGGGAAGACGTCTACGACGTGATCAAACGGATCAAGGCCGGTAACTACAAGGGCGCCGACTACGTGTTGTTCGGCACCTTGTCGGATATTGACTTCACCCGTGATATTACCTCGCTGGCCAACACCGACAGCTATTCGGCGATTCTCGGCCTGAGCCTTGTCGCCGACTTCAGCCTGATCAACACCCGGACCTTCGAAATCACCTCGGCGTTTACCGCCATGGGCGATGGGCAAGACACCAAACTGGTGAACAGCCAGGACGTCAAAGTCTCGCTGAACCGACCTCGAGTGGTTCGCGATGTGTCCAGGTCGCTGGGTGAAGATGTGGCCCGCCAGTTGAGCGAACAACTGGGTGGGCCCCGTTACGGGCAGCCAGGGCAAGCTCCATTGCAAAACAACCTGCCGCGGGATACGGCGCCAGTCATTCTGCGCTAAGCCCCAAACGAAAAAGGCGACCTCAAGAGGTCGCCTTTTTTGTGAGCTGAGTTTTTAAGTCGCGGCGCGGCGAATGGTCGCCAACAACCCGGCTGCACCGATGAACAAACCGGCAAACGTGCGATTCATGCGACGCTGCTGCTTGGGTGTACGCAGCAGGCGCAGCACCTTTGAAGCAAGACCGGTATAACCCGCCATCACGATCAAATCGACAATGATCATGGTCACGCCCAGGATCATGTACTGCGCCACCAGCGGCGCGTGCGGGTCGATGAACTGTGGCAACACCGCGAGCATGAATACCAGCGCCTTGGGATTGCTGACATTCACCAGAAAGCCACGGAATACCAGGGCCAGCGGTTTGCCGATCGGCCGAATCGCCGCATCGTCACTCATGTTGCTCGGCAGTGCCCGCCATTGCTTGACCGCCAGGTAGACCAGATAGGCCACACCAAACCATTTGATCGCATAGAAGGCCGTGGCCGAGGCCGCGAGAATTGCACCGACACCGGCGGCAACAATCGCAATCTGCATCGCCAGCCCCAATTGCAGGCCCAGAGCGTTCCAGTATCCACGCCAGAAACCGTACTGCAAACCGCAAGACATCGACGCAATGGCGCCAGCGCCAGGAGAAAGACTGATCACCCAGCAGGCGGCAAAAAACGCCAGCCATGTTTCAAGCACCATCGCACACCTCACTCAGACTCGTTATAGGTGTCTAAGCTAATGCGCCTTCTGGCGAATGACTATCGATTTTTTGCAGGACAGATGGCCGGCGCAGCGCCTTGCGGCAGCCTTGGGCAGCGGCCAGAGGTTGCTCAGCTACTTTTCGCCAGCGTTCGACGGCAACACATCACTGCCACGCCAGCGGCGCACGGAGCGCTGGAAGAACAGACTGTTGGGGACTTGCACCATCGCGCTGCCATTGCCGGCTTCAGCCGACTCGATCAACGTGGTGTAAAGCAGATTGATCGCCACCACCCGGCCCTTGACGCCTGGCTTGTCGGTGGTGTCCACCAGTTCGACCACATCGCCCAAGCGAAACGGCCCAACGGTGAAAATCAGAATCGCGCAGAGCAGGTTGGAAAGTACGCTCCACATGGCAAAGAACGCCACCGCAGCCACCGCGACAAACCCCGACAAGGCAGTCCAGAGCACCGTCGCCGAGACGCCAAGGCGCTCCAGCACAAGGATCAGCGCGCTGCCCATGATCAGCCAGCGCAACCCCCCACGCAGCGGCATCAGCAACTGCGGCGGGAATGGGTAGCGCTCGCCCAGACGAGTCAGGCATTTGGCCACAAAACGCTGGGCCAGATAACCGGCCAGCAGGATCAGCAGAATTTGCCCGCCAAGCCACAGCGGCTCGACCCAGACCGCAGACAACGGGAGCTGGAACGCTCCCATCAGGACAGCGCCTCCAGCTCCGCCTGCATGCTCTCAAGCAGCTCCAGGGCTTGCATCCAGTTATCCTCCAGCTCGGCTTCACGCACCTTCAGCCTGGCTTGCTCAGCCAATAGATCGCGCAGCTCATCCTTGCGCGAGGCCTCATAGACCGCGCTATCACCGAGGCTGGTTTCGATCCTGGCGAGTTTTTCGTGGAGTTTGCCCAACTCAGCTTCAAGCTTATCGGCTTCACGCTTATGCGGCGCCAGTTGCTGACGCAACGCGGCAGCGGCCTGGCGCTGGGCTTTCTTGTCGGTTTTGTCGGCATTGACCGGCGTGTTGTTGACCGGCGCATTGCGCAGACGGTAGTCAATCAGCCAGCGAGCGTAGTCTTCCAGATCACCGTCGAACTCCTGAACCTTGCCATCGGCAACCAGCAGGAACTCATCGGTGGTGCTTTTCAGCAAATGCCGATCGTGGGAAACCACCAGTACCGCACCACTGAATTCCTGCAAAGCCATGGTCAGCGCCAGACGCATTTCCAGGTCGAGGTGGTTGGTCGGTTCGTCGAGCAATAACAGGTTAGGTCGACCCCAGGCGATCAACGCCAGCGCCAGACGGGCCTTCTCGCCCCCGGAGAAATTCAGCACCGGCTCATCGATGCGCGCACCGCGGAAGTCGAAACCACCGAGGAAGTCACGCAAGGTCTGTTCGCGCTCGGTTGGCGCCAGACGCTGCAGATGCAACAGCGGGCTGGCCTTGGCATCGAGCGAGTCCAGCTGATGCTGAGCGAAGTAGCCCACCACCAGGTTCTCACCGCGCACCAGCCGACCAGCCAAAGGCTCCAGCTCACCGGAAAGGTTCTTGATCAGCGTCGACTTACCCGCGCCGTTCGGACCGAGCAGGCCGATACGAGCTCCCGGAGTGAGTTGCAGTTTGACCTTTTCCAGCACGGTCTTCTCGCCGTAACCCAAGCGGGCATCAGAGAGATCAAGCAACGGACTGGAGATTTTTACCGACTCGCGGAAAACGAAATCGAATGGAGAATCAACGTGGGCCGCGGACAACTCTTCCATGCGCTCCAGGGCCTTGATCCGGCTCTGGGCCTGACGGGCCTTGGTGGCCTGGGCCTTGAATCGCGCGATGTAGCTTTCCATGTGCGCACGTTGCGCCTGCTGCTTCTCGTAGGCTTGCTGCTGCTGAGCCAGACGTTCGGCGCGGGCGCGTTCGAAAGCACTGTAACCACCACGATAGAGGGTGATCTTGCGTTGATCGACGTGGGCCACATGGTCGACCACGGCATCGAGGAAGTCGCGGTCGTGGGAGATCAGCAGCAAAGTGCCGGGGTAACTTTTGAGCCAGTCTTCCAGCCACAGAATGGCGTCGAGGTCCAAGTGGTTGGTCGGTTCGTCGAGCAGCAGCAGGTCCGACGGACACATCAGTGCCTGCGCCAGGTTCAGGCGCATTCGCCAGCCACCGGAGAAATCGCCAACCTGACGATCCATCTGCTCGTTGGTGAACCCTAGACCCGCGAGCAGCTTTCGCGCCCGGGCGTCTGCGGTGTAACCGTCGGCGCTGTCCAGTTCGGCATGCAGGCGCGCCTGAGCGGCACCGTCATGGGCCGCTTCGGCTTCCGCCAGCTCACGCTGCACCTGTCGCAAGCGCAGGTCGCCATCAAGCACGTAGTCGACCGCCACCCGTTCAAGGGTATCGACCTCCTGGCGCATGTGGGCGATACGCCAGTCCGCCGGCAGGAAGCAGTCGCCCGAATCAGGGGTCAATTCACCCTGAAGCAAAGCGAACAAGCTGGATTTACCGGCACCGTTGGCACCGATCAGGCCGGCTTTGTGGCCGGCGTGCAGGGTCAGCTCGGCGTCTTCTAGCAGACGTTGCGGACCACGCTGTAATGTTAGGCTTTGAAGTCGAATCATAATGGCGGCGGAGTCTACCAGCTTCGCTCGCAACTGGCGCGAGTAGGAATATGTCCTCTGACCTGTGGAGCTCCACCCTCACGACCTACGCCAGGCCCGGCGTCGAAAGCGCGTGCCTGGAACTGCAAGCGGCGGGCGCTAATGTCTGCCTGCTGCTGTGCGCGGTCTGGCTGGGCCAGCGAAACGTGGCGTGCAATGCACAACGCCTGCAGCAGCTGCATCAACTGGCCGGACCGTGGCATGGCGATGTTGTGCAACCACTCAGGCAACTGCGTATGCAATGGCGCTCAATGGCCCTTCAGGATGTGCAACTGAATATTCTGCGCGAGCGCGTCAAAGCGCTGGAGCTCGAAGCGGAACGGCAACTGCTGTTGCGTCTGGAGACAACGGCGCGAGATTGGCCAGAAGATGAAGCAAAGGATTTACCAGCCTGGCTGGAAGGACTGGCGGCGCAAGCCGCCAACCTGAACCGCGACGCGCTAAACAAACTGCGCGTCGCGGTAACCGGCGCTTAGGACGCGCTGGTTGAGGTGGTGACGCTCGCTGAGGCTGCTGGTGCTGCAGCAGGAGAGGCTGCTGGAGTGCTCGCAGTCGGTGATGGCGACGTGACTGGAGCTTGCGTCGCTGGCTTGGCCACAGCTGGAGCCGTTGCCGGTTTAGCGGCGGCGACCGGCTTTTTCACGGCTGGTTTTGCAGCCGGTTTGGCGGCAGGCTTGGCTGTGGCTTTCGGTGCCGCTGGCTTGGCGGCAGGCTTGGCAGCAGCCGGTTTTGCGGCTGCCGAAGCTGCCGGTTTAGCTGCAGCTTTGGCAGGCGCTTTAGCCGCGACTGCTTTCGCAGCAGCAGGCTTGGCGGCAGGTTTGGCAGCAGCGGTTTTAGCAGCAGCCGGTCTGGTTGCAGGTTTGGCAGCCGCAGGCTTCGCGGCAGCCGTTCTGGCCGCCGGTTTTGCAGCAGTCGCTTTCGCGGCAGCAGGTTTAGCTGCAGCCGTTCTTGCAGCTGCTGGCTTGGCAGCGGCAGGTTTCGCAGCAGTCGATTTAGCGGCTGGTTTGGCAGCGCTGGCTGCAACTGTTTTTTTCACAGCAGGTTTTGCAGCGGCTTTGGCAGGTGCCTTGGCCGGCGCTTTAGCTGCAACCGGTTTGGCTGCTGGCTGCTTCGCCGGGGCAGCGGCAGGCTTGGCGGAGCGCAGGGTCAACGCTTTGCTGACAGCGTCTTTCACGCGACCAACACCCTGGGCCAGCTTCAGGCTTTCCTGGGCATCGCGCTTGAGTTGAAGAATGTAGGTGCGGGTTTCGGATTGACGATCCTTGAGCGCATCAAGCAAATCTTCAAGCTCCGTCACTGCGTCCTTGGCTTTGGCTTGCGCCTTGGCCTTTCCGGCCGTCGCAGCGTCCTGCAATTTGGTACGAGATTTGTGCAGTTTTTCCTGCGCTTTTCCGCGCTGCTTTTCCAGTTTGGCGAGCAGTTTTTCAGCATCAGCCAAGGCTTGGGAACAAGCGTTTTCCAAATGTTCGAGCAGACTGCCCGAGAGCTGTTGAAGTAAGTGCAACGGAGTATTTACAGGCTTCTTATTGGCCGACATGGTTTACCTCCTGGCTGACGTGACTGCGGCTCATACTAGACCTCTGCTGCTACCGCCGCTAGGGCATGTTGACAGTATCGAATGCTCTACGTTGCAGCGAATTGAAAATGTTCTTCACACCCTTGAAAGTTGCTCAGTCATAGGCGCGTTCACGCTGGCATAATCCATCGCATCTCAGGCCGGAGAGCGCCCATGTCGCGTTATCTTTTTTTATCGTTATGCGTGTTTTTTTCTTTGGCTCAGGCTGCTGAAAAAATCAAAGAAAATGACTCCCACGATCTCGCTTACAGTCTCGGTGCCAGCCTCGGCGAACGCCTGCGTCAAGAGGTTCCCGATCTTGACATTCAAGCGTTGGTGGATGGCCTGAAACAGGCCTATCAAGGCAAGCCGTTAGCCCTCAAAGAGGAGCGAATCGAACAGATCCTTACGGAGCACGAAGCTCAAGTCACAGAGAAATCGGCGCTACCGCAAAGCGAAATTGCCCTCCAGGAGGAGCATCGGTTTCTTTCAGCTGAAAAAGCCAAGCCCGGTGTTCGCGAGTTGGCGGATGGAGTTCTGCTGACCGAGTTGATGCCTGGCAACGGTCCAAAGGCAGGACCAAACGGCAAGGTCCAGGTTCGCTATATCGGTCGCCTGCCCGACGGCACAGTGTTCGATCAGAACAATCAGCCGCAGTGGTTTCGCCTTGATAGCGTGATCAACGGATGGCGCAGCGCATTGCAACAGATGCCTACCGGCGCGAAGTGGCGATTGGTCATTCCATCAGCCCAGGCATACGGTGCCGACGGAGCGGGCGACCTGATTGCGCCCTTTACACCACTCGTCTTCGAAATCGAGTTGCTCGGCGCCACTGACTGAGCAGCAGCACAAACGAAAAACGGCGCGCATAGCGCACCGTTTTGGAGATCTTTTTTGCTGAAGCGAAACTCAGGCCTGAGCCGGAGCCTCTTCTTTGTGAGCCGTGTGCAGCACTTCGATCAGGCAGTCTTCCAGTTCGAAGCGTTCATGCAACAGACCGCCCAACTCTTGGAATTTTTCCGCAACGCATTTTCCAGCGTCACAGAGATCATTGAACGCCAACAATTTTTCGGTGATCACATCGATACGGGGATAAATCGTCTCGGCCAACTCCAGCCCACGTTTGTCACCAAACGCTTTGGCTTCGCCGGTCAGCTGTTCGTAGATCTCGAAATGCCCGGCCGAAACGTAATCGACCAGAACTCCGCAGAACTCCTGCAACGGCTTTCGGTTCTCGCCCAGCGCTTCTGGCTTGGCGCCGAGAGCATCGTAGGCCCGAACCAGTTCGTGACGCTCCTGCAACCAACGATCGATCAGCAGATGCACTCCACCCCAGCGTTCCTGAGCATTCTGACAACTTTCGAGCATGGTGATCTCTCTTCCCTTATGGGTCGTACCGCCCTACACCCGCCGCAAGACTTGAAAGATCAAGATTCGGCCAAGCAGAGCGCCACTGAACAACATAATTCCAATAACACTTGCGGGCCAGATTATGCCCGCACGACATCGGCTTCAAGGTACGCAGGAGATAAAGTTCATACAAGCGTTTAATCTCGAACACATCGCACCAGGACGATCATCACCTGGCCGCTGTCCGCCAGGTAAAACGCAAGAGGTGCAGCAGCTGAACAACGCCCAGAATCGTCATCCCGACGAAGAACAGCAGGCTCCATTCGGGGATGCTCAAATCGAACAGCGTCCATGTGATTTGTGTGCAGTCTGCCGTTCCCTGAAAGACCCGCTTCAAGACACACCACCAAGACATATTTCCAAGCATGTACTCAAGGCTGGGAGAACACTCCAGCCACCGTGCCGGGGGGGCATCTTGCAGCAATACATGGCGCCATGCGGTGACCAGCCCCCCCAGACAACTGAAGATGCTCAACAACCAGTACACACAACAACCCGACCGTTTTGGCCCATGCACGGCTGCGATCAGGCAAATACCCGCGAACACCATCAGAAAAAACCGCTGCACCATACTCAACGAGCAAAGTTGGAGCCCGACCGCATATTCCAGATACAACGAAGCGCTCAAGGCCAGAGCGCCTGCAATGAAAGCCATGAAGAACAAGGATCGTGAAGAGGCCAAAAGCATGGCTTATCCGTAACAGAAGAGACAGGCAGTTACGGTAGAGGAAAGCGCTCAACCCTTTCAAGACAGGTCGTAGCGGACACTTCCTCAAGACTGTAAGGAATTCCCGGCAGAAAAGAGAGGATTGGGTGTAGCTCCATGTAAGACGCTGCCATTACGGACAGTCATGCGCAGAAATTCCAGCGCCTCTGAACGGCTGGCCCCCTTGGCGCCAGAGCCAGCCGTGCGTGGTGCGTCTTACACCTGAGCCGGAACTGGCAGAGGTGAGGCCAGTAAGCGTTTGTCCAAAAGACCCAGGCCCTCCTGAAAGAGCTGATTGCTGCGCTCGGTGTCACCCAATTGAGCCAGCAAGCGTGCAAGCTCGGCACAGGCCTCTGGATTACGCTGCACTCGCAAACTGCTCTCCAGATAATCACGCGCCTTACCCCACAGACTGCTCTGCAGGCAAAGGCGACCAAGGGTCAGCAGCAGACTTGAATCCGCCGGGTGATCTTTCAAACAACCCTCGGCGAATTGCAGTTGCCGCGCAGGATCGCGGCCACGAAGCAGCCCATAGAGCCGGGCCAGATGGCTGTCGTATTTGCGCTTGAGCGCACCACGCAGAATCTCTTCGGCCTCAACTTCTGCACCCAGCTGGCGCAGCTGTTCGGCGTACGCCAGCACCAGTTGCGGCTCCTGGCGCTGAGCGGAAGACAGTTGTTCCCAGGCCCGATTGAGCGATTGCAAACCAACCGCGCCATCTTCTTCCCGCCGAGCTGCCAAAGTGAGATTTTCACCCCAGGCTCTGCGCTCCAGTTCGGCCAATTCGCCAGGGGGCAGAACCTTGTCTTTGCGTAGTTCCGGCAACAGACGGATCAGCGCCGACCAATCGCCCCGCTGCTGATGCAGGCGCTGCAACTGGCGCAGGACCTGAATGCTGCGCGGATGGCGCTCATGCATGGCTTGCAGTGTGACGAGCGCGCCTTGCGTATCATTGCGGTCGGTCTGCAGCTGTGCGTGGCTCAAGGCAATCGCCAACTCGGCCTGAGGCTGGCGCTCAAGGGCCCGCTCCAGCAGGCTGTCGCTTTCGTCATAAAGACCCTGCTCGTTCGCCGCTCGCGCAGCGCCGAGGTAGTACAGTAATGGCTGACGCTCGGCTTCGGCGGCACGATGCAAGTGCCGCTGAGCGCTGGCCCAGCGACCTTCAGCGAGGTCCATCTGGCCGTGCTCGATCGCCAGTTGCACACGGCGACTACGGTTGCGGCGCGACCATGGATTGACCACGCCACCGGACGTTGTCACCAACCCGACCAGCATGTTTATCCCCCAGACCACCAGCCAGATGACTGCCAGCAGCGCCAGGGTCGCCCAAAGGCTCGACTCAAAGCGAAAACTCTTGTAGGCAATCAGGACATAGCCTGCGTGCTCGGCGATCGCCAGCCCCAGCAACGCCGCAGCGGCGATGACCACGAACACAATCACATAGAGGCGCTTCATGGGCTGGTCTCCTGCACAGTATTCGCGGCAGGCTTGGCGGAAGTCTTCAGCGACTCTTCGGCACTCAGACTCCGACGCTCGAGGTAGGCCTGGACCGTGCCTAAAGTCGTCGTCAGATCAGGGGTGATCACCGTAACCGGCTGCTTGCTCAACTCGGCGACGCGCTCAAGCAACACTTTGCTTTGCGGGTTGTCCTGGCTGAAGCTGCTCTTGAGAACATCCCGGGCCTCAGCCAATGCCTGGTTATAAACCGGTGCCTGCCCATTCAGCGCAGCCCATTGCGCCTGCTCAAGAGCCAGGCTGAGGGCCAGACGTACCTGGGTCAGGCTCTGCCCCGCGAGCAGCGGCCGAATGCTCTTGTCGGCATTGAAGTCGATACGGATATAACGCGAGATTTCATCCCACCACTGCGTCCAGCGACTGGCGCCGTCGCCATCAGAAGTCAGGCCCGACAGCGAATCGCCGCGGTTCTGATACTCAGGCGCCAATGCGCTGAGTTCGACCACCTGATCACGCAAGGCTCCCAGTTGCAGAAACAACCCGGTACGGTCCGGCTGTTCAGTACTGCGCAGCGCCGCAAGGCTTTTTGCCAACTGCTCACGGGCGGCGAAGGATGCGGGGTCATTCTGTTCGCGCAGGATCTCGTCGGCGCCTTGCACCAACGCCTGGGCGCTGCTGATATCTTGCAACGCCGACAGGCGAAGGCTGGCCAGACGCAGCAGGTGCTCGGCTTCAGCCAGGCGCCAGTCCTTGCGGCTGGCGCCTAACACGGTTTCCAGTCGCTGACTCAAGCGCTGCTGATCGCCTTGCAACTGAGCCACCAAGCGTCGCCGACTTTCCAGCTCCTCGGCAGCAGGCAATTGCTCCAACTGCGCCGTCAGACGCTGTTCGCTGAGTTTGAGGGTTTGAGCCTGATCGCCGAGCGCCTGCAACTGCCCAAGCTGCTGCTGGTTATTGGCTTGCAGGTTGCGAACCTGCCAAATCCCCCAACCGCCAGCGGCAACGCCCGCAGCCCCCAACAACAAGGCCAGTATCACCAACCCATTGCCTCGGCGTTGCGGGGCAATGGTCGCAGCTTCAGTCGGCGCGTCGAGCGCAGGCTGGATGTCATCTTTAGGCAAGGTTGTTTCGCTCACGTATCCATCCTTTGCGTTAGAGAACGGGTACGGGGTGCTCCCGTAACGCCGTTAGCAATGCCGCGGCACTGGCACCACGACAATCCACAACTTTTCTGGCCCCGGCAGCTCGCGCCATCTCAGCGACCCGAGGGCTTGGAACAAACAACGGCAACCGCGCCAACTCGGGCCAGGCTGTGCCTGCCAATTGGTGCAGGTGCACAAAACCCTGCCCACTGCTGACCACCAGGCCGTTCAGGCGTTCCGAGGCAATCCGCGCAGGCAACGCTGCGGGGGCATACTGCGGCAGGCAGCGACGATAAAGCTCCAGATAATCGACACTAACACCTTGCTCGCGTAAACGCTCAGCCAGCAGCTCACGCCCGCCCTCGCCCCTGAGGATCAACACCCGCGCGTCAGGCCGCGAGATAGCCTCGCGCAACTGTGGCAGTTCAAGCAATGCTTCGCTGTCATCTCCCGCCTGGGGATTGCTCACATCAAGACCGTAATCGGTCAGAATTTGCGCGGTGGCCGCGCCCACGCTGAACCAGCGCTGGATCGGTGGCTGCGGCCAATACTGGTCGACCAGATCCACCCCCAACCGGGCAGCAGGTTTACTGACGACAATCACCGCACAGTAGAGATCCAGGTCGAGAATCCTGGCGCGCTGTGTGCCAGAGACCGGCAGCGCCTCGATTTCCAGCAACGGCAAGCTGCTGCTGAAAACACCGGCTTCAGTCAGGATTGCCGCCAGCGCTGCTGACTCTTCCGTCGGCCGGGTCAGCAGCAGACGCCAACCCTTCACTCTTCGCCAGCCTCGCCGTAGACCGCTTGCAGAATGGCATCGGCCCCCTGGGCCAGGAGGTCTTCAGCCACTTGCACGCCCAGTGCCTGCGCCGCGCTTTGCGGGCCTCGGGCCTCGGCGCTCAGCAGCAGACCACCGCTCGGGTCGCCGACCAGGCCGCGCAACCAGATCTGCTCGCCTTCAAGCACCGCGTAGCAGGCGATCGGCACTTGGCAGCCGCCATTCAGGTGCTTGTTAAGAGCACGTTCAGCCGTGACCCGAATGGCCGTGTCCTGGTGATGCAGAGGCGCGAGCAGGGCATGTATTTCGGTATCGGCGCTGCGGCATTCAATACCGACTGCACCCTGACCGCCCGCCGGCAGGCTGTCGTCGACACTGATCGAGGATCTGATGCGATCTTCAAAGCCCAGGCGAATCAAACCGGCGGCCGCCAGAATGATTGCGTCGTACTCACCGGCATCCAGCTTGGCCAGACGCGTGTTGACGTTGCCGCGCAGGAATCGGATTTTCAGGTCAGGTCGGCGGGCCAGCAACTGAGCCTGGCGACGCAGGCTTGAGGTACCAACCACACTACCGTTGGGCAAGTCATCAAGACTGGCGTAGGTATTGGAGACAAATGCATCGCGCGGGTCTTCGCGCTCGCAGATGCAATACAGACCGAGGCCTTCAGGGAAGTCCATCGGCACGTCTTTCATCGAGTGCACGGCGATGTCGGCTTCATGCCCGAGCAGGGCGGTTTCCAGCTCTTTGACGAACAGGCCCTTGCCGCCAATTTTCGACAGCGGTGAGTCGAGCAGCTTGTCGCCGCGACTGACCATGGGCACCAACGTCACGAGCAAGCCAGGATGAGCCTCTTCCAGACGAGCTTTGACGTATTCGGCCTGCCACAAGGCCAGAGCACTTTTGCGGGTAGCGATGCGGATTTCGCGAGAGGACATGGATCAATCCGTACTGAATAGATACGGCAGATAATAACAGCTCAGCCAAATCAGCTTTGACTTGAATCAGAGTCTGCGCGACCTCCCTGGCCTTGTATACCCGCAGATAAGGTGTGAAATCCGTGCGCAAGCGCCGGGCTAAAGCTGTTGCATCATTTTGCGCACGCCGGCTACATGTCGTCGGCTGACGATCAGGGCATCGCCGTTGAGGCCTTTGAGATACAGCTGAAAATGTCCAAGAGGTGTGCGCTGCAGGCGTTCGATTCGCTCGCGGGCCACCAGCGCGTTGCGGTGGATGCGCACGAAACGCTCGCCAAACTCGTCTTCGAGGGCTTTCAGCGGTTCATCCAACAGAACTTCGCCACCTTCATGGCGCAAGGTCACATACTTGTGATCGGCAATGAAATAGACAACCTGATTCAGCGGGATCAGCTCGATGCCTTTTCGGGTTCGTGCGCTGATGTGGCTGCGCGGACCATTACCACTTTCTGCAGCCGGACGGGTCAGGGCTGCAAGCTGGATGCGGTTGGGTCGCTCAGCCTTTTTCAGCGCTTCGAGCAGAAGCTCGGCGCGTACTGGCTTGACCAGATACCTCACCTCACTGACCTGAAAAGCCTCCAGGGCAAACTCGTCATGGGCAGTGCAAAACACCACCGCCGGTGGCGTCTCACGCTCGCACAGCCTGGCGGCCACCTGCAAGCCGTCGAGGCCAGGCATCCGGATGTCCAGCAACACGACATCCGGCTTAAGACTGTCAATCAGGGCCATAGCCTCTTCGCCATTGGTGGCGCTCGGCTCCAGGACACTGTAACCCTCGAGTTCGCTGACCATACGGCTCAGTCTCTCTCGGGCCAGGGGTTCGTCATCAACGATCAGGACATTCATATTGCGCTGGATTCCTGCGTGAGTCTCGCACAAGGATAGCGTAGACAGGTGACGTGACATCCGTCACGGCGATCCACGCTAAGACTAGCGCGAGGGCCAAAAAGTGCCTCGGGTCGGGCACCTATATTTACCAGTGTCCGCTGATTGCCGCTCCAAGCCCGTTCTGGCGCGGCATCGTCGTAGGAATTGCTGATACACAATACGAACACTTCCTCTTTATAGCTGGCTTCTACCCTGACCGCATCGTCCCCGGTTCGCGGTGCGACTCCTCGGATCAGAGCGGATCAGAGCCTTTTCCAGAAACGTTTGCAAGGTCAGTTGCGCGATAGGCAAATCATCTGCTGCGCCTACCCTCTAGTCCAACTGTAGACGCTCGCCGAGACGACATTGCCCAATCGACAAATATCGTTTTGTCAGCGCAAGCCCGTCACGTCAAAACATCAGACTTACAGGCTCGCCAGATTTGCCCGGAACAGCCCGCAAGGGTCGGTATCGCGCTCCCGCCCAGATACGGATTGACCACCAAGGTGGCAATCCGCCACAAACCAAGTCTCTGCGCACGCGGGCTCATCGGCAAGGTGCCAGGAGTCTCCTGGAGAAATAAAAAACGTACCGACCAGTGTCAACGACAGGATTGGCAACCCTGTTATTATCCGCAGCAACTTTTCACGCCATCTTCCTTCAGCAAATCACGAGCGAATTCATGAGCACTGACAAGACCAATCAGTCCTGGGGCGGCCGCTTCAGTGAGCCCGTCGACGCCTTTGTCGCCCGCTTCACCGCCTCCGTCACATTCGACCAGCGCCTCTATCGCCACGACATCATGGGCTCGATTGCACACGCCACGATGCTGGCCAAAGTCGGCGTCCTGACCGACGCCGAGCGCGACAGCATCATCGACGGTCTGAAGACCATCCAGAGCGAAATCGAAGCTGGCACGTTCGACTGGCGCATCGACCTGGAAGATGTGCACATGAACATCGAAGCCCGCCTGACTGACCGCATCGGTGTCACCGGCAAGAAATTGCACACCGGTCGTAGCCGTAACGATCAGGTGGCGACCGATATCCGTCTGTGGCTGCGTGATGAGATCGACCTGATCCTGGCGGAAATTACCCGCCTGCAAAAAGGCCTGCTGGAACAGGCCGAGCGCGAAGCCGGCACCATCATGCCCGGCTTCACCCACCTGCAAACCGCACAACCCGTGACCTTCGGGCATCACCTGCTGGCCTGGTTCGAAATGCTCAGCCGCGATTACGAGCGTCTGGTGGACTGCCGCAAACGCACCAACCGCATGCCGTTGGGCAGCGCCGCACTGGCCGGCACCACCTACCCGATCGATCGCGAACTGACCTGCAAGCTGCTGGGCTTCGACGCCGTCGGCGGCAACTCGCTGGACAACGTTTCCGATCGCGACTTCGCTATCGAATTCTGCGCTGCCGCCAGCCTGGCGATGATGCACCTGTCGCGCTTCTCTGAAGAGCTGGTGCTGTGGACCAGCGCACAATTCCAGTTCATCGATTTGCCTGATCGTTTCTGTACCGGCAGTTCGATCATGCCGCAAAAGAAAAACCCTGATGTTCCTGAACTGGTTCGCGGCAAGAGCGGTCGAGTGTTCGGCGCGCTGATGGGCCTGCTGACCTTGATGAAAGGCCAGCCTCTGGCTTACAACAAGGACAACCAGGAAGACAAGGAGCCGCTGTTCGACGCCGCCGATACGCTGCGTGATTCGTTGCGGGCCTTTGCCGACATGATTCCCGCGATCAAGCCCAAACACGCCATCATGCGTGAAGCGGCATTGCGTGGCTTCTCTACCGCCACTGACCTTGCCGACTACCTGGTGCGTCGTGGCCTGCCCTTCCGTGACTGCCACGAAATCGTTGGCCATGCCGTTAAATACGGCGTGGACACCGGCAAGGATCTGGCGGAGATGAGCCTGGAAGAACTGCGCAAGTTCAGCGACCAGATCGAGCAAGACGTGTTTGCAGTGTTGACCCTGGAAGGCTCGGTCAATGCGCGCGACCATATCGGCGGCACCGCACCGAATCAGGTCAAGGCTGCCGTGGTTCGCGGCCAGGCGCTTCTGGCCAGCCGTTAAGCAATCAAAAGCATCGCGAGCAGGCTCGCTCCCACAGATTCAGCGTGATCCTTGTGGGAGCGAGCCTGCTCGCGATGACTGACTTCAGATCACTACAAGACTTACTTCTTGGCGCTGATCATCGCCAAAAACCCTGGCATCGCCGCTTCCTTGTCTGCCGCGATGCGCTTGGCATGCGGTGTCTGCTGCAATTGTTCAAGCAATGCCTTGGCCGCTGGCAGCTCGGCCAGCAGATCCAGATCGAAGAGCTTATGGCCAACCGCACAGGCTATGCTGACGCTGTACAGAAAGTACAAATCCGCCACGCTCAGTGTTTCGCCCGCCACGTACGGCGCAAACTTGCCGTGACGTCCCAGCGATGCAATCCCCAACAACAGCTCGGCCTTGGCTTTTTCCTTGATCGCTTCCGGCACCGACATGCCGAAGAAGGCCTCAGGGAAACAGGCGCGAGCCGGCAGCTCGATGTACAGCTCGATTTCCTTGGCCAGCGCCAGAACCTGGGCCCGCTCGAACGGTGTTTTGGGTAGAAGCGCCGGCCCCGTTTGCGTGTCTTCGAGGTACTGAAGAATCACGCTGGTCTCGTTGATGAAACCTTGCTCGACACCCAGCACCGGAATCTTGCCGCGCGGACTGATGGCCAGCGCCTCAGGGCTTTGACCGGCGTAAAACGCTACTTCCTCAAAGGGCAGGCCCTTCTCCAGCAACGCGTGTTTGACCATGTTGTAGTAGTTGCTGACGGAAAATCCATAAAGTTTGAGCATTACATGGCCTCCAGGCCGTGCAGGGGTTGGCAGCGACTGTTATAGAACGTCGGGAGCACTCTCGCCAGCAGCATCGCACGGCTGAATGCAGGTAAACTGGCCACCTTTCCTTGAGGAGCCTGCCATGAGCGAGCCAACCGATATCGACAACGACAACGACGAAGAAGAGTTCACCGAAACCACCTTGATCGAAGCGATCGAGAACCAGATTGAAAGCGACAATCCGCCAGCCGCCAAGGCGACGCTCAACAAACTGACCCTGGTCGGCTACGAGCGCGAAGAAATCCTGCAACTGATGGCCCACGTACTGGCCGTCGAGATCGACGCCATCCTCGAAGAAGACCGTGCGTTCAATACCGAGTGGTATGAGGCTGCGCTGCGAGCACTGCCGGAGCTGCCGCCAGAGAAGAAATAACCCCTGTTCCAACTGTGAGGTGCCAATCAACCCGGCATTCCTCCAGACCCTGACTACACTGTTTACCACCCCGCTGTCGCACGACCCACGGGGTGATGCTGTCCCGGGCAAAAAAAGCCCTCAGTCAACACTGGACAGGCTGCATGAGTGCGGTCACCTTAGAGGCGCTACTGTCTAATTCCTAGAAAGTCTGGAGTCCTTATGTCGTATACCCCTGAGTTGGTTGCCGAACTGGAAATCCTTGCACTCTTTAACCTGGGGAGTTCCCAGGAAGGCCTGAAAATTCATCAGACCGCTGCCCCGAAAGCCATCGCTGCCGCACAACGCCTGTTCGACAAAGAGCTGATCACTCAACCCGATGGCGGTTATCTGACCAGCCTGGGCCGGGATGCTGCCGAGCATGCCCAAGGGCTGCTGACGATTCTGGCCGTCCAGGAAGCCGCATAAACACCCGCGTATTGCCCACGGGATCCCCTCAAACGGATTCCGCGGGCGCACTTTCGCCACCCAATAAAATCTGACGCCAAAAATAAAATTCAGCTTAAAGGTCGAAGTCTTGAGCCTGTAAACTGCTAGCCGCCCTGAGACCTCCCACATTCGAGCTCCGCGAGCCGGTTTGAGTTTGACATGACCCGCACCCATGAAATTCGCCCCGATCTGGACGAAGGAATCGATCGCAAGGTTCTCAGCCAGCTGCGCGCGCGCTTTCTGAAGCTCAACGACGGTCGCCTGGCCCGCGCCATGGAAGGGTTGTCACCCCGCCAGCAAGGGGTTTTGACCTTGCTGCCACTGTTCTTCCACGTCAATCACCCGCTATTGCCAGGTTACGTCTCGGGCAGCACGCCGGCCGGGCTGTCAAATTTCGAGCCTGACGCCACAGTACTTGCCGAAGCGCAACGCCTGACCCGCTCCTTCTCGTATAAGCCCCGCCACGGTAATCCGTCGCGGCCGATTCACGGTTTGTTCCTGATGGGCAGCCTCGGCACCCTCGCTCAGGCCGATCAGAGCGACATGGACGTGTGGGTCTGTCACGCCTCGGACTTGAGTGAAAGCGAACTCACTGAGCTGCGTAAAAAGTGCCAGTTTCTGGAAATCTGGGCCGCCAGTCAGGGTGCCGAGGCGCATTTCTTTCTGATCGACCCGCAACGCTTCATCTGCGGCGAACGCGACACCCAATTGAGCTCCGACAACTGCGGAACCACGCAGCATTATTTGCTGCTGGACGAGTTCTATCGCACGGCCATCTGGCTCGCCGGACGCACGCCGATCTGGTGGCTGGTGCCGGTGTACGAAGAGTCCGGTTACGATCAGTACACTCATACGCTACTGTCCAAACGCTTTATCCGCGCCGACGAAACCCTCGATCTCGGCCACCTGGCACACATTCCGCCCGGCGAGTTCATCGGGGCCGGGCTCTGGCAGTTGTTCAAAGGTATCGAGTCACCCTACAAATCAGTGCTCAAACTGCTGCTGACCGAGGTCTACGCCAGCGAACACCCGAACGTCGAATGCCTGAGCCTGCGCTTCAAGCAAGCAGTGTTCGCCAACCGCCTTGATCTGGATGAGCTCGACCCGTACATCGTGGTCTACCGGCGCATCGAGGAGTACCTCACGACCCGAGGCGAGCCAGAACGGTTGGAGCTGGTTCGGCGCGCCTTGTACCTCAAGGTCAATCGCAAGCTGACCGGCAACAGCGGCCAGCGCAGCAAAAGCTGGCAGCGTCTGCTGCTGGAGCGGCTGGCTCAAGAGTGGGGCTGGGATCACCGGCAATTGGCGATGCTCGACAGCCGCAGCCAGTGGAAGGTCCGTCACGTCAGTTCCGAGCGCCGCGCACTGGTCAACGAGCTGAACTACAGCTACCGCTTCCTGACCCAGTTCGCCCGCACCGAACAAACCGTCAGCCTGATCAACAAACGCGACCTCAACGTACTGGGTCGCAGGCTGTACGCGGCCTTCGAACGCAAGGCCGACAAGATCGAGTTCATCAACCCCGGCATCGCGCCGGACCTGGCCGAAGACACACTGACCCTCGTCCAGTCAGCGAACAAGAAAGAATCCGGGCAGACCCACTGGGGCTTGTACAACGGCAACCTGGGCAATCTGGAGTGGGAGAATTTCGCGCCGATCAAGCGCAGCCGCGAACTGCTGGAACTCCTGACCTGGTGCCACCGCAACGGCGTGATCGACAGCAGCACTCGCCTGGCCTTACACCCCGGCAGCAGCGACCTGAGCGAGTTCGAGCTGTTCAACCTGCTGGGCAGCCTGCAACAGACCATCGCCCTGCCCCTGACCAGCGTCAGCGAAGAACAGCTGCTGCGCGCCAGCGTGCCGAGCGAGGCGCTGATTCTGGTGAACGTTGGCGTCGACCCACTCAAGCACCACCGCGACCTGAACATCCTGATGACCACCGAGCGCACAGACTCGCTGAGCTACGCCGGGGTACGCGAGAACCTGGTGCTGACCCTCGATCAGGTCACGCTCAACAGCTGGAACGAAGTGCTGGTCAGTCGCTACGACGGCGCCCACGCCCTGCTCGACTGCCTGCGCGATTACCTCAACAACCTGCCGAACGGCCCGGAGCAACCTCGACTGCGAGTGCGCTGCTTCTGCCATAACCGTGCGCAGTTCATCGCCCAACGTGTCGAAGAAGTCCTCGATACCGCGCAGAACCTGCTGCTCAGCAAGCTCAATCATCGCTACCTGATTCAGGTCCAGCAGCATTACCACGTGTTGGAACTGGTTCCCGGTCAGGTCAACCATGTCGCGCTGGCGAGCCTGCCGGCGCTGCTCGATTACCTGAGCGAAGACCTGACCCGTTACAGCCCGCTGCAACTGGACCCAATGGCGCTGGAGGATCACGATCTGGCGTTGATCCTGCCGATGGGCCAGCCCGACTGCATTCAGGTGTTCTACCGCATCAACGATGCCTGTGCCGAGTTGTACGTGCTCGATGAGTTCAATGCCCTGTGGCAACAGCGCCAGCCGTATCACGACGTACAAAGCCTGCTGGTGCCACTGCAACGTTTCCTGCAATCGATCCTGTATCGCCGTGACGCGCTGCTGCCGATGGATGCCGCTCAACCGATGACGGTGCTGGAAACCCTGTACTACCAACTGCTGCCGTCGGGCACCAACCGTGCACGCCGGGTCGAACCACGGCCGGCGCCGCAGACACCGGTGAACAAGCCGTTCTACGACGTCCAGGCGATTGTCGGCAAAGCCGTACCCGGGCAAGGACAGGTCACCCTGTATTGCAATCAGCGAGAGTTTTGCGAATTGGAGCACGGCGACCGGCTATTTGCCGTGGTCGCACAGGAGATCGTCGGGCAGCGTCGCGAGGCGCAACAGTATCGCTGTTACATCACCGACCTGGACCTGTCCGGCCTGCTCGGTGATGGTCAGAGCTCAAGCAATCTTTACCTGCGCTACAAGGCAGACCTGGAGCGCGCATTGAACAAGGCGCTCGAACAGGTCTGAGGTGTTGTCAGAATGAGCAGTCACCGCCATTCTTTGGCTGCGACTCAACCTCAAGCAGTGTGAGCTTCAGAGTCTTGCCGCCTGGTGCCGGCCAATCGATGTGCTGGCCAACCTTCAAACCGAGCAATGCGCTGCCTACCGGCGCAAGAATGGAAATCCTGCCTTCGTCGGCATTGGCGTCCTGTGGATAAACCAGGGTCAGGTGATAGTCCTTGCCGCTGCTTTCTTCACGGCAATGCACACGCGAGTTCATGGTCACGACATCGGCTGGCACTTCATCGTGACCGACCAGCGTATCGGCGCGATCCAGTTCGGTTTGCAGCGCGATAACACCTGGCAGCGAGTCATCCAGGCTGTCGATCAAACGCTCCAGACGTTGCACGTCCAGGCGGGTAAGGATGATGGAAGGTGCGGTCATGATTGAGGCAGGCTCCTTTTTTCTGCACGACAAAAGCAAAACCCCGCCAGAAATAGGCGGGGTTTTCACGGGCCTCGATGAGTTGAGGCGTATCTGGACACTATCACAGCTCAAAAAATATACAAGCCGACACGACAACTACCCTGACACCGGGGGCACCCAACCACTCAACAGGCCGAGCGTTAGCTCGCCTGCCGCTTTTGATCTTGATCCACCCGCCCCTTCGGGAGGCTGAGTGGAGGTGTTCATCAGGGGGTTGGCGCGCAGCGCCGTTCGACGCAGTCGAACACATCGAGAGGAGGTCGAAGCGAAGCCGACCGGAGGCGATGCCCCCTGATGAATGCCGGAGCGAAGGAACACCGAGCCTAAGCGAGGTGCCGGACGCTCGGGGCGAAGCCTTTTGCTTACTTTTCGGCGTCTGGAAAAGTGAGGCGCCGTAAGGGCGAAACCCTAAGCCGCCGTTACCGCAGGAATGGATATGTACACCTGCAAGAGATGGGTCGGCTATCAGGCCGCCATCGCGAGCAGGCTCGCTCCCACAGTGGATTGGTGTACATCTGCGAAAGACAGGTCGGCTGTCAGGCCGCCATCGCAGGCAAGCCAGCTCCCACAGTTAAACTGTGTACATCTGCGGGAGATGGATCGGCTTGTCAGGCCGCCATCGCGAGCAAGCTCAGCTCCTACGAGGACGAGCCCGGGGATGAGTTCTTGCGCTGTTGGGCCTGGGCGCAAATCACCCGTCGCCGCTCGTCATCGGCCGAGCGCCATTCGCGGATATCTTCGACGTGGCGGAAACAGCCCAGGCAGACTTTCTGCTCGTCCAGTCGACAGACGCTGGTGCATGGCGACGGCACAGCCGCGCTGACATTGCTGTACAGCGGTTTGGGCGCACGGGTGGGAGCTGCCTCGCTCACAAGATCACAGCCCTTCGAAATCGAGTTCGACGTCGGCCTGCTGCTTGACGATGCGCTCAAGCATCTCGCCGAGCTGCTCCTCGCTCTTGTCACACATCCAGCGCTCGCTTTCTTCGTCGTAGTCGAAATGGAAGCCGCCGGACACTGCCGCCAGCCACAGCTGACGCAGCGGTTCCTGACGACTGAAGATCAACTGGCTACCGCCTTCGAACTTGACGGTGAGTACACCGGCCGAGCTTTCCAGATCAACATCCAGGCCACTCTCGTCGAAAATATCCTCCAGCGTCTGCTGGGTGGCATCGACCAGATCGTGGAAACGGGCTTCAGTCAAACTCATCGCAGGAACCTCAAAAAGTGTCTACTTACGCTCAAGCGCCGCAAGATACGGCCGAGCCCCAGCGATTGCAAAGGATACTGACCAAGCACCGGTATCCACGCGCCTCGCACTGCTTGACCACCTGCCACAGGCAAAGGCCCGCCGGACGGGTGGTCCGTCGCATAGGCAAGCTGCCGGGTGGCCGGTATACTCCGGCGCAATTAATGCATTTTCAAGGATTTCGCCATGAAGCGCCTGATCTCTTCCCTTGCTGCGCTCGTCGCGGTTGCCTGCCTTGTGGCTGCGTGTGGTCAAAAAGGTCCGCTGTATCTGCCCGATGACAGCAAATCTCCTGAAGACCAGGCAAAGTCGTCGCAGTCAAAAGCGCACCAGCACAGCACCGGTACCAGCACCTACTAAGGGAACATCATGGACGCTTTTAACTACCGTGACGGCGAGCTGTTCGCGGAAGATGTTGCCCTGTCCGCCATCGCCGAACGCTTTGGCACACCCACCTACGTCTACTCCCGCGCACACATCGAAGCCCAGTACCTGGCGTACGCCGATGCCCTGGCCGGCACGCCGCATCTGGTCTGCTTTGCGGTCAAGGCCAACTCCAACCTGGGCGTACTGAATGTCCTGGCGCGTTTGGGCGCCGGTTTCGATATCGTCTCCCGTGGCGAACTGGAACGCGTTCTGGCCGCTGGTGGCCAGGCCGACAAGATCGTCTTCTCCGGCGTCGGCAAGACCCGTGATGACATGCGCCGCGCCCTGGAAGTCGGCGTGCACTGCTTCAACGTCGAGTCGACCGACGAACTCGAGCGCCTGCAAGTCGTCGCTGCCGAACTCGGTGTTCGCGCGCCGATCTCGCTGCGGGTCAACCCGGACGTCGATGCCGGCACACACCCATACATTTCTACCGGTCTTAAAGAAAACAAGTTCGGCATCGCCATTGCCGACGCCGAAGACGTGTACGTCCGTGCCGCCCAACTGCCTAACCTGGAAGTGGTCGGCGTCGATTGCCACATCGGCTCGCAACTGACCACCCTCCCGCCCTTCATCGATGCCCTCGACCGCCTGCTGGCGCTGATCGATCGCCTGAGCGATTGCGGAATCTACCTGCGCCACATCGACCTCGGTGGCGGTTTGGGTGTGCGTTATCGCGATGAAGAGCCGCCATTGGCTGCCGACTACATCAAAGCCGTACGCGAACGCATCGACGGCCGCGACCTGGCGCTGGTGTTCGAACCGGGCCGCTTCATCGTCGCCAACGCCGGCGTGTTGTTGACCCAGGTCGAGTACCTCAAGCACACCGAACACAAAGACTTCGCCATCGTCGACGCGGCCATGAACGACCTGATCCGCCCGGCGCTGTATCAGGCCTGGATGGACGTCACGGCCGTGCGCCCGCGTGCAACCCCGGCGCGCGCCTACGATATCGTCGGACCGATCTGCGAAACCGGCGACTTCCTCGCCAAGGATCGTCAGCTGGCGCTGGAAGAAGGTGACTTGCTTGCCGTGCATTCGGCCGGTGCTTACGGTTTTGTCATGAGCTCCAACTACAACACTCGTGGCCGTTGCGCCGAAGTGCTGGTTGATGGCGATCAGGCTTTTGAAGTGCGTCGCCGCGAGACGGTAGCCGAGTTGTTTGCTGGCGAAAGCCTGCTGCCGGAGTAAAACCATGCTGCTGCGTTTTACCAAAATGCACGGCCTGGGCAATGACTTCATGGTCCTCGACCTGGTCAGCCAGCACGCGCATATTCTGCCCAAGCACGCCAAGCAATGGGGCGATCGGAACACCGGTGTCGGCTTCGATCAACTGCTGATCGTCGAAGCGCCGAGCAACCCGGACGTGGACTTCCGCTATCGGATCTTCAACGCCGACGGTTCCGAAGTGGAACAATGCGGCAACGGTGCGCGCTGCTTCGCGCGCTTCGTGCTGGACAAACGCCTGACCGCAAAACGACAGATCCGCGTCGAGACCAAAAGCGGCATCATCGAACTGGATATCCGCAGCGACGGCCAGATCAGTGTCAACATGGGCCCGCCGCGCCTGGTTCCGGCCGATATTCCATTTGAAGCCCAAGCTCAGGCCTTGAACTATCCGGTCGAAGTCGACGGCAAGACCGTCGAGCTCGCCGCGGTGTCCATGGGTAACCCGCACGCCGTGCTGCGCGTGGACGATATCAACAACGCGCCGGTGCATGAACTGGGGCCGAAAATCGAAAACCACCCGCGTTTCCCGGCACGGACCAACGTCGGTTTTCTTCAGGTCATTGACCGCCAGCGTGCACAGTTGCGCGTCTGGGAGCGCGGCACAGGGGAAACCCAGGCCTGCGGGACCGGTGCCTGCGCAGCAGCAGTGGCCGCGATCAGCCAGGGGTGGATGGATTCACCACTGTTGATTGACCTGCCGGGCGGGCGTCTGTCCATTGAGTGGGCCGGCCCCGGCCAACCGGTGATGATGACCGGACCGGCAGTGCGCGTATACGAAGGACAGGTGCGTCTATGAGTGAGCGAAATCCATGACCGATCAGCCTCAGGTTCCAGCCCAACAGCCCGACGAATCACCTTCCGAAAGCCTTGAGGCGGCGGCCATTGCCGCGTACCTGGAGGCTCATCCGGATTTCTTCGCCGAGCACGAAGAACTGCTCCTGGCATTACGCATCCCCCATCAGCGCGGCGATACCATTTCACTGGTCGAGCGCCAGTTGAAGTTGTTGCGCGAACGCAATATCGAGATGCGTCATCGCCTCTCACAACTGATGGACGTCGCTCGCGACAATGACCGGCTGTTTGACAAGACCCGCCGACTGACGCTCGCGCTCATGGACGCCAGCAGCCTGGAAGACGTGGTGATCAGCGTTGAAGACAGCCTGCGACAGGACTTTCAGGTGCCTTTTGTCAGTCTGATTCTATTCAGCGACAGCGCCCTGCCGGTCGGCCGCTGGGTCACCAGTGCTGAAGCGCAGCAGACCATCGGCGGCTTGTTGTCGAACGGCAAAACCGTCAGCGGCAGTCTGCGTGAGCACGAACTGGACTTCCTGTTCGGCGAAGAACAGCGCAAGCAAATTGGCTCCACGGCCGTCGTCGCCCTCAGTCACCAAGGCCTGTACGGCGTCCTGGCCATTGCCAGCCGCGATCCGCAGCATTACAAAAGCTCGGTGGGCACGCTGTTCCTGAGCTACATCGCCGAAGTCATGGGCCGCGTACTTCCGCGCATCCACAACTCTCTACGCTCGGTACGCTAACAATGGAACGACAACTGGACGCCTACTGCGCTCACCTGCGCAGTGAGCGCCAAGTGTCACCCCATACGCTGGAAGCCTACCGCCGCGACCTGAACAAAGTGCTGGCGTACTGCGAGAAACAGCAGATTTCAAGCTGGGCCACGCTGGATATTCAACGCCTGCGTAGCCTGATCGCCCGCCTGCATCAGCAGGGCCAGTCCTCCCGCAGCCTGGCGCGCCTGCTTTCGGCGGTTCGCGGGCTCTACCACTACTTGAACCGCGAAGGCCTCTGCGACCACGATCCAGCCAATGGTCTGGCACCGCCCAAAGGCGAACGTCGGCTACCCAAAACCCTGGATACCGACCGCGCGCTGCAACTGCTCGACGGCGCTGTCGAGGACGACTTCCTGGCTCATCGTGATCAGGCGATTCTGGAGCTGTTCTACTCCTCCGGCCTGCGACTCTCCGAGCTGACCGGGCTCAATCTCGATCAGCTTGATTTAGCAGATGGCCTGGTTCAAGTCCTCGGTAAAGGCAGCAAAACCCGGGTTCTACCCGTCGGCAAGAAGGCTCGGGAGGCATTGCAGCTGTGGTTGCCACTGCGCGCCCTGACCAACCCGGCAGACGACGCAGTATTCGTCAGCCAACAGGGCCGGCGCCTGGGACCGCGAGCCATCCAGCTGCGTGTTAAAGCCGCTGGCGAGCGCGAACTGGGGCAGAACCTGCATCCGCACATGCTTCGGCACTCCTTCGCCAGCCACCTGCTGGAGTCCTCGCAAGACCTGCGCGCCGTGCAGGAGTTGCTCGGTCACTCGGACATCAAGACCACGCAGATTTACACTCATCTGGATTTCCAGCATTTGGCGTCGGTCTACGACAGCGCCCATCCTCGGGCCAAACGCAACAAAGGCGGTGAGTAATGACGATCAAACTGATCACTTTCGACCTCGACGACACCCTGTGGGACACCGCCCCGGTCATCGTCAGCGCGGAAGCGGTACTGCGCCAGTGGCTGGCCGAGCACGCGCCAGGCCTCGGCGGTGTAGCTGTCGAACACCTCTGGGCGATCCGTGAGCGTGTCCTGAGCAACGAACCTGGCCTCAAGCACCGGATCAGCGCCTTGCGGCGCAGAGTATTGTTCCACGCACTGGAGGAAGCCGGTTACGCCCATCAGCAAGCGTCGGAACTGGCCGATCAGGGCTTTGAAGTGTTTCTGCACGCGCGGCATCAGCTCGAGATCTTTCCTGAGGTGCAACCGACCCTTGAAGTCCTCGCCAGGCACTACACGCTTGGGGTCGTCACCAACGGCAATGCTGATGTCCGCCGCCTGGGCCTTGCTGACTACTTCAAGTTTGCCCTTTGTGCCGAAGACATCGGCATTGCCAAACCGGATTCGCGCCTGTTTCACGAAGCCTTGCAACGTGGTGAGGCGACAGCGCAAACCGCCGTGCATATCGGCGATCATCCCGGGGATGACATTGCCGGCGCGCAGCAAGCCGGACTGCGGGCGATCTGGTTCAACCCGGCGGGTAAAGTGTGGGAAGCCGAGAAGGCGCCGGATGCCGAGATTCGCAGTTTGACTGAACTGCCTGCGTTGCTGGCACGGTGGAGCGCCCAACACTGAACCTGAATATCACACACCCCCTGTGGGAGCGAGCTTGCTCGCGATAGCGGAGTGTCAGCCGATATCAATTCCGAATGTTACGCCCTCATCGCGAGCAAGCTCGCTCCCACAGGGTATCGCGCCAAGCCCAAGACCATTTCCTTACGCCCATGAAAAAGCCCGCAGCGACGGCGGGCTTTTTCAGCAAGCAAGTAATCGGCGCGCTTAGATAGGACGGCTGCCGTACTTGTTGTCAGGCTTTTTTGGTGGATCGGCCACCACGTTGGCCTCGACTTCCTGCACTTTGCCGCCTTTGGAGAGAAACTCCTCCATAGCGCGCGCCAGAGCATCACGCTCTTTGTTCTTGGCTTCGACACTCGGCAGCTCATCGACTGAAATAGCAGCCTTGGCCTTGCCTTTAGCGGTCGGAACAGGCACATCGCTGCTGTCGTCGTCAGCAACGTCTTCGGCCGCCGTTTCAAGACCTTCTTCGGTCTCGTCTTCGTCACCTACTTCGAGGTCGTCGTTTTCCAGATCATCGTCGCTCATGTTCTACCTCATGACTTGCGAAAAGCAGATTAGTTATAGCCCAGCTACGCCGACTGTCGACGGCTGCCGGAAAAAAATCAATATCCGCTGGTAACCAGCGGCTTATGCCCCATCACCGTGCAAGGTGACAAGGACTTTACGAGCACCGCCATGATCACGATGCTCGCCCAGATAAACACCTTGCCAGCTACCTAACGCCAGTCGACCTGCCGTCACCGGCAAACTCAACTGACAGCCAAGCAAGCTGGCCTTGAAGTGCGCCGGGAGATCATCCGCGCCTTCGTCCTCATGTTCATAGCCGGCCATGCCTTGTGGGATCAGCCGATTGAAAAAACGTTCGAAGTCGCGACGTACCGCCGGGTCGGCGTTCTCGTTGATGGTCAACGACGCCGAGGTATGCTGCAGCCACAAATGCACCAGACCGACCCGACATGCCTTCAATTCAGGCAGGCCGGCGAGTAACTCGTCCGTTACCAGATGAAAGCCCCGAGGCCTTGCCCGCAGGGTAATCAGAGTCTGTTGCCACATACAGTTCTCCGCACATTCGGCGCGCATTCTAGCGCGCTCAGGAAAAAAACAAAGGGTCTAATATTCCTTCAATGCTGTAAGTCATTGACCCAAAAAAAATAGCTTCGATGAACACGCCAGGAAGCGAAGGAAAAAACCTTTCAGCTGTTCCCTTATCGACAAAAGCCAGACAAAAAAATGCCCGACGGGGTCGGGCATTTTTTTCTCGCGTTACTTTCTCGAGAGCTTACACGTTGTAGGCGCGCTCATTGTGTTGCGCCAGATCGAGGCCGACCGACTCTTCCTCTTCGGTGATACGCAGCCCCATGACGGCGTCCAGCACCTTGAGAATGATAAAGGTCGCGATCGCGGTGTAGATCACCGTGAAGCCAACACCTTTGCACTGAATCCAGACTTGCGCCGCAATATCAGTCACGGTGCCGAAACCGCCCAGCGACGGAGCCGCAAACACACCGGTGAGGATCGCGCCAAGGATACCGCCGATACCGTGCACGCCGAAGGCGTCCAGGGAGTCGTCATAACCCAGTTTGCGTTTCAGGGTGGTCGCGCAGAAGAAGCACACCACACCCGCCGCCAGACCGATAATCAGCGAACCCATCGGGCCGACCGTACCGGCCGCCGGGGTAATCGCCACCAGACCGGCAACCACACCCGAAGCGATACCCAGTGCGCTAGGTTTGCCGTGGGTCAGCCACTCGGCGAACATCCAGCCAAGGGCCGCAGCAGCGGTAGCGATTTGAGTCACCAGCATCGCCATGCCAGCAGTGCCGTTGGCCGCAGCGGCGGAACCGGCGTTAAAGCCGAACCAGCCGACCCACAGCATGGCGGCGCCCATCAGGGTGTAACCAAGGTTGTGCGGTGCCATCGGCGTGGTCGGGAAGCCTTTACGCTTGCCCAGCACCAGACAGGCCACCAGCCCGGCGACACCGGCGTTGATATGCACCACGGTGCCGCCAGCAAAGTCGAGCACGCCCCAGTCACCCAGCAGCGAACCCGGACCACTCCAGACCATGTGCGCAATCGGTGCGTAAATCAGGGTGAACCACAAACCCATGAAGATCAGCATCGCGGAGAACTTCATCCGCTCGGCAAAGGCACCGACAATCAGCGCCGGGGTGATGATCGCGAAGGTCATCTGATAGGTGACGAACACCGCCTCAGGAAACAGCGCCGTAGGACCGGTAATACTGGCAGGCGTGATGCCGGCGAGGAAGGCCTTGGCGAAGCTGCCGACAAACGAGTTGAAGTTGACGACGTTTAATTCCATGCCAGTCGTGTCAAACGCCATGCTATAGCCATACAGGAACCACAGGATGGTGACCAGACCGGTAATGGCAAAGCACTGCATCATCACCGAAAGAATGTTTTTGGAGCGAACCATGCCGCCGTAGAACAGCGCGAGGCCGGGAATAGTCATGAACAGCACGAGTGCAGTGGAGGTCAACATCCAGGCGGTATCGCCGGAGTTGAGGACTGGAGCCGCCACCGGATCTGCCGCCATGGCCAGGCTGGGCATTACGAGGGACAACAGGGCTCCTAGCCCTGCGAAATTACGCAGAGTCATATTGTTTTCTCCTGGGGCGTTGGGTTTGGTGGCTTAGATTGCGTCGGTGTCGGTTTCGCCGGTACGGATGCGAATAGCCTGTTCCAGATTGACCACAAAGATCTTGCCGTCACCAATCTTGCCGGTGTTGGCCGCCTTGGTTATCGCCTCGATAACCCGATCAAGATCCTTGTCGTCAATGGCGACATCAATCTTCACCTTGGGCAGAAAATCGACCACGTACTCCGCGCCGCGATACAGCTCGGTGTGACCCTTCTGCCGACCGAAGCCTTTGACCTCAGTAACGGTAATGCCCTGCACGCCGATCTCGGACAACGACTCGCGCACATCGTCCAGTTTGAACGGCTTGATGATGGCAGTGACTAGCTTCATGAAAACTCTCTCCCGAATTGGTGGACTTGCCCCAGGAAAACAAACCCGGCTCAAGTCTAAGCGCAGTGCCTGGCTTTGTAACGCATCGTCGGCCTGACACAGCCATCCCGACGCCAGCTAACCGCTCCTGACGAAACACTTCCCCGTTCCGCCCGGCGCACTGCATTCGTCACAGCGACTGCATCAGTGCATGGGTTACCAACGACTAAGCAGAAAGCTTGCCATCTCGTGAAAACCCATTGATTTCAATCCCTTGGCCGCTGCAGCAGGCGTCCCTTCACAACCAGCGCAACAGATCCGCACAACAACAGTGCGCGATCGCCCGCCAACATGCGCGAAAAGCGTGCATCCCTGCCTGCGCCATTGACTATAGACACTGCGTGATACACTGGCGGCCATCAGTTTTCAGGACACCTCCCATGCTCGCGCCCAAAGATCTCCTCGACGCCCTGAGCGGCCACGCTTCCCGCCTGTTCAGCGGCGACACCCCGCTGCCACGCAACGAAATCGAAAGCCAGTTCAAAGCCCTGCTGCAAAGCGGCTTCAGCAAGCTTGATCTAGTGAGCAGAGAAGAGTTCGACAGCCAGATGGTGGTACTGGCGCGCACGCGCGCTCGGCTGGAAAGCCTGGAAGCGAAGGTGGCCGAACTTGAAGCGAAGCTGAGTCCGCCTGCTGAGTAACGCTCATCCCTGTGGGAGCGAGGCTTGCCCGCGATAAGGTCGGAACGACCTTCCGGCAATCTTGAAGCCCGCCCTACATCCAGGCTGGTTCCTACAAAAACCACCACCGATTTCCGATTGCGCCGCTAGACCCGGGTCTCTACGCTCACCCCCTGCTGAACATTCAGCACTGGGTTTGGCGACCCGGAAGCTTTAGGCGCACGACGCCCACCATACGGTAGCGGGCGTTTTTTATGTCCGTCGACTCATGTCATGGCGGCTGTGCGTGGGAGACTTTCGGGTCTGCCGGGTTCCTTTTGCTCCGGTTCGCCAACCCGCGTACAGCTGCCACCCAATCGTTTGGCGACGATTGCTGGCAGCCCCTTAAGCAGAAGGAGCTGTATCAATGAATAAAAATGAAGCTTATCTAGTCCCCCACGTCTTCACCCGCCACAGACTCCACCTCCACGCACTCCTGCTGGAAAACCAGGCATGGTTCAGCGCCCGCGATCTTGGGCGTTTGCTCCGGCTTTTTCTGGATGAGCGTGCGTTGCGCAAACTTGATTCCGATCAGCGCCAGACCTTGCGGCTGCTTTGCCATGGCAAAGTTGAGCACACGCTACTGATCAGCGAGTCCGGGGTCTATGCGTTACTGGTCTATCACTACTGCCCCGAGTACCGGGGTTTGCGGGAGTGGCTGACTCACGATGTGGTCCCTGCGTTGAGGGATGCCCAGCAAGCGACTTCAAGCGAACGCCCGATTCTGAGCCTGCTGGATTGGCCGCAGATGTCCCTGAGCCTGTTGCACTGGAATAACCAGCCATGGATCCGGTTGCAGGATGTTCCACACATGCTGCCGGAGGGTGAGCGGCCACGGAGTGTGAGCAATGCACCTTGGTGGAAACGCGCTTCACGGTTGCTTCAATCGTTTTAAGTCCTGCAAAGAACGAACCCCACGCTTTGGCATGGGGTTCGATCAACAGGTCTGTCAGGCGCAGTGTGGAAGACGCTCAACCTGATCCCGGATCGCAGCGCCACGCTCGATTTCAGCTTTGCGCAGGTCGTAAGTCGATTGCAGGTTCAGCCAGAACTCGGGGGTGGTGTCCAGGCAAATGGCAAGCCTGAGCGCAACATCGGCGCTCACGCCGCGGCGCTGAAGCACGATGTCATTCACCGTTGGGGTGGATACATTCAGCGCCCTGGCCAAAGCCGCTGCCGTAAGACCCAGAGGCTCAAGGTATTCCTCTTTAAGGATTTCGCCGGGGTGAACCGGGCGCATACCGTTCTTAGTCATTTCTCACCTCAGTGATAATCGACGATTTCGACATTTTCAGGTCCGCTAGGACCCCAGATAAAGCAAATTCGCCATTGAGCGTTGATGCGGATGCTGTGTTGCCCTTTGCGATTTCCCTCCAACGCCTCCAGGCGATTGCCCGGAGGAGACCGAAGGTCCATCAACACGGCAGCAGCAACAAGCATCGCCAGTTTCCGTTCCGCGACACTGAGAATGGCTGACCACAGACGGGTCCTACCGTTGCGAAACAAGTACTCGGTCTCAGAACATTTAAAGCTTACGATCATGATTAAAGCTTAACGTTATTCGTTAACGTGAAGTGTATAGTCAAGATACATAAATGCAACCTGCTCGCTCGTTCACCTCAACTATCCTTCCAAAACCGCAGGACGCCGCTTTCGCACCATCAAGGAATGATCTATGTCTCTGGCCATCGTCCACAGCCGCGCCCAGATCGGCGTGGACGCACCCGCTGTCACCGTTGAGGTCCATCTGGCCAACGGCTTGCCATCCCTGACGCTGGTGGGCCTGCCGGAAACAGCCGTCAAGGAAAGCAAAGACCGGGTGCGCAGTGCGATTCTCAATTCAGGTCTCGATTTTCCGGCGCGCCGCATTACGCTGAATCTCGCTCCTGCCGATCTGCCAAAGGACGGCGGGCGCTTTGATCTGGCGATTGCCTTGGGGATTCTCGCGGCCAGCATGCAGGTTCCGACATTGACGCTGGACGATGTGGAGTGTCTTGGGGAGTTGGCGTTGTCCGGTGCCGTACGGGCGGTACGCGGGGTATTGCCGGCCGCACTGGCCGCCCGCAAGGCCGGACGCACCCTGGTGGTGCCGCGCGCCAATGCCGAAGAAGCTTGCCTGGCTTCGGGGTTGAAGGTGATCGCGGTCGATCATCTGCTGGAGATAGTCGCGCACTTCAACGGCCACACACCTGTCGAACCTTTTGTTTCCAACGGTTTGCTACTGGCGAACAAGCCTTATCCCGACTTGAATGAAGTGCAGGGTCAGCTCGCGGCCAAGCGAGCCTTGCTGATCGCCGCAGCGGGCGCTCATAACCTGCTGTTCAGTGGCCCACCAGGCACCGGAAAAACGCTGCTGGCCAGTCGCTTGCCCGGTTTGCTTCCACCACTGGACGAGCATGAAGCGCTGGAAGTCGCAGCGATTCAGTCAGTCGCCAGCCATGTGCCGCTGAGCCACTGGCCACAACGGCCGTTTCGCCAACCCCATCATTCGGCATCCGGCCCGGCGCTGGTGGGTGGTGGCTCAAAACCGCAACCGGGGGAAATCACCCTCGCCCACAACGGTGTACTGTTTCTCGATGAACTGCCGGAGTTTGATCGCAAGGTTCTGGATTAGTTACCCCAATCTTAGGCCCAAGAAATACCTTCTCTATTTCATTTTCATTGGCCCAGTATTTTGATTTCAGGCGTACGATGAGCTCGCCTATCCAAGACTCAGTTAAAGGGATCCCAAAAAAGGACAAGAGATACAAAACTGTTGTGGATGATCGAGATGAAAACCTTTCTTGAAGTGTCCCATCGTGAGTACAGAACCTTCATAGCTGACAAAACTGGTGTTCAGCCTGTTCTGCCAGTTATCGTCACCAACAATGGCGTGCTGGATCAATTCGCACGATATATCCATCTCAATCGCCTGAGAAGCCGCTCCTGGCAAGACTCAGTGACTTATGCCGTTCAACTGCTCCTAGAGTTCATGGAAGCGAACCAAAGTTACTTTGATGCACCCAGAGCTTTGTTTTCAGCATTCTCAACTGCGCTTTTCACGGGAACGATTGAGAGGTTCAAGGATCCTTCGGGCCTTTGGTGGCAGCCTCGACAACCCGAGGACGCGAGTAAACTGATTGGCCATATCACACTTTTTTCTGATTGGCTGGCTCTCGTTAACGAAAACTCCAATCTTCAGCTCAATCCATGGAAGCAAGCTACTCGGCATGAGCAACGACTAAATTGGGCTGCCTACTCGCACCGGAGAGATAACGCATTTTTGTCTCATCTTTGGCGGGAAACAACAACGGAATACTCCCGTTTAAATCGCGCATCGACGTTGCCAATTGATCGCCAAACCCCTGTCAAAACCTTTCCTGATGAAAAACTTGGACTGTTGATAGAAGACGGCTTTCGAAGACGGGCCCAGGACACGCTTGGGTCGACAGACCTCCGAAATGTACTAGTTACCTACCTCATGCACTATGGCGGGCTAAGGCTATCCGAAGCGCTATCGCTTTGGAGCGATGACGTAAGCATTGAGGCCGGTGAGGTCATCGTCCGTGTATTTCATCCTCGATATGGCAGAGCAGATGACGGAACCAAACGTTCCGTTATCTTGCAGCAGCGTTACGGACTACAACCCAGAAATACCCTGGTAAAGGCTACCGACCCACTTTTCCTAGGCTGGAAAAACTGTCTTCTCACCGACCCGCATCGGCGCTGCTTCGAGGTGTTCTTTTACCCGCACGACACCGGGATCGTCTTCGCTGAGCTGTGGCGTGACTACCACCTAAAACAAAGAGTGAAGCCAATCGGCGGTGATAACCATCCATACGCCCTCACCACAAAATATGGCCAGCCTTACTCGCACCGTATGTTCCGAAAGGCTCATAAATTGGCGATTGAACGCATAGGCTTGAAGTGCGCAAAGCTTCAAGGCACGACCCCACATGGCCATCGACATGCTTATGGTCAACGCTTAGCTGAAGGTGGCGCAGATCCGCTGCTGATCAAAAACGCGATGCATCATGCATCAATCAAATCGAGCCAAATCTACACACAGCCCACCGCGATACAAATACGTCAACGCCTAAGAAACGTGGAAGCGCAGCTGCAGTTGCAGCACATTGATGATTCGATGACTGACACCAAAGAGAGGTGACGGTGATGCCTCGAAAAAGAACAGATTTTTATTCTTACGTCGAGGCGCAGTCGATAAGCGAGTCGCTAGGCTGGAAGAGTAGTCAGGATTATCAGGACAACCGCTCGCAATGCCCTAGGTTACCTGCCGCTCCTGATCAATTCTATGCTGGTACTGGCTGGATAAATTGGTATGTCTTCCTCGGCAAGGAAAAGAGAGTTTCCACCTACGCCGAGGCCCAAGCAGCAGCACAAGCGCTGGGGATTACGGACACGAAAGACTACAAAGCGCACTTTCGAGACGATCCAACACTACCTTGCCACCCTGATAGGTTTTTTTCCGACACGGGCTGGGCTGGTTGGGACAGGTTTCTTGGGAAAGAAGAACAACATATCTTCACCACCTACACCGAGGCACAAACAGCAGCCCAAGCGCTTGGCATCAGGGGCGTAAAAGACTACCAAGCCCGTTATCGAGAGAATCCCCAACTGCCCTCATGCCCTTATGAAATATATGCAGAATCTGGCTGGGTAGATTGGTATGACTTCTTAGGCAAAACAAAGCCCTCGTACTATGTCACCTACGCAGAGGCGCAGGCAGCTGTTCAATCCTTGGGCTTCAAAAATCAAAGGGACTATCAATCGACTTGTCGGCAACATCCAAAGCTGCACCGCGAACCTCACAAGCTTTATGCCGGTGCAGGCTGGACAAATTGGTATGACTTTCTCGGCAAAGAAAAATCACCCTTCTATGCCACTTACGCTGAGGCACAAACAGCAGTCCAAGCTCTTGGGTTCAAGAGTTCGCTTGACTATGAAAGGGACTACCGGTGCGATCCAAAGTTACCGCGTCACCCAGAATATCAATATGCCGAAAAAGGTTGGACTGGCTGGTACGGGTTCTTAGGTACAGTAAAGCGGCAAATCTATACGACCTACAAGGAGGCGCAAACGGCAGCCCAAGTGCTGGGGTTCAGTGGCATGAGAGACTACCTGGCACGCTATCGTGATCATCCACAATTGCCTGGCGCGCCTGACGTCGCCTACTCGGGAGCAGGCTGGAAGGATTGGTATGATTTCTTAGGGAATAATAAACCTGACTCGTACCCCACCTATGACGAAGCACAGGTAGCCACACAGTTCTTGGGCATTAAATGCGCGAAAGACTACCGTGCGAATTGTTTTCAAGATCCTAGGCTACCTAGCCAACCCTATAAACGCTATATGAATACAGGCTGGACCGACTGGTACGAGTTTCTGGGTAAAGAGAAGCCCCAACTCTACGCCACCTACGCCGAAGCGCAGACAGCTGCCAAAATGTTGTGTCTGAAGAGCGTTAATGATTACAAGGCACGCTTCCATGAAGATGCAAGGCTACCTCGCGCCCCCCATCGTACCTATGCTAACGCCGGCTGGATTGATTGGTATGATTTTCTGGGTAAAACTCGGACACCCATCTATGCCACTTACGCCGAGGCGCAGGCTGCAACACGAGCACTGGGTATAAAAAACTATGAAGAGTACCTGGCTCACTATCGAAGAGACCCACGGTTACGGCGCCATCCAGAAACTGTTTATTCCTTTGCGGGCTGGGAAAACTGGTACGAGTTTCTGGGTAACGAAAAACGCGACTTTTACCCGACCTACGATGAGGCGCAAGCAGCAGTTCAAGCTATAGGCTTCAAAAGCCGCGATGATTACCGAGCGCGCTTCCTCCTCCATCCAAGGTTGCACTCCAACCCCAATCAGTACTATGCGGAAGCTGGTTGGATCGACTGGCAAAAGTTCCTTGGGATCGAAAAAGCACCCTTTTACTTCACCTACCTCGAGGCTCAGACCGCTGCCCAAGAGCTGGCTTTCGAAAATGGGGTGGAATATCGGACACGGCATCAAGTCGACCCGAGGCTGCCTGCCAATCCACAGCAATTTTATGCCGACGCTGGGTGGACGGACTGGTACACCTTCCTAGGCAAGGAAAAGCGTGAGTTTTATCCCACGTATGCAGAGGCAGAGTTGGCAGCCCAAGCGATGGGCATCAAGGGGCAACATGATTACCTCATGCGCTATCGAACAGACCCGATGCTGCCTGCGAATCCGAGTCGGGTTTATGCCGAAACCGGCTGGAAGGATTTGCCCACGTTCTTGGGTAAATCGAAAGATTACTTTACCTATGTCGAAGCGCAGTTTGCAGTTCAAACTCTCGGTATCAAAAACTGTAAAGATTACTCGGCACGCTTTCGAGAAAACCCAAAACTGCCTGCTAGTCCCGCATCATTTTATGTCAAAACTGGCTGGACTGACTGGTTTGAATTTTTAGGCAGAGAAAGGCGCTCTTTCTATGCAACCTACGCCGAGGCCCAGGCGGCAGTGCATGAACTAGGCATTAAAAGTATTTACGAATATAGAGAATCTCGCCATAAAGATTCAAAGCTACCCGCAGAACCTTTAAGGCGTTACGCCGAGTTGGGGTGGAAAGACTGGTATGATTTTTTAGGCACTGAAAAACACCAAATTTATGCCACTTATATTGAGGCTCAGGCAGCTGCCCACACGCTGTGCGCGAAAAGCCAGAAAGAGTACCAAAAGCGCTATAGACAAGACTCCAGACTTCCTTCCAACCCAGAAGCTGCTTATTCTAAAGTTGGCTGGGAAAGCTGGTACGATTTTTTGGGGACTGAAAAGCCCATCGGAATATCACCCGACTATCCAAAGATATGGTCTTGCGTTGAAAAGTGGCTGGAGGATGAAACAAATTTAGACAAAAAGACGTTTGCCTTGAAACTTTTTTTGAGTGGCCATCTTAAACCACAAGGTTTACCTGACGACCCCAAATACCTCCTATTGCGAACAAGCCCTTTCAATGTAGAGGCTTATCAGCAATTTATTGAGGCGCAGGCTGAATCTACTAAAAAGTCGACGCACAGCGCTATCTGCGCATTCTTCAAGTGGGTGTTGAACGAACACTGTACTGATGCAACCGCCGATGAACGCAACGTACTTCCAATCTATCGCAATCCTTTCGAGACAATTCTCGCCGGTTACGCGGATAGCTTGCAGTTTTATCGGCCCAACGAGTCTACAAAGGCTGTGCTTGGCTACGAGTACATCCTGCGCGCGCGTCGATTCCTTGTGCCAGACGGCGAACAGGCTTTGCAACGTCGACCAACACTAAAAGACCTACCTCACCTCCAGACATTTTTTGATTCCGACTGGATGGATATTGATAAGTCGCAAATTGACCGAGCGGACCCGAATTGCGTATGGCGCCTTCTAACGGGCGTCCTTCGATATGTCGATGGGGAACGACAGAAGATCGACGTTTACCAAATTTGGTCACCCGTTCGGTTTTTGTCGAATTACACGCTGCTGCGTGTGCCGCTCCGCGGCCAGCAAATCTTGTGGCTCGATAGCGGCGAAGCAGATGACGAGATTGCTGTTCTGGACGCTGAGAGCATCAATATACGGTGGGAGAAAAATTCCGGCCCCTTGGCAGGGAAAGGGAGCAAAAAGCGCCGCCCGCAGGGAGTCCTACAACGCGGTTACAAAGATGCACCCAATTTTAGCATAACCACCAACAAGACTGGACGTAGACCAGGCGGGTACGAAGTGGAATGGATACCTGACGAACTTGTCTACTGGTTCATACTGCTCCGTAACTGGCAAGCCAAATACAATCCTCTAATAGAGCCCACGCCATGGTTATCGTTAGTAGGGAGCATAAATACGAATAGCAAGATCCTAAAAGCTCGAGGAACCCAATGCTTCCTCTTTCGTAGAGATTCCTCAGGTCGACCGTTTGGTGTTAATACAGCATTCGACAGTTCGGTGCCGGCGCTGCTCTATCAAATTCAGCGCAAGGGTGAAAATCTCTCGACAGAAAACCGTAATGCCACTGGCCAGCGCTACATCACGCCCTATACCCCTCATAGTTTGCGAGTCAGTTTGATCACTGCCTTCATCGTAGACGGCGATGCACCCATCCACTTGATGTCAAAACTAGTTGGTCATACATCGCTGGTAATGACGATCTATTACACCAAACTAAATAGTGAGCAGATGCGGCGAACCATGGGCGAGACTGAAAAGCGCGTCGCCCAAACGGTCACAGAGCGTCAATGCGAAGCAGTCCGGGCCCAAGGGTTAAAACCGCTTCGTCAAGTTCTGATTGCGACCGACGGAAATCGCTCTCTAATCGAAAATGATGTACCAAATTCAGCCTGCGTTATATTTGATTGCGGAGTTTGTCCAATGTCGGCGGCGGCTTGCCATATGGGTGGTGAGCTTCTGTACGAGAGAAAGTGCCAAAAAACATATGGTGCAGTTGAAGTAGGCTACCTTGGACAAAAAAACTGCCTACGCTGCCGGTTCTTTATAACTGGCATTCCTTTCCTGGCAGGCCTGGTGTCGCTTGCCAATGAAATAGCACTAGAGATTCATATTGAAAGCGGGCGTTTTCAAGACTATGCATCGGCAGTTGTGGCTTTAGAACAGGAATTCTACGATACCTGCCAATTGAACATGCCTGATATGAAACAATCACAGCGCAAGCAGGCGATTGCTAACGAGCAACAAAGTGCGGGGAAACTCGATAGCCTGCTGACTGACTACGCTGCAATCAATCACTACGTCCAAAGTTGCCTGACGCTAATGAAGAAGGCAAATCAGAGCGGTGAGAGCGCCGAAGAGATCAGGCTGATTACCTCTGGCGACCTACAGGAGATTGGCGTGGCCATCGAGGAGTCGAAAACCCAGTATCACCTATTAGCCGAAATATGTCAGAACGCGACTATCTATCAATCGGCTAATCCTTCGCGTGCAATCCCCCTTATTTCCCAAGCCATCGACAGAATGGCTGCGAATAACAACTTGGCACCTGCGATGTTCCGCCTCACAGATGAACAAAAGCTGATTGTTATCAATGAACTGAATAAGTTACTCCTAGACCGGCTTGGTTCTTGGGAGCGGATCGAGGACCTGTTCTCAGGTGACCTTATGCTGCTTGACATTGACGCGCACGAACCCAAGCTGACGCGTATTTCGATGGAGATTCAAAATCTTCTTTTGCATGGCGGCACTCACCCGCTTAGCCACGAGGTAAAACGCCATGAGTGAGCTACTGACTTCACCGCTTGAAACCTACGAACGGCTTATGAACGAGGCGAGCGACAGCCGGCGCAAGCGCAGCCTAGAAGCGTTAAATGAGACGTGCCGGCTGCTGCATGAGCGTAATTCGTCTGACTTCTCCTACAAATCGATAATTACTCTTGGCAAGGATCGAGGGTTGCCAGTGCCCGGCGAAAAATCCATCGTGAATTCGACTGGCACGCACTATCGCGAGCTCATCCAGGCGTGGAAACTGGCTTCGGTACCCAGTAAAACCAAAGCTCAGCCCAACGACTGGATCGAGCATATTGAAGACCCAGTACTACGCATGAGCGTCACCTTGCTGGCCAAGGAGCTGCGAGCACTCAAGGCAAAAGAAGGACGAAAAAGCCAACAGAGTGGTGCTCCGATAATTTTGAGCAGCGCGGCGGCGCAAGCCTTTGCAACACAGCAAAATCTGAACGGCGCGGAGTTGGCGGCGCTGAAAGCGGCGATCGAGCCGGCGGCCCTTAGACTTGTTGGGTTGTTGATTGGGGATAGGGGCGAAGTGATTGACGCTACCGGACGACAAATTCACAAACCAGGATTCCGCGACGCCATAGAAAAAATCTTGTCGACTCAAACGAAATGAAAGGTCTAGACCAAGAGTAATCGACCCAACGAATTCTACGAAAGCCTCGATAGCCCTCACGCATGCGGTAGCTCAGCGACGTACTCAATCGCGTGTTTCAGAAGCACTCACTCCTGCTTGGCTTTGGGAAAAGGCTTACGAAGCTTGGAAACGCCCTCTGCAACCTCGAGGCGCTCGATCTCCTCAATGACTTCCTCCAATACTTTCGCAACCGAGCGATTGTCTTTTAGTGCGTAGCTACCGACCATCAGCGTTATTGGATGCACGCCGAGGACAGCAGCGATGTCATCGAGCTTCTCTATGGTCGGAACGTACAACCCTCGCTCCAGTGTGCTGATGTATGTCCGACTGCTGAGGGTGGAAAAATCCTCTTGGGTACGGCCTTGTTTCACTCGTAGCCATCGAAGAACTGTTCCGAAAGCACTTTTCAATTCCATTTTGCATGCCTTGCAAAAGGAACGATAAGGCGCTTTTGAACAGTATATAACTACAACGTATACTGTTCATTTTGGGAGCCGGCCGTGTTCATAACCAATCGCCAAGCAGAGATAAACGGCTCTCAGACATCGCTCGAACCAGGGCATCAAGGCTGGCATTTTGTCCAACAGGACCTAATGTCACCTTGGTTTCATACGACGATAGCCAGATACGAAGATGGCCTAGAGATTTATGATGTGGTGTTCGTGGATAGCCTGCAAACGCTAACGTCCATACTGGACCTCACTGATCTAGGTGTCCTGGTAAAGTCCGTTCAGCTGGTGTCACCTGGATGGCTCAATGGAACTGGGGACTGGCGGATGGAGAAGCTGTTGGAGGTGACTCAAAGTCAGGATGGTACCTCGTTGAGGTACACACTCCAGGATGGCCGGCATTACTACTTCCCAGCAGCGCAGCCTGGCGCCTCCACGACGTATCGTGTGAAATTATTCCCAAAACCGCCGGCCGGTAGCGCCTAGCCGCCAAACCTTTTGTCCGACAACTATCGGTCGGAGTAGTCGTTCTTGAATGGCTGCTTTTTGCCGGCAGCCTGCCTACTAGTCCCGCAACATTTTATGCCAAAACTGGCTGGACTGACTGGTACGAATTCTGCGGTATGGTTCGCCTTTCGCTATGGGCCGAAATACTTATGTATATCCAGCCGTTGCGACTTTACTCCTCATGTCGGTTACTGATCTACGTCAGGAAAAATGGCGGTACTAATATTGTTAAAGTAGATAGAAATTCGTGACTATTTAGATGATCATCGCACCACTACATAACGAGGTAGATCATTCATATGGCTGATAATCAAGAGCACCCATTGTCCAAGCTAATAGCCATTGCGACGAAAGCAGGTATTGGGTTGTTGCCTGGCGGAGGCTTACTCACGGCAGGATTTGAAGGAATTCAGCTCTTGAGTGAAGAGGTGGCTAAACAGATGGAACGGCGCACTCAAGCGCGATTCGAGGAGTTCATCAAAAGCGTTTTCAATGGGAACGTCAGCCCTGAAGTAACAGAGTATCTTACCGCGGATGATTACAATGCGTTACTTTCAGGCTGTATGGACGATGTGGAAAATGAGAAGACCCAATACTATGGACGCTTGGCAGCAGCAATAGGCCGCGGCGACGTCAAAGGCAGCAGTCGACGGTTCATGATCCTTACGCTTCGTGAGCTTTCCGAAGCACAGTTACAGATGCTTCGAAGATCTTTTATAGCCGTACAGTTCCAAATCCGTCCAAGCCAGGGCGCAGGAAATCTGGATGTTAAGGGAATATTGCAAATATCCGATGCGATCGATGACTATCACTATAGAGATCTGGTCGCTCGTTCGTTCTACATCGACGACAAGCTTGCCAAAGTAGCCGGGGACCTTGTTCGCGCTTGTTTTTCCTCAGAAGAACTGACGCCTGAATCGATTGGGCATGTTGCGTGGCATCCTAGATATTTAGACATTATATTCGATACAAATCAGACTGGACTAATCCTCACACTTATTAACAAGTGCTGGAACAATGCCATCAAAAGTACTAATCGTTCTGCGAGTATTTTGGATCGAGGGCTAATGGTTCCGACAATCTCACCTCGAGTCATGATCATGGGAACAGATGCTGCACATGATTACCTCCCAAATCTGAAGGAAAGGACAAGAGGAAGCGACGTACTTTTCGTCACCTATTACGATTATGCCCAGTTAATCCAAAAACATTTCCCAGGGAGTGCAATCATTGATGCAAGAGGGTTGTGCGACTCGCAGGTTGCTGAGCAAGTGATGCTGAAAATTAATGTAGCGATCAATGCTTCATCCACATAGTCGGACCTCTATACCCTCCAGCCACTGACAAGAACCGGTGGCTTCAAAAATAGCTTTTGGACGGTTTAGACCTGCAGAGTTTTAGAGCCCAGGCAGGTCCATCCAGCCATTTTTGTAGAACGCCAGGAACTGATGAGAAAACTCCTCTGTTAACGCCTGCTGAGAGCCTTTGCTGGAGCGGATGACAAGGAAGCCAGTATCAACTATCACTGAGAGCGGGCGCATTTCGAGTCCCTTCCCCACAAAATCAAATGCTGTAGGCGGATCAACGATACTCACGCCAAGCCCCTGGGCAACGAGTGCGCAAGCGGTATAGGGCAAGCTCGTCTCCAAGTGTGTGACTCGGGGTGCGAAATTGCACTGACTTGACCACCCAATTGCATTCCACCTGACCAGGCATTTGCATTCGTATTAACCACCCGTTTGCATCCGGTTTGACCAATGCACGCCGTATTGACGACTGGCTCCACACGACCCATAGGCGACGTTCGTCGATTAAACAACGGCATCGATGGCGGGGCCGTTGAACGTCAAAGACCTGAAACCTGGGTCGAGAGCTACCCGCTATGATAGATAGCTCTAGACCAGGGAGGCATTTGTATCGGAAGCCGCTAGCGAACATTCACGCTACGCCTGCTAGCGGAATTCGCGCTATGGGCTATTGTTCGTGCCGGCATATTGGAATCACGATCTGAAGTGCAGGTTGATTTCGAGCCAATAAGGATGGGCTGCGGTGTTTTCAAAAGCTGATGGCTCGGTACAGCCGCTGCTTAATCATCTCTTGGGCGAGCAGCTACAAACGGAAGGTTTACGACATGTCTAGATGTACAGCACCGGTACATGGTCATCGTTCGGCAAGCGCAAGAGCAGCGTGTCCCGCATGTGGCAGCGGATATAGCGGGTACGGATCGCGATCGTATTCATCCTCGTCCTACACACCATCCTATTCGTCCCCGTCTCATGGCGGGGGTGGTCGCAGTAGCGGCGGTTCATCCAGCAGCGCAAAGCCGCGCTGGTCGAAGCCCGGATCCTCTGTGGCCTACACCTCCGCCGAGGTAAGAACGCTCACACCGGTACGCGAAAATGTCGAGAGGCGTGCGACAGTACCTGATCTACGTGACGTCTTTCTTTGTCACGCCTGGGACGACCGGAAAGGATCCGCGAAGGAGCTGCATGATGTACTCGAGTCGCTCGGTGTTTCCGTTTGGTTCAGCGAGAAAGATGTCCTTCTAGGCTCTTCCTTACTGCGTGAAATTGATAAGGGATTGGCGAAGTCTCGAGTAGGAATTGTGCTGGTGACCCCTGCTTTGCTGCGTCGCCTAGCAGCCGAAGGCATCGCTGACAAAGAACTTTCCGCGCTCCTCGCAAGGGATCTGCTGGTTCCCATCATTCACGACACCACATACGAATCGCTGCGCGAAGTCAGTCCTCTACTCGGTTCGAGAAGCGGCCTGAGCACTGCTGAAGATACGTTTGCAGATATCGCGGCCAAGCTTGCCGAGTTGGTCGCCCCGTAGCTTCACTGTCCATGCGTACGGCTTTACTTACAGACCTGTTATCAATCGAAGGAGTTGAACACATGAGTATTAAACCCGGCCCCAAACCGATCGCTGAATCCACCGGCAAAAAGGACCAACGCCGTCGTGTTACTGAAGAAAACAAACCCAAACATCCCGATCTGGAAGTACATAAACACAAAAAAGGTGACTGACCTTAAAAGCGGTGATAGAGGGGTGATTCACGTAGGTTTGGCCCCTTCTGGCCGTATTCCGTCTATCGCGTCCGACTGAAAACGGCCATTAGCTGTTATTCCTGACGTTCAACAATCAGACGTAAGCAGTCGGTCACGAGCGTCTGCTTCTGGCCGACTCCTGCCGATCGGCACCGGAAGAAGTCCGCCAATAACGGCCTCCCAATGTCGCTCCTTGGGAGCGTCGGAGAAACTTATTGCACCGATTACACGCCACGAAGCCATCAAAGTGCAGGCCAAGCACTTGCGCGATTTGTTCGCCGCCGAGCAGTAGCGCCGGGTAGAGCGTGTCCTGGACGGCCAGCAGCATTTTTTGACCCTGTATGAGCGCCTGATAGGCCTGCTAAATTGGCCGATGAATTGGACGCTGTGAGGGCGGTTCTGAACGGCAGCTGAGGGGTGACCGGGGTTATCTAGGTAATCCAAGAGGTAACAGCAGATAGACATAGTGATTATTGATTGACTACTATTCATCTGCGCCTAGGCGTGAACTACAGGGTGGTTACAGGGATCTTCGGATCGCACCCCGCTTCTGATGAAAATCAGATGGCCCAGCGCCAGGTAACAGCGTCCTGCCCCGTCGAACGCATACAATCGACGGCTGAGAATCCCGCCTGGAGCGGGATTCGCCGTTTCTGGCCATTCACTTTTGCGGCGTCGACCGATTCCGTATGAATCGCCCCGGGTTTCGTAGACACCTACATGCCTTAAAGTGAGGCCAATCAGGAGGTGCCATGAGCAACCTGCGTAATTGCAAAGACTTGCCCACCCATTTGCATTCGACCTGACCAGTCATTTGCATCAAATTTGACCAGTACGACTCGTGGACATGACCGACAGAAATCGGCCAGAAGCGGACGGTTGTCGATCAACTCATCAAGGGTTGCGATCACGAAGGTTTTTGATCAGAAAGTCCCGCAGACTATCAACTGCCTTGGCCCCTTGCGACGCTTTGCTTCGGTAGACCGCAACATCCATTGGCCCCAAGGGGCCGAGATCATGCTCTGGCCCCAGGTTCTGCAGATGCTCAGGCACAGTGCAACAGGTCAGCACCGCTACTGCAATCCCGCTCTCGACCGCAGCGATCTGACCGGCGAGATTTGAGCTGTTATAGATCACCTTAAACCGCTGCCCCTGTTTGTTCAGCGCATCGCCGGCGCACCGCCGCGCCAGGCTGGTAGAGTCGTAGACAGCGATGGGCAGCGGATCTCTCCGCCACAGATCGAATTGCGCCGCGCCAACCCAAACCATGGTCTCCTGAAAAAGAAACGCCCCACGCCTGGAATCATCACGTGAGACCAACGCCAGATCGAGTTCCCCACTGCCCACCCGAGGGATGAGAGCTGTCGACAGCTCGCATGTCAGCTCAATGTCGACGCCACAGTTTCGAGGAGCGAAGCGTTTCAAGACAGGCGTCAGGTATTGCGCTGCGTAACCGGCTACGCCGAAGGGGACCAGTGAGATTTTCCTCAGCTCAACAGCATTGTGACATTTTCTGCAAAATTCTCAGTCGAAATCTCCAGAAGGCCCATTTTTCCTATATCAAACAACAGGCGCAGAAAAGAGGTGCTGGCACTTGTTTACAAATAGTATAAATAGCGCTGTGTGACATACCGCGAGAACGATCATGGCTGACAATGCGCTCATCGACCTGCTGAAGAAAAATGGCCCCATGCTCAGCAGCGATTTGTCGAAGCTGCTTGAGAGCAAATATGGGCTGAATCCCGAAGCGGCCAGAAAGCGTGTCGAGCGTGGCTGTCCCGGCATGACTCGACTCAACCACATCGTTTTCCCTCATCGGGCCCGCTTTAGCTACCTTCAAGAAGACTATGGGTCCCCATATTTCTTCGATAATTTGATGGAGGCCCTGAAAAAAACGCGGAGCACGTATTTTGCCGCGCTCCAGGCTCTCGGGCTTCGAGGCAACGTGATGCCCCGAAATCATTTTCTGATCGCCTGTGGTGCACCCGTTGCTCAGAAGAAGCACATTTCAGCAGAAAGCCTGCTGGAGCGACTGGTAAAAGCGACTCTCGTGAAGGAAGTGACACTCCCAGGTGGTGAATCCTGTGTGGTGCGATGTGATTACCACCAGATGCTCGAGGTGACCTCACTATGGGCAAAGATGAAAGGCCGTCTGATCGCCGAGAAGGTTACGCTGTTGGCGGTAAAGGATTGGTCCCGCAATCTGGGAATGGTCAGCTACGACTCCGTGGAAACTCGCGAGGACGAAGGCTCAGAAGCGTTACCCAAGGTCGGGACGTTCAATTGGGACCTGGCCGGTCCCTCTTACCTGTTTCCGATGCGAGAGTACGTTAACAACACTCTCAAGCCAGGCTTCTTCGTCTGCGACCTTGCCCTGAATGGCAGAGTGAACGTTGATCAGCTCGCAGGGTTCGTCAGCAAATGCGTCACGCTGCGAAGTCTCAGGAAGGTGGGTAAATGCCTTCAGATTTTTGTCGCCGAAAGCTATGACAATGAAGCCTTCGCCCTTCTGAAGGAGAAGGGCATCATTCCGGCGACAACTGAAAGCCTGTTTGGCCGCGATGTGGCACTGGCGCTGAAAAGCCTTTGTGCGGTGTTGAGCGATACAGCGAAACTCACCCAGAACCCGGAGGCGCTGGATAAGATCTTCAACGACCTGTCCCGAATCGAAGGCGCTGCATCGACCCTTCGCGGGAGCCTGTTCGAGTTTGCCGTGGCCCAAATCGCGAGATCCACATTTTTGGGGTATTCCCAGGAGATGAATCGGATCGTCAAAGACTCAATCGGGGCAGAAGCTGAAATCGACGTACTGGCACAGCGAACGAATCACGAGGTCGTGTTCATCGAATGCAAAGGGATACATCCGATCAGTACCCTCAGTGACGATGAAGTTGTCAAATGGCTGGACAAACGTATCCCTGTGATCAGAGGTTTTGTGAAGGCGCATTCGGAATGGGCAAGCATCCGCCACAGATTCGAGCTGTGGACGAGCGGCAAATTGTCCGAAAATGCGATTGCGATGGTCAAGGCCGCGCAGGCGAAGAGCCCGAAACTCGACATCCAGATACGTGACGCTGAATACGTCTTGGCCCAAGCCAGCGCCAGTAATGATGCCGGCCTATTAAAAACCTACCGGCAGCATTTCGTGACGCACCCTATGCAGGAGTTTGAGGAGGCCCAGAAGCGCGAACAGCGCAAGGCCGACAAAGCAAAGGCTAGGTTGAAGACGTCATCTGTAGAGGCACCACCTCCCCCTTCAGCAACCCCGCCAGCACCTGGTGTGTACGCTGGCTTCATGAATCCACAAAACACCTTGTAAACTCTCTATCGCCACATGGAAAGAAAATGAACGCGGTAAACAGTCAGGATAGATCTGAAAGGTTTGGTGAAATCTGCCAAGCAATCGGCTTCACTTTGTGGCAACTCCAGACGCTGGAAGGATCAACAGCACAATTTTTCGTGCTGGTTGAACAAGCCATACCGCAAATGGGAGAGGAGCAAGGCAACATCCTTGTCACTGACGCCCAGAAGAAGACCTTTGGTAGAAGCATCACGCGACTATCCGAAAGTGATCACCTTCCCAAAAACCTGTTGGAGCGCTTCCAGGCACTGCTCAAAGACCGGAACTGGTTGGTACACAGCTCCAACGCAGATAGCAAAAGAGCCCTGGTTAGTGAAGACGCCTACATCGGCCTTCATCGAAGGCTGGAGTCGATTGTGGATGAAGCTGGGCGGTTGCTGAAGGAAATCTCAGCGCTTTCGGAAAAATTCGTACTTGGACATGAAGTTTCACCAGAGGCTCTGGAGGCAAAAATCGCCGCAACACTCCAAGAGTGGCGGATTTAAAAAAGGTCGAGCCAATTGTGCGTAAATTCTCCGGGTCGGTTTTGGGGCGAAAGCCGCCTTTTGTGAGCGGCAGCTGTTGGCCGGTTTCTGCCGCTCGTCTCATTTGCGTGCAGTGGTCAGCCGGATGCAAACGGGTGGTCAATACGAATGCAATTGGGTGGTCAAGTCAGTGCAATTACGCACTCGGGGGACTTGAGCCAGGGCAATCTGCACACCGGAGGAAAAAATCGACCCTGGGCGAGGCGCGACAAATCGCTGCCCTTCAAAATCGCTCGGCGACACGACCTCCAGCTTGGCCATGGGATGATTGCTGGGCATCACTGCAACTGCATCCATGTCCACAGATTGCATCTCGACGCCGTGCGGATTAATGGGGCCTTCGGCGCAACCGATATCAACTTGGCCAGCTGAAACCATTTCCGCAACTTCATGCGATGGAACTCCCAGAGTGCTGATTTGGAGGTTCGGCCTCTCTGGAAGAAAGTACGCCAAAAATCTCGGCAATAGCGTGTTTGCCACTGCCGGCATTGCCGCAATCCTTAACGAGCCCGCCGTGTTTTCTCTGATCCCAGATGCCAGGCGACCGATTCGATCGAGACCGATAGCAAACTTAATCATCTGGTATCGACGTTCAGGCTGTAAGAGTTAATCGGAATGCAGAGCTTCTACCTGCCTATGGACTTCACCAACGGCAATTTGTCCTGGCCGAGATGCGTGACAGCGTCCGGTGCAGGCCGACCTGCCGTTGGGTATGGCTGATGACGGGATTCCAGCAAATGTCTTGGCACAGAACTCATGACCGTCTCTTGACGCTCGAACACTGTCGTAATTATCGCGTACTTTCATCATTGTGATCGATTAGCTCCCTGCCAAGACGTTGCACTCTTTGGTGACCATACACGTCACTCACTGACCACCAGCTTCTCGAAGCTTTTCATGGGGCGAGCGCCAAAATGCGCAACCAGAATCTCTAATTCATCCTTGTGAAGTGACTTTGGTTTAAAGCGTTTCAACGCTGCTTGACTGACAAGCTGGTTGCTTGCTTCGGCAATACGCCCTTTCGTCGAATTGGTGGTGGCAACCGAGAACACGTCCATCAAACGAATTGCCATTTCAGCCTGTAGATCTTGAGAGTTCAGTACGCTCATGACGATTTTGAAGTCGTCGAATACCGCCTTGATTGTCTCATCTGCATTAGCGAGCGCACTAATTTGGGGAATCAGTTTTAGGAAGAACGGGGCGCCAAGCTCTTTGGCCCTCTCAATAGAACAGGCCCACAACCGCCGTCTATGGCTGTCATCCAGAGCTTCTCTTGCCAGCACATCCGCCATCAGTTCGTGGCCTGTGTCCTCCTGGGATTGGAGCCATATACGGATCGCCAAATCAGGTTGCTCTGCACTGCCTTTCGGCCCTTGCTGAAGAATCCGCACCAGTACCTCACTCGGAACAGGGCCATCCTTATTAGCAGCGATAGCTTTCCAAGCTTTTTGTAGTGTGTCGGTATGATCGGCGTTTGCCCATTCTATGGGTGACGTTAGGTTTGCAGCTTGCTCAGGGGTTAGCTCGCAGTACCCCCCCTCGAAAATGCTCAATGAGACTTTAGGGGCCGCTGACCAGGCTGAACAAGTTGCTGCAATGAGTTTTCCTCGGCCATCGCTACCCACTAGGCCGTGCTCAACCATGTGGCGCATGGACGATAAGATCCCTTGATTTGTATTTGCAGCATCAGTCAACGCAAAGGCGCCAGCCTCATCGAATATGACTTGAGGGTCGTAGCCTGGGAGATCGTCTGACTTCGATGGCCAATGTTGAGCTAGGCAGAAGTGCAGCCATGAAAAGTGACCTGGATAACTTTTCCCTTGAACAAAGAGCTGTTGAAGGTAAGGACCTAAAACGCTCGGCGATGCGTATTTTAGGAGTGGTACGCTTGGCTGAAGTAGAGATTTAATGAATGCCTCGGCGCTAACCTGAGCCGCCAGGTGCTGAATGAGGCTGTCCACGTAGCCATGCAGCGGGCCGATTTTCCAAGCTGATGTCGGTGTATGGAGAATGAACACCTTATACCTTTTCAGAGCCGGATCACTTGCAGCGGTGCTTGTGAGAAAGGTAGAGAGAGAAGCTGCGATTGCAGTCTTAGTTGGATCAAGCAAAGTTTCGAATTGAGTCGCAATCAGTTTGACGCAATCGATGGGAAGACCCACAAAGAGCTGAGGCACCCACCCACCAATCACTCGCATAAAGTCCGTTTCATCATTTTTTCGTAGCTCGGACAGTAACGCACACGCTTGCTCAGGCAGGAAGTCGTGTTTAGCCCACAAATCAGCTAAATCGGCGGTGGCTTTTACGGCTTCAGCACCTAGGGCCTCTCTTCGTTCGCGGACAAATCTGAGCAAGCTTGATGCTGCCACTTCATGCTCCATCGTAGACTCTTCATCATCGAAGTCCTTCAACAGGCGTGCGACGAAATCCCTGACGAACTGGCAAATATCTTCATCATTTGCGTGCTGAATGTTGCTTTCAGCCACTTCCCAAGCCATGCGCACAGCGACCACACCAGAGAGAGATACATATCGTGCCAAGGGGGCCCAAAGCAGTGGTCTCGACTCGTCGCCCTGATCCATCATCTGGTCAAATATTTTTCGTGCCCGAGTGACACTGGAGACCATATCAAATTGAGGAGCTTTACTTCTCTCAAGCTCGTCTGCGAGCGCATTTATGTAGTTAAGGCCTAAGTCTGAAACTAGATTGTCGCCATAACTCTCCAGCCATTGTTCCAGTTCTTTGAAAGAAAGCTGTATGTGTTTGTTGCCGATTGAGATATTCCGATCGAGCAACCAGCTAAGTAGCTGTTCGTCGGCCCGACGCTCCAACCCGATGCTTGCACGCACTGTTAAAATCATCGGGACCGCCATGTGCACCATAGCGACGGCTTCATCAAGGCTAGGCGGTTGCATAGTCTCGCGCAGAAGCTTCACGGCTTCGGAACCGCCGAGTACATCACCAACAAGGCGGGACGCAACAACACGCTGGTCGTCAGTAACGGCAGATCGCAGGATCTTCCCGATCTTCTCTAGGCCAAGTTGTGAGCGTAGATCCAGAGAATCCCCTATTTCACGACAGAGCATACTAATGAGCTGGTAGGCCGGCGGCTCGGGTAGGCGCTCTACTAAGTCAGCTATGACCCGTGATGCACGCGCTCTGAGCGTAGGTAACTCCTGCCGAAGGTCTTCAAACATCTGATAGAGCGCTCGGGCTTCGTTTTCGTGGAGAGGAGCGTTGTCGTTATGCCTGGCGAGTCCCTCCAAGACCCCTTGCGTATTTCCAGAAACAAAATCACCGTAGATTGGCGCCATCTTTGGTCCCAAACGTCGAGTGACAGGGTCCTCGGAAAGTAGAAGCAGGCTTTGTAGGGAGGGCGGCCATCTTAAACCATCCAAGCTTGCGACAAATTGTCGGAGTGGCCGATGCTCAGCCTTGAGAATGAACTCACCATCAGTAGTCAGCTTGAAATAGCGCTCCTTTAAACGGTCCTGTGTTTGCAGGGGCTGATCATCCAGATTCAATTTACGGATGACGACATCAGTGAAGCGCTGCAGAAATAAGGGGTCTTCTTGGAGGTCGCGATAAAAGTCAGGAAAACTTACTTTCATCGCACATAGGGCACCAAGTGAGATGGGGTGCGATGTGACAGCGCCTTCGTGTAATCCTCCAGGCTTGTTCGTACCAAGTCCCTCGGCTTCCCTCTTTTGAGCAACCCACCAAGCTTGAGCAAAAGCATTCACGATCTGAAGGGCGTTTCTCGGATCTTGGACGCTGACGTGAATCATGCGATCAATAATCGGTGCCAGGTGGAAACCACGCGCCTCAAGATCTGCGGTGATGCTGGTCAACTTAGCCAAGTGAGCACGCGCGAATTCGCGCATGTCATGCCGAGGGGGCGGCGGTATCTCTAAGCGAAATTGGAAGATTCTATCCAGATATCTACGTGCGTCGTTGTGAGTAACTACCGAGCCAGGAAGATCACTATTTCTGCGCCCCCGAGCAAGAGCGTCAGCTACCTTTGCTTCGTCACAGGAGATAACGAAAACCAAACCAATGCCCTTTGGCAGACGATTAGCGGGTATCTCCATGAACGTGCGTACAGCATCCAGACCAAGCACCATTTCCTCGGCTGAAAGGCGATCCAAATCGTCAACGAAGACCACCAACCTTTCACATGTCTTTCCAGAGCGCCCATCCAGGGATTTACAGTCGCCAGATTTGTAGCTCCGAATTTGATCGAGTAGCAAATCTTCGTATTGTTCGGACGTGGTATTGGGGAGCTCTACTCGCGTGATCGGCATCGACGAAACAACAGCAGGTGGTTTTACGTTCTTTAGAAGGTACGTGTAGGCCCACGTTACGCAAACAACGATGACGCTTTTCAAAAACTCGCTTTTAACATCCAATCCGATCAACGTGAGCCAGCAAATCCCAAGCAATAAGGCCATTGCTGCTATCAACGCAGGTATCGGCAACGCCCATGCCCTGAGCGTCTCCAGCGTGATGTTGAACCACCCTTTAGCTTTTTGAGTTGTCTCGCTAACCTGTCGAAACAGCTTGTCGTGGAGGTGGTCTTCCTTACCCCCAAGCTCTAGGAATACATGACGCAACAAAGCACGCTTGATGTCTTGATCATGCCCGCCAAATCGCCAGGCGTTGAAGGTGATGCAATGAAATCGATCCTTTCTCAGCCTCCCCCCTTGTTTGGAAGCATCGTTTTTCAGATGGTTTGTGTACAGCTCCTTGATGCTGCTTTTGCCGGTACCCCAACCACCAAGGAGACCTATGCTAAACGGAGGAGCTAACTCTTCTGATTCGATCAGGCTTTGCAGGCCCTCAGCGAAATGCCTGTGGCCAAATGCATCTTGATCGGCACCTGAAATTTCACGATCCAGAATGGCGGGCATGACTTTATTGTCGGTGGGCATTAATCATTCCTTTGGCCGCTGGCATTTGGCTACACATACTGTAGTCACTTCGATAGGGCTGCAATAGCTATTGCCGCTCAATGGGAGTGCGCAGCCGCGAAAGCAGCTGACCTCCTTCTCTTCTCAAGATTCCAGAATGGAGGACTTTGAGTGGCCCTTTATGCTGGAAAATGGTCTATGGCTCGAGAGTTTTTAGCCACCTTGTAAACCTATTTTTTGCGTTGTAACCATCAGTAGTTAACAGGGTAAAAAATCGGTTTACACCACATATCAACTCCCAGCGTTATGTGCGCTGACCGAGCCTGGCGCGAGTCTTTGAACTCATTCGGGGACGTGATTTTTTGACGGATAGCTAGGGATGGTGTTCCTCCAGCCAAACTCCACGGATAGGCCCATCTCCCGCCCCCCCGATCTCCCCATCGCTTAAGGCAAAGCACAGCGTCTTCCGGCCAGCACACCTGCTGCCCCTTCAAAGGCCATGGTGCTCACCCAGTTGAAGTGGCCTCGATTTCTGCCCCATCAGCGGGAGTTCTCGCAACCTCGGCACCGCTCCTAGCGTAGCGCCACAGCGTGAGACAATCTCTGCCTCTTCGTAGGTCAGACCGTCTGGCTTGAGGCAACAATATGGGGTGGCAAGATTATGGTGAGTAAGTTCACCGCGCGAGCTAAGCAGTTCTTGATCAATAGGTTGATTGAAGAAGCGAACGCCGGACGGATTTCGAAACACAACTATTCTCAATTGCTTAAGAATGATCAGTTGGAGGTCATGGGTGTTGAGGCTTCGAAGGAGGCGTTGAGTCACCTCGATCAGCAGATACAGAGCGCTTTCTATCAACGTCAAAAAATAGCTTTCGAGTTGAGTCAGACTTTGAGATTGATCCGATCCGAAGTCGTCCCGGTTGTTTTTTCCATGGAGGGTAATGGACCGGACAAAAATATATTTGTGAATCAAATTGTCGTTACCTGGCTCGGTGGAGCCTACCGCCGTCTCCCTTCCTTCGCCCAAGTCTCACTGTTATGGCTCGCTACGTCCTCGCTTCGATTCGCCGGTACGCTCACAAAATTCAAATGGCTGACAGGTGTGATCAGCTTCGTTGTGCTCGCTGCGAAGGTTTGGCATTCGGGCGCAATCGATAAGGCTTGGATAGGAATTAGCGCCGCGGCCGGCTTAGGGGCTGTCTGGCTGCTGTCCATGTGGCGATGATTGGCATCCGTCCGGCAACACACCTTGCCGGCCGTTTTAGGATCACAGGGACTAAATGCTCTCAATACACATCCATAAATAAATGACGAGAAATCAATTAAATAAGCACAATTTCACAATTTTTGGGGGAATTTAGGGATAACTACCAAGCAGGTTTTAAGAGAGCCCCTGGAGTCCGGTGAAATCGTCATTGCCCGAGCCCGAGACCGGGTACGTTTCCCGGCACGCTTCCAATTGGTGGCAGCCATGAATCCCTGCCCGTGCGGTTATCTCGGCGAGCCCAGCGGACGTTGTCGCTGCACGCCGGAACAGATTCAGCGCTATCGCAACAAGCTCTCCGGCCCTCTGCTGGATCGCATCGACCTGCACCTGACTGTCGCTCGCGAAGCCACGGCGCTCAACCCTGCGAAACCATCCGACGATGACACCGCCAGTGCCGCTTTACTGGTCGCCAATGCCCGCGAACGGCAGCAACGGCGTCAGGGTTGTGCCAATGCCTTCCTCGACCTGCCGGGGCTGCGCCAGCATTGCCAGCTATCCACAGTCGATGAGAATTGGCTTGAGACGGCATGCGAGCGGTTGACGTTGTCGCTGCGGGCGGCCCATCGACTGCTCAAGGTGGCGCGCACGTTGGCGGACCTTGAGCAGGTCGACTTGATCAGCCGGGAACATCTGGCTGAGGCGTTGCAGTATCGGCCGACGGGTCAGTAAGCCGCGTTTGTAATCATTTTTTTAATGAAAACCCTCATTTCTAATCGTTTTTCTCAACGAATAATCGATTTTTCAGGTTTCGCCTCGCTCACCCCTTGCTCAGATCCACCAACGGCGTCTGCCGCACTTCGGTCTGTCGCCCGTTCTGAATCTCGTTGACTCGCTTCAGTGCCTTATCCACAGCCGGCTTATCCGCCAACAAGCTGTAATTGATCTGGAACTGACGCTGCTGCTTGGCACCGATAGTTGGCACCAGGTTCAGTGGCCGCTGATAGCGACGGTTGTAGGAGAAACTCGTGCCCGGCTCCAGGCCGGTAACGTAACCCTGGCCTTGGGTGTCGGTGTTTTTCCAGAGGGAGAACACAGGCAATTGCTCGGTGTTGAAACCGACCGCCACGCCCAGACTGCCCGCTTTGTTGTGCAGAACGGTGAGCGTGTCGCCCTTGGCGTCGGCGTATGGCACCACGTTGTAGACGGTTTCGTCGTAATCCTTGGTCGGACCTCGATAGGTTTGCCAGTCAGACAAATCCGCTTTGGCCTTGTCGTTGAACGGTGAGACTTGTTTCACCGGCGCGGCGAAACGGGCGCCTTGCTCCAGGAATGGCGTGCTGAAGTTGCTGTGATAAAGCGCCTGATATTCCTTCGGATAGTCGCCGTTGTTAGTCAGCGTGTCGTTGAGCGCAAAGCGCACGCTGCCGGGGTCGGTGACCAGTTCGGTCGCCACCGAAAAGTCGACTTTCTTGAAGGCCTGCTCTTTCAGCTCACCGCGCAGGCTGATGGCATAGGGCGGCTTTTCGTCGATATGCAGGGTGACCTTGTTCGCCGGGATATTGGCGGCGCGGCCATGCAGGGTCAGCAGCTCTCCGTTGTCCATGCCCGGATGGCCGACCCATTCGTAGCCACAACGGGTGACCAGTTCGTTGAAACCCTCCAGCCAGCCCAGTCCGCCGCGGCCGTTGAGCTCGATAAACGACGGGTTGACCACGTCCTTCACTGGAGAATCCCAGCCCATGCGCACATTACCCACCGAGGCCTGCAGGACGTTCATCCCGCGAGTCGGCACCACGGACAGCTTCATTGCACCGTTATCGATGTCGACGATGCTGACGCCCTCCTGACGACCACCATGCAGCGTGCGCATCGTCACGGAGAATGGCTTGGCGGTTTTCACTCCCAACTTTTCGCTGGTGATCTGAAAGTTTTGCGCGGCTTTGTCGGTATCGAGCAACACATAATCCCAAGCCATGGCTTGAGATGCAGCAGTCAGTGCGCTGAGGGCAACGATCAATTTGAGCGGGGTCATGGGAAAGCCTTTCTTGGAGTTGTGCAATTTTTATAGCGCTGATGAAACGATTCATCAAGTATAAAAATGCACAGTTGAACGCCAATTGAGCTTTTGGCAGCGGATCCGTCACCTCGGTCATTTCGTGGGATTCGAGTTGCTTGTTCTGACGTCTTCGCGAGCAAGCTCGCTCCAAGGGGAAATCAGGGCGTCATCGTTTCAGCTCAGGCGCTCGACGTCAGGTAACTCCATCGCCTGGACTTCGCTCTGGAGAAAATCGCTGAGCCTGCGCAAACGCTCACCTCCTGGACGGGTTTTCGGCCAGACCAGGTAATAATTCTCACCGCTGGCGACGGCTGTCGGCCACGGCAGACTCAACCGCCCCTGCGCGACATCCTCAGCCACCATCAGCAAATCGCCCATGGAAACACCGTAGCCACGGGCAGCGGCGATCATGCCCAGCTCCAGTGTGTCGAAGACCTGGCCGCCCTTGAGTGACACTTGTTCGGAGAGGCCCATGCGCTCCAGCCAATTGCGCCAATCGCGACGGTCCGGCGTCGGATGCAGCAACTCGGCGCTAGCCAGCCGCGCGGCGTCCCAGGGTTGATCGCTCAATAGACTCGGCGCGCCTACCGGGATCAGCAGCTCGGGGAACAGGTAGCTGGCCTCCCAATCCGGGGGAAAGTGCCCGTTGCTGAGCAGTACCGCGCAATCGAAGGGCTCCTGGTTGAAGTCCACCGAGTCGACATCCATCCAGGCGCTGGTCAGTTGCACCTCGTTACCCGGTTGCAAATGCCGGAAACGGCTGAGGCGCGCCAGCAGCCAACGCATGGTCAAGGTCGACGGCGCCTTCATTCGCAGGATGTCATCTTCAGCGCGCAGGGTATTGCAGGCACGCTCGAGTGCCGAGAAGCCTTCACGTATCCCTGGCAGCAGCAGACGCGCAGCCTCGGTCAGCTGCAAGTTTCGACCGCTTCGCTGAAACAGACGGCAGGCGAAATGCTCTTCCAGCGTGCGAATGTGTCGGCTGACAGCGCTCTGGGTAATCGACAGCTCTTCGGCCGCACGAGTAAACGAGCTATGCCGCGACGCCGCTTCAAAAGCGCGCAAAGCGTAAAGAGGAGGAAGACGACGGGACATTGGGAGCGTTCCTATAGCGCAATGGCAAAACCCTACCAGAAACCTCGACGCATGAGTTTTAATCATGCGAGCAATCGTTTTTATCCCTTTGTGCACACGCCCGAGAGCGCCGAGAATCAACCCTTCCCTGCCCTTGTGAACAATCGAGACTGATGATAATGCAGCATCCAGCACGTATCGAACTCCGGGCCATCCTGCGGCTGGCCGGGCCGCTGATCGCCTCGCAGTTGGCACACATGCTGATGGTGCTCACTGACACCTTGATGATGGCCAGACTGAGCCCCGAAGCCCTCGCGGGTGGCGGTTTGGGCGCCGCCAGCTATACGTTCGTGTCGATCTTCTGCATCGGTGTGATTGCCGCGGTTGGCACCCTGGTTGCCATTCGCCAGGGCGCAGGCGACATCGAAGGCGCTACCCGCCTGACCCAGGCCGGGCTCTGGCTGGCCTGGCTGATGGCACTGGTGGCCGGTCTGCTGCTGTGGAACCTCAAGCCCGTTCTGCTGATGTTCGGCCAGACCGAAACCAACGTCCACGCCGCCGGCCAGTTCCTGCTGATCCTGCCATTCGCCCTGCCCGGCTACCTGAGTTTCATGGCCTTGCGCGGGTTTACCAGCGCCATCGGCCGCGCGACTCCGGTGATGGTCATCAGCCTGGGCGGTACCGTGGCCAACTTCCTGCTCAACTATGCGTTGATCACCGGCATGTTCGGCCTGCCGAAGCTCGGTCTGACCGGGATCGGCCTGGTCACGGCAATCGTCGCCAATTGCATGGCTCTGGCGCTGGCCTGGCATATCCGTCGGCATCCGGCCTACGACGCTTATCCGCTGCGTCAGGGGCTGTCGCGGCCAAACCGCCAGTACCTGCGCGAGCTGTGGCGTCTGGGGCTGCCAATCGGTGGCACCTATGCGGTGGAAGTCGGCCTTTTTGCGTTCGCCGCGCTGTGCATGGGTACCATGGGCAGCACGCAACTGGGCGCACATCAGATCGCGCTGCAAATCGTCTCGGTGGCGTTCATGGTTCCAGCGGGTATTTCCTATGCGATTACCATGCGCATCGGTCAGCACTATGGCGCAGGGCAATTGCTGGACGCCCGCTTGGCCGGTCGGGTCGGGATCGCCTTCGGTGGGGCCGCGATGCTCGGTTTCGCGATGGTGTTCTGGCTAGTGCCGAACCAGCTGGTCGGGCTGTTCCTCGATCATAACGACCCGGCCTTTCGCGACGTGATCAACCTGGCTGTGAGCTTGCTGGCGGTGGCTGCCTGGTTCGAGCTGTTCGACGGCACGCAAACCATCGCCATGGGCGCGATACGCGGGCTCAAGGATGCCAAGACCACCTTTGTGGTGGGCCTGGGCTGCTATTGGCTGATCGGCGCACCCGCTGCGTGGTTAATGGCCTTTACCCTCGGCTGGGGGCCGACCGGCGTATGGTGGGGTCTGGCGTTGGGGCTGGCCTGCGCGGCAGTGAGCCTGACGCTGGCGTTCGAAGGGAAGATGAAGCGGATGATCAAAGGCAAGCCCTCATCGCAGAGGGCTCTGGAGCAAGGCATCGGCGACCTGTCGGCTTAGCAGACATCCTGCACGGTTTGCTGGCAGACGCCGAACGTCAAGTACTCGACCAATTCAACCAAGGGTAACGGCTTGCTGATCAGGTAACCCTGAACCTGATCGCAGCCGAAGCCGCGCAGTAACGCAAGCTGCTCCGGCGTTTCGACGCCTTCGGCCACCACTTCCAGGTTGAGGTTGTGCGCCAGATTGATCATCGCGTGGACCAGCTTGCGGTTCTCTTCGCGCAGTTCCATGCCGCCGACAAAGCTCTTGTCGATCTTCAGCAGCGCAATCGGCAGGCTGTTGAGGTGAACGAACGAAGAGAAGCCGGTGCCGAAGTCATCCAGTGAGAAACGCACACCCAAACGACCCAGCGCATCCATGGTCTGCTTGACCAGGTCACTTCGGCGCATCACTGCGGTTTCCGTCAGTTCGAACTCCAGCCATTGCGCCTCGACGCCACGCTCGGCAATCAGGCGACTCAACGTCGAGAGCAACTGACTGTCCTGGAACTGCCGGAACGACAGGTTGACCGCCATGTGCAACGGCGGCAGGCCGCGTTCGCGCAGAGCCTGCATATCCCGCAGGGCGCGGGAAATCACCCAATAACCGAGCGGCACGATCAAACCGCTTTGCTCGGCCAGCGGAACGAATTCGCTGGGCGGCAACAGGCCACGCTCGCCATGCCGCCAGCGCACCAACGCCTCGAGACCGACAATCTGCCCGTCTTCCAGGTTCAGCCGTGGCTGGTAATGCAGTTCCAGTTCGTCACGACGCAAGGCACGGCGCAGTTCGCTTTCGAGATCGGCGAGGCTGCGGGCGTTACGATTGATGCGCTCATTGAAAATATGAAAAGTGCAGCCTTGGGTGCTTTTGGCCTGTTGCATGGCGATATGCGCGTGCCACATCAGCGGGTCGGCACCGGCCCGTGTGCGGGCATGGGCAATACCCAGACTGCAGCCGATCAGCAGGCTTTCACCATCGACCCAATAGGGCTCGGACATGGCTTCGATAATGCGTTCAGCCATCCACTCGGCACGCTGCGGCGCCCGGCGGGTGTCGACCAACAAGGCAAATTCATCACTGCCCAGACGCGCCAGTTGATCGCCGGCTTCAAGCTGGCTTTTGAGCCGCGAGACCACCTGCAGGATCAGCCGGTCACCGGCCTGGTGACCGAGGGCATCATTGGCGTGACGAAAGTTGTCGAGGTCCAGATGACCCAGCGCAAGGCCACGCCCTTCATTCTCGGCAAGACGGGCCGCCAGCAAGGTCTGAAACCCCTGGCGATTGGCGATGCCGGTCAGCGGGTCCTGTTCAGCCAGGCGTTGCAAGGTGTTTTCCAGCACACCTCGCTCACGAACATGGCGCAGACAACGGCGCAACGTAGCAATATCCAGAGCATCGTGGACCAACCAGTCGCTGACACCGTCCGGTGCGACTACCGGTTCGTGCTCCAACAGCAATACCGTTGGCAAACTGCAGCGACCCGGAGCGGGTTGCAGGGCTGGAGTCGTCAATAACACCGCAGTGCGGTCGTCATCGAACAAACTACTGACCGACTCCCAGCTCGGCGCACTGATCAGTACAGCCGAGCTCCCCATCGGAGCCAGACACTCGCGCAACAACGCTGCCCACGCTGGCTCTTGGGCCAGAAGCAGCAAACGCAAGGGTTCGACAGGCGTAGACAAGCTAGCTCCCTAGACTCTGCAAAAGATGTTGGCGGCGGGCATTATGACGTGCCGATAAACACTGACCAATGCTATTGATTATCAAAAACCGGCTTGTACCGCTCAAACACGAACATTAGACGCAAATTCATTGCGCATCCTGCGGGAAAGTAACAAAACCGGCAAATTTAGATCGAGTGCTACGTCACAAGTCGCAGAGGAGCGGCAGAATCTTTCCAGCCTGTTAAAATGCCCGCCCATTTCGCAAGCGACCTCCTTTTCCGTCATGTCCCGACTCAATCCCCGGCAGCAAGAAGCCGTGAACTATGTCGGCGGCCCTCTTTTGGTGCTCGCCGGCGCAGGCTCCGGCAAGACCAGCGTGATCACCCGCAAAATCGCCCATCTGATCCAGAGCTGCGGCATCCGTGCGCAGTACATCGTCGCCATGACCTTTACCAACAAGGCCGCGCGGGAGATGAAGGAGCGAGTCGGCAGCCTGCTGCGCGGCGGCGAAGGCCGCGGGTTGACGGTGTGTACGTTCCACAATCTGGGTCTGAACATCATCCGCAAAGAGCATGCACGTCTGGGCTATAAGCCAGGGTTCTCGATTTTCGACGAGACCGACGTCAAAGCCCTGATGACTGACATCATGCAGAAGGAATACTCGGGCGACGACGGCGTCGACGAGATCAAGAACATGATCGGCTCGTGGAAAAACGACCTGATTCTGCCGCCCGAAGCCCTGGAAAATGCCCGCAACCCCAAGGAGCAGACCGCCGCCATCGTCTACACCCACTATCAGCGCACGCTCAAGGCATTCAACGCGGTGGACTTTGACGACCTGATCCTGCTGCCGGTAAAACTGTTCCAGGAGCACGCCGACATCCTGGAAAAATGGCAAAACAAGGTCCGCTACCTGCTAGTGGACGAATACCAGGACACCAACGCCAGCCAGTATTTGCTGGTTAAGCTGCTGATCGGCAAGCGTAACCAGTTCACCGTGGTGGGTGATGATGACCAGTCGATCTACGCCTGGCGCGGCGCACGCCCGGAAAACCTGATGTTGCTCAAGGACGACTATCCGTCCTTGAAAGTGGTAATGCTGGAGCAGAACTACCGCTCCACCAGCCGTATCCTGCGCTGCGCCAACGTGCTGATTTCGAACAATCCCCACGCGTTTGAAAAACAACTGTGGAGCGACATGGGGCACGGCGACGAAATCCGCGTGATCCGCTGCCGCAACGAAGACGCCGAAGCCGAGCGCGTGGCCGTGGAGCTCCTCACCCTGCACCTGCGCACCGACCGGCCCTACAGCGACTTCGCCATTCTTTATCGCGGTAATTACCAGGCCAAGCTCATTGAGCTCAAGCTTCAGCATCACCAGATTCCGTATCGCCTCTCCGGCGGCAACAGCTTTTTCGGACGTCAGGAAGTAAAAGACCTGATGGCTTACTTCCGCCTGCTGGTGAACCCGGACGACGACAACGCCTTCCTGCGGGTGATCAACGTCCCACGCCGGGAAATCGGTTCGACCACCCTGGAAAAGCTCGGCAACTACGCCACTGGGCGCAAGATCTCGATGTACGCCGCTACCGAAGAAATTGGCCTTGGCGAGCACCTGGACAGCCGCTTCACCGATCGCCTGGCACGCTTCAAGCGCTTCATGGACCGCGTGCGTGAGCAGTGTGCGGGAGAGGACCCGATTTCCGCACTGCGCAGCATGGTCATGGACATCGATTACGAGAACTGGCTGCGCACCAACAGTTCCAGCGACAAAGCCGCGGACTACCGCATGGGCAACGTCTGGTTCCTGATCGAGGCGCTGAAGAACACCCTGGAAAAAGACGAAGATGGCGAAATGACCATCGAAGACGCCATCGGCAAGCTGGTCTTGCGCGACATGCTCGAACGTCAGCAGGAAGAGGAAGACGGCGCCGAAGGTGTGCAAATGATGACCTTGCACGCCTCCAAGGGCCTGGAATTCCCCTACGTGTTCATCATGGGCATGGAAGAGGAAATTCTCCCTCACCGTTCCAGCATCGAAGCCGACACCATCGAAGAAGAACGCCGCCTGGCCTACGTCGGAATTACCCGAGCTCGTCAGACTCTGGCCTTCACCTTCGCTGCCAAGCGTAAGCAATATGGCGAGATCATCGACTGTGCGCCGAGCCGCTTCCTCGATGAACTGCCGCCGGACGACCTGGCCTGGGAAGGCACCGACGACATCCCTACCGAAGTCAAAGCCGTTCGTGGCAATACCGCATTAGCGGATATACGCGCAATGTTAAAGCGCTAAATTGAATACTTTTTAACCGAACACTTTTTATCAGAGCTTAGGCGCACAAAGCGCTAAAAGAGGAAGTTCCGTGGAAGCCCTGCACAAGAAAATTCGCGAAGAAGGCATCGTGCTTTCCGATCAGGTCCTGAAAGTCGACGCCTTTCTGAACCACCAGATCGACCCGCAATTGATGAAGCTGATCGGCGATGAGTTCGCCACCCTGTTCGCAAATTCGGGCATCACCAAGATCGTTACCATCGAAGCCTCGGGTATTGCTCCGGCGATCATGACCGGCCTGAATCTCGGTGTGCCGGTGATTTTCGCCCGCAAGCATCAGTCCCTGACCCTGACCGAAAACCTGCTGTCGGCGACTGTGTACTCGTTCACCAAGCAGGTCGAAAGCACCGTGGCGATTTCTCCACGGCACCTGACCAGCAGCGACCGCGTGCTGATCATCGATGACTTCCTGGCCAATGGTAAGGCCTCGCAAGCGCTGATCTCGATCATCAAACAAGCCGGCGCCACCGTGGCAGGCCTGGGTATCGTGATCGAGAAGTCATTCCAGGGCGGCCGTGCCGAGCTGGACGCTCAGGGCTATCGCGTTGAATCCCTGGCCCGGGTGAAATCCCTGGCGGGCGGCGTCGTGACCTTTATCGACTAATCCGCCACACCACAAACCCCCTGTGGGAGCGGGCTTGATCGCGAATGCGGTTTGTCAGTCACATCAATGCTGGATGTGCCGCCGTCTTCGCGAGCAAGCCCGCTCCCACATTTGATCGTCGCTGGTAGTTACTTCGCGGTGGCCTGTAGACCTGCCAACAGCAATCGCTGATACAGGTCCTCGCGCAGGCCCTCAGGCTTCGTCAGTTGCATCCGTTCAAGATGAGCCGGGTATTGCGATGGCTGTGGCGCATCCAGCGCGGCCTTGCCCAGCTCGAGAATCTCGGTGAGCTTGAACTTGCTCTTCAACCAGTTGAGCGCCCGCAACAGATCACGCTCCTCGCTGCTGAAGTCGCTGCCCAACGGATACTCCGGAAAAAGCTGGGAATGCCGTGCCTGAATCGCCTGCAGACGCTGCGGGTTGTTGTCGGTGAAACGTGGATCAAGACGGAAGTCCTTGGGCAACTTGCCGACTTTCTGTGCCTGCTCGATCAAGCCCTGCTGGAAGCGTGAATCGCTGATACTCAGCAAGGCCTCGATCACCGCCGCATCGGTCTTGCCGCGCAGATCGGCGATGCCGTACTCGGTCACCACGATGTCGCGCAGATGCCGCGGGATCGTGCAGTGACCGTACTCCCAGACCATGTTCGAACTCACTTCGCCGCCTGATTCGCGCCAGCTGCGCAAAATCAGGATCGAACGCGCACCCTCCAGCGCATGGCCTTGGGCAACAAAGTTGTATTGCCCGCCGACACCGCTGAGTACCCGCCCATCCTCCAGTTGATCCGCCACCCCGGCACCGAGCAGGGTCATGGTAAAGGCACTGTTGATGAAACGTGCATCCTGGCGCTGCAACCGCTTGAGCTGTTCATTGCCGTACAGCTCATTGATGTAGCTGATGGCGGTCATGTTGAATTCAACCAGCTTGCTCGGCGGCAACTCGCGTAACCGCTGATAGAAACTGCGCGGCCCGAGAAAGAACCCGCCATGCACTGAGATACCGCCCTGCTGTGCGGCCTCATCCAGCGCTCCGGCATTCGCCTGCTCTTGCAGCGCAACCTGCGCATAAACCTTACGCCTTACGATTCCTGCATCGGCCAGAACCAACAGCCCGTTGACGAACATTTCGCTGCAAGCGTAAAGCCCTTTGGCGAAGGGCTCGACGCCGCCTTCACGCTCGATCAGACGCTGCCAGTGTGTGACATCGATCTCCGCCAACAGCGCTCGATAACCGTCGTTATCCGCCTGACGTGCCAGCAGTGCTGCAGTCAGCGCATCGCCCATGGAGCCGATGCCGATCTGCAAGGTGCCGCCATCACGCACCAAAGTACTGGCGTGCAGCCCGATGAAATGGTCCTGCAAGCCCACGGGCATATTCGGCGTGGAAAACAGCGTTGTGTGGTCCTCCTCGTCGATCAGCAGATCGAAGGCGTCACTGCCAATTTCCGCATGGCCCGGCATGTAGGGCAGATCGCGATGAACCTGGCCGAGCAGCAGAATGGTTTCTCCCGCCGCGCGGCGCTTGGCGATCATCGGCAGCAAGTCGAGTGTGATATCCGGGTTGCAGCTCAAGCTCAGGCGATCCGCCTGTGGATCACGAGCGACCAGTTGCGCGACCAGGTTCAAACCGGCGGCATTGATGTCCCGCGCGGCATGGCTGTAGTTGCTGCTGACGTAGTCCTGTTGAGCGGGCAGGCTGTTGAGCAAACTCCCTGGCTGCATGAAGAACTGTTCGATGCGGATGTTGGCCGGCAGGCTGTCGTGGTGCAGATCAGCGAGAAAATCCAGTTCCGTATAATCGCCGAATACACGTTCGACAAAGGGCTCGAGAAAGCGCCGCTGCAAGCCATCACCCAAGGATGGGCGACCCAGACTCAGGGCTGTGTAGATCGTCAGCCGGCGCCCAGGCAATTGTGCAATGCGTTGGTACAGCGCGTTAACAAAAGCATTGGGTTTGCCAAGGCCCAGCGGCAAACCCATATGAATATGTACCGGTAAACGTGCGAGCACAGCATCGACCGCATGCTCGATTGAACAGGACTGCACCATCTGACCCTCCGTGGACGCGCCTTGAGCCGGGGTGGGACTGAGCTTGCCGGGTCTTTGCTGCAAAGAACAGCCTTTAGGTCAAATCTCGTGTCTAGTCCTGAAACAGGTGTAAACCTTATTCAGGACGAGACATCGGGCACAAAAAAGCCGCTCGTAAGCGGCTTTTTCGCGGAAGATAGGGCTTATTTCAGGCCGGACATCTTCTGGATTGCACCTTTGAGATCGCCATCGGAGCAATCGGCGCAAGTGCCTTTGGGCGGCATCGAGTTGATGCCGGTAATGGCTTTGGCCAACAGGCCGTCAAGACCACCTTGCTCTTTGGCGCGCTTGCCCCAGTCGGCAGCGTCGCCGATTTTTGGCGAACCCAGCAGGCCGGTGCCGTGGCAAGCATTGCAATGCTTGGCAATCACGTCGTCAGGGGTTTTCGCACCGCCGCCGCCCGCCGAAGCAGCGACTTCCATCCCCTTGCACTCTTGACCTTGTACACAGACCTGGCCGACTGGTTCAAGGCGTTTAGCGATATCGTCGTTGGTCGCAGCTTGAGCGCTGACTGCCCAAAGGGCCAATACGGTTGCTGGTGCAGCCAGCATTTTCATAATTAGGTTCACGCGTACACCCTCAATGGTGGCTAGTCACGCCCACGGCCACGGTTCGCAGGCGGGCGCAAGTATAGCGGTTAGCCCGCCACACTGAAACAACCCTAAAGTCGAAGGGGTATTAGTCGTGGCGGAAAACTAACCAGAGCGCCTGCACAAACCTTGCTGGACGCCTTCCTCTTAGAAATTCGCTGGCGTGGCTGCGCTGATTAGCCGCGCCGGCGCGTCGAACGGATTACGGAAACGGTGCGGCTTGGTGCTTTCGAAGTAGTAGCTGTCACCGGCCTCAAGCACGAATGTCTCAAGCCCCACCACCAACTCCAGACGACCTTCCAGGAGAATCCCGGTCTCCTCACCTTCGTGGGTGAGCATTTCGCCGCCGGTATCGGCGCCTGGCGGGTAAATCTCGTTGAGAAAAGCGATTGCCCGACTCGGATGAGCCTTACCGACCAGTTTCATGGTGACCGCGCCATCGGAGATATCGATCAGTTCGTGAGCTTTATAGACGATCTGAGTCGGTTTTTCCTGGAGGATTTCTTCGGAAAAGAACTCGACCATGGACATGGGGATACCACCAAGAACCTTCCTCAGCGAACTGATCGAGGGACTGACGCTGTTTTTCTCGATCATCGAAATGGTGCTATTGGTGACCCCCGCACGCTTGGCAAGCTCACGCTGGGAAAGACCTTTCAGTTTACGGATCGATTGCAGTCGTTCACCGACGTCCAATGCATTAGCCTCCCAGGATTCAGGTTGTAGGGGTATTGAGCGTTATCATGGCGACAGCGTTCAGTATTTACAACACTTGGGCCTGAATCCGCTTCAGGAAGGCGACTTCCGGTAAGGCAGAGTGCCCTTTAGCTCCCGGAATAGAGCAGTGGCACTCGGCGCAGGTTGCAGAAAATCTGATAAGGGATGGTGTCGGCAGCCATCGCTACGTCGCTGGCAAGGATGTTCTTGCCCCACAACTCGACCGTCGAACCGAGGCCGGCCTGCGGTACATCGGTCAGATCAATGCACAACATGTCCATCGATACCCGCCCAAGCAGCTGACTGCGTTGACCAGCCACCAACACTGGCGTACCGGTAGGCGCCTGACGCGGATAGCCGTCGGCATAACCCATGGCAACCACGCCAATACGCATTGGTTTGGGCGTGATGAACTTCGCACCGTAACCAACCGGTTCGCCGGCGGGCAGCTCACGCACGCTGATCACTTTCGATTCCAGGGTCATCACTGGCTGCAAACGCGCAGCCACCGCATTGGCCTCCTCGAACGGAGTCGCGCCGTAAAGCATGATGCCCGGGCGCACCCAGTCACTGGGAATGTTCGGCCAACCGAGAACGGCCGGCGAGTTGCGCAAACTGACCTGAGCCGACAACCCCTGGCGAGCGGCTTCGAACACCGCGACCTGCTCGGTACTGCGGGCACAATGGAGCTCATCGGCGCGGGCGAAGTGGCTCATCAGGACAATCTTTGCCACTTTGCCACTGGCCAGGAGTCGTTGATAGGCCCCTTGATAATCCGCCGGATGCAGTCCGACGCGGTGCATGCCCGAGTCGAGCTTGAGCCAGATGGTCAGCGGCTTGGCCAGTGCGGCGTTCTCGATCGCCTCGAGCTGCCACAACGAATGCACCACACACCAGAAATCATGCTCGACGATCAGCGCCAGCTCATCGGCTTCGAAAAAGCCTTCAAGCAACAGCACCGGCGCACGAATACCGGCTGCACGCAGTTCCAGCGCTTCCTCGATACAGGCCACGGCAAAACCGTCAGCCTCAGCTTCCAGAGCCTGGGCGCAGCGCACCGCGCCATGGCCATAAGCATCGGCCTTGATCACGGCGAGAGCCTTGGCTCCCGACACTTCGCGGGCCAGTTGGTAGTTGTGACGCAGAGCTTGAAGATCGATCAGGGCACGGGCAGGACGCATGGCGGCAGACTTCTAGGCGGTCATGAGGGAAGAAAAAACCGGCGCTGGCTGACAGCGTGAACCACCAACAGCGCCGGGAGAGGGATCGTTGTTACTTAAAGCGTTACTTGAGGCAGAGCGGCCACAACCGACAGCTCGACCAGAATTTCCGGCTCGCAGAGCTTGGCTTCGACGGTTGCGCGGGCAGGTGCCACACCTTTTGGCAGCCACTTGTCCCAGACAGCGTTCATACCGGCAAAGTCAGCGTCGATGTCTTTCAGGTAGATCGTCACCGACAGCAGACGATTCTTGTCGGTCCCGGCCAGATCCAGCAAACGCTCGATGTTGGCAAGGGTTTCACGGGTCTGCTGCTCAATCCCGGCGTTCATATCGTCGCCAACTTGTCCTGCCAGATACACGGTATTGCCGTGTACAACGATCTGGCTCATGCGCTCATTGGTGAGCTGGCGCTGGATTGACATGTTTAGCTGACTCCTTGGGATTGTTATCGTAACGAGAAATATCGAGACCTTCGGCACTGATCTGCGGCGTTTTCTTCGCCATCAGGTCAGCCAGCAAGCGACCGGAACCACACGCCATGGTCCAGCCGAGCGTACCGTGACCGGTGTTCAAAAACAGATTGCGCAACGGTGTGGCACCGACAATCGGTGTGCCATCCGGCGTGGTCGGACGCAGGCCGGTCCAGAAACTGGCTTGGGACAAATCACCGCCCTGAGGATAGAGGTCGTTGACGATCATCTCCAGGGTTTCGCGCCGACGCGGATTGAGCGACAGGTCAAAACCTGCAATTTCAGCCATGCCACCGACACGAATGCGGTTGTCGAAACGGGTGATCGCGACCTTGTAAGTCTCGTCGAGGATAGTCGAAGTCGGGGCCATCTCCGGGTTGGTGATCGGCACGGTCAACGAGTAACCCTTGAGCGGGTACACCGGCGCCTTGATGCCCAGCGGCTTGAGCAACTGCGGCGAATAGCTGCCGAGTGCCAGCACGTAGCGGTCAGCGGTTTCCAGCTTGCCGTCGATCCACACACCATTGACCCGATCACCCACGTAGTCGAGGCGCTGAATGTCCTGGCCGAAGCGGAATTCCACACCCAGTTTCACAGCCATTTCGGCCAGGCGGGTGGTGAACATCTGGCAGTCACCGGTTTGGTCATTCGGCAAGCGCAAGGCACCGGCGAGGATGTCGGTGACGCTGGCCAGTGCGGGTTCAACGCGGGCGATGCCGGCGCGGTCGAGCAGTTCAAAAGGTACGCCGGACTCTTTGAGCACCGAGATGTCTTTCGCCGCGCCATCGAGTTGCGCCTGTGTGCGGAACAGCTGGGTAGTCCCCAGGCTGCGTCCTTCGTAGGCAATACCGGTTTCGGCGCGCAGTTCGTCGAGGCAGTCACGGCTGTATTCGGACAGACGGACCATACGCTCTTTGTTCACCGCATAGCGGCTGGCGGTGCAGTTGCGCAGCATCTGCGCCATCCACAGGTATTGATCAATTTCGGCAGTGGCCTTGATCGCCAGCGGCGCGTGGCGCTGCAACAGCCACTTGATGGCTTTGAGTGGCACACCCGGCGCGGCCCAGGGCGAGGCATAACCCGGCGAGACCTGGCCTGCGTTGGCGAAACTGGTTTCCATGGCAGCGGCCGGCTGGCGGTCGACGACCACCACCTCAAAGCCGGCCCGAGCCAGATAATAGGCACTGGCGGTACCTATGACGCCGCTACCCAAGACCAGAACGCGCATTTTCATATCCCTCATCGCGGCTTACCGCTGACGTTTGTTGTTCAGAGCGAAGATGCGCGCAGTGTAAAAAACATTTGCCAGTGCTTTTCACTATATAAGTGCCTATATTTGGCGAGAATTCTCGGCAAAAACCCTTTTCACGGAGGCGCATCCCCTATGCGTACCAACACCCAGACCAAACGTGAGCTGGACAAGATCGACCGCAACATCTTGCGCATCCTGCAGGTGGACGGGCGCATTTCCTTCACCGAACTGGGGGAAAAGGTCGGCCTGTCGACCACACCCTGTACCGAGCGGGTACGTCGTCTGGAGCGCGAAGGAATCATCATGGGCTACAACGCCCGGCTCAACCCGCAGCACCTCAAGGGCAGCCTGCTGGTATTCGTCGAGATCAGCCTGGACTACAAATCCGGCGACACCTTCGAAGAGTTCCGGCGAGCCGTGCTGAAGCTGCCCCATGTGCTGGAGTGCCATCTGGTGTCGGGCGACTTCGACTATCTGGTGAAAGCACGGATTTCCGAGATGGCGTCGTACCGTAAATTGCTGGGCGACATCCTGCTTAAACTGCCCCATGTGCGGGAGTCCAAGAGCTATATCGTGATGGAAGAGGTGAAAGAGAGTTTGAATCTACCGATTCCGGATTGAGCGCATCACGCTCGTTCCCACGCTCTGCGTGGGAACGATCATTTCAAACCAGAACCTGCCGCGTGCTGGCCATGTACTCATGGATCTGCTTTTCGACTCGCGGATGAATCAACTCCACCGGGCGGCGGCCATTGGGGCATGGCAAGGTCGGCGTAGTGCCGAATAGACGACAGATCAACGGACGCTCGTCGTACACCGTGCAACCGTTGGGGCCCAGGTGAACGCAGTTCAACTCATCCATCGCCGCTTCCTGCTCGGCCGCCGTCTTGCGCGGTAAACGGGACATTTCTTCGGTCGAAGTGGTCACCGGACCACAGCAGTCATGGCAACCGGGGACACACTCGAACGAGGGGATCTGCTGCCGGAGAGTGCGAATTTTCTGGCTGTTGCAGCTCATCGAAGCGGTTACCGGGAAAGTGGATGGATTGGGATTCTGCCTTAAAAGCCACGTTCCAGACAGCGCCAGCCGACCAGTGTTGCCGCACCTGAAAGGTCCGGCTTATGCTCCGTAAAGTTTTCCAAACACAATAATCCGGATTACGCACATGAATGCCCGTGCTCAGAAACCTGTCCCGAGCAACCAGCACACCGCGTCTTACTACGCCGCCAGCAGCCTGCCGCAGCCCGACCATCCGGTGCTCACAGGTGAGTTACAGGCCGACGTCTGCGTGGTCGGCGGCGGCTTCTCGGGGTTGAACACGGCGATCGAACTGGCCGAATGCGGTTTGAGCGTAGTGCTGCTGGAAGCGCGCAAGATTGGCTGGGGCGCCAGCGGGCGCAACGGCGGGCAGCTGATTCGCGGTGTCGGCCACGGCCTCGATCAGTTCGCCAATGTGGTAGGCACGCAAGGTGTGCGTCAGATGAAGTTGATGGGGCTTGAGGCGGTGGAAATAGTCCGCCAGCGGGTCGAACGTTTCCAGATCGCCTGCGACCTGACCTGGGGTTATTGCGATCTGGCCAACAAACCTCGCGATCTTGAAGGATTCGCCGAGGATGCCGAAGAACTGCGCAGCCTCGGTTATCGTCACCAAACCCGCCTGCTGCAAGCCCATGAAATGCACACTGTGGTCGGCTCCGACCGTTATGTCGGCGGTTTGATCGATATGGGCTCGGGGCATCTGCATCCGTTGAATCTTGCGCTGGGCGAAGCCGTCGCCGCGCAGCAACTGGGCGTCAAGCTGTTCGAGCAATCGGCGGTTATCCGCATCGATTACGGCCCTGAAGTTCGTGTTCACACCGCTCAGGGTTCAGTGCGGGCCAAAACGTTAGTGCTGGGCTGCAACGCCTACCTCAACGGACTCAACCCGCAACTCAGCGGCAAAGTGCTGCCGGCCGGCAGCTATATCATCGCCACCGAACCCTTGAGTGAAGCCCAGGCTCACGCGTTATTGCCACAGAACATGGCGGTCTGCGATCAACGGGTAGCGCTGGATTACTACCGTCTCTCGGCGGACCGGCGCTTGCTGTTTGGCGGTGCTTGTCACTATTCCGGGCGCGACCCGCAGGACATCGCCGCTTATATGCGGCCGAAAATGCTGGACGTATTCCCGCAGCTGGCCGGGGTGAAGATCGACTATCAATGGGGCGGGATGATCGGCATCGGCGCCAATCGCCTGCCGCAAATCGGACGGCTCAAGGACCAGCCGAATGTGTATTACGCCCAGGCCTACTCAGGTCATGGCGTAAACGCCACGCACCTGGCCGGCAAGTTGCTGGCCGAGGCCATCAGCGGCCAGCAGAGCGGCGGCTTCGATCTGTTCGCCCAGGTTCCACACATCACCTTTCCCGGCGGCAAATACCTGCGCTCTCCGCTGCTGGCGCTGGGAATGCTCTGGCACAGGCTTAAAGAGCTGACCTGAGGCTGAGGGAAGACACCCTTCCGCGTAGCAGCTGCCGCCAGGCAGCTGCTACGGGATGTGTTGCCGCCAGGCTTCTCCTCAAATCCGCCAGAACGGTTTCAACCCTTCTTGCCGCGCCTGTTCACGGCTCAAGCCGATGTCGCGCAACTCCTCGGTCGTCAAATCGAGCAGGGTTTTGCGGGTGCGCAGGCGATGCCAGAACAGGCCCCAACGGCTCGGACCGGACGGGGCGTTGCGCATAGTCGCCGCACGTGACCCTTTCTCCTGCCCTGCCACTAGTTCCTGACTGTGTAATGTGAGCCGCACATCGCTCAAGCCGTTCATTTTTCTGCTCCTGTTTACTTGGGTAGCCATGAGCAGACATGATGCGCGGGTGTCCAAAACCATTACAGATTCAAAGTAGCTGTATTATTTCCATACAGAATTTCCAATCGCAGCACTGAATCCTGTATTTTTGCTCCATCTGTACTGCTTATCCGAATCGATCCCATCGAGGCCCCGCCATGACCCTTTACGTCAATCTTGCTGAACTGCTCGGCACGCGTATCGAACAGGGCTTCTATCGCCCTGGTGACCGGTTGCCTTCGGTGAGGGCCTTGAGCGTCGAGCACGGGGTCAGCTTGAGCACGGTGCAGCAGGCCTATCGGGTGTTGGAAGACAGCGGATTGGCGACGCCGAAGCCCAAATCCGGCTATTTCGTCCCGGTCGGCCGCGAGTTGCCGGCGCTGCCCGCGGTCGGGCGCCCCGCACAACGGCCGGTGGAAATTTCCCAGTGGGATCAGGTACTCGAATTGATCCGCGCCGTACCGCGCAAGGATGTCGTCCAGTTGGGCCGCGGCATGCCGGACATCACCACGCCGACCATGCAGCCGCTGCTACGTGGCCTGGCGCGGATCAGCCGCCGGCAGGACATGCCCGGCCTGTATTACGACAACATCTATGGCACCCTGGAATTGCGTGAACAGCTTGCCCGGTTGTTGCTCGACTCCGGTTGTCAGCTAGGTGCCAGCGATCTGGTGATCACCACCGGCTGCCATGAAGCGCTGTCCACCAGCATTCGCGCCACTTGCGAGCAAGGCGACATCGTCGCCGTGGACTCGCCGAGCTTTCACGGCGCCATGCAGACCCTCAAGGGCCTGGGCATGAAAGCCCTGGAAATCCCCACCGACCCGCTCACCGGGATCAGCCTCGAGGCCCTGGAGCTGGCGTTGGAGCAATGGCCGATCAAGGCCATACAGTTGACCCCCAACTGCAACAACCCGCTGGGCTACATCATGCCGGAGTCGCGCAAACGGGCCTTGCTGACCCTGGCCCAGCGCTTCGACGTGGCGATCATCGAGGACGATGTGTATGGCGAACTGGCCTACACCTACCCGCGCCCACGGACCATCAAATCCTTCGACGAAGACGGTCGCGTCCTGCTCTGTAGTTCGTTCTCGAAAACCCTGGCACCGGGTTTGCGCATTGGCTGGGTAGCGCCGGGGCGTTACCTGGAGCGGGTCCTGCACATGAAATACATCAGCACTGGCTCGACTGCACCGCAACCACAGATCGCTATCGCCGAATTCCTCAAGGCCGGACATTTCGAGCCGCATTTGCGGCGCATGCGCACGCAGTACCAACGTAACCGCGACTTGATGATCGACTGGGTCAGCCGTTACTTCCCCGCCGGCACCCGCGCCAGCCGCCCGCAAGGCAGCTTCATGCTGTGGGTCGAGCTGCCCGAGGGCTTCGACACCTTGAAACTGAATCGCGTGCTGCTTGAACAAGGCGTACAGATCGCTGTCGGCAGTATCTTTTCGGCCTCAGGCAAATATCGCAATTGTCTGCGGATGAACTACGCAGCCAAGCCGACGGCACAGATTGAAGAAGCTGTGCGCAAGGTGGGGGCTGCGGCAATCAAGCTGCTGGCCGAAACCGATGGCGCCGTCGACTGACCTTTGACCACAAGCCAGCGTCCACATGAGGACAACCGCCGCCAATCGGGACGATCCGACTTGAGACCCACACGGACACTGCACTTTCTTCTGCTTTTCGCCCTGCCCTTTGGCGGTTGCGCCACGTTCGACGTACCGCGAGAACCTTGCCAGCGGCGGATTCGGCGTTTGGTCGTTCGATCCAGGCCCAGGCAGCGCCTTATCAGGGCCGCTCCGGCTTTCGCTTGCTGCCCAACAGCAGCGAAGCTTTCATGGCCCGCGCCGAGCTGAAATTTCACCGACATCGACATGCTCAGCGTCGGCCCGGAGCGGATGCTGTGAGCTGCCGAAGGTTCGGGCCGCGTTCGCACGAGCTTTCAGGACTACCAACTCCCCGATAAACGTTACACCGGCTGCACAGCGCCAAACGCCCCTTGGCGCGATACAAGAATCACCAACCCTAAAGCCCCGGCCGCCATTAGCAACGGCAAGGCATGCCCGCTGATCCACTGACTGCCCGCTCCTGCCGCCAACGGTCCGATCAGGCAGCCAATGCCCCACAACTGTGCAACATGGGCGTTGGCGCGGACCAGCGCATCGTCGCGATAGCGTTCGCCGATCAGAATCAGCGACAAGGTAAACAACCCACCGGCACTGGCACCGAACAGCACCCATAGCGGCCAGATCAGCAACGTGTCGATCAGCAGTGGAATCGCCAGGCTCGACACCAGCAGAACCATTGCACAACCGGTAAACAGCGTACGGCGCGACAGCCGGTCAGCCAGCGCGCCAATCGGCAGTTGCAACAAGGCATCGCCAACCACCACCGTGCTGACCATAGCCAAGGCCATTTCGGTGGTGAAACCCTGGCGCAAACAATAGACCGGCAACAAGGTCAGTATCATCGCCTCGAACGCGGCAAACAGCGCCACCGCCCAGGCAATCGCCGGCAACCCTCGGCAGAAACCCAGCAAGTCGCTCAAGGTCACGCTGAGCGACTCGCTGGTCGGTGCTCCACTTCGCCCCAGCAGCAGCAACGGCGAGACCACCAACAGCCCGACGCCAACCCAGAAACCAAAATCCCTTTCGGTTCCCAGAACACCCAGCAGCAACGGCCCGGACAGTTGGCTCAAGGCATAACTGCTGCCATACAGCGCCACCAACCGTCCACGCCATTGCTCCACCACCAACTGGTTGATCCAGCTCTCGCCGAGGATGAAGACAATGGTCAGGATGACCCCGATCATCAGGCGCAGTACCAGCCAGATCGGGTAGCTGGGCAACAGCGCCAACAGACCGATGGAGATTGCTCCCGCCCACAAACACAAGCGCATCAAGGCCGCCGTACCGAAACGTGCCGCCAGGCGACTCGAGATCCTGGCGCCCAGAAGCACGCCAATCGCCGGCATCGCCGCCATCACACCAATGGCGAACGAGCCATAGCCCCAACTTTCCAGCCGCAGCGACACCAGAGGCATACTGACACCCAGCGCCAGACCGACACTCAGGACAGACGCCAATACGGCGAAATAAGTCGCCCAACGCATTACCACGCTCCTGTGGATTGTTGTTTTTTACATGCCATACAAAGCAATGTGGGAGCGAGCTTGCTCGCGATGACGGCGCAACATTCAACATTGACGTCGACTGTCATACCGCTATCGCGAGCAAGCTCGCTCCCACAAGGAATTTGCGTTGTATTGAGCCCCGGATGCGACCGGGGCCCGCCACAATTTACAGCTTGATCCAGGTCGCCTTCAGTTCGGTGTACTTGTCGAACGCGTGCAGCGATTTGTCACGACCGTTACCCGATTGCTTGAAGCCACCAAACGGTGCGGTCATGTCGCCGCCGTCGTATTGGTTGACCCAGACGCTACCGGCACGCAAGGCCTTGGCAGTCAGGTGAGCCTTGGAAATATTGGCTGTCCACACCGCTGCGGCCAGGCCATATGGCGTGTCGTTGGCGATCTGAACGGCTTCTTCCACGGTGTCGAAAGCAATGACCGAAAGCACCGGGCCAAAGATTTCTTCCTGAGCGATTTTCATCGCGTTGCTCACGCCGTCGAAAATCGTCGGCTCAACATAAGTGCCACCGGTTTCCTGCAGGATGCGCTTGCCGCCGGCCACCAGTTTGGCGCCATCGGAATGACCAGCCTCGATGTAAGACAGCACGGTGTTCATCTGCTGGGTGTCCACCAGTGCACCAACGTTGGTCGCCGGGTCCAGGGGATTGCCAGGTTTCCAGCCTTTGAGGGCTTCGATCACCAAAGGCAGGAAGGTGTCCTTGATCGAACGCTCGACCAGCAGACGCGAACCGGCGGTGCAAACCTCGCCCTGGTTGAAAGCGATAGCGCCGGCTGCGGCTTCGGCGGCAGCCTGCAAGTCCGGCGCATCGGCGAACACGATGTTCGGGCTCTTGCCACCGGCTTCGAGCCAGACGCGTTTCATGTTCGATTCGCCGGAGTAGATCAGCAATTGCTTGGCAATCTTGGTCGAACCGGTGAATACCAGCGTGTCGACATCCATATGCAAGGCCAGGGCCTTGCCGACGGTGTGACCGAAGCCCGGCAGCACGTTCAGCACGCCAGCCGGGATACCCGCCTCAACGGCCAGTGCAGCGATGCGGATGGCGGTCAGCGGCGACTTTTCGGACGGTTTGAGGATTACCGAGTTACCCGTGGACAGCGCCGGGCCGAGTTTCCAGCAGGCCATCATCAACGGGAAGTTCCACGGCACGATAGCCGCGACAACACCCACCGGCTCGCGGGTCACCAGACCCAGCTGATCGTGCGGTGTGGCAGCGACTTCGTCATAGATCTTGTCGATGGCTTCGCCGCTCCAGCTCAGCGCTTGCGCTGCGCCCGGAACGTCGATGCCCAGGGAATCGCTGATCGGCTTGCCCATGTCGAGGGTTTCAAGTAGCGCCAGCTCTTCGGCGTGCTTTTTCAGCAGGCCGGCGAAACGAATCATGGTGGATTTGCGCTTGCTCGGCGCCAAACGCGACCAGACACCGGAATTGAATGTGGCGCGTGCATTTTCTACTGCGCGCTGGGCGTCGGCGGCGTCACAGCTGGCGATCTTGCCCAGCAGACGGCCATCGACCGGGCTGATGCACTCGAAGGTCTCGCTGGAGACCGCTTCGGTGTATTCGCCATTGATATAAGCACGGCCTTCGATCTTCAGATCGCGGGCGCGTTGTTCCCAATCGGCACGAGTCAGGGTGGTCATACGAGTGTCCTCCTCTTATTGAATACAAGCGCCACGCGTTCTACGCAGGCACCCTCAAGAATTCTGCCCGGCCAGCCTTCACATCGGCCCAAGGCAACTGCCACCCTAAACCAGCGGCACCACAAGTTTCAATATATTTGACACAATGCCATCAAACGGCCTTGCGATGTTCATTTTAATAAACATAGACTTTGGGCTTTCCAGCCACTCGCGCCGCAATCACGGGGGATAAAAAGAATGAGCATCCAAGACATCGTAGACTTCAACCAGGCCAACACCAAGGTGGAACGCTTTCGCCCAGCGCAGGAAAAAATCCTCAAGGGCGACCCCGAGCAAACCCTCTACAACCACTACAACAGCCCTTGTGGCCAGATGAACGCGGGCGTGTGGGAAGGTGCGGTGGGTCAGTGGCTGGTGAACTACACCGAGCATGAATATTGCGAGATAGTGCAGGGCGTTTCCGTTTTGCGCGACACAGAAGGCAACGCCAAGACCTTGCGCGCTGGCGATCGCTTCGTCATCCCGGCCGGTTTCAAAGGCACTTGGGAGGTGTTGGAACACTGCCGCAAGATCTACGTGGTGTTTGAACAGAAGGCTTGAATCGCAGGCACAAAAAAACCCGCCAAAAGGCGGGTTTTTTTGTCAGAAGCAAAACCAATTACTTGATTTTGGCTTCTTTGTAGATCACGTGCTTGCGAACAACCGGATCGAATTTTTTGATTTCGATTTTGTCCGGAGTGGTGCGCTTGTTCTTATCAGTGGTGTAGAAGTGGCCAGTGTTAGCGCTCGACACCAAACGGATCAATTCACGCATGATTCTCTCCCTTAGACCTTAGCGCCATTGCGGCGAATTTCGACCAGCACGACATCAATGCCACGCTTGTCGATGATACGCATGCCTTTGGCAGATACGCGCAGACGCACAAAACGCTTCTCGGACTCGACCCAGAAGCGGTGATGCTGCAGGTTCGGCAGGAAACGACGACGGGTTTTGTTGTTTGCGTGGGAAATGTTATTCCCAGTCACCGGACCCTTACCGGTAACTTGACATACTCTCGACATGCCTCAGCCCTCTAAAACCACATGCCCAACCCGGCATGGGTTGGCCGCTTAATCTCTCAGTCATTTGGCGCCAGGCGCCGCGTTTCTTTAAGGGTCTTACCGGCTACACCTACAAGCGAAGGAACCGGGCCCCTAGAAAAGAGCGCTGCTTTATACCAGAAAGACCCCATAGCAACAACAGTCGGTGTGATCTGTCTTTCATAAAGTCCCGGTTTTCTTGCTCCGGGCGCCCAAACCAAAGGCTGACAAAGGTAGTTACCGCTCGTCGCCGAGCTTGGGATTTGATGCCCTACCCGCGACCTACCGACAAAGATTAGCCGTAAATTGCCCCGATAAAATGCCCAAAAAGCGGATGCTTTCCCGAAAACAAGGCTCTGGCTTTGTCAGAAAAGCCGGTTATCTGGCAATTTACCACTTAATAAACGACAAACCTGAAAAGCGGCAATCTGAAAAATTGGATAGTCATTTTCAAAAGAGGCCACTAGGGTAAGCCTTTTCCAGACTGCACTCGCAGATGGGCCTTCGATCTGCAAAGGAAACTGAATATGCGTCTCGCTGCCCTAACGCTGCTGCTCGCCCCTCTTCTGAGCCCGCTGGCCCATGCCGCCGCCCTGAGCGTCTGCACAGAGGCCAGCCCGGAAGGATTCGATGTCGTTCAATACAACTCGCTGACGACCACCAATGCGTCCGCTGACGTACTGATGAACCGATTGGTGGACTTCGATACCGCCAGCGGCAAAGTGGTCCCCAGCCTCGCTGACAGCTGGGAAGTCTCCGTCGACGGCCTGACCTATGTCTTCAAACTGCATCCGCAGGTGAAATTTCATCGTACCGATTATTTCAGCCCAAGCCGCGAGCTCACCGCAGAAGACGTGAAGTTCAGCTTCGAGCGGATGCTCGACCCCGCCAACCCATGGCATCGAATCGCCCAGAGCGGCTTCCCGCATGCCCAATCAATGCAATTGCCGGCCCTGATCAAAAAGATCGACGCGCTTGACCCGCTGACTGTGCGCTTCACCCTCGACCATCCGGACTCGACTTTTCTTGCGACCCTGAGCATGGGTTTCGCATCGATCTACTCCGCTGAATATGCCGACCAATTGCTCAAGGCTGGCACCCCGGAAAAGCTCAACAGCCAGCCGATCGGCAGCGGCCCGTTCATTTTCGGGCGTTTCCAGAAGGACGCGTCGATTCGCTACAAGGCCAACCGTGACTACTTCGCCGGTAAACCTCCGGTGGACAGCCTGGTGTTCGCCATCACACCAGACGCGAACGTGCGCCTGCAAAAATTGCGGCGTAACGAATGCCAGATTGCCCTGTCGCCCAAACCGCTGGATGTGCAAGCCGCCAGCCAGGAACCGGCGTTGAGAGTCGAGAAAACACCGGCTTTCATGACCGCCTTCGTCGCCATCAACAGCCAACACCCTCCGCTGGACAAACCTGAAGTCCGCCAGGCAATCAACCTCGCCTTCGATAAGACCAGCTACCTCAAAGCTGTCTTCGAAGACACCGCCCAACCCGCTAACGGCCCTTACTCACCCAACACCTGGAGCTACGCCAAGGAGCTTTCGGGCTACCCCCATGACGTTGCAAAAGCTCGGGATTTGCTGGTAAGGGCCGGACTTAAGGACGGCTTCAAAACCACGATCTGGACCCGCCCGACAGGCAGCCTGCTCAACCCGAATCCAAGCCTGGGCGCCCAGCTGTTGCAAGCAGATCTGGCCGAGATCGGCATTCAGGCCGAGATTCGGGTGATCGAATGGGGTGAGCTGATCCGCCGTGCGAAAGCCGGTGAGCACGATCTGCTGTTCATGGGCTGGGCCGGCGACAACGGCGACCCGGATAACTTCCTCACACCGCAATTCTCATGCGCCGCGGTGCAGTCCGGCACCAACTTCGCCCGCTACTGCGAGCAAGGCCTGGACAAGCTGATCAGCGCCGGCAAGACCACCACCGAGCAAGGTGTGCGCAGCAAGCTGTACCAACAGGCTCAGGTGCAGATCCAGCAACAGGCGCTCTGGCTGCCGCTGGCGCACCCGACCGCCTTCGCCTTGACGCGCAAGGAGGTTCAAGGCTACCAGGTCAGCCCGTTCGGTCGTCAGGACTTCTCAAAGGTCAGTATCAAGCCCTGATCCTTTGTGCGGCTACATCCAGCCGTACTCGGCCATCGACAGGGGGTCGCCATCACCGATGATGAAATGGTCGAGCACTCGTACATCTATCAGATCCAGCGCCTTCTGCAGGCGCTTGGTCAGTACGCGGTCAGCCTGACTCGGCTCGGCGATGCCCGAAGGGTGGTTATGACACAGAATCAACGCCGCCGCGTTGTGCGCCAAAGCACGCTTGACCACCTGCCGGGGATAGACGCTGGTGGTGTCGATCGTGCCTCTGAACAACGCCTCGAATCCCAGCACGCGATGCTTGGCATCCAGAAACAAACAGCCAAACACTTCGTGCGGCTCATGACGCAACAACGCTTTGAGGTAATCGCGTACGGCTAACGGACTTTCCAGCACGGAGTCCCGCCGCAACCTCTCGGCCAAGTGCCGCCGGGCCATCTCCAGTACCGCCTGCAATTGGGCAAACTTCGCCGGACCCAGCCCCAGATGGCGGCTGAACGTCAGCTGATCCGCCTCCAGCAATGTCCGCAGGCTGCCAAATTGAATCAGCAGGTGTCGCGCAAGATCGACGGCACTTTTGCCCGCAACCCCGGTTCGTAGAAAGATTGCCAGTAACTCGGCATCGGAAAGGCTCGCCGAACCTTGATCAAGAAGCTTCTCCCGCGGGCGCTCTGCCGCAGGCCAATCGCGAATGCTCATAGCACCTCCATGTGTGTGGGCGCCGCTGTTCCATAGCGGTCGCTGTGCTATCTTAGCCCATCTTTTTTGCGTGCGATTTCACCTGGGGAGGGGGCATCGCACCCGCAACGTAGTCATCACTGAACTGAAAGGCAGGCCTATGCAGCGGCTGTATCGGAAACGCATTGTTCTCGGCGTCGGCGGCGGCATCGCCGCCTATAAGAGCGCCGAGCTGGTTCGCCGACTCCTCGACCAGGGCGCAGAAGTGCGCGTGGTCATGACCCGTGGTGGCAGCGAGTTCATCACCCCGCTGACCATGCAGGCCCTGTCGGGGCACCCGGTCCATATGGACTTGCTCGACCCTGCAGCCGAAGCTGCAATGGGCCATATCGAGCTGGCGAAGTGGGCCGACCTGGTGCTGATCGCCCCTGCCACTGCGGACCTTATCGCCCGCCTGGCGCAAGGCATTGCCGATGACCTGTTGACCACCCTGGTACTGGCCACCGACGCCACCGTCGCCATTGCACCGGCCATGAACCAGGCCATGTGGCGCGATCCGGCCACCCAAGCCAACACCCAATTGCTCGAAAGCCGTGGCCTTCGGGTGTTCGGCCCGGCCTCTGGTAGCCAGGCCTGCGGCGATGTCGGCATGGGCCGCATGCTCGAAGCCAACGATCTCGCGCTTTGTGCCGCCGAATGTTTCCAGCGCCAGTCGCTGACCGGCAAGCACGTGCTGATCACCGCCGGCCCGACTCAGGAAAACATCGATCCGGTGCGCTACATCACCAACCACAGCTCCGGAAAAATGGGCTTCGCGCTGGCGGAAGCAGCTGTTGAAGCCGGTGCCCGTGTGACCTTGATCACCGGTCCCGTGCATTTGCCGACCCCGGACCGCGTGACGCGAATCGACGTAGTCAGCGCCCGGGACATGCTCGCCGCCTGCGAAGCCGCGATCCCCTGCGACCTGTTCATCGCCTCCGCGGCGGTCGCCGATTACCGCCCCGAAGTCGTCGCCCCACAGAAACTCAAGAAAGATCCTACGAACGGCGACGGCTTGCTGCTGCAGATGGTACGCAACCCAGACATTCTGGCCACCATCGCCACCCGCCCCGACCGTCCGTTCAGTGTCGGCTTCGCTGCCGAAACCGAACATCTGCTCGACTACGCTGCACGCAAGTTGAAAGACAAAAACCTCGATCTGATCGTCGCCAACGACGTAGCCAACCCGAGCATTGGCTTCAACAGTGAGGAAAATGCCTGCAGCGTGATTGACCGGGAGTTGCATGCAACTCTCTTTGCCCAGACCAGCAAGAGCAAGATTGCCCGCCAGCTGATCACTTTTATCGCCGAACGTCTGAACCAGGTTTAACTCGCATGCACGCTTTACAAGCCAAGATCCTCGACCCACGCATTGGTAACGAATTCCCGCTGCCGCACTACGCCACGCCTGGCTCTGCCGGGCTCGACCTGCGGGCAATGCTCAAAGAAGACACCCTTCTTGAGCCTGGCCAGACCTTGCTGATCCCCACCGGCCTGTCCATATACATCGGCGATCCGGGTCTTGCCGCGCTGATTCTGCCGCGCTCGGGCCTGGGTCATAAGCACGGTATCGTGCTGGGTAACCTGGTCGGCCTGATCGACTCCGACTATCAGGGCGAACTGATGGTTTCTTGCTGGAACCGCGGCCAGACCGCGTTCAACATCGCCGTTGGCGAGCGCCTCGCACAGCTTGTTCTGGTGCCGGTGGTTCAGGCGCATTTCGAGCTGGTCGAAGAGTTCGACGAAAGCCAGCGCGGCGCAGGCGGTTTCGGCCACTCCGGCAGCCACTGATTACTTCAAGGCAGGTCGGACTCTCAACCCGACCTGCGCAATACGCGTTGCATTTCAGGATGAATTCAGCGGAGGCGTTATTTGAAAGGCATCAAGCCCGGCACGAAGGCCCTGGATGGGCCCACGTTGCGTGACGCTCGTCAGACGAGGCGTTTACCTCACGAACTCTATGACGCAAATGCCGTCCAACCCTTCAGCTTGAGCCTGCCGGTACCTGATGTCCCGGCAAATTCCGCATTCGCCCAGACCTTACGACCCGCAGTGCCGCAGCGCCGCGCCAACCCGGCACCCCGGGTGTCGAGCGGACCTGACCGCTGTTCCAGGATACCGACACTCTCGATATCGACCCCCTCAACGAAAACCAGGACTTCCTGAGATTGGAGCACCCCCAGTGATGAGCAGCACCGCCCAAATTGCACCCAAATTCCCTGACAGCATTTTTCGCGCATACGACATTCGTGGCGTTGTCCCGAAAACCCTGACCGCCGAGACCGCTTATTGGATCGGCCGCGCCATCGGCTCCGAAAGCCTGGCCCAGGACGAACCGAATGTCTCGGTCGGCCGTGATGGTCGCCTGTCCGGCCCAGAGCTGGTCGAACAATTGATTCAGGGCCTGCACGACAGTGGCTGCCATGTCAGCGATGTCGGCCTGGTGCCGACCCCAGCGCTGTATTACGCCGCCAACGTTTTGGCCGGCAAGTCTGGCGTCATGCTCACCGGCAGCCACAACCCGTCGGATTACAACGGTTTCAAGATCGTCATTGCCGGCGATACCCTGGCCAACGAACAGATCCAGGCCCTGCACGAACGCCTCAAGACCAACAACCTGAGCAGCGGCAAGGGCAGCATCACCAAGGTCGATATCCTTGATCGCTACAACACCGAAATCGTCCAGGACATCAAACTGGCTCGCCGCCTGAAAGTGGTGGTCGATTGTGGCAACGGCGCCGCCGGCGTGATCGCCCCGCAGCTGATCGAAGCCCTGGGCTGCGAGGTGATCCCGTTGTTCTGCGAGGTCGACGGCAACTTCCCGAACCACCATCCGGATCCGGGCAAGCTTGAGAACCTGGTGGACCTGATCGCCAAGGTCAAGGAAGTGAACGCCGACCTGGGTCTGGCCTTCGACGGCGATGGCGATCGCGTCGGTATCGTCACCAATACCGGCAGCATCGTCTTCCCCGACCGCCTGCTGATGCTCTTCGCCAAGGACGTGGTTTCACGCAATCCTGACGCGGAAATCATTTTCGACGTCAAATGCACCCGCCGCCTGACTCCACTGATCAAGGAATACGGCGGTCGCCCGCTAATGTGGAAGACCGGGCACTCATTGATCAAAAAGAAAATGAAACAAACTGGCGCCCTGCTTGCAGGCGAAATGAGCGGGCACATCTTTTTCAAGGAACGCTGGTTCGGTTTCGACGACGGTATTTACAGCGCCGCGCGCCTGCTGGAGATCCTCAGCAAGGAAAAATCCAGCTGCGATGAGCTGTTCGCGACCTTCCCGAACGATATTTCTACGCCGGAAATCAATATCCATGTGACCGAAGAGAGCAAATTCAGCATCATTGATGCACTGCACGATGCCCGTTGGGGCGAAGGCGCCGAACTGACCACCATCGATGGTGTGCGAGTCGACTACGCCAAAGGCTGGGGCCTGGTTCGCGCCTCCAACACCACACCGGTGCTGGTGCTGCGTTTCGAGGCTGATACCGAGGCCGAGTTGCAGCGCATCAAGGACGTGTTCCACGCCCAATTGAAACGTGTTGCCCCTGATCTTCAACTACCGTTCTGATCGACTAGATAGTTTCACCGGAGACCTGAATGACCCTCGAACGCGATGCCGCCGCCAATACCGCCAAGGTTCTATCCGAAGCGCTGCCTTACATTCGCCGCTACATCGGCAAGACGCTGGTGATCAAATACGGCGGCAATGCCATGGAAAGCGAAGAGCTGAAAACCGGCTTCGCCCGCGACATCGTGCTGATGAAGGCCGTAGGGATCAACCCGGTGGTCGTGCACGGTGGCGGTCCGCAAATCGGCGATCTGCTCAATCGCCTGTCGATCGAGAGCCACTTCATCGATGGTATGCGCGTCACGGATGCGCAGACCATGGACGTCGTGGAAATGGTCCTCGGCGGCCAGGTGAACAAAGACATCGTCAACCTGATCAACCGTCACGGCGGCAGTGCCATCGGCTTGACCGGCAAGGACGCGGAGCTGATTCGCGCGAAAAAGCTCACCGTCACCCGTCAAACGCCTGAAATGACCACGCCGGAAATCATCGACATCGGCCACGTTGGCGAAGTGGTCGGAATCAACACCGACCTGCTGAACCTGTTGGTCAAAGGTGATTTCATCCCGGTCATCGCACCTATCGGTGTCGGTGCCAATGGCGAGTCATACAACATCAACGCCGACCTGGTGGCTGGCAAAGTGGCTGAAGCCCTCAAAGCCGAAAAGCTGATGCTGCTGACCAACATTGCCGGCTTGATGGACAAGCAAGGCAAGGTCCTGACGGGCCTGACCACCGAGCAGGTCAATGAATTGATCGCTGACGGGACCATCTACGGCGGCATGCTGCCGAAGATCCGTTGCGCACTGGAGGCGGTGCAAGGCGGCGTCACGACCTCGCACATCATCGACGGTCGCGTACCTAACGCAGTGTTGCTGGAAATCTTCACCGACACCGGTGTGGGCACATTGATCAGCAATCGCAAGCGCCACTAAGCGATGCAAACAAAAGGCCCCGCTCAGCATGCTGAGCGGGGCCTTTTTTATTGCGGTTCAAACCCTGGCGAAGTTCAGATCCCGAACTGCGCGCGGTAGGCTTCCACCGCCGGCAGGTGCTGCTTGAGCTGCGGATCATCAGCCAGGAACTGCAGAACCTGGGTCAAGGACACAATGCTGACCACCGGAATGCCAAAGTCACGTTCGACTTCCTGAATCGCCGACAACTCACCGTTGCCACGCTCCTGGCGGTTCAGGGCAATCAATACGCCGGCAGCCTTGGCGCCCTGGGCCTGGATGATTTGCATGACTTCACGGATGGCCGTGCCTGCAGTGATCACGTCGTCGATGATCAATACATCGCCAGCCAACGGCGCGCCGACCAGGCTACCGCCTTCGCCGTGAGCTTTGGCTTCCTTGCGGTTGAAACACCAGGGCAGATCGAGCTGGTGGTGCTCAGCCAATGCCACAGCCGTCGTGGCCGCCAAAGGAATGCCTTTGTAGGCCGGACCGAACAGCACGTCGAAGGAAATACCGCTTTCGACAATGGCCGCCGCATAGAAACGGCCAAGCTGCGCCAGCGCCGAACCGCTGTTGAACAGGCCTGCATTGAAGAAGTAAGGACTGGTACGCCCGGACTTCAGGGTGAACTCACCGAAGCGCAAAACGCCGCGATCGATGGCAAAACGAATGAAATCGCGCTGATACGCCTGCATGAAAAAAGCCCCAATATCACGGATTTAGCTAATTAGGTAGACCTCGGGTATCATACACGCACGTGATTTTTGGGGCCATTTATGCGGATCATCAGTGTGAACGTCAATGGTATTCAGGCTGCAGTCGAGCGTGGTTTGCTCAGTTGGCTGCAAGCACAGAATGCCGACGTCATCTGCCTGCAGGACACCCGCGCCTCCGCCTTTGAACTGGACGACCCAGCCTTCCAACTGGATGGCTACTTCCTTTATGCCTGCGATGCCGAAGTCCCCGCCCAAGGTGGCGTGGCTTTGTATTCGCGGCTGCAACCGAAGGCTGTCATCAGCGGTCTTGGTTTCGAGACGGCAGACCGCTACGGGCGCTACCTGCAAGCCGATTTCGACAAGGTCAGCATCGCGACCTTGCTGCTTCCATCAGGGCAGAATGGCGATGAAGACTTGAACCAGAAGTTCAAGCTTATGGACGACTTCGCTCGTTACCTGGATAAACAGCGACGCAAACGTCGCGAGTACATTTATTGTGGCTCGCTCTACGTGGCGCAACAGAAGCTGGATATCAAAAACTGGCGCGACAGCCAGCAATCTCCTGGATTCCTGGCGCCTGAGCGGGCCTGGATGGACGAGATTGTCGGCAACATGGGTTATGTCGATGCCCTGCGTGAAGTCAGCCGCGAAGGCGATCAGTACAGCTGGTGGCCGGACAACGAACAGGCCGAGATGCTCAACCTGGGTTGGCGTTTCGACTACCAACTGCTGACTCCTGGCCTGCGTCGCTTCGTACGTAGCGCACGCCTGCCACGCCAGCCGCGCTTCTCGCAGCATGCGCCGCTGATTGTGGATTACGACTGGACGCTGACCATCTAAGCGTCTTTTCGCAGGTACAAAAAAGCCGACAGCAATGTCGGCTTTTTTGTGGGCGTCAATTTTACTTGATCAGGCGCCAGGTGAAGGGATAGCGATACGGCACCCCGTCATTGGCCTTGATGCCGCCGATGATCGCCAGCACCAAGGCACCAATCGCTACCAGCCCGAACAGGAAAAACCCGATTATCACCGCCATCAACAAGAAGCAGATGGCCGATGCGATGGCGACGGTGATCTGAAAGTTCAGCGCCTCCTTGCCCTGCGCATCGATGAAGGGGTCCATCTCGCGCTTCAACTGCCAGAGAATCAGTGGCCCGATCAGCGTACCGAAAGGAATCCAGATCCCCAGCAAGGCGGAAAAGTGACAAAACATCGCCCATTGGCGAACCTCCCGGCTCGGCGTAGGCAGTGGAAGCTGCTCTTCACTCATGTCGCTCTCCTTGCTGGATGCCAGGGCAATCAGTCAGCCAGTGCAGCCTTTTGCAGTTCAAAAATGTCGTTCATGCCTTTGCTCGCCAAAGCCAGCATCGCGTTCAGCTCTTCAGGCTGGAACGGCGCACCTTCGGCAGTTCCCTGAACTTCAATGAAACCACCGGTGCTGGTCATCACGACGTTGAGATCCGTCTCGGCAGCCGAGTCTTCCAGATAGTCCAGATCGAGCACAGGCTCGCCTTGGTACATACCCACCGAAACTGCAGCGATCATTTGCTTGAGCGGGTCGCCACCTTTCAGGCCGCCACGCTTCTTGATCACTTTCAAGGCATCGATCAGTGCAACCATGGCGCCGGTAATCGACGCGGTGCGAGTGCCGCCATCGGCCTGGATCACATCGCAATCGACGAACAAGGTGACATCGCCCAGCTTGGACATGTCCAGAGCGGCGCGCAGGGAACGGCCGATCAAACGCTGGATCTCGAGCGTACGACCACCTTGTTTGCCACGGCTTGCCTCACGCTGGTTACGCTCACCCGTGGCACGCGGCAGCATGCCGTATTCAGCAGTCAACCAACCCTGACCCTGGCCCTTAAGGAAGCGTGGCACGCCATTTTCGACGCTGACCGTACAAATCACTTTGGTATCACCGAACTCGACCAGTACAGATCCCTCGGCGTGTTTGGTGTAGTTGCGGGTGATGCGGATCGAGCGGAGCTGATCGGCAGCGCGACCACTTGGACGTTTCATAGGGAAATACCTGTACGGGGACGGAAATCTGCCGAGCATTATAGAGCCCGGAGCGCCGAGTGGGCACTTCTAAAAAACCTGCGCCGCGACCGAAGGCTCTGAACAAGGGCCTGGCGCCGAACGGCGACGGCTTGCAGCCCTTTGTCACACGCGCAATTTGGGAGCATTCGCTGCACTGCGTTACAATCCTGCGCCTTTGCAGCCTGTCGGCTTTAATTTATCAATCAGGTCCGCTGAACCCATCGGGGTTTGTAGCAGGCCCGAATCGCGAGGTACCTCCATGGTGCATAGCATGACCGCCTTCGCCCGCGTCGAAAAAGCCGGCATTCAGGGCACGCTGAGCTGGGAGTTGCGCTCGGTCAACAGCCGCTACCTGGAGCCGCACCTGCGCCTGCCGGAGTCTTTTCGCGACCTCGAAGGTGCTGTGCGCGAAGCGCTGCGCCAGGGCTTGTCCCGCGGCAAACTCGAATGCACCCTGCGCTTCACCGAAGAAACCACCGGCAAGCCTTTACAGGTTGATCGTGAGCGCGCCGCACAATTGGTGGCTGCAGCCGAGACCGTGGCCAGCCTGATCAAACACCCCGCGGCCTTGAACCCGCTGGAAGTCCTGGCCTGGCCGGGCGTACTGGTGGCCGACGCGACCGACCCGCAAGCGCTGAACGCGCAAGCCCTGACGCTGTTCAACCAGGGCTTGAAAGAGCTCAAGAGCGGCCGCGAGCGCGAAGGCGCGGAGCTGGCCCGCCTGATCAACGATCGCTTGAGCTCCATAGAAGAAGACGTTGTGACCCTGCGTGAGCTGGTCCCGCAAATGCTCGCGACCCAGCGCCAGAGAGTCCTGGACCGTTTCGCCGACATGAAGGCCGAGCTGGATCCGCAGCGCCTGGAACAGGAGATGGTCATGCTCGCACAAAAGAGCGACGTGGCCGAAGAACTGGACCGGCTGAGCACCCACATCATTGAAGTTCGCCGCGTGCTCAAATCCGGTGGTGCCGCCGGTCGGCGCCTGGACTTCCTGATGCAAGAGCTCAACCGCGAAGCCAATACACTGGGCTCCAAAGCCTTCGACCCGCGCAGCACCCAAGCGGCGGTCAACCTCAAAGTGTTGATCGAGCAGATGCGCGAACAAGTGCAAAATATTGAGTAAGGCTACCCCGACATGACCCACAGCACCGGCACCCTCTACATCATTTCCGCCCCGTCTGGCGCGGGCAAGACCAGCCTGGTCAAGGCCCTGATCGACGCGCAGCCGCAAGTTCGCGTTTCGGTTTCCCACACCACCCGCGCCATGCGCCCCGGTGAAGTTGACGGCGTGAACTACAACTTTGTCGACCGGGCCGAGTTCGTGCGAATGATCGAGCATGGTGATTTCCTGGAGCGCGCCGAAGTGTTCGGCAACCTCTACGGCACTTCGCAGAGCCATTTGCAGCAGACCCTGGATCAAGGTCACGACCTGATTCTGGAAATCGACTGGCAAGGTGCCGAGCAAGTGCGCAAGTTGATGCCCCAGGCTCGCTCGATCTTCATTCTGCCGCCGTCCCAGCAGGCCTTGCGCCAACGCCTGACCAATCGCGGCCAGGACAGCGACGAAATTATCGAAGGCCGGATGCGCGAAGCCGTCAGCGAGATGAGCCATTACCTCGATTACGACTTCCTGATCATTAACGATGACTTCGCCACTGCGCTGGACGATCTGAAAGCGATCTTCCGCGCCAATCAGCTGCGCCAAAAGCCTCAACAACAGCGTTTCGGTAAATTACTCGCTGAACTGTTGGGCTAAAGACCTCTTCCCAAAAACGCTGCAAGGGCTTTACATTGGCACTTGTAGCGCGTTGGAGAGCTGGGCGGAAAATCAGCGCTTCCCTAAACGCTGGTGATTTTTTAAACTGTTGAGTCCGCTCGCCCATCCGGGCAGCGCGCATATTGCATTTGCTACGAGGAATACCATGGCCCGCGTAACCGTTGAAGACTGCCTAGATCACGTGGCTAACCGCTTTGAGCTGGTCATGCTCTCTACCAAACGTGCTCGTCAATTGGCGACCGGTGGCAAAGAGCCAAAGCTGGCCTGGGAAAACGACAAACCTACCGTAATGGCGTTGCGTGAAATCGCAGCAGGTTTGATGAGCTATGAAGTCATCGCTGAAGCTGAAATCGTTGAAGACGAACCGCTGTTCGCAGCGTTCGAGGACGAGTCCAACGAGGCCGTCTAAGCCTATGCCTGGTCGACGTAGCACGGCGCGGGGTCACAGCCATCGGCAGGAGTCATCATGCCGAGCATAGACGCCCTCGCCGATCGCTTATCGACCTATCTCGGCACGGACCAGGTCAACCTGGTTCGCCGAGCGTACTTTTACGCCGAACAAGCCCACGACGGCCAACGCCGGCGCAGTGGCGAAGCCTACGTCACGCACCCGTTAGCGGTCGCGAATATTCTTGCCGACATGCATATGGACCATCAAAGCCTGATGGCGGCCATGCTGCATGACGTGATCGAAGACACCGGTATTGCCAAGGAAGCGCTCTCGGCGCAGTTCGGTGAAACCGTGGCCGAACTGGTCGACGGGGTCAGCAAACTGACCCAGATGAACTTCGAGACCAAAGCCGAAGCCCAGGCCGAAAACTTCCAGAAAATGGCCATGGCCATGGCCCGCGATATTCGCGTGATCCTGGTCAAGCTGGCCGACCGCCTGCACAACATGCGAACCCTGGAAGTGCTGTCCGGCGAAAAACGCCGACGGATCGCCAAGGAAACCCTGGAAATCTATGCGCCCATCGCCAACCGCCTGGGCATGCACAGTATCCGCATAGAGTTCGAAGACCTTGGCTTCAAGGCCATGCACCCGATGCGTTCCGCGCGGATCTACCAGGCAGTCAAACGCGCCCGGGGCAACCGCAAGGAAATCGTCAACAAGATCGAAGAGTCCCTCAGTCACTGCCTGGCCATCGACGGCATTCAGGGCGAGGTCAGCGGTCGGCAGAAACACCTCTACGGCATCTACACGAAGATGCGCGGCAAGCGTCGGGCCTTCAACGAGATCATGGACGTCTATGCGTTCCGCATCATCGTCGACAAGGTCGATACCTGTTATAGAGTGCTCGGCGCTGTACATAATTTGTACAAGCCGCTGCCGGGGCGTTTCAAGGATTACATCGCGATCCCCAAAGCCAACGGCTATCAGTCGTTGCATACCACCCTGTTCGGCATGCATGGCGTACCGATCGAGATCCAGATCCGCACCCGCGAAATGGAAGAGATGGCCAATAACGGCATTGCTGCCCATTGGCTGTATAAATCCAGCGGCGAGGAGCAACCGAAAGGTACTCACGCCCGTGCTCGCCAATGGGTCAAGGGCGTTCTGGAAATGCAGCAGCGCGCCGGCAACTCTCTCGAATTCATCGAAAGCGTGAAGATCGACCTGTTCCCGGACGAGGTCTATGTCTTCACGCCCAAAGGCCGGATCATGGAGCTGCCCAAAGGCTCCACGGCAGTCGACTTCGCCTACGCGGTACACACCGACGTTGGCAACAGCTGCATTGCCTGTCGGATCAACCGTCGCCTGGCGCCACTGTCCGAACCACTGCAAAGCGGCTCGACCGTGGAAATCGTCAGCGCACCGGGCGCCCGGCCAAACCCGGCCTGGCTCAACTTCGTGGTCACCGGCAAAGCCCGCACACACATTCGTCACGCCCTGAAACTGCAACGCCGCTCCGAGTCCATCAGCCTCGGCGAACGCCTGCTGAACAAGGTGCTCAACGGTTTCGACAGCTCGCTGGAAAAAATTCCGGCCGAGCGCATCCAGGTGATGCTCAACGAATACCGCCTTGAAGTGATCGAAGACCTGCTGGAAGACATCGGCCTGGGCAATCGCATGGCCTACGTCGTCGCCCGCCGCCTGCTCGGCGAAGGCGAACAACTGCCGAGCCCGGAAGGCCCGCTGGCGATTCGCGGCACCGAAGGCCTGGTCCTCAGCTACGCCAAGTGCTGCACACCGATCCCTGGCGACCCGATTGTCGGCCATCTGTCCGCAGGCAAAGGGATGGTGGTGCACCTGGACAACTGCCGCAATATCAGCGAGATCCGCCATAACCCGGAAAAATGCATCCAGCTCTCCTGGGCCAAGGATGTCACCGGCGAATTCAACGTCGAACTGCGCGTCGAGCTGGAACACCAGCGCGGCCTGATTGCCCTGCTGGCCAGCAGCGTCAACGCGGCCGACGGCAATATCGAAAAAATCAGCATGGACGAACGCGATGGTCGCATCAGCGTGGTCCAACTGGTGGTCAGCGTGCACGACCGTGTGCATCTGGCCCGCGTGATCAAGAAACTGCGCGCCCTGACCGGGGTCACCCGCATCACCCGTATGCGTGCATAGCTCGTCCAAATAGCCCAGCCCATTACAAGGAGTCATACATGACCAAGACTGTTATCACCAGCGACAAGGCACCTGCAGCCATCGGTACTTATTCCCAGGCAATCAAGGCTGGCAACACCGTCTACATGTCCGGTCAAATTCCTCTGGACCCGAAAACCATGGAGCTGGTCGAAGGCTTCGAAGCCCAGACCGTTCAGGTTTTCGAGAACCTCAAGGCCGTGGCTGAAGCCGCCGGTGGTTCGTTCAAGGACATCGTCAAACTGAACATCTTCCTCACCGACCTGAGCCACTTCGCCAAGGTCAACGAGATCATGGGCAAATACTTCGACCAACCTTACCCTGCCCGCGCCGCCATCGGTGTCGCCGCACTGCCAAAAGGCTCGCAGGTCGAGATGGATGCCATTCTGGTCATCGAATAACTGCCAGCACACATCCTGGCGCAGCCGCCACGCTGCGCCAATTCCGTTTTGAAAGGATTCCGTCATGCGCAAAGCGCTTGCCCTCTCGCTGCTCGCCATATTCCTCGGCGGCTGTGCCAGCAATCCCGCCGACCGCGACATCAGTGGCACCTGGATCAACCAGGTAGCAATCGATGCTGCTGCCAAAGGCGGCCCCTTGCGTGAAGCCCTCCAGGCCAACGGTCCAAACCTGGAATGGGACATCAATACCAAAGCCGGTCAGGCGAGATTTACCAACGGTTTCGAGAATGTCGAAGGCAAGCTGCTGGGTGAGAAATCCGGCGCCTGGAAGATCGATTTCTATGGCGGCTCCTCCAGCGAACTCAGTCGCGACGGCAAACAGCTGCAGCAAGTGGCAAACGACTCAGAACCGGAACAGGTTTTCAATCGAGCGCAAGACACGGTTCCCGAAGGCGCACCAATTGGCGCCAGCTTCGAGCGAGCCCTGTACTCCGCTTATATGGGCGGCAGCTGGAAAGTCGTCAGCGGCCCGGGCGAAGGCAGCACCGTTCAGTTCCAGGCCGATGGCCGGGTTGAAGGCCTGCCAGGCACTGATCGTTACGCACTGTGCCTGGCCGGTGATTGTGCATCCATGAGCGGCGGCCATGACAACATCTGGCTGCAGCAAGGCGGCCAGGGCAACCCATGGATCTTTACTCGCAAAGGCAAACAACTGGAGATCTTCCAGGTGGTCAATGCGTCTCAAGCCGATGAAGTACCATCATTCTCTCCTGGTACCCGGCAGTGGTTACTGGAAAAACAGTGACCCCGCAATAAAGGAGCCCATGGGCTCCTTTTTCTTTGCCTTGAAGGTTGAGTCAACGACTGCCCTCGAGAATCGCCGCATACCCTTCACGAAAGCTTGGATAACGCGGCACCCAACCCAGCGCCCGCGCCCGCGCGTTGCTACACCGCTTGCTGCCGGCCCGACGGACACTGGCGTCGGCCGCCCATTCGGTGACACCCAGATACTCATGTAACCAGTCGACCACTTCCGCGAGCGGCGCAGGTGCATCGTCGACACCGATGTAGCAGTCCTGCAGCGCCTCACCTCGACGATCCGCCTGTAGCAGGAACGCCAGCAGACCGGCAGCATCGTCGACATGAATCCGGTTGCCATACAGCGGCGGATCGATGACTACACGATAACCCTGGCGTACTTGAGTCAACAGCCGCTCACGGCCCGGACCATAGATACCCGTCAGACGCACCAGGCTTGCCGGTATGCCACTGTGCAAAGCCACCTGCTCGGCTTCCAGCATCAAACGTCCGGAGTAACCACCGGCCTCGGTCGGCGAACTTTCGTCGACCCATTCGCCCGCCTGCTGGCCATACACGCTGCTGCTGGAGACAAACAGCAGGCGCTTTGGCTGCTGACCATGCTGCTTCAACCAGCTCAATACATGCTGCAAACCTTCGACATAGGCCGCGCGATAGCCGGCTTCATCGTGTTCGGTGGCTGCGGCGCAATACACCAGGTAATCCAGTTTTTCAGTCGGCCAGGCGGCCGGACACTGCTCACTGAACAGATCACCCGCCACTCCCACGACACCGCTTGGCAGGCGCGAAATGTTCCGTCGCAGCCCATGAACCAACCAGTTCCCGGCCAGTAGCTGAGTGGCCAAACGGCTGCCGACATCACCGCAGCCGGCGATCAAAACAGAAGGGGTGGACATCACAAAACTCCTATCGGAAAGATCCAGCCTAGCGTCGGCAATGGACGAGCGGCTGGTAATCCAAGAAAAAAAGATACTCTATTACTTTTGTTAACGAGAATTAATTGCGATAATGGCCGCCCATTTGTTCTCGGCCCTGCGAGGCCTGGAAGGACATTTACTCTTTTTCCCTCTTAGGTCCGGCCAGCATGACAAGCAATCAACTCCCCGCTTCGCCAACCACGCTTCCTAGCCCATCGCGCGCCTGGCGCATGGTAGCAGCGCTGCTGTTCAGCCTGCTGCTGGCACCAACCGCCGCGTTCGCCGATGAGCCTGTGCCTGCCACCGGACCTGCCGCTCACGGCAGCGCTGACCATGCCGCTGCAGTCGCGACCCCGGTCGTCAGCGACCCGGCTCTGGCTGCTCAAGGCGCACCTCTCCAAAATCAGCCTGAAGTACTCGAGGCCGATAACACCCTGGGCATGGCCCACGACCTGTCGCCTTGGGGCATGTACCAGAACGCCGACATTATCGTGAAAATCGTGATGATCGGTCTGGCCATCGCCTCGATCATCACCTGGACCATCTGGATCGCCAAGGGCTTTGAGCTGCTCGGCGCCAAGCGTCGTCTGCGCGGTGAAATCGCCGGCCTGAAAAAAGCCACCACCCTTAAAGAAGCCAGCTCGACTGCCACCAAGGAAGGTACCCTCGCCAACCTGCTGGTCCACGATGCTCTGGAAGAAATGCGCCTGTCGGCCAACAGCCGTGAAAAAGAAGGCATCAAGGAACGCGTCAGCTTCCGTCTCGAGCGTCTGGTTGCCGCATGCGGCCGCAACATGAGCAGCGGCACCGGCGTACTGGCAACCATCGGTTCCACCGCGCCCTTCGTCGGCCTGTTCGGTACCGTGTGGGGCATCATGAACAGCTTCATCGGCATCGCCAAGACCCAGACCACCAACCTCGCTGTCGTGGCTCCCGGCATTGCCGAAGCCTTGCTGGCGACTGCGCTGGGTCTGGTTGCGGCGATTCCGGCGGTGGTGATCTACAACGTCTTCGCCCGCTCCATCGCCGGTTACAAGGCGCAGGTTTCCGATGCCTCGGCAGAAGTCCTGCTGTTGGTCAGCCGCGACCTCGACCACCTGCCGCCCGAGCGCGTCTCGCAACCGCACATGGTGAAAGTGGGGTAATCAGCCATGGGCCTGCATTTAAAAGAAGGCGCTGACGACGATCTCGCCGAGAACCACGAAATCAACGTCACGCCGTTTATCGACGTGATGCTGGTGCTGCTGATCATCTTCATGGTCGCAGCACCGCTGGCGACTGTAGACATTAAAGTCGACCTGCCCGCCTCGACCGCCAAACCGGCGCCGCGGCCAGAGAAGCCGGTGTTCCTCAGCGTCAAGGCCGATCAACGGCTGTTCCTCGGTGAAGACCAAGTGAAGGCTGAAAGCCTTGGCGCGACCCTTGATGCCAAGACTCACGGCAAGAAGGACACGACGATCTTCTTCCAGGCCGATAAAGGCGTGGACTACGGCGACTTGATGAGTGTGATGGATGCCTTGCGGGCAGCCGGTTACCTGAAAGTCGGCCTGGTCGGACTTGAGACGGCAGCCAAGAAATGATCACGACGCGCCAAAAGCTGACGCGTTACAGCGGTAGCCTGGCAGTGGTGCTGGGCGTCCACGCGGTCGCGATTCTCCTCGCGCTCAACTGGTCGTCGGCACAGCCGGTCGAACTGCCGCCGATGGCAATGATGGTCGAGCTGGCGCCGGTTCCGGCACCGCCTCCACCGGCACCGCCCAAAGTCGTGACGCCGCCGCAACCACCTGCACCGGTGGAAGAACTCCCGTTGCCAAAACTCGCGGAGGCGCCGAAGCCGACCATCTCCGTGCCCAAGCAGGTCAAACCCAAGCCAAAGCCGCAACCGCCCAAGCCTGAGAAGACACCGGAGCCGCCAAAGGAAAAGCCTCCCGAGGAAAAACCTGGCGACACGCCGCCCACGCCTGCGCAGACGGACAAGTCCGCGCAGCCGGCACCCGGCCCTACTGCGGCGCAGAATGCCGCCAAAGCCAGCTGGCAAAACACGCTGTTGGCGCACTTGCAAAAGTACAAGAAGTACCCGCCCGCAGCTCAAGCGCGCGGCAAGGAAGGGATGAACCGTTTGCGCTTCGTGGTCGACGCCGAAGGTAATGTGCTGTCGTTCGAACTGGCCGGTCTCTCCGGCAACGCCGATCTCGATCGGGCGACACTGGAAATGATTCGCCGCGCCCAGCCGCTGCCTAAACCGCCAGCCGAAATGCTGACCAACGGCTCGATCGAAATCGTTGCGCCATTCGTTTACAACATCGAAAAACGTCGCCGCTGACTTCGGTTGGCGCGAATGCCGAACACAAAACCTGTGGCGAGGGGGCAAGCCCCCTCGCCACAGGTGCGACGTTCGCCAATGTCCTTCGCTGGCTGGCACTCCCCCAAAAGACACCGAAAGGTGCCTTTTGCATTTCCGACACCGCCAAACATGCATTGCCCAGTGTCGCTCTGCGCCCTCAGTCTGATAACGTGCGTCTATCGATTGCAGCCGGTATGCTTGGCTCGCAACCTCATGGACGCCCGCTATGACTCTCACAGAATTACGCTACATCGTTACCCTCGCCCAAGAGCAGCACTTCGGCCACGCGGCGGAGCGCTGCCATGTCAGTCAGCCGACCTTGTCGGTAGGCGTGAAGAAGCTTGAAGACGAACTCGGTGTGCTGATTTTCGAGCGCAGCAAAAGCGCGGTGCGCCTGACGCCTGTCGGCGAGGGCATCGTCGCCCAGGCCCAGAAGGTTCTTGAGCAAGCCCAAGGTATTCGTGAGCTGGCCCAGGCCGGTAAAAACCAGCTGACCGCTCCGCTGAAAGTCGGCGCGATCTACACGGTCGGTCCGTACCTGTTCCCGCACCTGATTCCACAACTGCACCGGGTCGCCCCGCAGATGCCGTTGTACATCGAAGAAAACTTCACCCATGTACTGCGCGACAAACTGCGCAACGGCGAGCTGGACGCGATCATCATCGCCCTGCCGTTCAACGAGGCTGACGTACTGACCCTGCAGCTCTACGATGAGCCGTTCTACGTACTGATGCCCAGCGAGCACCCATGGACCCAAAAGAAAACCATCGACGCCAACATGCTCAACGACAAGAGCCTGCTGCTGCTCGGCGAAGGGCACTGCTTCCGCGATCAGGTACTCGAGGCCTGCCCGACTTTGGCCAAGGGCACCGACGGCACCAAGCACACCACGGTTGAATCCAGCTCCCTGGAAACCATTCGGCACATGGTCGCTTCCGGCCTGGGTATCTCGATCCTGCCGCTCTCGGCGGTGAACAGCCATCACTACGCCCCTGGCGTGATCGAAGTCCGTCCGATGACGCCACCCGTGCCGTTCCGCACGGTGGCGATTGCCTGGCGCGCCAGCTTCCCACGGCCAAAAGCGATTGAAATCCTCGCTGACTCGATCCGCCTGTGCTCGGTGGCCAAGCCGCCAGCGGCGAGCTAAGACACCGCGATGACTGAGCTGTCGAAGGTGCCGGTCACGGCGCTCAAGGGCGTCGGTGAAGCAATGGCCGAGAAACTGGCCAAGGTCGGCCTGGAGAATCTCCAGGACGTCCTGTTTCACCTGCCGCTGCGTTATCAGGACCGCACCCGCGTAGTACCGATCGGCCAACTGCGACCTGGGCAGGATGCCGTGATCGAAGGTACCGTCAGCGGTGCCGACGTGGTCATGGGCAAGCGCCGCAGCTTGCTGGTGCGCCTGCAGGATGGCACCGGCGGGCTGAGCTTGCGCTTCTACCATTTCAGCAACGCGCAAAAAGAAGGCCTCAAACGCGGCACCCGCGTGCGCTGTTATGGCGAGGCCCGGCCCGGCGCGTCGGGGCTGGAGATCTATCACCCGGAATATCGCGCCATCAACGGCGACGAACCACCGCCGGTGGATCAAACCCTGACGCCGATCTACCCGCTCACCGAAGGCCTGACCCAGCAACGTTTGCGTCAACTGTGCCAGCAAAGCCTGGCCCTGCTCGGCCCGAGCAGCCTGCCCGACTGGCTGCCGGAAGATCTGGCGCGGGACTATCAGCTGGCCCCGCTGGACGACGCGATTCGCTACCTGCACCACCCACCGGCGGACGCCGACGTCGACGAACTCGCCCTAGGTCATCACTGGGCGCAACACCGGCTGGCGTTCGAAGAGCTGCTGACCCATCAACTGTCTCAGCAACGCCTGCGCGAGAGCCTGCGCTCCCAGCGTGCGCCAGCCTTGCCGAAAGCCAAAGAGTTGCCGGCGAAATACCTGGCCAACCTGGGCTTCTCGCCCACGGGCGCGCAGCAACGGGTCGGCAATGAAATCGCCTACGACCTCAGTCAGCGCGAGCCGATGCTGCGGCTGATTCAAGGTGATGTTGGCGCCGGCAAGACCGTGGTCGCCGCCCTCGCCGCCTTGCAGGCACTGGAGGCGGGCTATCAGGTTGCATTGATGGCACCCACCGAGATTCTTGCCGAACAACATTTCATCAACTTCAAGCGCTGGCTCGACCCCCTGGGAATCGAAACCGCCTGGCTGGCCGGCAAGCTCAAAGGCAAAAACCGCGTAGCGGCGCTGGAACAGATCGCCAATGGCGCGCCGATGGTGGTTGGTACCCATGCGCTGTTCCAGGACGAAGTACAGTTCAAGAACCTCGCACTGGTGATCATCGACGAACAGCACCGCTTTGGTGTGCAGCAGCGTCTGGCCCTGCGTCAGAAAGGCGTGGGCGGGCGGATGTGTCCACACCAGCTGATCATGACCGCCACGCCGATTCCGCGCACGCTGGCCATGAGTGCCTACGCGGATCTCGACACCTCGATCCTCGACGAACTGCCGCCCGGCCGGACCCCGGTGAACACCGTGCTGATCACGGATACGCGGCGCATCGAAGTCATCGAACGCGTGCGCGCCGCCTGCGCTGAAGGTCGCCAGGCCTATTGGGTATGTACGCTGATCGAAGAGTCCGAAGAGCTCACGTGCCAGGCCGCCGAAACCACCTACGAAGACCTGACCAGCGCCTTGGGCGAACTGCGGGTCGGACTGATTCACGGGCGAATGAAGCCTGCCGAGAAGGCTGCGGTCATGGCCGAGTTCAAGGCCGGTGCCCTGCAACTGCTGGTGGCGACCACGGTGATCGAAGTCGGCGTCGACGTGCCCAATGCCAGCTTGATGATCATCGAAAACCCCGAACGTCTGGGTCTTGCGCAACTGCACCAATTGCGCGGCCGGGTTGGCCGGGGCAGCGCCGCCAGTCACTGTGTGCTGCTCTACCATCCGCCATTGTCACAGATCGGCCGTCAGCGCCTGGGTATCATGCGCGAGACCAACGACGGCTTCATCATCGCCGAAAAAGACCTCGAACTGCGCGGCCCCGGCGAGATGCTCGGCACCCGGCAAACCGGCCTGCTGCAATTCAAGGTCGCCGACCTGATGCGCGACGCCGATCTTCTGCCCGCCGTGCGCGATGCCGCCCAAGCCTTGCTTGAGCGCTGGCCGCAACACGTGAGCCCGCTGCTGGAGCGCTGGCTGCGTCATGGGCAGCAATACGGCCAAGTGTGAGCAGTGTTTGAGTTAATGGGCGATCACCCGAACCAAGCTGGTTATACTGGCGAAATTGTAAAAAAACGGATACAGGCCATGACCGAAGTTGCCCTTGCTACCGAAGCTCCGCACGCGCCGTCCGTTATTCGGCTGCTGCTCGGCAAGCTGGCTATCAGCTATAACGAAGTGCTTGACCACCCCGGCCTTCGCGCCGCGCGCAAGGTTCAGGCAGTTCTGCTGGACGACGCCGTCGGCACACTCATGGTGCTGTTCGCGCAGAGTCAACTTCTGGACCTCAACCGCCTCGCCGAACTGACCGGCCGACGCCTGACCGCGGTGCCTCTGGATCGCCTGGAGCGCATGCTCGGCAAACACAACCTGAGCCTGCTGCCCGGTCTGCCAGCGCTCACCAGCTCCCCCTGCCTCTATGAAGAAAGCCTGCTGCGCGAACCGAGCCTGCTGATCAACTCGGGCGAGCCGGGCCTGCTGCTGGAAGTCTCCAGCGAAGCCTTCAAAAGCATGCTCAACAAGGCCAGCGCCGCGAACTTCGGCGAAGCCCTGAACACGATCCGTCCGAACCTCGACCGCCCCCACGATGACCGCGAGGAAATCACCCAGGCGGTGCAAGCCTTCACTGCCCGGCGTATTCAGCAACGCCTGGAAGAGACCATCGAGATTCCACCACTGGCCGAGACCGCGCAGAAAATCATCAAACTGCGGGTCGACCCCAACGCCACCATCGACGACATCACTGGGGTGGTGGAAACCGATCCGGCCCTGGCCGCGCAAGTGGTGAGCTGGGCGGCGTCGCCGTACTACGCTTCGCCGGGCAAGATTCGCTCCGTGGAAGACGCGATCGTCCGCGTGCTCGGTTTCGATCTGGTGATCAACCTGGCGCTGGGCCTGGCGCTGGGCAAAACCCTGAGCCTGCCCAAAGACCATCCGCAACACACCACGCCGTACTGGCAGCAGTCGATCTACACCGCGGCAGTCATCGAAGGCCTGACCCGCGCCATGCCCCGCGCCATGCGCCCGGAGGCTGGCCTAACCTACCTCGCAGGCTTGCTGCACAACTTTGGCTATCTGCTGCTGGCCCACGTCTTCCCGCCGCACTTCTCGCTGATCTGCCGCCATCTGGAGGTCAACCCGCACCTGTGCCACAGCTATGTCGAGCAGCACCTGCTGGGCATCAGCCGTGAACAGATCGGCGCCTGGCTGATGCGCCATTGGGACATGCCGGAAGAACTGTCCACCGCCCTGCGCTTCCAGCACGACCCAGGCTACGACGGCGACTACGCTGAGTACCCGAACCTGGTCTGCCTGGCCATACGCTTGCTGCGCAGTCGCGGGATCGGCTCCGGCCCCGATGAAGAAATCCCCGACGCCCTGCTCGACCGCCTGGGCCTAACCCGCACCAAAGCCGATGACGTCGTCAGCAAAGTCCTGGAAGCCGAAGCCCTGCTACGCGAACTGGCCTCGCAGTTCAGCCAGGGCTAAAGCACCGCAGGCAAGAACTGGGCGGCCCCCTGCTCCTGCGGGTTACGCGAGCGTCGAACGGCTCATCAGACTCAATTCCGGCTGCTCCCACACTCGATCTTATGTGGGGGAGCAGCCGGGCTACGCTGCGCTTGTTCACGAAGGCATAGAGAGGCCGGAGGGTGAATCAGTCAATTTTGGGGCTGGGATAACTGATTCACTCTCACTAAAGGCACTTTTATCAAAAATTAGATCGAGTATTTTCTGTGGGCTACCGTGGCCTTCAACCGTGTGTGTCCAATAGTTGAAGTCGCGGTCTATCCATCCTTGCAGTTGAGTTGCGTAACTCTCTGGGTACTGCGCCTGCTCGATGCCGGGCAACGTTTTATAGTGATCCAGTACCGCAGTGAAAAAGTGGGTGAGTTTTCCTGTGCCATTGTATTCAGCCGTCGCCATGGCTACGACCATTTGACGCCACGCTGACTCTTGGTGAAACGCTTCACTCCACGCCGCTCTTCTTTCATTGACCGTGAACGTTCCACTCTCATCATAGGTAATCAGCGCAAGCTGATCTCGTGACAGGCCAGCAAAAGGATTTGATCCACTCCCGTTTTCGAACTGTGTGGCTTTCTTGGCGCGAGCCAGAAGCTCAGGGTTATCTGTATTCGGAACCTCAGCGTCATTATTGGCCTTGTTGGCAAAGTAGCTGTCCCCCGCAACCTGGCTGAGCAACTCGGTAGCCTTCGCGCCGAGCGCCCTCCTGCTCAGACTTGCATCGCGAGCTTCGGCACGTGTTGCACTTTCGCTTAACTGCTGAGCAAGCAATGAAAGCCTGCTAGTGCCTCCAGAATTTTCTGTGACACGAGTTGCGGCACTGGCACTCGCTGTTGCGACAGATTGAGTTGAGGGGGTAGAGATACTGGCCGTCTGGTTATTAGTGAGCAGAGTCGAGCTTACTGAAGTCACCATTATGAGGTTCTCCTTAACATGAAGTGTTTATGGAAATATCTTTGGCAGACTTATTATTGGCAGCTTAAAAGCTGCATTTTTTGGCGCACAACATGATTGAAGTCCTTCTATCAAGGTAGGGCCGTGCAGAAAACTCTCCGCACGGCCCGATCAAGTATCACTTCATCGTAAATTCAACTGACCACGCGTAAGTTGTTGCGTTCATCGAAGTAGACTTCGCCGTGCAGGTTGCTCCACCACCAGCGGTGGCTCTATTGTTCCACTTAGGAATTTTCGAGCCCTGTGGTCCTGACATAGCGACAAAAGTCGCGATAAAAGTACAAGTTTTACCGCCCATCATGTAGCGCAAGTTAGCGTAATTGCCATCTGGAGAAACATTGCTTTGCACAACATAAGTGTCAGTCTCCCCACTCCTGACTAAAGCAACAGGTTTTGGAGTTGCATTATTATGGGTAGAAGCTTCGTTGCTTGTTCCAATCCTGTAAATCGCGTCGGTGTCCCCAACGTTCTTGAATGTCACCGTAACTGCGGGTCCGGCCAGCGCCGAACCTGCAGCGGAGATTGCGATAATTGTCATTGCTACAAAAAGTGATGTTGATACTTTCATGCTTAGCGCTCCCTGAATTTTAAGTTGGTATTCCCTTACCGAATTGAACGCCGAAGATCTTTTGTGCGCTTTATATTCAAGTCAGTGACTGGGTCAGTCAGTCCAGCGTGCTGAGACATATCCATTCCCTGGACAGGGTTCATTTAACTAAAACCTACTGGATCAAGTGCGCTACCGGGAAATCAGTCATTGGATTGATCGTTTGCCTTGCACTGTGCCCAGTGTGTATCTGCCAGAACTGATTTAATGGTAAGCGATGAATTCCAATCGTGCATCCGAGACTCTTGTAGGGTATTTCTGCTTGTAACGAAGGCCACTTCGTTACTAGGCGAAATATCCTACAGAGGTTTCGGACGCACATTTAATACCCATCGCTTACCATGAAATCAGTATCAAACAGATACATACTAAACACAGCCAAACGATATCAACGGAGTAGCAGACACCATAAGACATGACTTTACCCACAATTATTACTACAGGCACCTTGGGAGCCTCTGGCGGCTTTACAATTGACCAAAAATTTAAACAAGAAACACAACATGAAGTTAATCGGAAATGGTTTTTCAGTCCAAACACTACAAACAACACACCCAATCAAGCCATTGAAAAAAATGAACACTCTTAAAAAATACACACCTCACATATATGTGTTACTTATTCTCGCGACATCCACCACAGGCGTCCTCACAATAATAAAAAATCAGCGCTCAGGAATCTACAGCGTCGAGCAAGATTCAATAGGCCTACCTATTATCTCAATTATTGCAATATGCCTGATACTTCTAACCATGCTTTTACTGCAGCTACCCAACTATATAAAAAGCAAAAAAGGACAGCCCACAGGAATTTTTCTAAAGATGCTATCACTTCTGGCATCCGGAGTTTCCTTGGCCAGCCTTGTAGGCAGTGCCAGTTACTGGCATACACCCAATCACATGATAATAGGGATTTTCTACACCATCACAACACTTGCACTTCTTGCTTTCCAAATACAAGTATTTAAAAAACCAACCCAACCCCCTCAGATTAGTTAAATAATGAGCGCGTAGTACTTATCGAGGCGCAAACCACCTGCAGCATAAAAATAAATACTACCCCCACGAAAAAAACACAAAGGAAGGGACGGACCTATTTACCGCAAATAAATCCATCCTCTTTTCCCATTGTTCTACCTCACCTCAGGCAGCCGCACGCCGGATGGCCTGCGCCACGACACGTTAGAAGTGCCCCAGAAACTGTTTCCGGGTGCCTCGCAGGATGTAATGGCCTACGAGTTCACCGAAAGCCATGAGGTGGTGCCGGGAGAGTGGCGTTTTTGGTGTTCCAGGGTGACCGGCTGCTGGCGCAGCAGCGGTTTACCGTACGCTGAATCGTCAGTCCTCAGGCGTGGGACAGCTCATCAGACTGAATGCCGGCTGCTCTCACACTCGAACTCATGTAGGAGCGCACCGGGCGCCGCTGCACTTGCTCGCGAAGAAGTAGAGGTGCTCTGACTGACCCACCTCACGCCTGCGGCTTTTTCTTCGGCTTCAAATACTTGGTCAGCCCCTGGAACCAAATCACCAGCGCCGGGTTGCCCTTGATCTGGATCGACTTGTCCTGAATCCCCGTCATGAACGCCAGTTGCTTGTTTTTCGCCTGCATCGTGGCAAAGCCATACGCGGCGTCTTTAAAGGCAATGGCGAATGCCGGCGTTGGGTAAACACCCGCGCGACTGGTAATACGCTGGTCTTTGACGAAGAAGTGACGGGCAACCCTGCCGTCAATCGTCTGCAACTGGAACACCAGTTCTTTATCACCCAACTGCTGCTGAAACGCCGGGTTGTTACGACTGGCCTTGCCCATCAACAGGCCCAGCATCCAGAGAAGAAAACGAAATTTCATGCTCACAGCCTCAAAGGAAAAAATGAACGGCCGGCGCAGTGTAGCGGCTTCATTGAAGAACGCCACCGTTGTGCAGCGTTAGAAGAAGATGATGCGGTTTTTGCGGTTGATGACTACCAAGTCACAGAATTATCCTGGCCAGCCCACTCTCTGTAGTAACTGCCGCCAAGACTTGGGCACACACAGGGCATCGTGCAATTCACGAGTCGTAATTTTTCGATCTGCCACATCGAAGGCCAGCGCTGTTCGCAGGGCTGGCCAACAGTGTTCAGGAAGATGTTTGGGCGCTTTCAGTTGCCGCTCCAGGTGCAAGTCACGGGCGCGGGTAGATGGCAAACGGCAGAACGGGTGCTTACCGCCCGCCAGTTCAAAGATTACACAGGCCACCGCGTATAGATCGGCACTGGCCGACAACGGTGCACCTTCAAGCAGTTCGGGGGCAGCGTAACTTGGCGTCCAGGCGTTGAATCGGCTACGGCTCAGCCGCGGCAAGCCGGGCAACACACCCTCCTCGGCCTGGCCGAGGCCAAAATCGAACAGCCGTACCCCTTCTTCACTGAGCATGACATTGCTCGGTTTCAAGTCGCCATGCAGTACACCGCGGTCATGGGCATAGGCCAAGGCGTTCATTAGCGGTACGGCGACATCCCGCAGCTCGCTCCACGGCAAACCGGTCGGCCGCTCGCAGAGCAACCTATCCAGGGTCAACCCGCGCATCAGCTCCATGGTGAAGAAGGCGCGCTGGAAATCGGCGTCCACTTCGAAGCTGTGTGGGCGCAGTACATTAGGATGGTGTAGCCGTCGGGTCAGGGCGAACTCGCTATAGAGCAAGGCGCTTGCATCCGGAGACTCGACAAATTCTTCGCTGAGTATTTTCAGCGCAATGTACGGGTCGGGATCGCCATACTGTTCGTGCAGCAGATCCCGTGCTCGATAGACTGCGCCCATGCCCCCGGCACCAAGCAGGCGCTCGATGCGATAACGCCCCCCGAGCACCTCCGGCAACTCGCCTGCGCGGGTCTTGGTCGGGACCATGACACGCGGCATTTCACAGGGTATGGCGAAGGCGAAACAAGTCAGATTGCCTGGTTCCTCTTCGGTCGCCAGCAAGTGGTCCATCGGCGGTAGGAGGTCACTCATTGGCGAATTACCACAGCGGTCAGGTTATCCCGAGCCGAGCCTCGCAACGCGCTGTCGAACAAGCGCTCCAATGCCACTTGCGGCGAAAGCAGGCTCAAGGCGTTGCCCAGCACTTCGCTGGACAGTCCTTGGTACAAGCCATCGCTGCACAGCAAAAACGCATCGCCTGGATAGACCTCGAGCTCGAGCACATCCAGGGTCAACTGCTCGCTGGCGCCGACCGCTCGGGTAAGCGCATTGGCGGACGGGTGGACTTTGGCTTGCTCGACACTCATCTGTTTTTCGTCGATCAATTGCTGTAGCAGTGAGTGATCCCTGGACAGCTGATAGAGCCGCTGCCCGCGCCACAGGTAGCAGCGACTGTCACCGGCCCAGGTGCAGACTGCACGATTGCCCTCAAGCAACAGTACGACCACGGTGCTACCCATAATGCAGTCGCGCCGCTCGGCGGTGACGGTCAGTTCCTGTCCCAGGCGGCGGTTAAGCCAGTGCAGGCACTGGCGCACACCCTTGAGCCGTTCATCGAAGCCGTCTTGCGAAGGTAGTTCGGCGAGACTGGCGACAATCAGCTGACTGGCAATATCACCTCCCTGATGGCCGCCCATACCGTCGGCGACCACCCAAAGCCCCTGCTCCGGACAGGCCAGGAAGGCATCTTCGTTGCGCGCCCGAACCTTGCCCGGATCGGTACGCGCCGCGCTGCGCCAGGTACTGACACCCCCCATCAGAGCTGCGCCGGCATACGAAAGGTGCGCAACACGCCCATGTCGAACGGGTTCGGCGTGCGTTGGCTCAGCAGCAGATAGTTGGCGCGCAGGCCACCCAGATCGGCCTTGAGCACCATCACGTCGCGGCCGGTCAGGTACTCGGTCTGCATCAGGTCGAAAAGACGGAACAACGACCAAGGCCCGATGTTTTTCTCGATACCAATCGGTCGGCCGGCCATTTTTTCCAGGACCAGACTGGCACGACCGTCTTCTGCATCGCTCGGCCAATTGAAAGACGTCGACACAATCGGGCCATGGCGGTATTCCATCAACTGACTGCCGAAGCGGAATTCAGCGCGGCTCACGCCCGGGTCGAGGGTGTACGGTTCAAGCTTGAACTGCACCTGCGGCTCGGCTGGATTTTGTGCGAAGAAACTCTGGCGGATCACCTGCGCTGCGGCCATCTGGTCGAGGTAGCCCCTGGACATCGGCAGGCTGTGGCCATCGATGCTGCGCAAACGATAGTTGCCTGGATTGCCGTTGATGAAAGGCCTCATGTAGGTTTCGAAGAAGCCATCCACCACACCTTGCGCCTTGAAAAATTCGCGAAAGTCGTTGATGGCAACATCGCTGGTGCTATGGGCGTTGAACGGATAACGCTTGTTGATTGCCTTGTCGTAAAAGCTATAGAGCTCACTCTGATAGCGCTGGTTGAGGTGCTGGTAGGAATCGTTGAGCACCAGACGCCAAGTGTCCTCGGCCAGCAGGTTGAACCAGACACTCACCGGGCGCGGTAAGCGCATCGAGGCGTTCCGCAGGTTACTCAGTGCATCGCGCTGGCCGCTCATGCGGGTCTTGGCCATTTCGAAGGCGGCCTGCTCAGGCTGGCTCGCACGACCGAGACTGGCCAGCTGCAATTGCAGGTCGTTGAGCGCTTGCAGGGTTGGGGTCAGGTCAGCCGCTGGGCCGTTGTTGTCGTCCAGCAACCGATGCAGCGGCTCGAAACGACGTTGCAGGGATTGCTTCGCAGTGTCTGGCAGGTTCTTGGTCAGTGCACTCCGAGCACTGCCCACAGCCGCAGCGCCAGCTGCAACCTTGCCCAGAATACTAACCTTCACACCGAACTTATCAGCGACTTCGGCCACGTCATCGACGCTGTCGACGATGGTCGCAAAGCGTGTGTTTTCACGCACCGCGACCAACAGTAACAGCAGCGGCGAATTGGCCGACGTCAGAGCGGCAAGCTGATCAGCGCCTTCGCCAGCATCGCTGAACGGCTGCAAACCAACCTGGCTGACGGCCTCGCCCCAGGCGTTGGCGTAGTCGCGGAAGTACAGCTGCTCAAGCTCGACCATCAAGCGCCGCAAATCCATGCCGCTGATGCTGCCGCCCTCGCCCAGCACCCAGTTGTCACGCAGGATATCGGTCACCAGGCTCGCGCCCTGGATGGTGAAATACTGCTGATAACCCTGCTGAGTGTAGAAGCCCGGGATCAGGTAATCGGTGCCGACAAACAAGCTACCTTGTGAGCCAAGATGCTGGCTAAGACGGTATTCCGGTAGATTGCGGGCTTGCTCGCGTAGAACCCGATAGACCACGTTGGCCAAGGATTCGCTACGCAATATCTGACGCGACTGGGCGACCAGTGCATCGTTGAGCGGATAGATAAACGGCTGTTTGAGCAGACGTTCGAAGTGCGCATTCAGTCCGCTCTGAACCGCGGGGTTACCGGGGTAACGCAGCGACCAATTGGACGCAACTCTCTCCTGCAGCCACGATGGGTCACGACGTTCCGTCATGCTCAGCATCAGGTACGCGCGCAAGTTATTGAGCAGGCGATCGCGGTCGTTCATGTTGTCGCGGATCTGCCCTTCCAGCAGCTGTGCGACCCTTGGAAGCAGCTGTTTTTCCAGCTCTCGTTCATAGGAGCTCTTGAGCACCGGACCGGCCAGTCCACCCTGATACAGACCAACATGCTCATGTAGCGAAACATCACCTCTGGAGGCAAAGACCTTGGTCGCCTCAAAGGCCGTATCCAGCGGCTTGAGGACCGCCATCGCATCATCGCGTGCACTCAACGACGAACGCTGTTGAGTCCACTCTTGTGCCAGATCACGAATTCGCTCAAGACGCTCATGGTTGGCCGAATAACCTCCAGCCCAGAGAGAACCGAATAAGCCTAGCGCAACCAGTGCACTGACGTATAACGCACGCTGCCCCCAATGGATTCGGCTGTGCTCACGTTTTTCTAGCCCAACCAGATCGGCCTCAGGAAAAATCACTCGGCTCAACAAGTGGTGTATAAAACGCGCACGACCGCTGCGCAAGGTTGGCAGCACACCACTGCTCATGCTCAGGTTGGCGCCAATACTCGCAGTGTCCCGGTCAAGCTTTTCAGTCAGGTATGGGGCGCTGGTCAGGTAAAAACCACGCAATTGGCTGACACGTTGATAGCGGTTGCCAGTAAACGCCATGTCGACAAACAGACACAGACGCTCGCCGATCTGCCCTAGCTGATGCGGAAAGTCGAGTATCCGTCCCCGACGCTGAGTGTCGCGCTCCTGGTGCATACGCATGATCACTTGGCTGTTGAGGCGCCGCAGCAGTTCTTCGAACTCCTGACGCAGCACCGCCACGTCAGTCCCGCTCTGCTCTTTGCGGAAACTGGTACCGAATACCTGATCACTTTCTTCACGACTCAGCTGATCGAAGAACTCATCGAAGCCCAACAACTCATCGGCTTTGCTCAGGACCAGATAGATCGGTAAATCGACATGCAGCTTCTGGTGAACATCTTGCAGACGCGCACGGACCTGGCGCGCGAGGATATCAAGGTCCTGTTCACTGCTGGCCAGTAGCATCCCGACGGGAATAGTCACCAGCACGCCATTGAGCGGACGGTTGCGGCGACGAGTGCGTAGCAGACTCAGCAAGGTTGTCCAGGCACCGCCGTCAACGTCGGCGTCGGGCTGGGTCAGGTAGCGACCGGCGGTGTCGATTAATACGCCGTGATCGGCGAAGTACCAGTCGCAATGCATAGTCCCGGAGGTATCGCGGGTCAGTTTGCGTTCGATCTTGTTGATCGGAAACTCCAACCCCGAAAAGTCCAGCAGGCTGGTCTTGCCGCTGCCCTGCGGTCCGATCAGCAGGTACCAGGGTAAATCGTCGCGCCAGCGTTCACTGCGACCGCGATACAAACTCGAACTCTTCAAGGTGCGCAAGGCATCCTTGAAGCGACTGCGCAGTTCTTTATGCTCTTCGTCGATCAGCTCTTCACGGCGGAGGCGATCCTGGCCGCCCTCGCTTTCTTCGACCTGTTTCTTGCGCACACCGGTATGCCAGCCGGCGAAGACCATAGTGAGCCCCCAGATCAGGAATAACACACTGATAGTCAGTAAACGGGAGGTCGAACCTTCCCAGAACTTGTAGTCATTGACCGCGAGCAGCGGTCCGATGAACCAGACCAACATCGCTACGAACAGCACCAGCAGCAACGTCCAGACCCAGGTCCTGCGCACAAACGCGCCGACTTTTTTGAAGAAAAATCTCATCACGCTTCCCTGTATTAACGAGGTTGAACCACGGCCGGATCAAGCTGCAGATAGGGTTGCAGAACGGTCTCACGCTGCTCGCCGAGGACCCAGGAGAAACCCGAATACATCATTGCCAGGCAACCTACCGTGAACAGCACCACCATCCACCACGGCACGATGCGCACCAGCCTGCGGCGCTGATCACTGATACCTTCCCAATGGGGTGACAGCTCACGGGAAACGTCACCGCGCAGCTGGCGAATCTGTCGATACAAGGCGTCGCGAATACCCTCGAGCTCCAGCACTCCGCGGGTCATCACCCGGTATTTGCCTTCGAAGCCCAGCGACAGACACAGGTACATCAGTTCAAGTATCGGCAAATGCTTGACCGGGCTCTTCGACAGCCGATCGAGCATTTGGAAGAATTTTTCACCGCCGAAAGTTTCGTTGTGGAAGCTACTGAGCAGGCTCATCTGCGCCCACTCGCTTTCGTTGCCCCAGGATGTCGTGACCACCGCTTCATCGGCCACAGTGCAGAGGACGTAACGGGCGGCCATTACCTGGCTACTCTCAGCACCGCTGTGCAGCGCCAGAACTTCAAACTGTTTCAGACTGTTGGTCAGTCGCTCATGAAGTCTTCGCATGTCTTCGCCAGACTTGCTGTGCTTGAGCCGCACTACTTCCGACAGCAGTTCGGAAGCCGCCGCGACCAACGAGTTGAGGCTGACGTTGAACACCTCCGCCGGGCGAAGACGCGCGGCATAAATCATCCGCTCTTCCAGCTGTTCGATACGCGGCGGCACAGCAAAGTCGGTGAGAGGGCTTAAAGCAGGGTCGTGACCTTGACGATCGAGAAGGACTGTCTTGTCATCGAGCTGGTGATCGTTTTCCTTGATCATATCGTTCAGTTCCTGATGGCCCAGAATTTCAATTCAAGTTCGGCAAATTCACCAGACACGTGAAAGGCGAAGCCACCGGAGCCTTCCAGTTGCACTAAGTCTTCGGAATTGAGTTCGAGGATGAAATAGGTTTTGTTCGAGTGAAACGGAATCTGTCGCGGAGCCACGGGCAAGGGTTTGACCTTGATGCCTGGCAGGTGCAGGTTAACCAATTGGCGAATGCGCTCTACCGGGCCAACTTTGAGGTGTGCCGGCAAACGATGGCGCAACTCGTCACCATCGCAGTTGGCACTGGCCGCCAGCACGAACGACGCCGAACCCAGCAGTTTGTGGTCGTGCAGCGGCGACACCAGAATCCCGTATTGACGGGCTTGCAGCGCCAGTTCGGTGGCGTGCTGTTCAAGCACCATCGACAGCACCTGACGGATCGCCTCCATTAGTTTGCGGAAGCTCGCGCCCTGGTCGCTATGCAGGTAACGACTGTCCAGATTCGGGCGTTTGCTGTCGCTGGCGAACGTCGCTAGATCACCCAGCATCGACAGCAGCGTGCGATACAACTCCTCCGGATGTACGTGTTCCAGGCTGAGGTAGTGGCGCAGCACCAGTTCGGTCCGGTTGATCAATTGCAGCATCATGAAGTCGCCGACTTCCGCACCGCCGACCTTACCGTTGGCGCGAATCCGCTCAGCAATGGCGTCGCCCCGGTGACCAAGCATGCTGATGACTTCTTTGAGACACGACAGCAGGTAACCGCAAGCATGGGCGTGAATGAAAGTCGGAACGAAGTCCGGGTCGAGAGTGATCACGCCGTCTGGGGTAGTGTTGAGGACTTCGCAGATTTTCAGCTTCACGTAGGCCTGATCACTCTGCTGCTCGCCGAGTAGCAGGCGAAAATCCGGACGTGCACAGCTGACCTGGCAGCTGAAGTCATCACCCGCGTTGGAGTCGGCCACTTGTGCCTCATAGGCGGTATAGCGCGCCAGCACGTCGGATTGCTCCGGGTGACGGGATTCGATGTGGTTGCCGGTCACCAGTGGCAAGGCCAGATAGATCGGCGTATTGCCTGTATTCGGCGGTACATCCAGAGCTAGTGGCTCGGTGTTGCCACCCAACTCGAACAGGCTTCCGTCGGGCAAGACTCCACAGGCGTGGCTGATCACCAGTTTGCCCATGTTGAGGAACTGCAGGTCGATCTCAAGCCCGAGAAAACCCCAAATGTAACTACCCAGTAATTGGGTACGGGTTTTCATCTGGTTATCGTAGTAACGATCGTTGTGCTGGAAATGCTGTGGGCGCAACAGCATGCCTTCCTGCCAAATGACTTTATGCACACTCATAATCAGTCATCCGCCTTGGCGAACGTTTTATTGTTGTTGTGGATACCGGCCTGATCGAGAGTCAACTCGGCCTCCGTCAATTTCACCGGAGTGACCTGAACCACATAGCGCCACTTGGTTTCAGGCAGGTCACGGTAGGCCGCCAACACCCCAACGTAACGGCTACCACTCTCGAGGCTGAGCTTGAGCTCGACACTTTCCCCGGGGCGCAACTCAAGCTCTTCGCTGGCCCCCAGGTCCGGTGCCAAGGATTCCCTGGCGCGTTCGTAGAGACTGAAGAAGTCGGCGTTCTCAAAAGCCACCGGGTGCTTGAGCTCCATCAGTCGTACCACGATCGGCGAAGGTCGGCCGTTAAGGTCCGGGTTGACCTGGTCGCTGGCGGTCAGCTTCAGGTCCAGCTTGGTCATGCTGGAATACGGCGAAAGCGACGAGCAACCGGCCAGTAGCACCAGAGCGGCGAGCGCAGTCAGTGTTTTGAGTAAAACGGTCGAGAAGCGAGACATTCGCATCATCCTTGGTGTTCAGGGTGGAGGGTGGAGATCAGGCGGATCTGTTCTTCGTAGGCTTGAGCGAAATCCCGAGCCAACAGGCGCTCGCACCAGTCATGGTCCTGACACAACGCCTGGTGGTAACGACCATAGGCTCTCCAGCGGTTGCCCGAAGTGGCGAGTAGCGGCTGGTGGCCGTCGCGCTCGAAACGCAGGGTCAGCTGTTGCGGCGAGAAGTGTTCGAGGGCGCCGCGTATCGCCGCACGACTGGCGGCAAGCAAAGCCACCTGATGCGCCTGCAGGTCGCGGAAGGCCCGGGCGATGGCTTGCTCGGCCGGAAACTGGCCCGGCTTGTTGGGCTGCAGCAGAACGCCCAGCGCTTCGCTGGCATCCGCGGCAAATTTCAGCGGGTTTTTGCTGGTGCCCTGAGCGGTGGTCAACGCCAGACGCAGTTCATTCTTCAGCTCGCTACGGGTGTGCAGACTCTGCTGCAAACCACCAATGCTTTGCTTGAGCAAACACGCAGCATTAATCGCCAGGGCTTCGCGGCGCTCGTGGTCAAGAAAGTCAAGATCGACCCCCAGCGCGGCGCCAAAATGTTGCCAGAAACCTTCGCTCTGCAGTTCCACCGTCTTAGATGCTGACGCAGGCGCTGCCTCTTCCGGCGCCGAGATCAGCTCGGGCACGATCAAGCTTTCCATGTCGATGCGCGCATAGTCGGCGCACTGCTTCGACTCTTGGCGCGGCGCATTGAGCTCGGTGAACTCATCGAGCTCCAAGTACACCCGCTCCTGCTGGTCGAGCGCACTCACCGGGTCGAGGTCGAGGAAGGCATCGTCAGGAATGGTGTTCCCCGCAGCCTGCGGGCAGCCAACTTCAGCCGCGTAGATAGCTGGAGTGCGGACCAGCCGCGCGCGGATTTCGAAATCCCCCAGCATGTAGACGCTGCCATGCTCGATACGTCGGGCTTCGTCCTTGCGCAGGCGCTCACCGGTTTCACGGGCCTGAATACCGTTGCTGCTGGTATCGGTCAGGAAGAAAGCGCCGTCGCGATAGCTGATCAACGCGTGATGGTTGGACAAGTGACGTTTGCGGTCTGGAATGATCCAGTCGCAATCCTCGCCACGCCCTATCACGCCGCCGGCCTGCGTGAAGGTTTTGCTACTCGCCTGCGTGGGCACAAACTGCTGGGTGTTCAGCATTTTAAAAACCAGTTCCATATGATCATGCTCCTTGCGCTCACTGACCGCGATTGACCGTCTGCGGATCACCCAATGGGCGATAGGTGTTGTCGTTGAATTTGTAGTTGCCGTTACAGCCGCCGAGGCTGCTTAGAACGACGAGGATCAGCAGGACGGTTTGCCAGTGGCGAACAGACATCAGGTGGCTCCATGGAAAGACAATGCTGACAGCGTCGACCTGGTTGGCGACTCTGCGAAGAGCGAAAAATCGGGTTGAAATCAGCACGCGTTGCTAACCCTCAAAATTGCCAAGGTTTAGATTCAGGCGCCCGAGGCGATACAGCAGAGTGCGGCGCGGCAAGCCCAGTTCACGGGCCGCCAGGGTCTGGTTACCTCCGTTCTTGCGCAGGCAATCGAGCAACAGACTGCGCTCGACCTGTACCAGACGTTCACGCAGATTCAGGCTGAATGCTTGCGGCACAACGTCGGTGCGCAACGAAAAGTGCTCGGCCAGCAATTCCCCGTCCTCGCAGAGCAACACCGCACGCTCCACCAACCCTTTGAGCTCGCGCACGTTGCCTGGAAAGTCATAAGCGCACAGGCGATCCAGCGCTGCGTCGGACCAGCGCACCAGGTCGCGCTGCAGAAAAGCGCAGGCCTTGTCGGCGAAATGCCTGGCCAGATCGGGGATGTCACCCTCGCGCTGACGCAATGCCGGCAATTCGATGGGAAACTGCGCCAGGCGGTAATACAGGTCCTCTCGAAACTTACCCTCGCCCACCAACACCGACAGATCACGGTGGGTCGCAGCGAGAATGCGCACGTCGGACTTATGGGTGTCGTTGGAGCCCAGCGGACGAATCTCGCCTTCCTGCAACACTCGCAACAACTTGGCTTGCAGCGAAATCGGCATGTCGCCGATTTCATCCAGCAGCAAGGTTCCGCCATTAGCCGCATCGAACAGCCCGGCGCGGTCACGATCGGCGCCGGTAAAGGCTCCTTTGCGGTAACCGAACAATTCACTTTCCAACAGGTTTTCCGGAAACGCCGCGCAGTTCTGCACAATGAACGCCCGGGAACGCCGCGGTCCACAATCGTGAATGGCGCGAGCAACTACTTCTTTACCAGTCCCGGTCTCGCCATGTAGCAATACGGTGTAGGGGTTGTGCAAAACCTTGCTGATCAGCTGTAAAGTCTGGTGCATGGCAGGGCTCCTGCCGATCAACCCGTAACCACTGGCATTCGTGATAACGTTGGGCGTCGACGATACATAGCCCGCTGGTCGACGCAAACCTTGCAGCAGGTGCAACTGCGCCAGAACGAACGAGCCCAATTGCCCAAGTGAATCAGCAAAACCTTGTAAATCGACATGCTCGCGGCTGACACAGAGCAGCAGCCCTTGAACAGCCTTCTGCTGGTTGACCAAGGGCACGCACAACAGCGACTGCCACGGTACGTCCTGCACCGGCAAGAAACTGGTTTCGTAGAGGCTTGCGTTCAAGTTGCTGAAGCTCACTACCCGGTTCTGGCACAACGCGAACTGCAGCAACTGCTCGCCGTTGTAATCTACCGGCAGGCTCGCGGCCTCCCGTAGCTTCAGAGTGCCCTGCAAGCACTCGGCGTTCAGCCACAGGTGGGTGTGAGTCACATCGAGCAAGTACAGCTGACTCAACTCACAGGCACTGAGTTCGGCTGCTGCCCGCACAAAGTCACCCAGCAACGTAGCGCAGTCGGACACACTGGAAAGGCTGGTAAATTGCGCCACCAAAGCTTCGGCATAGACCAGCGGCTGCCCTACTCGAGTAAACATCACACCCACCTCAGGAGAACTCGCAGGTCACGCCGGCGCTGGCGTCGAACGTCGCATGTACGCGCTTAAGGCTTTCGCCATTGGCCATGGCGTCAAGGAGCCGGTCAGCCACCAACGGCAACAGGTGCAGATCCAGCATGTGATCGATCAACCGCGCGCCGCTGTCGCTTTGAGTGCAGCGCTCAACCAGATGCTCGACAAGCGTCTGGCAGTGACTGAAGCTCAATTGGCGCCGTTGCAAACGATCACCCAAACGTCGCAGTTTGATTTCGATCAGCTCACGCAGGATCGGGCCACTGACCGGGTAGTAAGGGACCACCCGCATGCGTGCCAGCAACGCTGGTTTGAAATGCTTGCTGAGGAAAGGGCGGATGGCTTCTTCGAGGGCTTCGGCCGTCGGCCGCGTACCGTTCTCGCAGAGCTCGCTGATGCGGTCGCTGGCAAGGTTCGAGGTCATCAGTATCAACGTGTTGCGAAAGTCGATCTCACGCCCTTCACCGTCGTTGGCCACGCCTTTGTCGAAGATCTGATAGAACAGGTTCAGTACATCTGGGTCGGCCTTCTCGACTTCGTCGAGCAGTACCACCGAGTACGGCTTCTGTCGCACCGCTTCAGTGAGCATCCCGCCTTCGCCATAGCCGACGTAGCCCGGCGGCGCTCCGATCAACCGAGAGACAGTGTGCTTCTCCTGGAACTCGGACATGTTGAGGGTGGTGATGAAACGGTCACCGCCATACAGCAGGTCTGCCAATGCCAGCGCGGTTTCGGTCTTGCCGACTCCACTAGGACCGACCAGCAGGAATACGCCCGCCGGTGCATCCGGTTTGTTCAAGCCAGCAGCGTTGGCGCGCATCGAACGGTCCAGCGCGTGGACCGCTTGCTCCTGACCACGAATACGCGTGCGCAAGTCCTTAGCGAAGCTTGCGACCTTCGCATTGTGCTCACGGGCCAATTGCGCCAGCGGCACACCGGTCCAGGCGCAGATCACTTCCGCCACCAGATGCGGGCAAACCTCGAAACGCACCAGACGCTCACTTGTCTGGGCGTCGCTCAGGGTACGGTGGGTTTCGTTGAGTGCGGCTTCCAGGGCTTCGACGCTTTGCGTCTGATCGACTGGAGTCTTGAGGGTTTCGACCTCTCGGGCCTTGACCAATTGCTGACGCAGTTCCAGCAGACGCTCAGCCAACTTGCGCTGTTTACCCCAGCGTTTTTCCAACGCTTGCTGCTCGACTTCGGCATCGGCCAAGCGAGCTTCCAGAGCGTCCAGCTCTTGCTGATCGATCGGCAAACCGGCCTCGGCATCGCGGCGCAGGGCCTGACGCTGACGACCGCCTTCAGCCAGTTCTCCGCGCATGCGTTCCAGACTTTCCGGCGCGGCAGCCAGGCTGATCCGCACCCGGGCGCACGCGGTGTCGAGGACATCAACGGCCTTATCCGGCAGTTGCCGGCCAGCGAGGTAACGGGCTGACAATTCAGCGGCGGCAACCACCGCATCATCACGCAAGTAGATGCCATGGCTCTTCTCATAGACCTGGGCCAAGCCACGAAGAATAGTCACGGCTTCGCAGACGGTGGGCTCGTGCAATTGCACCGGCTGAAAGCGCCGAGCCAAAGCCTGATCTTTCTCAAAGTACTTCTTGTACTCTGCCCACGTCGTCGCGGCGATGGTACGCAACTCACCACGAGCAAGCGCTGGTTTCAGCAGGTTAGCCGCATCCAAACCACCGGCTTGGCCGCCAGCACCAATCAATGTGTGGGCTTCATCAATAAACAGAATGATCGGTTTGGGCGACGCTTTGACTTCTTCGATCACGCCTTTGAGGCGCCGTTCGAACTCACCTTTGATGCTGGCTCCGGCTTGCAACAGGCCCATGTCCAGCGACAGTAGCTCGACGCCCTTGAGCACCTGCGGGACTTCATCGGCAGCGATCCGCGATGCCAGGCCTTCGACGATTGCGGTTTTACCGACGCCGGCTTCACCGACCACGATCGGGTTGTTTTTGCGGCGGCGTGCGAGGATGTCGATCATCTGGCGGATCGAGCCGTCGCGACACAACACCGGATCAAGCTTGCCGTCACGGGCTTGCTGGGTCAGGTTGTGAGTAAAACGTTGCAAGAGCGATTCGCCCGCAATGGTGGGTTTGCCAGCCGGATAGGCCTTTTCAGACAGGGCAAAATCCTTCAGACGTTCAATATTGAGCCTGGCCAGTAATGGCTGATAACGGCTACCGGCATAACGCATCGGGTTGCGCAGCAGCGAGAGAATCAGCGCCGCTTGCTCGACGTGGCTTTGACCCAACTCGAGGTTGGCCACTACCAGCGCATCTTGTAACCACTGCACCAGTTCAGGAGCAAACACCGGGTTACGCGAAGCACTGTGTTCGAGGCGCGGTTGCAGGGCCCCGATCAGCTCGCCAGCATTCACATCAGCGTCTTGCAGGGCCCGAGCCAGCAAACCTTGCGGACGCTCCAACAATCCCAGCAACAGGTCTTCAACGAGGATTTTGCTGCCGCCGCGAACCACACAGCGTTCGGCAGAACCTTCCAGGTCTCGACGGGTTTCGGCGTCCAGCACCTGGATAAGTTGTTGCAGGTCTACATTGATCATGGTCATCCGTCCTTAATGAGTTTTACTGCCCAGGATCACCACGCCGTCTGCGTGTTCACCGCCCAGCCAACTGGTCCACCCGAGGCGACAGGTGTTCTGCTCCCCGATACGCAACTCGCGGATTTCGTCCTGACGCAGGACCAGGCGAATGTCGTAGTCCAAGGGGTCACGCAGGGTGAATCGCACCAATGCGCACAGCGGCTGGTAGCCGAAACCAATCGGCAGGAATTCGTGGAAACGTTGCCAGTCGAGCTGACGGATATGAATGCGGAACTTGCCACTGCGATCGCGCACACACTCGCCGAGCACCAGATCTTCGCCGAGCCTGCTGTTGGCGCGCCCCAAGCGATTGCGCTGCTCCTCCAGGATTTCCACACGGCGCTCGATGCACTGCTCGATGACAAGCTCCGCATGCTTGAAGTAGTAGCGCAGTACCGCCTCAATCAGCGCTGCCGAGTGGGCGCGTAAACTGAGTAAGCCGAGGTACGGCAGCAGACGCTTCCAGTTCAGCTCCCTGGCTGTGCGGATGTCTTCACCACCCAGACCGATCAGCGCGAACAGCTGCTCGGAAAACGGGTCGATTGCACCGCTCCGAAAACTCGCTCGATAGCGGTACTTACGCCAGATCGGCAGCATCAGCCGTTGCAGACGGTGGTGAAACAAATCAAGGAAAGTGCGCGTCGGGTTGTCGTCCTGGTTGTTGCCCAAGGCCTGTTCGCCGTAGAACGCCGGTAGCGGCGAACCGGAACCAACCAGGCCTATCAGGTTGAAACACAGGCGCGCGCGCAGTTCACCGTGCTCCTCGAAAAACTCCACGCTATCAACATCGCTGCCGGGGAACCCCAGGCTCGGGTTAGCCTGGAATTCCAGTTGGTCGTAAACCTCCTCGTCACTCAAGTGCGGGTGGGCCACGCGCAGCCGGTCAACCACCAGCAGCACGGCCTGAAACAGCGAGTACTCGCGTATTACCCGGGTCAGCTCGCTTAAAGCAGGGGCTGCAGGCCCATACGTGGCGCCCATTGGTACACCTCTCCCTCTGTGCTTTTTACCCGCAGTTCGTGGTACGAATTGAGACTGGCGTAGAGAGCGAAAAACTCGTTAAGAATCGAAGCGAAAACGAACAGATCTCCTTCGCCGATGTACCCTTGCGGGTCGATAGTCAGCTCTGTGCGCAATCCGCGCAGCGGCAACCCACGGTACAATCTGTCAACGTGTTGATGACGGATCAATTTGAGACCGTCCAGCAAGCGTTTGCTGACCTTTTCTGCATGCCGGTCGTAGTAGCGTGGCAGGTCGTAGGTCTCGAGGATCACCTTGAGCGCGTCGACGTTGGCCAGCGATAGGTAGTTGAGTGACATGTTGCTGATCAACTTCCAGAGGAAGTCACAATTCAACGGCGGCGCGAAGCTCGACGTGGCAGGGGTGATGTCGCGGAAACTGAGGAACTGCGGTGTCTCTTCGCAGGCCTGGCAGATGTCGCCGAGCTTTAGTCGGCGCGGCAGGTTCTGGTTGGTGCAGGTCAGCTCGATGGATAAGGTTTCCTGGGCATCGGTGCGGCGAATACCGAAACTGAGGTAGGTGTCGAGACCGTCATGCAACAACGAGGAACGTTGACGAATGCTGTAGTGCGCACGGCTCTGCAGCACATCAAAGCTTGGGTCGTGCTCGAAGGATTCGAACGGTACGTACTCCTGAGATCCTGTACCGCCCGGACGCCAGCCAGTAACACTTTCGATCGAGAATACCCCGCAGTTTCCAAGGTCATACTCGGCCGGCAGCAACAGGTATTCGTCCTGCTTGCCATCGAGGCGGATCGGCAAGGCATCGTGCTTGAACAGATTGACGATAGGCGTGCAGTACAGCTTTACGTTGTCCAGGGTCGGACGCAGTCGCTGAATGCCGCTCTTGCGAATATCAAAGCGAAGCTCCAGGCCGCGTATCTGCTTAAGGGTATTTTCGGGCAGGGATTTGAGCAGATTGAGGCCGTTCAAATCGACGAACAGAAACTTGTCCTGAAAGGCGAAATATTCCTGCAAATAGCGATATCCGCGGAAGGTATTTAACGGATACGGAATCAAGGCTTCCTCTTCGGCAAAGCCGACCGGCTGCACCCGATCGCTCGGCAGGCTGAACAACATTGGCGCGCCGCTGACGCCATTAATCGGCTTGTTGGCCGCATCCAGAGGGATCAACTGGATACCTTCAAGGTTGCGCAGCAGGCTCAGATAAAGCATCTGGCTGATATAGCGCTCGCCGGCTAGATGCAGCCGCAAGCGACTCAGGTTCAGTTCACCGATATGCCCATCGCAACTCATCTCCAGCTGCAAGCTCAACAGCGAACCATCGCCCTTCACCGAGTACTTCAGAGTGGTCAAATCCAGCGGTAACACTTCCGTCGGATAGCAGGTGCGAAAGCGGCAGCGCACGTCATCGATCGGCACGCTCTCCACTGGCGTATCGCGCTCGACCAGCAATGCCGGCCCGGAACGCTTCAGCGCATCGAATTGCAAAATACTGAACGCCGGCAGCGGCCGCATGTAGTTCGGCCACAGCAGGTGCATCAGCGAATGACTCAGCTCCGGCAATTCGTCATCGAGCTTCTGGCGCAAGCGACCGGTCAGAAACGCAAACCCCTCAAGCAACCGCTCCACATCCGGATCACGCCCGGACTGTCCCAAAAACGGTGCCAATGCCGGACTACGCTCAGCGAAACGGCGACCCAACTGGCGAAGCGCGGTGAGTTCGCTTTGGTAGTAGTGGTTAAAAGACACGGGGGTCACCTTTGCATGCTGTTTTTGCGTGGCTGGGTGCTGTAAATCGCAATCGGCCCGGTGCCATGACCAGGACGCGGGGAAGCGACTGGGTCGGTGACTCGTGCAGCGGTGTTTTTCCGGACATAGGAGTCTCCTTAGCTCACCCTGACTTGACCGCAGCCATCCAGCCGCGCGGTGAAACTGACCTGACGCTTTAAACCATCAACCTCCAGCTGGCCTTCGATACTGAACGACAGCTGAAGTTGATCGTTATTGCGCGGCAGGGGTACGACATGCGCATTGAACAAGCGCGGCTCATAAGCTTCGATGAAGCGTTCGATGGCCAGGCGGGCCTGGCTCAGGGAGTCGTGCAGGCTCAGGCGCATGTCGTTGAGATCGGGTAGTCCGTAATCGGCCAGAGTCTGTACGCTACCCGCACGGGTGCTGAGCATTTTCGCCAAATGGGCAGCCACCGAGGCCATGGCGCAAGCCTCGCGGCTCCAGCCGACCCGTTTGTCGGTTTCACCACCAAGGCGTTCGAAAAGGCTGCCATATCCGGCCATAGCTCAGCTCCTGGTTACTCTTTGTCCAGTTTGCCAACCAGCGACAGAGTGAAATCAGCTCCCATGTATTTGAAGTGCGGGCGCACGTTCAGGCTGACGCGGTACCAGCCAGGCTCGCCGTCAACATCACTGACGATGATCTGGGCAGCACGTAGCGGGCGACGGCCACGGACTTCGGCGCTCGGGTTTTCCTGGTCGGCCACGTACTGACGGATCCACTTGTTGAGCTCCAGCTCAAGGTCCGTACGTTCTTTCCATGAACCGAGTTGCTCGCGCTGCAACACTTTCAAGTAGTGAGCCAGGCGGTTGACGATCATCATGTACGGCAGTTGGGTGCTGAGCTTGTAGTTCAGCTCGGCCGTCTTGCCTTCGGCGCTGATACCGAAGCTCTTGGTCTTTTGTACTGAGTTGGCAGAGAAAAACGCGGCGTTGTCGCTGCCTTTACGCATGGTCAGGGAGATGAAGCCTTCCTCCGCCAGCTCATATTCACGACGGTCGGAGACCAGCACTTCAGTCGGAATCTTGGTTTCGATCTCGCCCATGCTTTCGAAGTGGTGCAACGGCAGGTCTTCAACCGCGCCACCGCTCTGCGGGCCAATGATGTTCGGGCACCAGCGAAATTTGGCGAAGCTGTCGGTCAGTTTGGTACCGAACGCATAGGCGGTATTGCCCCATAGGTAATGCTCGTGACTGTTGGCAACCGATTCCTTGTAGACGAAGGATTTCACCGGATTTTCTTCCGGATCGTACGGGTTGCGTAGCAGAAAACGCGGCACGGTCAGGCCGACGTAACGCGAGTCTTCGGACTGACGGAAGCTCTGCCATTTGGCGAATTGCGGGCCATCGAAATGATCTTTCAGATCCTTGAGGTCCGGCAGCCCGGCGAAGCTTTCCAGGCCGAAGAATTTCGGACCGGCCGCGGTGATGAACGGCGCATGGGACATGCAGGCAACATTTGCGACGTACTGCATCAATTTGACGTCTGGTGAGCTCGGTGACATGAAGTAGTTGGCGATGATCGCGGCCACCGGCTCACCACCGAACTGGCCGTATTCAGCGGTGTAAACGTGTTTATAGAGGCCTGCCTGCATCACTTCCGGGGAATCTTCGAAGTCGTCCAGCAAGTCGTCCTTGGAGACATTGAGAATTTCGATCTTGATGTTTTCGCGGAAATTGGTGCGCTCGACCAGCAACTGCAGGCCACGCCACGCGGATTCCAGCGACTGGAACACTTCGTGGTGAAGGATCTCGTCCATCTGGCGGCTGAGCTTGGCATCGATCTCGGCAATCATGCGGTCAACCATGGCCTTTTTGACCGGTTCACCTTTGTTCTGTGGCTTGAGCAGCTCTTCGATGAAGGCTGACACTCCACGCTTGGCGATGTTGTAGGCATCCTCGTTCCTGGCCAGTCTGGTCTCGGCAATGATGCTGTCGAGAATGCTGTGTTCTACGCTCTCATGGTTTTTTTGCTGTGCGGCACGTGTGCTCATAATGTTGGCTTCCTTGGCTGATGGGGACTCAAGCGTCTTGGACTACGGCAGCTTGCAGACCTAGTTCACCCAATACGCGACCGCGCGATGCGTCGTCGGCAAGTACGCCTTCGATGGCTTTGCGAAATGCCGGTGCATTGCCCAGCGGGCCTTTGAGGGCCATCAGCGCGTCACGCAGTTCCATCAGTTTTTTCAGCTCAGGCACTTGCTCAACCAGGCTGGCCGGGTTGAAGTCCTTCATCGAATTAATCCGCAGCTTGATTGCCAGTTCTTCGGTGTCGCTGTCTTCCTGAAGGCGGTTTGGCACACTCAACGTCAAACTCAGCGCCTGCTTGGACAGCACATCGTCGAAGGTCATTTTGTCGATACTGATCGGTTTCCGATCCTCAACCTTGCGTTCGTCCGCGCGGTGGGTGTAGTCACCGATTGCCAGCAGCTTCAACGGCAGTTCAATCTCTTCCTGAGCTCCGCCGGTGGCGGGTTTGAAGGTGACGTTGATGCGTTCCTTAGGGGCTACCGAGCCTTCTTTGGCCATGGCTTTTCTCCTTGCGGTTGTGGCCCGGGGGCCTATTCGAGTACCACTTCAAGGTCGAGGTGGCACAGCCTGCGATAAATCTCTTCCTTGCGTTCTCGCACTGCGTGGTTCTGCGGTAACAACTCACAACAGCTATGCAGGAGGTGCAGCACTTCAAGCGCAAGATCAGGTTCCCAGGCGTGCACACCTGAGTTCTGCAATTCTTGATCGAGGGATTCCAGTTGGGTCTTGGCCAGCTCGTATTTCTTGGCCATGAAACACAACCGGGCCAAACTGAACTGCCAGAAAAACCTTACGCGGCCACCATGGGCGCGTTGCAGTCCTTGCTTGAGAATCTGTACCGCGGCCTTGAGGCCGTCCTTGTGCAGAATCGGCATGACCTCTTCCAGCGCCTCTTCCCAGGCGAGTTGGCCGGTGTTGGTTTCGACCTTGCGCGGCGCACTGGTGGTTTGCAGATGGGGCATGACGTTGGCGCTGATCCAGCTGCGGGTAGCCGGGTCGGCGAAGGGCGCGCCGTCGTGAAAACGCAGCTCGACAACTCCCGGCAACCGCTGCAGCAACAGCGAGAGTTGAATTTCCACTTCACGCATGGCGAAGTCAGCGTTCAATCCCTGCAAACACTCCCAAGCCATGCGCTGGCCGTCGAACCAGAACGGCGCTCGGGCCAAACTGGCTTCGAGCTCCACCAGCAGGTCGGCGTACTGTCCTTGCGCGTAGCTTTCCTGGTAGGTTTTCAACTTGTCCGCGGGCAACCCGCGCAAGGCGGTGATCTGCTCGGCATTGCGCTCGGGGACGCTGTCGATAGGCAGCCAAAGCAGCGTGCGGCTGAGGCGCAGAGCACGCAGGTCGGTGGCCTTCTGACGCAACCACCAGGCACACAATGGACGAGCACTTTCCTGCTGCGCGCGCAGGGCTTTATGGGCTTCTTTTTCGTTATCGATGGGCGAACCGGGGGTAAACAGCTGGGTCGCGGCCTGCTTGACTTGGGCCACCGCCGCACCGACCGCGCCGGGTTCTGGTTGATTATCGGCGGCGCGCTGGACCATGGTCGCCAGTCGTCGGCAAATCGGCAGCAACAACGGTGCGCCATCGCCCAGGTGTTGCGTCAGCGCAACGTCCAGCCCCTCCAGGTACTCGACCAAGCGGCGAAACAGCGGAAGCTGCTCCTTAATTGGCACGTTTTCGCTCAGTATTTGCTCAAGACGCGGTACCAGCCAACCGATGGCGGCAGCCCGGGTACGCAGCTTGATCGGGTAAATCTGCTCCCAATGCTGGTCGCACAAGTGGTGCAGCAGACCGAGGCCGGCTAACAGGCCCTGAAAGGACTCACGTTGATACAACGCCCAGGTCAGCCATGCGGCGATCCGCAGATCCTTGGATTGAGTACGTAACAGAGCTTCGCTGTTTTCGAGAATTTTCAGCCAGTCGATTTGCCCGCTTCCGTGCATGGATTGCGCTTTGCCCAGCTCACTCTCCAACGCCTCATATTCGTTTGAAAAACGAATGTCCTCGCCCGCCAGGCTTTTTGTGGAAACAGAGCACTTGGCAAGTTCAAGGTAATGGGCGGACAGTTTGCTTGAGTAGGACATCCATGGCCTTTATCAGGATTACAATTAATACAGAATTCGAAATTGCCGAGAAAGGGACAATATCGAAGATCAATTTGAGTCTTTTGCTCTTTCAACAGACAAATATCGCATTCACAACGATGACAGTTGACGAGCAACGCATTTAACAAGCAGAAATATCTTATTACTTGTAGAAAACACCCTGCATCAAGCAACAAGCTCTTCTAACACCCAACCACTCAGGTATCGCCCCACCCCACCGCCAATCCAATGACGCAGCAACTTTTTGTAGAATTGATCACGAGGTAAAGTAGTTGCGCAGAGTAAAGAGGACAAACACTGAGGTATGTAGGATTTATCCTAGAAATAAACACTTTGTGCGCACAAGATATTTCACGGAACCCCATAAGAAAAACCCTGAAACAAAGGCACTTCGTATATGATCGGCCAATAGTCGAATACGTAACCAACCAAATCAGATAACGATACGCAGGCATTTTCAATACCTGCACACTCAACCGCCATACCCGTAATATCCAGTAAACCTTCACCCACAAAAAATGGGCACCCAACCTGATTGGCGTGCCCATCTTAAATACCGCTCTCCCGCTACTTTGGGAGTACGCATCCGTTATGGATTGACGCTGTCTTTCAGCGATTTGCCTGGTTTGAAGGCAACGGTGTTGCTTGCCTTGATTTTCACAGGCTCACCGGTTTGCGGGTTTTTACCGGTGCGGGCGCCACGGTGGCGTTGCAGGAAGGTGCCGAAGCCCACCAGGGTGACGCTGTCTTTACGGTGCAGAGCGCCTGTGATTTCTTCAAGAACGGCGTTGAGCACGCGACTGGCTTGTTCTTTGGTGAGATCAGCTTTTTCAGCAATGGCGGCTGCGAGATCTGGTTTACGCATAGTGAAGCCTCTTTGACGGTTTTTTGTTGTTATGTCCGTGCTGTTCTTCCGGAACAGCGCCCAAGGCGCCGCAGGCTCTACTCTGCGGCAGACAGCAGTGAGAATGGCATGCGGGCAAGGGCGGCGCCAGCCTGCGCGCGACCTTTGTAGTGGCAAAAGTGTGTTGAATCCGACAGAACGACCGATATTTATGCCAGCAGCGCTGGAAGCTCCCGGTTTAGAGCGAGTTTTTCCATCACGGCGCTGCCGGTCAGTGCATAGCCCAGCAGTTTGCCGCTGGCGTCACGGCACAGCGCCTTGATATTGACGCCCTCACCTTCAACCGTCCAGACACCTTCCGAGCCCCGTGGCGGTGGCGAGACGACCAACGGGCAGACCGGTGTTTTCACGGTAATCGGCATGGGGCCATAGCTGACCACGGTCGGGTTGCCGGCCAGGGTCTGGGCCAGCGCACGGGCGCAACTCATCAGCGGCATGACGTACAGCAGGTTCAGCCCGTCGACTTCGGCGCAGTCGCCCAGGGCGTAGATATTGGCGTGGGACGTTTTGAGATGACGGTCGACCACGATGCCGCGATTGACGGCCAGGCCAGCGGCCGCCGCCAGATCGATGCGCGGGCGCAGGCCAATGGCTGAAACAACGACATCGCAGGGGATGACCTCACCGTCGCTGAGGTGCGCCTCAAGCCCGCCTACCGTGCGCTGCAGGCGGTTGAGCACCGGCCCCAGGTGGAAACGCGCACCCAGGCTTTCCAGCCCGGCTTGTACCGCGGCAGCGGCGGCTGGATGCAGCAAAGTCGGCATCACTTGTTCGCACGGCGCCACCAGTTGCACCTCGTAGCCACCAAGGATCAGGTCGTTGGCGAACTCGCAGCCGATCAGGCCGGCGCCGAGCAGCAATACCCGGCGCTTGCCGGCCGCCGCGGCGCGAAAGCGTGCGTAATCTTCGAGGTCGTTGATCGGGAAAATCGCCTCAGGGGCATCGCCTTCCACGGGCACCCGCACGGTTTCCGCGCCCCAGGCCAGGATCAGGTCGCGATAGACCAGCGCCTCTTCGCCGATCCACAGGCGCTTGTGGCCCGGATCAATGCCGCTGATGCGGGTATGGGTGCGTATCTCGGCCTTGAGTTGCTCGGCCATGGCACCGGGTTCGGCCATGCTCAGGCCGTCGGCGTCCTTGTTTTTGCCAAAGCCGGTGGAGAGCATCGGCTTGGAGTAGGAGCGACCATCATCTGCGGTAATCAGCAGCAGCGGAGTTTCGCCATCGAGTTTGCGAAACTCCCGGGCCAGGTTGTAGCCAGCCAGCCCGGTGCCGACGATCACGACAGGTGCGTTCATCCCTTTCTCCTTTTTGTGTTCCATGGATTTAAAAGCTGCGATCAACCGATTTCGATCATCTCGAAATCCATTTTGCCGACGCCGCAGTCCGGGCACAGCCAGTCTTCGGGCACGTCTTGCCACTGGGTACCGGCCGCGATGCCGTCGTCTGGCCAGCCGTCAGCCTCGTTGTAGATCAGGCCGCAGACCACACATTGCCACTTCTTCATTACTTGTTTCCTCAGATTCCAGGCTTTTTCTGGCACGCACAGTCTATAGGTAACGCCTCGCCGTGTGGCTCAGGGCGTTTTGTACTGATCGGGATCAATAGATGCAAGCACGTTCGACGCGCGGGCCAGACCCGATCAGGCTCAATCGCTTATCAACATGGTAAGCTCGCCGCCTCATTTGCTGCCAATAATGACTCACTGTGCCGCACTCTACGCCCCTCACCCCTGCCCCTGTCTGGCTGCCCCAAAGCCATCTGACGCCCCTCCCCGACGCGCAAACCCTCGACTGGTTGTTCGATGAAGGCTCGCTGACCCGCCGCCTGACCCGGCTGTCGGATAACGGCTTCAGTGTCACGCCACTGTTCGAGGGCTGGCAAACGCTGCGCGCCGACGAATGCACCGCGCTGAACCTCCCCCCGGAGAGTCAGGGCTGGACCCGCGAGGTGTATTTGCGCGGTCATGGCCAGCCGTGGGTCTTTGCCCGCAGCGTGGCGGCGCGCAGTGCCTTGCAGGGTGGCGGGCTGAATATGGACGAACTGGGCAGCCGTTCGTTGGGCGAGCTGTTGTTCTGCGATCAGGCGTTCCAGCGCCGCGCCATCGAGGTCTGCCACTACCCACTCCAGTGGCTGCCCGTCGAGTCCCGGGCTCCCGGGCTTTGGGGGCGTCGTTCACGTTTTGATCGGGGTGCATTGAGCGTGTTGGTCGCGGAAATATTCCTCCCGACCCTTTGGCTCGCCGCGAGCGCCCATCCGGAGAACTGCTGATGTACCTGAGCCTGCTCAAATCGCTGAATCGCCTGAACCCGCGCGCCTGGGACTTCATTCAGCTGACCCGCATGGACAAGCCGATAGGCATTTACCTGTTGCTGTGGCCGACCCTCTGGGCACTGTGGATTGCCGGCAAGGGCTCGCCATCGCTGAGCAACATCGTGATCTTCGTTCTTGGTGTGGTGCTGACCCGCGCTGGCGGTTGCGTCATCAATGACTGGGCCGACCGCAAAGTCGATGGCCATGTGAAGCGCACCGAGCAGCGGCCGCTGGTCAGCGGCAAGATCAGCTCCAAAGAGGCACTGGTGTTCTTTGCGGTGCTGATGAGCGTGAGCTTTTTGCTGGTGCTGTGCACCAATTCGACGACTATCTGGTTGTCATTCGGCGGGCTGGCGCTGGCGGCCAGTTACCCCTTCATGAAGCGCTACACCTATTACCCGCAAGTGGTGTTGGGCGCGGCGTTTTCCTGGGGAATGCCGATGGCGTTCACCGCCGAAACCGGCAACCTGCCGGCCGCCGCCTGGCTGCTGTATATCGCCAACCTGCTGTGGACCGTGGGTTACGACACTTATTACGCCATGACCGACCGTGACGACGACCTGAAGATCGGCGTGAAATCCACGGCGATCCTGTTTGGCGATGCGGATCGGGCGATCATCCTCACCCTGCAAGGGCTCGCGCTGGGTTGCTTGCTGCTGGCAGGCGCACGCTTCGAGCTGGGCGGCTGGTTCCACCTCGGGCTTGCGGCGGCGGCGGCGTGTTTTGCCTGGGAATTCTGGTACACCCGAGACAAGGACCGACTGAAATGTTTCCAGGCCTTCCTGCATAACCATTGGGCTGGGTTGGCGATATTTGTCGGGATCGTGGCGGATTACGGGCTACGTTGAATGTGAGTCCTGACAGGCGTCAGGGCTGACGCCTTCGCGGGCAGCCTCGCTCCTACGGGTAAGAGCAAGGCTTGCAGGTGGCGCAGATCAACTACTTCTGGGTCATGTGCCAGACACCACCTTTGCCGTCACCCATTGCGTCTCCCGGTTTTGTGTCCATTTTATAGGTGTACATCGGTTTGCCGTCATGAGCCCATTGCATCATGCCGTCGTCACGCTTGATGATCGTCCACTTGCCTTCGGCCTTGGCACCCGCCGGGGCCATCATCGGCGGCCAATTCTTGGCACAATCAGCGTTACACATCGACTTGCCGCCTGTGTCCTTGTCGAACGTGTACAAGGTCATGCCCTTTTGATCGACCATCATGCCGTTTTTCATCATCCCCGGTTCTGCGGCAAGTGCCAGCCCCGGCAGGACTAGTGCAGCAGTCACCAACAGGGCTTTCCAGGAAACAGTGCTGTGAGACATAGAAACCTTCCTTTTGTGGTTGTCAGGAGTCGGACTTAGAGCTTAGTTCAGGATTGCGCTAATCGCCGTAGCACTGAAATACCGCCACACGACTGCAATAATTCCGCTATCCGGTGCGGCGCAAGACAGTTAAATGACAAGAGGATTCAGCATGGTTGGCAGGAGCATTCTGATTGTTGACGACGAAGCGCAGCGGCCCTGAAGCCTGCGATCGCATTTCGTCAGCACACTGCATCTATAGGTTTTGCGACTGCTGCGCCCGAGCACGGACCGGCCGGCGGGAGCTCTCGCCACATGGAAAGAGCTCGACCAGAGAATTTGCGGTGTTTGGGCTGACGCTTCGCGGGCAACAGCCTCGCTCCTACAAGAATTGTGTTATTCCTGCAGGAGCGGGCTTGCAGGGGATCGACCTCAGGACTAACCCGAACTATTCAGGTTTGGCAACGTGCCAGGCGCCGTCCATTTTCCCTTCACCCGTCTTGTCACCAGCCTTCTTGTCCATGACGAAGGTGTACAGCGGCTTGCCGTAGTAGGCCCATTGCATCTTGCCATCAGCGCGTTTGATCACCGTCCAGTCGCCCTTGGACTTGTCGGCACTGGTGGCCATCAGCGGCGGCCAGTTGGCGGCGCATGTGTCATTGCACATGGACTTGTCAGCAGTGTCTTTGGCAAAGGTGTACAAGGTCATGCCCTTGTGATCAACGAGTATTCCGCCCTTTGTCATCGCCGGATCGGCAGCGAAAGCCAGCCCCGGCAGGACTAGTGCAGCAATCACCAAGAGGGCTTTCCAGGAAACAGTGCAGTGAGACATAGAAACCTTCCTTTTGTGGTTGTCAGGTGTGGGAGTTAGAGCTTAGTTCAGGAACACGCCGATTGCTCTTGCACTAAAATACTGTCACACGACTGCAATAATTCCGTTATCTAATGCGGCGCAAGACAGTTAAATGACAAGAGGATTCAGCATGGTTGGCAGGAGCATTCTGATTGTTGACGACGAAGCGCCTATTCGCGAGATGATCGCCGTTGCGTTGGAAATGGCCGGCTACGACTGCCTGGAAGCGGAAAACTCCCAGCAGGCCCATGCCATCATTGTCGACCGCAAGCCCGACCTGATTCTGCTCGACTGGATGCTCCCCGGCACTTCAGGCATCGAGTTGGCCCGGCGCCTCAAGCGCGATGAGCTGACCGGGGATATCCCGATCATCATGCTCACCGCCAAGGGCGAAGAGGACAACAAGATCCAGGGCCTGGAAGTCGGCGCCGACGACTACATCACCAAACCCTTTTCCCCTCGTGAGCTGGTCGCCCGTCTGAAGGCCGTACTGCGCCGCGCCGGCCCGACCGATGGCGAAGCGCCGATCGAAGTCGGTGGCCTGCTGCTCGACCCGATCAGCCATCGCGTGACCATCGACGGCAAACCCGCCGAGATGGGCCCCACCGAATACCGCTTGCTGCAGTTCTTCATGACCCACCAGGAGCGTGCTTATACCCGCGGGCAACTGCTCGATCAGGTCTGGGGCGGCAATGTGTATGTCGAGGAGCGCACTGTTGACGTGCATATCCGTCGTCTGCGCAAAGCCCTCGGCGATGCCTATGAGAATCTGGTACAAACCGTACGTGGCACCGGCTATCGCTTTTCCACCAAAGGCTGAGCCGCACTTACCCGCCGGACAAGCTGACAAGGACGCATGTTTAATTGAACCAAAACTGGCATGGCACCCTGATACGCCACATGCTGCTTCTGATCACCGGCTGTTTGCTGATCGGTTTGATCAGCGGTTATTACGGCTGGAGCCTGGCCATTGGCCTGGGGGCCTATCTGGGTTGGACGCTCAAGCAGCTGTTGCGTTTGCACGAATGGCTGCGCCTGCACAAACCCGACGACGCCCCGCCCGACGGCTATGGCCTGTGGGGCGAAGTGTTCGACAACATCTATCACCTGCAACGCCGCGACCAGCGGGTGCGCGGGCGGCTGCAAGCGGTGATCGACCGGGTTCAGGAATCCACGGCCGCGCTGAAAGACGCGGTGATCATGCTCGACAGCGACGGCAACCTGGAATGGTGGAACCGCGCCGCGGAAACCCTGCTCGGCCTTAAAACCCCCCAGGACAGCGGCCAACCGGTGACCAACCTGGTACGCCACCCGCGCTTCAAGGAATATTTCGAGCAGGAAAACTACGCCGAACCGCTGGAAATCCCCTCGCCGACCAATGATCGCCTGCGTATCCAGCTGTACATCACCCGCTACGGCAACAACGAGCACTTGATGCTGGTGCGTGATGTCACCCGCATTCATCAACTCGAACAGATGCGCAAAGACTTCATCGCCAACGTGTCCCATGAGCTGCGTACGCCGCTGACGGTGATTTGCGGTTACCTGGAAACCTTGCTCGACAACATCGAAGAAGTGAACCCGCGCTGGACCCGCGCCTTGCAGCAAATGCAGCAGCAAGGTGGACGCATGCAGACCTTGCTCAATGACTTGTTGCTGCTGGCCAAGCTGGAAGCCACCGACTACCCGTCGGATAATCAGCCAGTGTCGGTGGACAACCTGCTGCTATCGATCAAGAACGATGCTCTGGCATTGTCCGGGCAACGCAATCAACGCATCACGCTGGAAGCCGATTCTTCGATTTTGCTCAAGGGCAGCGAAGCCGAGCTGCGCAGTGCGTTCTCCAATCTGGTGTTCAACGCGGTGAAATACACCCCGGCCGAAGGCAACATCCGCATTCGTTGGTGGGGCGACGAACAAGGCGCGCACCTCAGCGTGCAGGACTCCGGCATTGGCATCGACAGCAAACACCTGCCGCGCCTGACCGAACGCTTCTACCGCGTCGACTCCAGCCGCAACTCCAATACCGGTGGCACCGGGCTGGGGCTGGCCATCGTCAAACACGTGTTGCTGCGCCACCGCGCGCGGCTGGAGATCAGCAGCGTGCTGGGCCATGGCAGCACCTTCACCTGCCATTTCGTACCCGCCCAAGTCACGAAATCCAGGGCCGGCAGCCTGACCGACTAGCTCTACAATGACTGACCACTAGGCAATCACCCTGTCAGCCGCTACATTGGCTGACTTGGGCCTGCCTTTCAGGCTCGGCAATCCTCTTTCTTTTCGAATATACGGAACCCGCAAAACTCCACCATGGACCCTTCCCCTAGTTTCACCCTCGCCTCACTCTTCGCCGATTTCGGCATGATCCTTTTTGCACTGATCCTGGTTTTGCTCAACGGCTTCTTCGTTGCGGCCGAGTTCGCCATGGTCAAACTGCGCTCGACCCGGGTTGAGTCCATCGCTCACACCAATGGCTGGCGCGGGCAGATCCTGCGCACCGTACACAGCCAGCTCGACGCCTACCTGTCTGCCTGCCAGCTGGGTATTACCCTCGCTTCCCTGGGCCTGGGTTGGGTCGGTGAGCCGGCGTTCGCGCACATTCTCGAACCACTACTCGACGCCGTCGGCGTACATTCCGCTGAAGTGGTCAAAGGCGTGTCGTTCTTTACCGCCTTCTTCATCATTTCCTACCTGCACATTGTGGTCGGCGAGCTGGCCCCAAAATCCTGGGCGATTCGCAAGCCCGAGTTGCTGTCGCTGTGGACCGCGGTGCCGCTGTACCTGTTCTATTGGGTGATGTACCCGGCCATTTACCTGCTCAACGCCAGCGCCAATACCATCCTGCGGATCGCCGGCCAGGGCGAACCCGGCCCGCATCACGACCACCATTACACCCGTGAGGAACTGAAACTGATCCTGCACTCCAGCCGTGGCCAGGATCCGAGCGACCAAGGCATGCGAGTACTGGCCTCGGCCGTGGAAATGGGCGAGCTGGAGGTGGTCGACTGGGCCAACTCCCGTGAGGATCTGGTATCGATCGAGTTCAACGCTCCGCTCAAGGAAATCCTCGCGCAGTTCCGTCGCCACAAGTTCAGCCGCTACCCGGTCTACGACACCGAGCGCAATGAGTTCGTCGGTCTGCTGCACATCAAGGATCTGCTGCTGGAACTGGCCGCGCTGGACCACATTCCCGAGTCGTTCAACCTCGCCGAACTGACCCGCCCGCTGGAGCGCGTGTCCCGACACATGCCGCTGTCGCACTTGCTGGAGCAGTTCCGCAAGGGCGGCTCGCACTTCGTGCTGGTGGAAGAAGCCGATCGCAACATCATTGGCTACCTGACCATGGAAGACGTGCTGGAAGTGCTGGTCGGCGACATCCAGGACGAACACCGCAAGGCCGAACGCGGCATCCTCGCCTACCAGCCGGGTAAACTGCTGGTGCGTGGCGATACGCCGCTGTTCAAGGTCGAACGCCTGCTGGGCATCGACCTGGACCACATCGAAGCCGAAACCCTCGCCGGGCTGGTCTACGAAACCCTGAAACGGGTGCCGGAAGAGGAAGAAGTACTGGAAGTCGAAGGTTTGCGGATCATCATCAAAAAGATGAAAGGCCCGAAAATCATATTGGCCAAGGTGTTGATGCTCGATTAAGCGCAAGGCGGGCGAGCGCCTGGGATCTTTTGCTTTTAAACAGTCATTGCCTGCCCAACGCAAAGTTGGGCAGCGCCCCTACCGGTTGATTGAACTGAAACGGGATCGACACCAGCCCCAGTCCGGTATTGCGCTGCACCACAAAATGCAGGTGCGGCCCGCTGCTGTTGCCGGTGTTGCCTGACAACGCCAACGCGCTCCCCACCGCCACTCGCTGCCCCTCACGAACATTCACCGAGCCTTGCTTGAGGTGCAGATAGACGCCCATGGTGCCGTCGTCGTGCAGCACCCGGACAAAGTTGCCGGAAGGGTCGGTGCCACGCCCGGTCTGGGTATTTTCAGTCTTCACCACTATCCCGCCACGGGCCGCGATGATGGGCGTGCCTTCGGGCATGGCAATGTCCATGGCATAGCGACTCTTGACTGCGAAGTGACTGTATTGACCGTTGGCGCCCTGAGTCAGCCGAAACGGCCCGCCTCGCCAAGGCAGTGGATAACGATAGGCCTGCACCGCCCCTGAAGGGTCACCCAGCGAATAACGGAACCTTGGGGTGTAGACCAACGGCTTGTCGCCCTGCGTCGGCCGGTCGCTGTACGAGACCACGCCGCTGGCGTCGGTGGACTTGTAGATCGTCATGGCCACAGCCGATGTGGTGGCCATGAAAAGACTACAGAAAAACAACAATCGCGCGAGCATGGGCAAGGATCTGTCGACTAAGGCGTGCAAAGCAGCCTATCAGCTGTGATGCACCAGCGAAGTCGTCAGATGTTCCAGAACTGTGCGTTGATTCAGGGAGGATTGTGTTGAATTCAAGGCCGCCATATCGCGGGCAATCCGACTTGCCCGCGATAGACGGTCTGAGCGTCGGAATAGAGATCGATCAGACCCAAAAACGCTTATGCACCCGGCACAAAATGCTTCTGCGCCGTACCGCGAGCGATCAGTCGGGAAATGTAGTCGAGTTTCTGCGCGTCCTGGTCGACAAAGCGGAAGGTCAGTTGCAGCCAGTCGCTGTCCGGTTTCGGCTCGTGGGCGACGACCGCGTGCAGGTAGCCGTTCAGACGCGCCACTTCGGCGTTGTCGCCCTGCTCAAGGTCGAGCACGGCGCTGTCGAGGACTTGCGGCAGGGTGTCGGTGCGTTTTACTACCAGCAGCGCTTCTTTGATGCTCAGCGCCTTGATCACACACTGTTGGGTACCGCTGGGCAGACGCAATTGGCCTTGACCACGACCGCCAGCCGAGGCGGCGGAAGCTACTGGCGCCTTGACCGGTGGGCTGTTGAGCAGGCCTCGAGCCGGCGCCTCGGCTGCAGGTTTGGCGAACGGGCTGACCGGGGCAGCAGCCGACGGAACCACTGCAGCCTTACCGCCGGTCAGCGCACTGAGGGAGTCGTTGCCGAACGCCGAGTTCATTTTGGTGGGGGCGCTGGAAAGCAAGGTGTCGAGTTTACCGACCTTGTTCAGGGCCTGTTTGACCTTGGTCAGCAACTGCTCGTTGGTGAAGGGTTTGCTGACGTAGCCGGAAACGCCGGCCTGGATCGCCTGAACCACGTTCTCTTTGTCGCCACGGCTGGTGACCATGACGAACGGCATGGCTTTGAGGTTGTCCTGTTCGCGGCACCAGGTCAGCAGTTCGAGGCCGGACATTTCCGGCATCTCCCAGTCGCACAGGACCAGGTCGAACGCTTCACGGGCGAGTAAGGCCTGGGCTTTCCTGCCGTTGACGGCATCCTCAATCCTGATGCCGGGGAAGTAGTTGCGCAGGCACTTCTTCATCAGATCACGAATGAACGAAGCATCATCCACCACCAACACACTTACCTTACTCATCGACCACCTCTTTAAAAAATCCCGGCAAGCATAACGCTCATCTGATGGCAATTTGCCAAAACTCTTCAGCCACGCCGGTACTTTTTTCGTTCGCGGGTGCTATGAATTCGAAAACCACAAACAAAAACGCCCGACCAAAAGGCCGGGCGCTTTTCTTGGGCAATCTTACTTATCGTCAGGTTTGCCCGGAACATTAGCGCTTTCAGCGCTTGTGCCTTCAACTTCTTCTTTCATGCGTTTGAGGCCCAGGTGACGCACGTCGGTGCCGCGCACCAGGTAGATCACCAGTTCCGAAATGTTGCGCGCATGGTCACCGATCCGCTCCAGCGAACGCAGGACCCAAATGATGCTCAAGACCCTTGAGATAGAGCGCGGGTCTTCCATCATGAAAGTCGCCAGCTCACGCAGCGCGGTCTTGTATTCGCGGTCGATGACCTTGTCGTACTGTGCCACCGACAGCGCCAGATCGGCGTCGAAGCGCGCGAAGGCGTCCAGTGCATCGCGGACCATGTTGCGCACCTGGTCACCGATATGCCGGACTTCGACGTAACCGCGCGGCGCTTCGCCTTCTTCGCACAACTGGATGGCGCGACGGGCAATCTTGGTCGCTTCATCGCCGATGCGCTCCAGGTCAATCACCGATTTGGAGATGCTGATGATCAAACGCAGGTCGGACGCCGCCGGTTGACGACGAGCCAGAATGCGCAGGCATTCTTCGTCGATGTTGCGCTCCATCTGATTGATCTGATCGTCGATCTCGCGCACTTGCTGAGCAAGACCCGAGTCGGCTTCGATCAGCGCGGTCACGGCGTCGTTGACCTGTTTCTCCACCAAACCACCCATCGCCAGGAGGTGGCTGCGCACCTCCTCGAGTTCGGCATTGAACTGCTGGGAGATGTGATGCGTGAGGCTATCTTTACTAATCATGGTTGGCGTCCTTGGAGCGTCCGGTAAGATGCGGTCGACCGCAGCGTTGGTTCAGTGAACGACTGCTGCTTCCTAGCCGTAACGACCGGTGATGTAGTCTTCAGTCTGCTTCTTCGCCGGATTGGTGAACAGGGTGTCGGTGTCGCCGAACTCCACCAGTTTGCCCATGTACATGAACGCCGTGTAGTCAGAAACCCGGGCGGCCTGTTGCATGTTGTGGGTAACGATAACGATGGTGAATTTGGATTTCAGCTCGTAGATCAGCTCTTCCACTTTCAGCGTCGAGATAGGGTCCAGAGCCGAGCACGGTTCGTCGAGCAACAGAACTTCCGGCTCCACGGCGATAGTACGGGCAATCACCAGACGTTGCTGCTGACCACCGGACAGGCCAAGTGCCGACTCGTGCAGGCGGTCCTTGACCTCCTCCCACAGCGCCGCGCCCTTAAGCGCCCATTCGACCGCTTCGTCGAGCACACGCTTTTTGTTGATGCCTTGAATGCGCAGGCCGTAAACCACGTTTTCATAGATGGTTTTCGGGAACGGGTTAGGCTTCTGGAACACCATCCCGACCCGGCGACGCAGCTCGGCGACGTCTTCACCCTTGCGGTAGATGTTGTTGCCGTACAGATTGATTTCACCTTCCACGCGGCAGCCGTCGACCAGATCGTTCATCCGGTTGAAGGTACGCAGCAGGGTCGACTTGCCGCAGCCGGACGGGCCGATGAAGGCGGTCACGCGCTGCTTGGGAATGTTCATGCTGACGTCGAACAGTGCTTGTTTGTCGCCGTAATACAGGCTCAGGCTCGGCACTTCGATGGCGACGGTTTCTTGCGCCAGACTCAAGCTTTGCTTGTCGCGCCCCAGGGCGGACATGTTGATGCCGTGGCTATGTGCTTCGTGCTGCATGGGATGCTCCCTACGCTAACAAATTCGATTCAGTTGGCCGCTGGCCTCACGAGGCGGGCCAGCGGTAATGCCGTTCTGTAGGAGCGAGCGGTGCGGCGATCCGACTTGCCCGCGATGCCGCCGGTGAGTTTTAACCGGCTCACCGCGGTGATGCCATCGCGAGCAAGCTTCGCTCCTACAGGGGCGGCGGCGATTAACTATCCAAAGCTTTGTATTTTTCGCGCAGGTGGTTACGAATCCACACTGCCGACAGGTTAAGCGTGGCGATCACCAGCACCAGCAACAGCGCCGTGGCGTACACCAGCGGCCGTGCGGCTTCGACGTTCGGGCTTTGGAAGCCGACGTCATAAATATGGAAGCCCAGGTGCATGATCTTCTGGTCCAGGTGCAGGTACGGGTAGTTACCATCCATCGGCAGCGACGGGGCCAGTTTCACCACGCCCACCAGCATCAGCGGCGCCACTTCACCAGCGGCGCGGGCCACGGCGAGGATCATGCCGGTCATCATCGCGGGGCTGGCCATCGGCAGAACGATCTTCCACAGCGTTTCCGCCTTGGTCGCACCGAGCGCCAACGAACCTTCACGCACTGTGCGAGGAATCCGCGCCAGACCTTCTTCCGTGGCGACGATGACTACCGGCACCGCCAGCAATGCCAGGGTCAGGGACGCCCAGAGCAGGCCCGGCGTACCGAAGGTCGGTGCCGGTAGCGCTTCAGGGAAGAACAAACGGTCGACCGAGCCACCCAATACGTAGACAAAGAAGCCCAGACCGAACACGCCGTACACAATGGCCGGAACACCTGCGAGGTTGTTCACGGCGATGCGGATCAGTCGGGTCATCGGGCCCTGACGTGCATATTCACGCAGGTAAACCGCAGCCAGCACGCCGAACGGGGTAACGATCATGGCCATGATCAGGGTCATCATCACGGTGCCGAAAATCGCCGGGAAGATCCCGCCTTCGGTGTTGGCTTCACGCGGGTCGTCGCTGAGGAATTCCCAGGCCTTGTTGAAGTAGAAACCGACTTTGGTCAGCGTACTCATGGCGTTCGGCTGATAGGCGTGAACCACTTTGCCGATGCCGATTTCCACTTCTTTACCGTTGGCATCGCGGGCCGTGAGGCTGTCGCGATTGAACTGCGTGTGCAGGTCACTGAGCTGCGCTTCGACCGCCTGATAGCGGTTGTTCAGCTCGGCGCGCTCCCCGTCCATATCCGCCTGAGCGGCGGCATCGAGCTTGCCGGCCAGTTCCAGCTTGCGAGCATGCAGACGCAAACGTTCGAGGCCGGCGTTGATGGCACCAATATCAGACTTTTCGAGGGCTTTGAGTTGCACGGCGAGCTTGTTGACGCGCTCGACACGGGCTTGCAGTTCCGGCCATGCGGCCTCGCCTTCAGCGATGACCTTGCCGTCCTGCTTGACGTTGACCAGGTAGCCGTAGAAGTTGCCCCACTCACGACGCTCGATGGTCATCAGTTCAGCAGGCGTGCTCTGGTTGGTCAGCCACTCGCCAACGATCCAGGTGAAATCGTTGCCATTGAGGTCACGGTTGCCGACCTTGATCAGCTCGCGGGTCATGAACTCCGGGCCTTGATCAGGTACTGGCAGGCCAGCACTTTTCAGGCGCTCACGAGGCACTTCTTCTTTCTGCACCACTTCGCCGATGACGATGTGATTGGCCTGGTTCGGCACGTTGTAACTGGCGTGCATCAGGTCCGCCGGCCAGAAATGGCCCAGACCGCGCACGGCAATCACTGTCAGCAGACCGAGGGTCATGATGACCGCGATGGACACCGCACCACCGCTGATCCAGACGCCGGGGGCGCCGCTCTTGAACCAGCCTTTTAGGGAGTTCTGTTTCACAGACTTCTACCTTTCTTAAAGCGACGAGTATTTCTTGCGCAGACGCTGACGGATCAGCTCGGCGAGGGTGTTCATGATGAAGGTGAACAACAGCAGCACCAGCGCCGAGAGGAACAGCACGCGGTAGTGGCTGCCGCCGACTTCCGATTCGGGCATTTCCACCGCGACGTTGGCGGCCAGGGTACGCAGCCCTTCGAACAGGTTCAATTCCATGACCGGGGTGTTGCCGGTGGCCATCAGCACGATCATGGTTTCACCCACCGCACGGCCCATGCCAATCATCAACGCCGAGAAGATGCCCGGGCTGGCGGTGAGGATCACCACCCGTGTCATGGTCTGCCATGGAGTAGCACCCAGTGCCAGCGAACCCAGCGTCAGGCCACGCGGCACACTGAACACAGCGTCTTCGGCAATCGAGTAGATGTTCGGAATGACGGCGAAACCCATGGCCAGACCGACTACCAGGGCGTTGCGCTGGTCGTAGGTAATGCCCAGGTCGTGGGAGATCCACATGCGCATGTCGCCGCCGAAGAACCAGGTTTCCATGTACGGGCTCATGTACAGCGACAGCCAGCCTACGAACAGAATCACCGGAATCAGGATTGCGCTTTCCCAGCCGTCCGGAACCCGCAGGCGCAGCGACTCAGGCAGGCGGCTCCAGGCGAACCCGGCCACCAGGATGCCAATCGGCAGCAGCATCAGCAGGCTGAAGATGCCCGGCAAATGACCTTCGACATACGGTGCCAGGAACAGACCGGCGAAGAAACCGAGGATCACCGTCGGCATCGCTTCCATCAGCTCGATCACCGGTTTGACCTTGCGGCGCATGCCCGGAGCCATGAAGTACGCGGTATAGATCGCGGCCGCGACGGCCAGCGGTGCGGCCAGCAGCATGGCGTAGAACGCAGCTTTCAGCGTACCGAAGGTCAGCGGCGAGAGGCTCAGCTTGGGTTCGAAGTCGGTGTTTGCGGCGGTCGACTGCCAGACATACTTAGGCTCGTCGTAGTTTTCGTACCAGACCTTGCCCCACAGCGCGCTCCAGGAAACCTCCGGGTGCGGGTTGTCGAGCAGCAGCGGTTGCAGCTTGCCTCCCGCCTCGACGATAACGCGGTTGGCTCGTGGCGACAGACCGAAAATACCGGCGCCGTCGACCACTGGTTCAACCAGCAAGGTGCGGTGGGCGGTGCTATGGAACACACCGAGCTTGCCCGAGGCGTCCAGGGCGATGAAACCTTTGCGACGTTCTTCAGCGGTGATTTCAACGATCGGCGTGGTGCTCATCTGGAAGGTCCGAATCTGCTTCAGACGCAGCTCGCCATCCGTGTCACGGGCCATGAACCACTGGGCCAGGCCGCCTTTGGAGTCACCGATGATCAACGAGATACCGCCCACCAGCTGGGTACTGGCAGTCACTTCGGCATTGCCGTCTTCGAGCAGCTTGTAGCGACCGTTGAGGCTCTTGTCGCGCAGGCTGTACACGTCGGCCTGGGCACGACCATTGACCACGTACAGCCATTGCTGGCGCGGATCGATGTAGATCGCTTTGACCGTCTCGGTCATTTGCGGCAGTTCGATGCGGGTCTGATTACTGGTGACTTCACCGGTCATCATGTTTTCTTCGCGGGTCAGCGACAGCACATGCAGCTGCGGACCGGTAGAGCCGGCAACCACCAGCGCCGATTCGGTGGCGTTGAGGCTGACGTGCTCAAGGGCGCCGCCCTGCTCGTTCAGCGCGATCGGCGTTTCACCGTACGGGTATTCGATGGCCGGCGAAATGGTCTTCTTGCCATCCGGGTAGCTGACTTTGTAAGTGTGGCGGAACACCAGGGCCTGGCCGTTCGACAAGCCAACCACCACCAACGGATGCCCCGGCTGGTCTTCACCAATGGACGTCACGCTGACGCCGGCCGGAATCGGCAGGTTCACGCGGCTCAATTCGGCACCACTGTCAATGTCGAAGAACAACGCCTGACCTTTGTCGGAAACCCGCATGGCGACCTGGTTCTGCTCTTCAAGAGAGATCATCAACGGCTTGCCGGCGTCTTGTATCCAGGCAGGGGTGATGGCGTCCTTGGCGGTCAAGTCAGCGCCCTGGAACAGCGGCATCACGACGTAACCGAGGAAGAAGAAGATCAAGGTGATTGCGCCGAGGACGGCCAGACCGCCTATCAGCACATACCATTGGGTCAGACGGTCTTTGAGCGCGCGGATACGGCGCTTGCGTTGCAGCTCAGGCGTATTGAAGTCAATTCGCTTGGGGGGATTGGTAGTCATGGTGGAATTGGCCAGATCATTCATGCGCACACCCTAGCGGTCCTGTATGACAAAAAGATGACAATGCAGTGACGCGACAAATCCGCCGCGTAGCAGAGCTGGCAGCGGACCGGAAAATGGGGGGCGTAGGAGCGAGGCTTGCCCGCGATTCAGTCGACTCGATCTGACTGGATCACCGCGGTGATGCCAGCGCGAGCCAGCATCGCTCCTACAGGCCCGGGTTAAGCCCCCGGACCTAAGGTGTTACTTTTTTACGACTTCACCGCCGCCTTCTTGCAGGCCCAGGTCAGCCAGTGCTTTTGCAGCAACCTTGGCTGGCAGAGGGATGTAGCCGTCTTTCACAACCACTTCCTGCCCCTGCTTGGACAGAACCAGCTTCACGAACTCGGCTTCCAGCGGGGCCAGAGGCTTGTTCGGGGCTTTGTTGACGTAAACGTAGAGGAAACGCGACAGCGGGTATTTGCCGTTCAGGGCGTTTTCTTCGCTGTCTTCGATGAAGTCAGTGCTGCCTTTTTTGGCCAGAGCCACGGTCTTCACGCTAGCGGTTTTGTAGCCGATGCCCGAGTAACCGATACCGTTCAGCGAGCTGCTGATCGATTGTACGACCGAAGCCGAACCTGGTTGTTCGTTGACGTTTGGCTTGTAGTCGCCTTTGCACAGGGCTTCTTCTTTGAAGTAGCCATAGGTGCCGGATACCGAGTTACGACCGAACAGCTGGACTGGCTTGTTGGCCAGGTCGCCGGTCACGCCCAGGTCACCCCAGGTTTTCACTTCGGTTTTGGCGCCGCACAGACGAGTCGAGGAGAAGATCGCGTCGACTTGTTCCATGGTCAGGTGCTTGATCGGGTTGTCCTTGTGCACGAATACGGCCAGGGCATCCACAGCGACCGGGATTGCGGTCGGCTTGTAACCGTACTTCTGCTCGAAGGCAGCCAGTTCGGTGTCTTTCATCTTGCGGCTCATCGGGCCCAGGTTCGAGGTGCCTTCAGTCAGCGCAGGTGGCGCAGTGGCGGAGCCAGCGGCCTGAATCTGGATGTTTACGTTCGGGTATTCTTTTTTGTAGTTCTCGGCCCACAGGGTCATCAGGTTCGCCAGGGTATCGGAACCGACGCTGGACAGGTTGCCCGACACACCAGTGGTCTTGGTGTAGCTCGGGATAGCAGGGTCAACAGCGGCAACCGCATTAGCAGTCGCAACGCCAGCAGCGACAAAAGTCATTGCCGCCATCAAACGCTTCAGTTTCATGCCTTACTCCTAGCAGATAGGGTGAATTGGATCGGGGCCAAGTATCTGTAGGCCGTGTGAACACTCTATGACTGGAATATGACAATTAGATGAAGGTCCGGCATTCGATCAGAAGGCTGGACCTTGAGGGAGAAGGTAAAGCAAACGCAGAGTTGATGCGGGTTTTAGCGAGCTTTACGCCACAGATACAGGCCCACCAACAGCCCCATGCTGCAAATTACTGCAACATAATAGGCAGGACCCATCGGGCTTTCCTTGAGTAGCAGGGTGACGATCATCGGGGTCAGACCGCCGAAAATCGCGTAGGCCAGGTTGTAGGAGAATGACAAACCGCTGAAGCGCACTACGGCCGGAAACGCGTTGACCATCACGAATGGCACCGCGCCGATGGTGCCGACGAACAAACCGGTCAGCGAGTACAGCGGGAACAGCCAGTCAGGGTGGTTGAACAGGCTGTGATAGAAGGTCCACGACGTCAGCAACAGCGCCGCGCTTCCAAACACGAACACCCTGCCCGCGCCGAAACGGTCAGCCAGTGCGCCGGAAGCGACACAACCCAGGCTCAGAAACACGATTGCCAGGCTGTTGGCCTGCAACGCGGTGGTCGCCGAGAAGTGGTAGACCGTCTGCAGTACGGTCGGAGTCATCAGAATGACCACAATGACCCCCGCAGAGAGCAACCAGGTCAGCAGCATCGAAATCACAATCGCCCCGCGATGATCGCGCAGCACGGCGCGCAACGGCACTTCTTCGGCCAGGGCTTTGCGCAGTTGCAGTTCAGCGAACACCGGGGTTTCGTGTAGCCAGCGACGCAGGTACACCGAAAACAGCCCGAACACCCCACCCAGCAGGAACGGGATACGCCAGGCGTAATCGGAGACTTCGGTTGGGCTGTAAATGCTGTTGATCGCCGTGGCGACCAATGAGCCGAGCAGGATCCCGGCGGTCAGGCCACAAGTCAGCGTCCCGCAGGCGTAACCGATGTGCCGCTGCGGTACGTGCTCGGACACAAACACCCAGGCGCCTGGCACTTCACCGCCGATGGCCGCGCCCTGGATAACTCGCATCAGCAGCAAGAGAATCGGCGCCCACATACCGATCTGCGCGTAAGTCGGCAACATGCCCATGATCAGCGTCGGCACGGCCATCATGAAGATGCTCAAGGTGAACATCTTCTTGCGCCCCAGCAGGTCACCGAAGTGTGCCATGACGATGCCGCCCAACGGCCGGGCCAGATAACCAGCCGCGAAAATCCCGAAGGTCTGCATCAGGCGTAGCCACTCCGGCATGTCCGCCGGGAAGAACAGCTTGCCGACCACCGTGGCGAAGAACACGAAGATAATGAAGTCGTAAAACTCCAGTGCCCCACCCAAGGCAGAGAGCGACAAAGTCTTGTAATCGTTGCGGGTCAACGGACGTGCGGCTTGTGCTGGCTGCGCAATGCTCGAGGGCACACTGGTCATGGCAAGGGCTTCTCTTATAGTCAGGTCTGGAAGCCGCAACAGCGCTGGTTGGGGCCTGGCAGGTTTGGCACGATAGCAAATTGTTCGAAAAAGCACATAGATGAGCGCAATTGACGGTCAAAATGAGAACCGGACGGTCGTCGCGAGGTCTACCGATCGATATACTCGCAATCTACGGGTAAACACCCGCACGCAGAGGGTTGCTGTGCGAAAGCGCCGTTGGGCACCAACCAGCCGGTTTCGCAGAGTTTCCCTTTAGTACGCCTTACGAAAAACGTGACGAACGTAGTATGTTCGGGCTGAATCGTTTTTCCCGAGACGGCTATTCACCCGCAGCACACTGTAGAGTCACGGGTCAGAGGCACCCCCGGCATGATAGAGCTCGAACAAGAAGATCCTATTCCGCAAGGCGATCTGGCCCTGCAAATCACCGCGCTTCCTCGCGAAACCAACGGTTTTGGCGATATTTTCGGTGGTTGGCTGGTCGCGCAAATGGACCTGGCCGGCACGGCGATGGCCAGCAAAGTCGCTGGCGGACGCGTGGCAACGGTAGCGATTGATCGCATGGCGTTTCTGGTGCCGGTCGCGGTCGGAGCGCAACTGTCCTTCTATACCCAGGCGCTGGAAATCGGCCGCAGCTCGATCCAGATGATGGTCGAGGTCTGGAGCGACGATCCACTGTCCAGCGAATGGCGTAAAGTGACCGAAGCGGTGTTTGTCTTCGTCGCCATCGATGGCAGCGGCCGGACCCGTTCGGTGCCTCCACGGCGTTAAACTCATGGACCCGTTGCGGGTCCATTGCAGTCATTGTTTCCAAGTGAGATCTGCAGCATGCCTACGCCCAACGTTGAAGCTGTGAAACTGGATGAACTGAACTGCTGGCGCATCCGCCACGGTCAGGCCGAATTGCTGGTGGCCCAACAAGGTGCGCACATCCTCAGCTATCAGTTGGCGGGGCAACCACCGCTGATCTGGCTCAACGATGAGGCCGCGTTCAAAACCGGCAAGAGCATTCGTGCCGGCGTTCCGGTGTGCTGGCCGTGGTTCGGTAATCTGGCGCGCAACCCGCAAGGCGTTCAGGACATGCGCCAGAGCACTGAACCCGCCACCGCCCACGGTTTGGTAAGGGCGATGGACTGGGAGTTGGACGGGATTGAAGCTGAAGGTGAAAACCTGAAGGTTGAATTCGTTCTGCCTCAGCCCGAAGGCGGCTTGCCTGGCTGGCCGCACAAGGTTGATTTGAAGCTGAGCATTCGTCTGGATGAGCAACTGCACATCAGCCTCACCAGCCACAACCAGGGTACTGAAAGCGTGAGTATCAGCCAGGCGCTGCACAGCTACTTTGCAGTCAGCGATGTGCGCAACGTGCACATCGAAGGACTGGACGGGGTGAGCTATATCGAAACCCTGGACGACTGGAAAACCTGTATTCAGGCCGGTGATTTGCGCTTTGCCGGTGAAACTGACCGCATCTACCTGGATACGCCTGAACAGCTGAACATTGTTGACCCGAGTTGGGAACGGCGCATTCAACTGACCAGCCGCGGCTCGCGCTCGGCGGTGATCTGGAATCCGTGGATCGAACGCGCCAAACAATTCAGCGACATGGCCGACGATGGCTGGCAGCGCATGCTGTGCATCGAAACGGCGAATGTGATGGATGATGTGATAACCCTGGCGCCGGGGGCGAGTCATACGCTGGGCGTGAGTGTTGCCAGCAAGCCCCTTTAACACCACGAAACCAATGTGGGAAGCGTCGTCCGACCCTTCCCACATTAAATCGGTGCCCAAATGTCTGGCGCGGTTATAGATCCGACTCTTTCACCACCCTAACCTTCGCCGCATCCAGCGCATACGCCGCATCAGCCAGGTCATTGTTGACCTTCTCGACTTTCAGCGTGCCGGTTACCCACAGCGGCGTATAGATATCATCGAGCTTCAAACCCTTCGGATAACGCACCAGCACCAGTTGATTGGGAGGCGGCGGCGGTACGTGGATGCAGGCGCCTGGGTATGGCACCAGGAAGAACAGCGTGCTGCGACCTTTGGCATCCGTTTCCAGCGGCACCGGGTAACCACCGATACGGATGTCCTTGTCGTTCATCGCCGCCACGGTTTTGGTCGAATACATCACCGCAGGCAGGCCTTTACTCTGTTTCAAGCCACCCTTGTCAGTGAATGTCCCATTGGCTTCGGGCGAGTTATGGTCAATTTCCGGCATTTGTTCGAGGGCTTTCTGGTCCGACTTTGGCATCAGTTCGAGCCAGTCGGTTTCCGGCAGTTCGCCGGCATGGGCCAGGCCACTGCCCAGCAGAAGAAGAGTCAACAGAAGACGGCGCATGGGTTTGCTCGGAAAAGGAAGAACAGTGGAACGCCGAGCATTCTAGTGCCCTATTGCGTAACTGCGTTCAACTTTTGACAAGTGAATAGCGTTTTCAGGCAAGGCGCGGCGACGAGTCATAGTCTGCTATGGCGAAGAGCTGGATGCGGTCAAAGGTGAACAGTCATTTCGAGACGGGCACCACTCTCCGCGTTCCGCGCAGAGAGGGTTTTGTCGCTTTAATCAGCTCTTTTTGACCAGGCCGTAGATCACCAGAAGGACGATTGCGCCAATCAGTGCGCCGATGAAGCCCGCCCCCTGACCCGCATGATAGATGCCTAATGCCTGGCCACCATAGGTCGCCGCCAGCGAACCGCCGATACCGAGCAGGATGGTCATGATCCAGCCCATGCTGTCATCGCCCGGCTTCAGGAAGCGTGCCAGCAGACCAACGATCAAGCCGACAAAGATGGTTCCAATAATATGCATGGCATTTCCTCTGTATGAAGTGGTTATGCCGAAGCCTAGTCAGCGCTTTGGCATCCTGCCATCAGAGAACGGCGGTGACCGAAGGTTCCCGCCAACCCAAGGGATTTCTTACTCGGCGATCAGCGCTTCGACCTTGAGAATCTGCCGCTCAAGGGTGGCCTTGTCTGCGCAGCGCAAGGTGGCGTGACCGACCTTGCGGCCGACCTTGAACGCCTTGCCATAATGGTGCAAATGGCAATCGGCAATGGCGATGATCTTCTCCACGGCCGGTACTTCACCGATAAAGTTGAGCATTGCGCTTTCGCCGACCTTGGCGGTCGACCCCAGCGGCAGACCGGCCACCGCCCGCAGGTGGTTTTCGAACTGGCTGCACTCGGCGCCTTCGGTGGTCCAGTGCCCGGAGTTGTGGACCCGCGGGGCGATTTCGTTGGCCTTGAGGCCGCCGTCGACTTCAAAGAACTCGAACGCCATCACGCCAACGTAATCCAGCTGCTTGAGCACGCGGCTCGAGTAGTCTTCGGCCAGGGCCTGCAGCGGATGGTCGGTGCTGACCACGGACAGACGCAGAATGCCGTTGTCGTGGGTGTTGTGTACCAACGGGTAAAACTTCGTTTCGCCATCGCGGGCACGCACGGCGATCAGCGAGACTTCGCCAGTGAACGCTACGAAACCTTCCAGCAGGCAGGCGACACTGCCCAACTCGGCGAAAGTGCCCGCCACGTCGGCGGCGCTGCGCAGAACCTTCTGACCCTTGCCGTCATAACCTAGAGTACGGGTCTTCAGGACTGCCGGCAGACCAATGCTGGCCACGGCTGCGTCCAGATCGGCTTGCGAATGGATGTCGGCGAACGCCGGAGTCGGAATCTCGAGGTCCTTGAACATGCTCTTTTCGAACCAGCGATCCCGGGCGATGCGCAGGGCTTCGGCGCTCGGGTAGACCGGCACGAACTGCGACAGGAAGGCCACGGTTTCAGCCGGGACGCTCTCGAATTCGAAAGTCACCAGATCCACTTCATCGGCCAGCTGGCGCAAGTGATCCTGATCGCCGTAATCGGCCCGCAGGTGTTCACCCAGCGCCGCTGCGCAAGCATCCGGTGCCGGATCAAGGAAAGCGAAGTTCATCCCCAGCGGTGTACCCGCCAGAGCCAGCATGCGACCCAACTGGCCGCCACCGATTACACCGATCTTCATCGTCAAAAACCTCAGGCGACGCGTGGGTCTGGATTTTCCAGAACGCTGTCTGTCTGCTCAGCGCGGAATTTTTTCAGCACAGTGTGAAATTGCGGGTGCTTGGCACCAAGGATGCTCGCTGACAACAGCGCGGCATTGATCGCCCCGGCCTTGCCGATGGCCAGCGTGGCGACCGGAATGCCCGCCGGCATCTGCACGATGGACAGCAGCGAGTCGACGCCCGAGAGCATCGACGACTGCACCGGCACGCCCAATACCGGCAGGTGCGTCTTGGCCGCACACATACCCGGCAAGTGGGCAGCGCCACCGGCGCCGGCGATGATCACCTCGATGCCACGCGCTTCGGCCTCTTCGGCGTACTGGAACAGCAGGTCCGGGGTACGGTGGGCAGAGACCACTTTCACCTCGTAAGGGATGCCGAGCTTTTCCAGCATATCGGCGGTGTGGCTAAGGGTGGACCAATCGGACTTGGAGCCCATGATCACGCCAACCAGTGCACTCATCGTCGTGCCTCTTCTCTCTGGGCGCCCGCAGGCGCGTCAAAAAACAACAAGCCACGCGGGAAAACCGGCGTGGCTTGTTATACGAATCAAGGCCGGTTAAACCGGCCGAAGGCCGCGCAGTATACCGTAAAGAGACAGATAAACAGACCCCGGTTCGACCATCTGTCATATGGCGCAAAGTGGTGATTTTATTGACTCGAAGGTCAGGGCAATACACCACAAATCCAGTTTGGGAGCGGGCTTGCTCGCGAAAGCGGACTGTCAGTCACATTAATGCTGGATGTGCCGCCGTCTTCGCGAGCAAGCCCGCTCCCACATTGGATCTTCGTTGGCTTCAGGATCCTGTTGTGCCTTGCGCCGCACCACCTTCCAGCTTGCGCCACAATAAACGGACGTTGGCCTTGCGCACCAGGGCGCAACGATACAGGCGGATCTCCAGCGGCACATGCCATTGCGGGCCACCGCAGACCACCAGCTCACCTCGCGCCAGTTCGGCGCGCGCGCTGAGCTGCGGTACCCAAGCGATGCCCAGGCCTTCCAGCGCCATGCTTTTGAGGCTGTCGGCCATGGCAGTTTCATAGATGGTGGTGAAACGCAGGGCGCGCTGACGCAGGAGCATGTTCACCGAACGACCGAGGAAGGCACCGGCGCTGTAAGCCAGCAACGGCACGCTGGCTTCGCCTTCCAGGTCAAACAGCGGTTTGCCGTCGGCATCGGCGGCGCAGACCGGGAGCATTTCAGTGTGACCCAGGTGCAGCGAGGGAAAGATTTCCGGATCCATTTGCATGGCCGCATCGGGATCATAGAACGCCAGCATCAGGTCACAACCACCTTCGCGCAGGGCATGCACGGCGTCGCCGACGTTGGTCGCAACCAGCCGCGTGGCGATGTTCAAGCCTTCGTTGCGCAGTTGCGCGATCCAGCGCGGGAAGAAGCCCAGCGCCAGGGAATGCGCGGCGGCGACCTGTATCACTTCGCCCTGCCCGCCTTCCAGATGATGTAAATGGCGCAACACTTCGCCGAGCTGCTCGACCACGGTACGCGCGGTCACCAGAAACAACTGTCCCGCCGCCGTCAGTTCGATTGGCGTGCGCGAGCGGTTGACCAGCGTCAGCCCCAGTGCCGCCTCAAGACTGCGGATCCGCCGACTGAACGCTGGCTGGGTGACGAAACGTCGCTCGGCAGCCTGGGAGAAACTGCGGGTGGCGGCCAGAGCACTAAAGTCCTCAAGCCATTTGCTTTCCAGATTCATCACGCCCTCCCGGACACGCACCATTTTAGGTCACACGTTCGACGCCCAAGCGGCGTCACATCGACATTATGCCGTTTATGCATAGGCTAGTGCTTAACAGCATTGGCCGTAAATTGCCCCCAAGCCTAGCATTGGCAGCGTTCCGGCACAGACCGGGTCCATATCGAGATGATTTCTATCATGTCCTCCGCTGCATCTTTCCGCACCGAAAAAGACCTGCTTGGCGTACTCGACGTACCGGCTCAAGCGTATTACGGCATCCAGACCCTGCGAGCGGTGAACAATTTCCGTCTCTCCGGCGTTCCGATTTCGCATTACCCGAAGCTGGTTGTGGGCCTGGCCATGGTCAAACAGGCCGCTGCCGACGCCAACCGTGAGCTGGGTCACCTCAGCGAAGCCAAGCACGCTGCCATCAGCGAAGCCTGTGCCCGTCTGATCCGCGGCGATTTCCACGAAGAGTTCGTGGTGGACATGATTCAAGGCGGCGCTGGCACTTCGACCAACATGAATGCCAACGAAGTCATCGCCAACATCGCGCTGGAGGCCATGGGTCACCAGAAGGGCGAATACCAGTACCTGCACCCGAACAACGACGTGAACATGGCGCAGTCGACCAACGACGCCTACCCGACGGCCATCCGCCTGGGTCTGCTGTTGGGTCACGACGCGCTGCTGGCCAGCCTCGACAGTCTGATCCAGTCGTTCGCCGCCAAAGGTGAAGAATTCAGCCACGTCCTGAAGATGGGTCGTACCCAACTGCAAGACGCCGTGCCGATGACCCTGGGCCAGGAATTCCGCGCCTTCGCCACGACCCTGAGCGAAGACCTGGCGCGCCTGAAAACACTGGCGCCTGAGCTGCTGACTGAAGTGAACCTGGGCGGCACCGCGATCGGCACCGGCATCAACGCCGACCCGCGTTACCAGCACCTGGCTGTTCAGCGCCTGGCCCTGATCAGCGGTCAACCGCTGGTACCGGCTGCCGACCTGATCGAAGCCACCTCCGACATGGGCGCCTTCGTGCTGTTCTCCGGCATGCTCAAGCGCACCGCGGTCAAGCTGTCGAAGATCTGCAACGACCTGCGCCTGCTGTCCAGCGGTCCACGTACCGGCATCAACGAAATCAACCTGCCAGCGCGTCAGCCAGGCAGCTCGATCATGCCTGGCAAGGTCAACCCGGTTATTCCTGAAGCGGTCAACCAGGTGGCGTTCCAGATCATCGGTAACGACCTGGCGCTGACCATCGCGGCCGAAGGCGGCCAGCTGCAGCTGAACGTAATGGAGCCGCTGATCGCCTTCAAGATCTTCGACTCGATCCGCCTGCTGCAACGCGCCATGGACATGCTGCGCGAGCATTGCATCGTCGGCATCACTGCCAACGAAGCCCGCTGCCGCGAACTGGTCGAACACTCGATCGGTCTGGTCACCGCTCTGAACCCGTACATCGGCTATGAGAACGCCACCCGCATCGCTCGCATCGCGCTGGAAAGCGGCCGCGGCGTGCTGGAACTGGTGCGCGAAGAAGGCTTGCTCGACGAAGCCATGCTCGACGACATCCTGCGCCCGGAAAACATGATTGCTCCGCGTTTGGTGCCTCTGAAGGCCTGACCAACGCCGGCTCTCAAGGCATAGCACTGCTCACCAGGATGAGGGACTAGACACCTCTCACCTTTTGAGGGCTTGGAGATTACTCTCCAGGCCCTTTTTTTTTAACTTGTTTGCAACAACGCAGAACCTGTGGGAGCGAGCTTGCTCGCGATGAACGATGACGCGGCTTTCCTGAAAAACCGCGGTGCCGGCATCGCGAGCAAGCTCGCTCCCACAAGAGCCCGACGCCATAAAGTCGGGTGTTTCAAGGCTTCGTTTCGGCGCTTGCACCACAACTGTGCAGACGGACGCCGCACTGATAGGTATAGTGCCGCCCCTCTTCGCGTGAGCGGTCGTCAGTAACGAGGCCAAAACCCATGCGAAACCCGAACTAATAACAACCTGCGAAATGGAACAGGACCAACCTTCGCCTCACCTATTGTGCCGTGCGCAATCGGGTGTAATGCGATGTGTCGGACCGACCAGCATTTGCCTACACAAAAAAACAGCGAGGAAAACTCCATGCTCGAAGTCATCAACGACTTCCTCTCAGGGAAAGTACTGATCGTGCTCATTGTCGGGCTCGGTAGCTACTTCACGATCCGCTCGCGTTTCGTCCAGTTGCGTCACTTCTTCCACATGTTCGCGGTGTTCCGTGACAGCCTGCGCAGCAGCGCCGGTCAACTCAGCTCCTTCCAGGCCCTGATGCTCAGCCTCGCCGGCCGAGTCGGCGCGGGCAACATTGCCGGTGTCGGCATCGCCGTGACCCTGGGTGGCCCGGGTGCGGTGTTCTGGATGTGGGTGACCGCGCTGGTCGGCATGTCCAGCAGCTTCTTCGAATGCTCCCTCGGCCAGCTCTACAAGCGCTGCGACTCCGAAGGCCAGTACCGTGGCGGCCCGTCCTATTACATCCAGCATGGCCTGCAGAAACGCTGGTTGGGCATGATCATGGCCTTCCTGCTGCTGGTGACCTTCGGTTTCGCCTTCAACGGCCTGCAATCCCATGCCGTGACCCACTCGCTCAATAACGCCTTCGGCCTGAACACCACCTACACCGGGCTGGGCCTGGCAGTGCTGCTGGGTCTGGTATTCATCGGTGGCATCAAGCGTATCGCCAAGGTCGCTGACCTGCTGGTTCCGGTGAAGACCCTGGTGTACATCGGCGTGACCATCTATGTGATCGTGCTGCAATTCGACCACGTGCCGGCCATGCTGATGACCATCGTCAAAAGCGCCTTCGGTCTGGATCAAGCCTTCGGTGGCCTGATCGGTAGCGCGATCATCATGGGCGTGAAGCGCGGCGTATTCGCTAACGAAGCCGGTCTGGGCAGTGCGCCTAACGTTGCCGCTGTCGCGCAGGTCGAGCACCCGGTCGCACAAGGCGTGGTACAAGCGTTCAGCGTGTTCCTGGATACCTTCGTGATCTGCACCTGCACCGCGTTGCTGATTCTGCTGTCAGGCTTCTACACCCCTGGTTTCGAAGGTGACGGCATTGCCCTGACCCAGAACTCCCTGGCGGCGGTAGTCGGTGACTGGGGCCGGATGTTCATCAGCGTCGCGCTGGCGTTGTTCGTGTTCACCTCGATCCTCTACAACTACTACCTGGGCGAGAGCAACCTGCGCTTCTTGATCGGCGACAATCGCAAGGTGCTGATCGGCTATCGCGCATTGGTATTGGTATTGATCTTCTGGGGTGCGATCGAGAACCTCGGCACGGTGTTCGCCTTCGCCGACATCACCATGACGTTGCTGGCCTTCGTTAACCTGATCGCGTTGTTCCTGCTGTTCAAGGTCGGCATGCGCATCCTGCGTGACTACGACGACCAACGCGCCGCAGGCATCAAGACGCCAGTGTTCGACTCCAGCAAGTTTGCGGACCTGGATCTGGACCTGAAAGCCTGGCCAGCCAATCCGCCAGCACCGGCCACTCAAGCCCAGGCAACACCTGCAGTCGCGAGCGCAGCGCAACGCTGATCGCCAAACCGGGCGCAATCCATTGCGTCCGACGTGACACACCGCACGGTCAGCGTCATGCTCGACCGTACGGTGTACTCGTCCAGGAGATTCCCACATGAACCCCGCAACTTACCCCGCAGCGCAGCACGTCATGGTGCTCTACACCGGTGGCACTATCGGCATGCAAGCCAGCGCTCACGGCCTGGCCCCAGCTTCCGGTTTTGAAGCACGGATGCGCGACTACCTCCACAGCCAGCCAGAGCTGGTAGTGCCGAACTGGCGCTTCCGCGAAATGGCCCCGCTGATCGACAGTGCCAACATGACACCTGCCTATTGGCTGCGTTTGCGTGAAGCGGTCATCGATGCAGTCGACGTACAGGGCTGCGACAGCGTGCTGATCCTGCACGGTACTGACACCCTCGCTTACAGCGCCGCGGCCATGAGCTTCCAGTTGCTCGGTCTGCATGCGCGAGTCGTGTTCACCGGCTCCATGCTGCCGGCCGGCGTGACCGACAGCGATGCCTGGGAAAACCTCGGCGGAGCGTTGGTTGCACTGGGCCAAGGCCTGGCGCCGGGAGTGCATTTGTACTTCCACGGCGAGCTGCTGGCGCCGACCCGTTGCGCGAAAGTTCGCAGCTTTGGTCGTCATCCGTTTGCTGCGCTGCAACGTAACGGTGGCGTGGCCAAGGCGCCGTCAGTTCCCGCTCAGCTGCAATACGATCAGAGCAAGCAACTGGCCAGGGTTGGCGTGCTGCCGTTGTTCCCCGGCATTGGTGCTGAACAACTTGATGGCCTGCTCAATAGCGGCATTCAAGGACTGCTGCTCGAGTGCTTCGGCAGCGGCACCGGGCCAAGCGACAACCCAGAGTTCCTTGCCAGCCTGCGACGAGCGCAGGACAAGGGCATCGTAGTGGTGGCGATCACTCAGTGCCATGAAGGCGGGGTTAAGCTGGACGTCTACGAAGCTGGCAGCCGGCTGCGCGATGCTGGCGTGTTGTCGGGTGGCGGCATGACTCGTGAGGCGGCGTTTGGCAAATTGCATGCGCTGTTGGGTGCAGGGCTTGAGACGGCCGAGGTTCGGCGTTTGGTTGAGCTGGATCTGTGCGGCGAATTGAGCTGACCGTCCACTGATCGTTCCCACGCTCTGCGTGGGAATGCAGCCCGTGACGCTGCGCGTCACTGCCGAAGCGGACGCAGAGCGTCCAGTGAGGCATTCCCACGCGGGAGCGTGGGAACGATCAATTATCCGCCAACTGCGGCACACAACTTGCTCGGTTCCAGCATCCCCAGCCGGAACCGAGCATGCTGCACTCCCATCTCACGACCCTCAACGCGGTCTCACTGGTGCTCAGCACCTTCAAGGCCGAAGGTCTGTCCAGCGAAGCGCTGTTGGCCGGCAGCGGCATCAGTGCGACAGATCTGAGCCGTGCCGACACGCGAATCACCACTAATCAAGAAATGCAGGTTTGCGCCAATGCCGTCGCGCTCAAGCGCGAGATCGGCCTGGAGCTGGGCCGGCGCATGCATGTCTCTTCCTACGGCATGCTGGGTTATGCCCTGCTTACCAGTGCCACCTTCGGTGACGCTTTGCGTCTGGCGCTGCATTATCCGGCGCTATTGGGAACACTTTTCGAGTTGAGCCTCGAGGACGATGGCGAGCGCATCTGGCTCACGGCCGGCGACTATCGGGAAAACCCGGCGCTAACGGCGTTCAACACCGAGTTCTGCCTGGTCTCGATGAAGGTCATCTGCGACGACCTGCTCGGCCACCCGCTGCCATTGCTCGGTGCCCGCTTCGAATATCCCGCACCGGACTACCAGACCCGCTACACCGAGCGCTTCGACTGCTCCTTGCAGTTTGATGCCACGGCCAATGGCTTTGCCTTCGACAAGCGGTGGCTCGACCAACCGTTGCCACTGGCCGACACCATTACCCACCAGGCCATGGCCGAGCGCTGCCGCAAACAGAACACCGAATTCACCGGACGTCAGGCCTGGCTGGGGCGAATCCGCCAACTGCTCGCCACGCAACTCAACGCTGCACCGGGGCTTGAGGGCTTGGCCGAGCAAATGAACTGTTCGGCGCGCACTCTGCGCAGGCATCTCAAGGATCTGGGGTGCAGCTATCAGGAGCTGCTCGACGAGCTGCGCTTTGAGCGGGCCAAGCAAATGCTCCGCGAAGATCAGTTGCCGATTTACCAGATCGCCGAAACCCTGGGTTTCAGCGAAACCGCCAGTTTCCGCCATGCCTTCGTCCGCTGGAGCGGCGTTGCGCCGAGTCAGTTCCGGCCCTGAACCGAAGATCGCAGCCTGCGGCAGCTACGGGCGACGATCGTTCCCACGCTCCCGCGTGGGAATGCAGCCCGTAACGCTCCGCGTCGCAGCCGAAGCAGACGCAGACGCAGAGCGTCCAATGAGACATTCCCACGCAGAGCGTGGGAGCGATCATGTCTCCCGCGCCATTCAGGGGCGAATTTCGGACAAACAATTTGGCCATATCGATCCCCTTTTGGCCGCTCCTGCCGTTCTCTCAAACTCCATGCGCCGCAAGACTGTGAGCAACCGAATCAGCCTGCGGAGAATAAGAAATGCTGACGATCTACTCGGATGATCACCACCTGCACCACGGCCGTTGTGAATTGATGGACGGGCAACTGATGCCCTGCTTCGAAATGCCCTCGCGCGCCGATCACGTTCTGCAGCGGGTCCAGTACCGCAGCCTGGGCCCGGTGCAAGCACCGCAGGATTTCGGTTTGGGGCCGATCCAGCGGATTCACTCCAGCGAATATCTGGACTTCTTCAAAGGCGCCTGGCAGCGCTGGACCGAGTTCGGTCGCGAGGGTGACTTGCTGCCCTACACCTGGCCGGCCCGCACCTTGCGCAGGGTGATCCCGAAAAGTCTGCATGGCCAACTCGGCTATTACAGCTTCGACGGCGGCGCGCCGATCACCGCCGGCACCTGGCAAGCCGCGTACAGCGCAGCGCAAGTCGCGCTCACAGCCCAGGCGGAGATCCAACGCGGCGCTCGCAGTGCTTTCGCCCTGTGCCGACCACCGGGACACCACGCTGCCAGCGACTTGATGGGCGGTTACTGCTACCTGAACAACGCGGCCATCGCCGCTCAGGCGTTCCTCGATCAAGGCCATAAAAAGGTTGCCATCCTCGACGTCGACTACCACCACGGCAACGGCACCCAATCGATTTTCTATGAGCGCAGCGACGTGCTGTTTGCCTCGATCCATGGCCACCCGCAAGCCGAGTTTCCGTTCTTCCTCGGTTACGAAGACGAGCACGGAGAAGGTGCTGGCGAAGGTTTCAACTTCAACTACCCGCTGGCCGCCGGCAGCGGCTGGGACAGCTGGAGCGCTGCGCTGGAACTGGCCTGCAAAGAGATCGAAAGCTACGGCGCCGATGTCGTGGTGGTTTCTCTGGGCGTCGACACCTTCAAGGACGACCCGATCTCCCAGTTCAAGCTCGACAGCCCGGACTACTTGCGCATGGGCGAACGTATCGCGCGTCTCGGCAAGCCGACGCTGTTCGTGATGGAAGGCGGTTACGCGGTAGAAGAAATCGGCATCAACGCCGTGAACGTTCTCGAAGGTTTCCAAAGCGCCCAATGAGGAATTAGAACAATGAACAGACTCAAGCGTTTTATCGCTCCAGCCCTCTGCGCCACAGTGCTCAGCGGCGCCGTACATGCTGAAGACCGCACCTTGCGGGTCTACAACTGGTTCGATTACATCACCCCCAAAACCCTCGAAGACTTCAAGGCCGAGACCAAGGTCAAACTGATCTACGACATCTTCGACACCAACGAAGCGCTGGAAGCCAAGCTGCTCACCGGCAACTCCGGTTATGACGTGGTGGTGCCGTCCAACGTGTTCCTGGCCAAGCAGATCGAAGCCGGGGTGTTCCAGCCACTGGACCGCAGCAAGCTGCCGAACTGGAACCACCTCGATCCCAAGCTGATGAAGCTGATCGAAGCCAACGACCCCGGCAACAAATACGCCGTGCCCTACATGTACGGCACCATCCTGATCGGTTTCAACCCGGACAAGATCAAGGCCGCGCTGGGCGACAACGCGCCGGTGGACAGCTGGGACCTGATCTTCAAGGAGGAGAACATCAGCAAACTCAAGCAGTGCGGCGTCGCTCTGCTCGACTCGCCGTCGGAGATCCTGCCGCTGGCCCTGCAACACCTCGGCCTGCCGCCCAACAGCACCAAGCCTGCGGACTACGCCAAAGCTGAAGCGCTGCTGCTGAAGATTCGTCCGTACATCACCTACTTCCACTCCTCCAAGTACATGGCCGATATCGCCAACGGCGACATCTGCGTCGCGGTCGGTTATTCCGGCAGCTTCTCCCAGGCCGCCAACCGCGCCAAGGAAGCCAAGAACGGTGTCGTCGTCGATATGCGCCTGCCCAAAGAAGGCGCGCCGATCTGGTTCGACATGCTGTCGATCCCTAAAGGCGCCAAAGATCCGGAGGACGCTTACACCTTCATCAACTACCTGCTGCAACCGAAAGTGATCGCGCCAATCAGCGACTTCGTCGGCTACCCGAACCCGAACAAGGACGCCACCGATCTAGTCGACCCGGCGATCCGCACCAACCCCAACCTGTACCCGACCGAAGCGGCGATGAGCACGCTCTATACCCTGCAACCCTTGCCGCGTGATGCGGAGCGCGCACGTACCCGAGCCTGGACCAAGATCAAGTCCGGGACCTGAACCGAATGATTGCCGGGCATTGATGTCCGTAGAGCGAAACCGAAGACCCGCCACTGCGCGGGTCTTTCAATCCCGATCAGATCTCATCAACTCCAGACGCCCCGTAACCGCGTCAGTGCCGCCTCAATGGCCACTTCCGGCACCGCCGCAAACCCGAGCACCAACCCTGCCCGCTCCTCTACTGGCGTACTCGAATCCGGTAACCAGTAGCGGCTCAAGCCACTGATCTCCACATCGACACTCGCGGCTTGTTCGATCAGCTCACGTTCGCGGGCCGGACTGTCCACCCGTACGGTCAGATGCAAACCCGCCGCCACACTGGGCAAACTGCCAACACCCGGGATATCCACAGGCCAACCGGCCAACAATGCATTGCGTCGACTCAATGCCGCGCGGCGCATCCGGCGGATATGCCGCTGAAAATGCCCGGCCGCCATGAACTCGGCCATCACCGCTTGGGTGCTGACCTCCGAGTGCCGCACATCCACTGCCCGACGTTGGGCGAAGGCCTCCACCAGCCCCATCGGCAGCACCAGATAGCCCAGGCGCAACGCCGGAAACGCGACTTTGCCGAAAGTCCCGACATACAACACACGGCCCTGGCGATCCAGCGCGGCCAAGGGCGCCAGTGGTGCGCCGCTGTAACGGTACTCGCCGTCATAGTCGTCCTCGACGATCCAGCCTTGGGTGCGCTCGGCCCATGCCAGCAACTCCAGACGCCGCGCCAGACTCATGACCACCCCGGTCGGGTACTGATGAGAGGGGGTGACATAGGCCAGCCGGCAATCGTTCAAGGTCGCCAATTGCGTGCAGTCCATGCCCTCGCTGTCCACCGCCACACCACGCAACTGCGCCCCTGCCACGGCAAAGGCATGGCCGGCCGCGCGATAGCCCGGGTTTTCCACAGCCACCCCATCGCCGGGCTCCACCAGCAACTGTGCACAAAGGCTAATTCCCTGCTGCGCGCCACTGGTGATCACAATTTGTTCAGCGCTGCACTGCATGCCACGTGAGCTGCGCAAATATGCAGCGATCAGCCCGCGCAAGCGTGCGTCGCCCTCCGGCGCGCCATAACACAACTGCTGCAAATCCGGTTTTCGCCAGAAAGCCGCATTCAGCTTGGCCCAGACCTCGAACGGGAACAGATCAAAAGCCGGAACACCCACCCGAAAAGCACGCGGCGGACCACCCGGCGGCCTGGTCAAATGGTGCTGCTCGACACGCTCAAGGGCACTGCTGTGGATAACTTTACTGGATGTAATCCCAGGTAAAACAGACGATTTTGTGGATAACCCTGTGGGTAAGCCTGTTGAAAACCCTGTGGATACTTTTGTGGATAGTTTTTTCACCGGGAGGGCTGTCTCCGGTAACAGAGCCACATAGGTGCCGTCACCCACGCGCCCTTCGATAAAGCCTTCGGCGTACAGCTGATCGTAGGCGCGAACTACGCTATTGCGGGAAATCGACAAGGCTGCGGCCAGGTCCCGGGTAGCAGGCAAACGCGTGCCGCTGGCCAGGCGTCCGTCCAGTACCCGCAAGCGCAAAGCCTGATAGAGCTGTCGACTCAAGCCCTGACGACGATCCAGTTCGATACCCGCCGGGTTGAACGACAAGGACAGCGGCGCAAGGGACATGGGCTGGGACCTCAAAAAATGGACCTATTAAATTGGTCATTAATGGCTCTTACAACAGACCAATAGCCTGCCTAGGATGCAGGCATTCGCCAAGGAATATTTCCATGTACACACCCAGCGCATTTGCCGAAGAAGACGTGTTGCAACTGCACCAACAAATCCTCAGCACCCGGCTCGCGATGCTGATCACCCACGGCGCACAAGGCTTGCAAGCCAGCCATTTGCCGCTGTTGCTGAGCCCTGAGCAAGGGCCCAATGGCACCCTCTACGGGCATTTGGCCAGAGCCAATCGGCAATGGCAGGAACTGGAGGCCGGCGCTGAAGCACTGGTGATCTTCGCCGGGGCCGACGCTTATGTCAGCCCCTCGTTTTACCCGAGCAAAGCCGACCACGGCAAAGTCGTGCCGACCTGGAACTACGTCGCCGTGCATGCCTACGGCAAGGCCGAAGTGTTCAGCGACGCGCACCGCTTGCGCAACCTGGTCAGCGCCCTGACCGATCGCCATGAAGCCGGTCGCGCCAAACCGTGGAAGGTCGACGATGCGCCGGCCCACTACATCGACGGCATGCTCAAGGCCATCGTCGGTTTCGCTTTGCCGATCCAGCGTCTGGAAGGCAAACGCAAGCTCAGCCAGAACCGCAGTACCACAGACATCGCCGGCGTGCGTGAAGGGCTGGCCGCCAGTCCCGACCTGCACGACCAAGCCCTCGCCCACTTGATGCGTTAAGGAATAACCATGAGTCAGATCGAGATCCGCCCCGTCACCGCCAACGACCACGCCGCCTGGCAACCGTTGTGGCAAGCCTACCTGCGCTTCTACGACACTGAGTTGCCCGGCACTGTTTATCAGAGCACCTGGCAACGCTTACTCGATCCGAACGAACCGACCCACGCCGCCCTTGCCTGGCTCGATGGCAAGGCGGTGGGTCTGGTGCACTTCATTTACCACCGCTCCAACTGGAGCATCGAAAACGCCTGCTACCTGCAGGACCTGCTGGTCGTCCCGGAAACACGCGGCACCGGCGTCGGTCGGCAGCTGATTGAATTCGTCTATGACACCGCACGCGCTGACGGTTGCGCCAAGGTCCATTGGCTGACCCACGAGACCAATGCCACGGCTATTCGGCTCTACGAGCGCATCGCCGAGCGCCCCGGCTTCATCCAGTTTCGCAAAGGCCTTTAAGGTTTAGGGAGAACAACATGTCGACTTCACTCGCCGACTGGAAAGGCGTCCCGGCGCCCTCGGTCAAACTCATCGAAGGGCATTTCATCCGTCTGGAAAAACTCGACCCGGCACTCCACGGCGATGGCCTGTGGCAAGCCCTTGAAGGGCCCAATGCCGATCCGAAACTCTGGGACTATCTGCCTTATGGCCCCTTCGCCGAGCGCGATGCATTCGATGACTGGCTAAATAACCACGCGGCCAATAGCGACCCGTATTTTTTTACCGTGATCGACCGCGCCAGCGGCGACGTTCAGGGCATTCTCAGCCTGATGTCGATCGTCCCGGCCCAAGGCCGGATCGAAATCGGCCACGTCACCTTCGGCGCATCGATGCAGCGTTCGCCGAAAAGTACCGAAGCGGTTTATCTACTGGCCAAGGAATCTTTTGCGCTGGGATACCGTCGTCTGGAATGGAAATGCAACAACGGCAACGCCCGCTCCAAGTACGCAGCTGAGCGCCTGGGCTTCAGTTTTGAAGGAGTGTTCCGCCAGCACATGGTGGTCAAAGGTCAAAACCGTGACACGGCGTGGTACTCGATCCTGGATTCGGAATGGCCGGCGATTGGGGCAGGGTTTGAGAAGTGGTTAAGCGAGGAAAATCAGGCGGGGTCTGGGCAGGTCAAAACGTTGGTGGAGTGTCGTCAGAATTCCTGACGATGATCGTTCCCACGCTCTGCGTGGGAATGCAGCCCGTGACGCTGCGCGTCACATTCAGGAGCGGACGCAGAGCGTCCAGTGAGGCATTCCCACGCGGAGCGTGGGAACGATCTTTACACCAGTTTCTGCGCCAACACCGCAATATGCTCCGGCCCTATCCCGCAGCAACCGCCCAGATGGCTCGCACCACGTTTCTGCCAATCGGCCGCCCATTGCAGGTATCCCGGCGGATCGAGGTCTTCACGCAACGGGTCCAGACCATCGTTGGCCGTGGCTTCTTTGGGCTGCGGCGGGAACGCGTTGGCGTAAGCGCCGATGTTGATTTTCACCCCCAACCGCTCAAACGTTTCCCGGGCTGCGTCGATCGCGGCACCGATCACTTCCGGCTGGCTGCAATTGAACAACAAGGTTTCAACGCCCAGTTGCGCGGCGACAGCTGCGGCCTCGCTAACCGGCTCGCCGGAGCGCAAACGCGGTACTTCGTCGGTGTCTTCATCCTTCAAGGTGAATGACAACCAGAACGGCTTGCCATCCTTCGGCAGGCCCGCGTGAATCGCCCGGGCTTCGACGATAGAACTCTGGGTTTCCGCCAGCCACAGGTCCACGTGCGGGGCCAGACCGGCCACCAACGGCGTCAGTAACTCGGACACCCGCGACGCATCGAACAGGTCCGGACGATAAGAACCGAACAGCGGTGGCAATGAGCCCGCCACACGCACCGGCTGCCTGGCGGCGTCGGCCGCACGACGCGCCAGTTCACCCGCCAATGCGGCGAGCGCCTGACCTTCAGCTGCAAAACGCTCTTCCCCAATATGAAACGGCACTACCGCATAGCTGTTGCTGGTAATAACGTTGGCACCGCTTTCGATATAAGCGGTGTGAACCGCTTCAACCGCTTGCGGGGCTTCGCTCAAGGCCAGTGCTGACCATTCAGGCTGCCTGAACGGAGCGCCTCGGCGCTGCAGTTCACGACCCATGCCGCCATCCAGAATTACCGTGCTGCCTGCGCCCATATGCTTTTTACTCATATGCTTATGAAAATAACTCACTACCGGAGTCGTTCTTATAACTATTAAATACGCACCATTCAGTTAATAACAACCTCTTTTTTAGTCAGGAACCACCCGTGAAACTTCAACCGCTGCTGGCCTTGGGCCTGACGATTCTCGCTGCCTCCACCCAGGTATTTGCCGGTGCCACGCTGGATCGCGTCGAACAAAAGAAAGAGCTGGTGGGTGTGCTGATGGAAAGTTATCCACCCTTCTCGTTCCTCAACGATCAGAACCAACTCGATGGTTTCGACGTTGACGTGGCCAAAGCCGTAGCAGACAAACTCGGCGTCAAACTGCGCCTCGAGACCCCGTCCTGGGATGTGATCGCCGCCGGGCGCTGGAGTGGTCGCTATGACATCTGCATCTGCTCCATGACCCCGAGCAAGGCACGCGCCGAGGTCTTCGATTTCCCGGTGGAGTACTACGCCTCACCGGCAGTGATCGTGGTCAATGCCAAGGATGACCGCATCCATAACGCCAAAGACCTGAGCGGCAAAAAAGTCGGCCTCACCAGCGCCTCCAGCTACGAAAGCTACCTGAACAAAAACCTGGTGATCGAAGGAGCCGAGGACACCCGGTTGCAGTACCCGTTCGAGGACGTGCAGATCGCCCCGTATGACACCGACAACGTCGCCTTCCAGGACCTGGGCCTGGGTGCCGGGGTTCGGCTGGACGCAATCCTTACCAACCTGGTAACCGCGCAACCGCGACTTACCGAAGACAAACGCTTCAAGCTTGCCGGTGAGCCGCTGTATTCGGAACCTAACTCGGTGGCCATCGAAAAAGGCGACGCGCAGTGGGACAGCAAAGTGCGTGAAGTCTTCGCCCAGCTGAAACAGGACGGCACCCTGACCAGGCTGTCGCAAAAATGGATCGGCGCCGACATCAGCAAATGACTTCTTTCCCCCAACCGCCTCAGCCGCCACAACCGGTGGCTGAGTCGTTGCTCAAACGTGTCTTTGGCTTTCGCACGCGCCTGTACCTGACCTGGGCGGCGATGCTCGGCTTGTTCGCGAGTTTTTTCCTGAGCTTCGACCTGAAGTTCTCGATCATCCTCGACAAACTGCCGAACCTGATCGGCCTGCATCTGGCGCCCAATGGCTTCTTGCAAGGCGCAGCGCTGACACTGTTTTTGTGTCTGTGCTCGATCGTCGCCTCGTCTCTGCTGGGCTTCATCACTGCCTTGGCGCGGCTGTCGAAGAGCGCGGTAGCGTTCGGCGTCGCGAGTTTTTACGCGTCGTTTTTTCGCGGCACACCGCTGTTGATTCAGATCCTGCTGATCTACCTCGGCCTGCCGCAACTGGGCATTGTCCCCGGCGCCATTGCGGCCGGGATCATCGCCTTGTCGCTGAACTACGGCGCGTACTTGAGCGAAATTTTTCGCGCCGGCATCCTCGGCGTACCCCACGGTCAGCGCGAAGCCTCGCTGGCACTGGGCATGCGCGAGACAGTGATCTTCTGGCTGGTCACCCTGCCGCAAGCCATGCGCACCATCATCCCACCCACCACCAACCAATTCATCTCGATGCTCAAAGACTCGTCACTGATCTCGGTGATGGGCGTCTGGGAAGTGATGTTCCTGGCTCAGTCCTACGGCCGCTCCAGCTACCGCTACATCGAAATGCTGAGCACGGCGGCGATCATTTACTGGTTGATGTCGATTGGTCTGGAGTTGATTCAGGCACGGATGGAGCGCCATTACGGGAAGGCGTATCAGCAGCGTAGCCAGATGACCGATTGAGCTTCCAGCCCAGTGCATCCAGGGCATCGCAGCCATCCTGAATCAGCAAATGCGCGGCGTTGGCGAAGTGTTCCAGGTCGTAGCCCTCGGCATCCTTCACGCTCAGGCAGGTGACGCTGTTGAGCAAATTACGTGCGGTCTTGATACGGTGGATCGCGGTCTCGAAGAGATCGCAGGGGTCGGCATTGATGTTGAGGAATAGGGTCGGTTCGACGCTGAGATTGCTTTGGAGGGGGGTGTAGTTGGGCATATGTAACTCCATAATTATTTTTCGGAGCTACCACCGTTTGCAGATAAGCAAAACTAGGGCGGCGCTTTAACGTCCACTCTGTTTTTCGACCGGCTAAGATCGGTCACCATTTTGGCGATGACGGACGAACTACAGGCAAGCCTCTGCAGGATGTAAAAGCCGGTCCCTACATCTCAGACCGTTCCTACATTCAATCGAAGGAAGAAGCGCCGAGTACAGACCCCTTTCGCCTGTTCGCTCTGGCTCTGGCTTTGGCTTTAGATCTTGATCCACCCGCCCCTTCGGAAGGCCGAGTGAAGGTGTTCATCAGGGGACTGGCGCGCAGCGCCCCTCGGCGAAGCCGAGGACATCGCATGGAGGTCGTAGCGAAGCAGACCGGAGGGCGATGCCCCCTGATGGACACCGTAGCGAGGGAACACCGAGCCCCAGCGAGGGGCCGAACGCTCGGGGCGAAGACTTTTTGGTTCCTTTTGGGGCGTTTGCCAAAAGGGACCCGCTGTAAGAGCGGAACCCTAAGTTGCCGTTACCGCAGAAATGGATATGTACACCTGCAAGAGATTGGTCGGCTGTCAGGCCGCCATCGCGAGCAAGCTCAGCTCCTACAATTTATCTCTGAGTACATCCGCAGGAGATCGGCCGGCTGTCAGGCCGTCATCGCGAGCAAGCTCGGCTCCTACAGGGCATCTGGGCAACCCGCCAGGACGGTGTTTCGGACAGACGAAAAAAAAGGGGAGCACATGCCCCCCCGAGGTTTAAAGCGTTTCAGTCAAAGGCTGTCAATCAGCCCTCGATCTCGATCAGGATTTCGCCAGGGTTGACCCGGTCGCCCTTGGCCACATGGATAGCGGTGACTTTGCCGGCGATGGCCGATTGAACTTCGGTTTCCATCTTCATCGCTTCGGTGATCAGCACCGCCTGGCCGGCTTTCACGGTGTCGCCCTCCTTGACCAGCACATCGACGATGTTGCCGGGCATGGTGGTGCTGACGTGGCCCGGCGCGGAGGCCTGCTTGCGCTTGCTGCTACCGCCGCTGACGAATTCATTGAGCGGTTCGAACACCACTTCTTCCGGCATGCCGTCGATGGACAGGTAGAAGTGACGCTTGCCTTCAGCCTTGACGCCCACACCGGTGATGTCGACGCGGTAGGTTTCGCCGTGGACGTCGATGACGAACTCGGTCGGTACGCCTTCGCCACCGGCCGACCTCACACCGCCGGCTTCCGGGATCGGCAGCAGCACTTCTGGCGTCAGGGTGCCGGCTTCACGCTCTTCGAGGAACTTACGGCCGATGTCCGGGAACATGGCGTAGGTCAGCACGTCTTCTTCGGACTTGGCCAACGCGCCGATGTCGCCACGTAGCTTGGTCATTTCCGGCTTGAGCAAATCGGCCGGACGCACGTCGATCACCTCTTCGCTGCCGATGGCCTGACGACGCAGTTTCTCGTTCACGGTACCCGGCGCCTTGCCGTAGCCGCCTTGCAGGTAGAGCTTCACTTCGTTGGTAATGGTTTTATAACGCTCGCCAGCCAGCACGTTGAAGAACGCCTGAGTGCCGACAATCTGCGAGGTCGGGGTTACCAGCGGCGGGAAGCCGAGGTCCTCACGAACCCGCGGGATCTCCGCCAGCACTTCGCTCATGCGGTTCAGCGCACCCTGCTCTTTCAACTGGTTGGCCAGGTTGGAAATCATCCCGCCCGGTACCTGGTTGATTTGCACGCGGGTGTCGACGGCGGTGAATTCGCTTTCGAACTGGTGATATTTCTTACGCACGGCGTAGAAATACAGACCGATTTCCTGCAACAGCTCCAGGCTCAGGCCGGTGTCGAACTCGCTGCCTTTAAGGGCGGCGACCATCGACTCGGTACCCGGATGGCTGGTGCCCCAGGCGAAACTGGAGATCGCGGTGTCGATATGGTCGGCACCGTTTTCGATGGCCTTGAATTGGCACATCGCAGCCAAGCCGGCGGTGTCATGGGAGTGGACGAACACAGGCAGCGATTGCTCGGCTTTCAGCGCCTTGACCAGTTCGCCAGTGGCGTACGGGGTCAGCAGGCCGGCCATGTCCTTGATCGCAACAGAGTCGCAACCCATGGCTTCCATTTGCTTGGCTTGCGCCACGAAGGCCTCGATGGTGTGCACCGGGCTGGTAGTGTAGGCGATGGTGCCCTGGGCGTGTTTGCCGGCAGCTTTCACCGCTTCGATGGCAACGCGCAGGTTACGCACGTCGTTCATGGCGTCGAAGATGCGGAACACGTCGATGCCATTGACCGCGGCCTTGGCGACGAAGGCTTTGACCACGTCGTCGCTGTAGTGGCGGTAGCCCAGCAGGTTCTGACCACGCAGAAGCATTTGCAGACGGGTGTTAGGCAAAGCCGCACGCAGTTTGCGCAGGCGCTCCCACGGGTCTTCTTTCAGGAAGCGCACGCAGGCGTCGAAAGTCGCGCCGCCCCAGACTTCCAGCGACCAGTAGCCGACTTTGTCGAGCTTGTCGCAGATCGGCAGCATGTCTTCGGTGCGCATGCGGGTCGCCAGCAGCGATTGGTGGGCGTCGCGCAGGATCGTGTCGGTAACGTGAATTTTCTTGGTCATGATTATTCCTCACAGGCCTGCGTGGGCGGCGATGGCGGCGGCGATGGCCAGGGCCAGCTCTTCGGGTTTGCGCTTGATCGAGTAGTTGGTCAGCTCAGGGTGGCTTTCAACGAAGCTGGTGTTGAACTGACCGCTACGGAATTCCGGGTTACGCAGGATTTCCTGGTAGTAGGCGGCGGTGGTCTTGACCCCTTGCAGACGCATGTCGTCGAGGGCGCGCAAACCACGGTCCATCGCCTCTTCCCAGGTCAACGCCCACACCACCAGTTTCAGGCACATGGAATCGTAGAACGGCGGGATGGTGTAACCGGTGTAGATCGCCGTATCCGTGCGCACGCCGGGACCGCCGGGGGCGTAGTAACGGGTGATCTTGCCGAAACTCGGCAGGAAGTTGTTTTTCGGGTCTTCGGCGTTGATCCGGAACTGCAGCGCAAAACCGCGGTGCTGGATGTCTTCCTGTTTCACCGAAAGCGGCAGACCGGAAGCGATGCGAATCTGTTCGCGAACAATGTCGATGCCGGTGATTTCTTCGGTGATGGTGTGCTCTACCTGGACCCGGGTGTTCATCTCCATGAAGTACACCTCGCCCTCGGCGAGCAGGAACTCCACGGTACCGGCGTTCTCGTAGCCCACAGCCTTGGCTGCGCGCACCGACAGGTCGCCGATGTAGGCGCGCTGTTCAGGGGTCAGTTGCGGGCTTGGGGCGATCTCGATCAGCTTCTGGTTGCGGCGCTGGATCGAGCAATCACGTTCGAACAGGTGAACCACGTTGCCAAAGCTGTCGCCGAGGATCTGCGCTTCGATGTGCTTTGGATTGACGATGCATTTTTCCAGGAAGACTTCCGCCGAACCAAACGCCTTGGTCGCTTCGGAAATCACCCGCGGGAAAGCTTGCTCCAGCTCTTCGCGGCTGTTGCAGCGACGAATACCGCGGCCGCCGCCACCGGAGGTGGCCTTGAGCATCACCGGGTAACCGATGCGGTCGCCTTCGACCAGCGCTTCGGCGATGTCCGCGACGTTGCCTTCGGTGCCCGGGGTCACTGGCACGCCGGCCTTGATCATGCTGCGGCGCGCTTCAGTCTTGTCGCCCATGCGGCGAATCACTTCTGCCGACGGACCAATGAATTTGATACCGCGCTCGGCGCAGATTTCTGCCAGTTCAGCATTTTCCGACAGGAAACCGTAACCTGGGTGCAATGCATCGCAACCGGTTTCCACTGCCAGGTTCACCAGCTTGCGCGGATTCAGGTAACCGGCCAGGGGTTCGGCACCAACGCTGTGGGCTTCATCCGCGCGCTTCACATGCAATGCATGGCGATCGGCGTCAGAATAGATCGCGACCGAGCGAATGCCCATCTCGGCGCACGCACGCACGATTCGTACGGCAATTTCCCCACGGTTGGCGATCAGGATTTTTTTTATCACTTGGAGGTTCCCTTGAGCCGATGGCACTGACGACCTGCTAAACCAGGTCGGCGCGTGACTAAATGTTTCAGTTCAGTCGCATAGCCACACTATCCCGCTCAAGGAATTAACAAAAATCAATAATAATTGGGTCGCTCATAAGCAAAGACTTATAGTTGACGGACAAGCCTGCGGCCAGAGTTTCTAAAAATGCGTAAGTCCTTGATGCGTATGACATTGCGCCAGCTTCAGATTTTCAATGAAGTCTGCGATCTGCGGTCCTACAGCCGTGCAGCTGAGGAAATGTCTCTCACACAGCCGGCCGTCAGCCTGCAAATTCGTCAGCTGGAAGAGCTGATTGGTCAGCCATTGTTCGATTATGTAGGCAAGAAACTCTACATGACCGAGGCCGCTGAGGCCCTGCAACGGGCCAGCCGGGATATTTTCGGGCGCCTGGAAAACCTCGACATGCAGCTCTCGGACATGCAGGGCTCACTGCAGGGGCAACTGAAACTGGCTGTGGAATCCAGCGCCAAGTACTTCGTGCCGCACCTGTTCGCCGCCTTCAAGCGCCAGCACCCGGAGGTCAACCTGCAGCTGACCGTGATCAACCGCGCGCAGGCCATTCGGCGCCTCTCGGATAACCGCGACGACCTGGTGATCATGTCCATGGTCCCGCAGGACATGGGCCTGGAGTTCCTGCCGTTCCTCAACAACCCGATCATCGCCGTGGCACCGCCGGACCATCCGCTATGCCACATGGGGCCGCTGCGTTTGCAGGATCTCGAACCCTATACGCTGCTGCTGCGCGAGCAAGGCTCGGGCACACGACTGGCGTGTGAGGAGTATTTCAAGGAGAAGCGTGTGCACTTCACACAAACCCTGGAGGTCGCTTCGGCGGAAGCTCAGCGCGAGTGTGTAGTGGCAGGTTTGGGCGTAGCGCTGTTGACGCGCCACGCCCTGAACCTTGAGTTGGCAACCGGCACGCTCAAAGAGTTGCCGGTGGAGGAGTTACCGCTGTACCGCAGTTGGTGCGTGGTACAGGCCAAAGCCAAGCGCCTGTCACCGGTGGCGCATGCGTTCCTGGGGTTTATCCGCAGCGAACGGGTACAGATCAGCGGGCTGGTTGAGCGTTTCGACGGGAAGTTGCTGGCGCTGCCTGCCAGTAATTGAGCTCCGCCGAGTCGGGAAAGTCACCAATCTCGGCGAGCAACTGACGCTGCTCACAACGGTGCTCAATCGCGCGACGGAATGCCATGCGGCGCTGATCTTCCTGCTGACGGCGGGTTTTGACGGCGCTGTTGCGTTCTTCGTAGTGCTGGGCCATTTCGAGTCTCCCAAGACGAGTACGGGAGTTACACGATGGACGTCAGGGATGACGATTTGGCTGCGCGTGGATTACAAGGATGTGAAAGTTACCGGGTGGCGATAGTGCAAGCCTCACCCCTACACGGATTTGTGGCGCTCTTGTAGGAGCGAGGCTTGCCCGCGATAAGGTCGGAACGACCTTCCAGCTATCAATCGTCCAGCGCTTTGACCGACTTGGGCGACAGACGCAAGCTGCGCAGGCTGCGTTTGACGCTTTTGAGGTGGTTGACCAGGCTCGGGCCACGGGCCATGGCTACGCCCATCGCCAACACGTCGATCACCACAAGGTGAGCAATACGCGAAGTCAGCGGCGTGTAGATTTCGGTGTCTTCGTGCACGTCGATCGCCAGGTTGACAGTCGACAGCTCGGCCAACGGCGTCTGGCTCGGGCACAAGGTGATCAGCGTCGCGCCGCTTTCGCGGACCAGGTTGGCGGTGATCAACAGGTCTTTGGAGCGCCCGGACTGGGAAATACAGATCGCCACGTCGGTAGGTTTCAGCGTCACCGCCGACATCGCCTGCATGTGCGGGTCGGAATAGGCTGCGGCGGTCAGCAGCAAGCGGAAGAATTTGTGCTGAGCATCCGCCGCCACCGCGCCAGACGCACCAAAGCCGTAGAACTCGACGCGCTGGGCCTGGGACATGGCGGTGACCGCACGCTGCAAGGCCGCCGGGTCGAGCTTCTCGCGCACTTCCATCAGCGTATGCAGGGTGGTGTCGAAAATCTTCAGACTGTAGTCGGCAACCGAGTCGTCTTCATGGATCGCGAACTGCCCGAAGCTCGCACCTGCCGCCAGGCTTTGCGCCAGTTTCAGCTTCAAGTCCTGGAAGCCCGAACAGCCGATGGCACGGCAGAAGCGCACGATGGTCGGCTCGCTGATGCCAACGCTGTGGGCAAGATCGGCCATGGAACTGTGCATCACAGCCGCGGGGTCAAGCAGCACATGATCGGCGACCTTGAGCTCCGACTTGCGTAACAGGTGGCGTGACTGGGCGATGTGTTGCAACAGATTCAAAGGGCTGGACTCGTTGTTATTGGCAGACGCCAGGGATGTAGCCATTTTGTAGTTATACTACATGAATGCGCTTTTTGCCCGCTCAATGCGTAACTGAATCGCCTTGCCGCCCCCTATTTTGGCCGGCCGCGCGCTATGTAGCAGCTGGCGCAGCCTGCGTTCGGCCGCGAAGCGGTCGTAAAATTTACGACCGCAATTTTCCTGAAAGCTGCATTCATCCAATCTACGGCCGCTTCGCAGCCGAACGCAGCCTTCGGCAGCGGCTACAAAAAGCGCTCATCCGCGCGCAATAAATCCGCCAACCCTGCGGCTTCCACCGGCCGGCTAATCAGATACCCCTGCACTTCATCACAGCCCTCAGCCTTGAGAAACTCAAGCTGCTCCGGACGCTCGACCCCTTCAGCCACCACTCTGAGTGACAGCCCATGGGCCATGGCGATGATTGCCCGGGTGATCGCCGCGTCTCCACTACCCTCGGCCAAACCGCGAATAAACGCTTGATCGATCTTCACGTAGTCCACCGGAATGCGCTTGAGGTAACTCAACGACGAATACCCGGTACCGAAGTCGTCAATCGCCAGTTTCACTCCCAGATCACGTAGTTGCTGGAAGGTTGCGATGATGTGCTCGACGCTGTCCAGCAGCTGGCTTTCGGTCAGTTCGAGTTCCAGGTAGTGCGGCGCCAGACCGGTTTCCTCAAGCACCTGGCGAACCAGGCTGACCAGCTTGCCCTGACGCAATTGATGCACCGACAGATTGACCGAGACCCGGATCGGCTCCAGCCCCTGACGTTGCCATTCGCAGGCTTGCCAGCAGGCCTGACGCAACACGAACTCGCCGATCGGACCGATCAGCCCGGTTTCTTCGGCAAGCCCGATAAAGTCGCCTGGCGGCACCCGCCCCATGGTCGGGTGATCCCAGCGAACAAGGGCTTCAGCGGCATTCAAGCGGCCCGTCGCCAGACACAGCTTCGGTTGGTAGAACACCATCAACTGCTGCTCTTCGATTGCCTTGCGCAGCTGGTTTTCCAGTTGCAGGCGTTCCAGAGTGCTGGCTTGCAGACTTTCGGTGTAGAACTGGAAATTGTTGCCGCCCAAATGTTTGGCATGTTGCATGGCCATATTCGACTGACTGACCAACGTCGAAATGTCCCGTGCATTGTCCGGCAACATGCTGATACCCATCGAGGCACTGACCACCAGCTCATGCCCTTCCACCGTCAGCGGCAACCGCAGTTTGGTCGCTAGCCGGGTCGCTACCCGGGCCAGGCTGGACAAGTTGCCATAAGCGTCGAACAGCACCGCAAATTCATCGCCGGATAAACGCGCGATGGTGTCGGCCTCCGGTAGCGCATTGACCAGTCGGCGTGCCATTTTCTGCAACAACTGGTCGGCGATTTCATGGCCTAGGCTGTCATTGAGCAATTTGAAGCGATCAAGATTGATATGCAGCAACGCCAGGCTTCGGCCGCCCTGGCGCACCCGCTGATGGGCGTCGTGCAGCCGCTCGCGGAACAGTGAGCGATTGGCCAAACCGGTCAGTTCGTCGTAATGGGTCAAATAGCGCATGCGCTCTTCGGATTCGCGTCGGGCGGAGAGATCGGTGAAAAAGCCGACGATATGGCTGACATTTCCTCGAATATCGCGCACGACGTTGAGCTGGAGCCATTGCGGATACAGCTCGCCGTTCTTGCGTGCCTCGACCAACTCCCCCTGCCAACTGCCGTGTTGCTCCAGAGCCTGATGGATCACCGGGTAGTACCGGCGCGCGTCACGACTGCCAGGCAACTCGACAACGTTACGCCCGAGCATGTCTTCGATCTGGTAACCGGTCACCCGGCTGAACGCCTGATTGACCGCGATTAACGCGTAATTCGGATCGAGAATCACGATACCTTCGCTGGCCGCTTCGAACACCGTGGCCGCCAACCGACGCTGCTCTTCCAGCTCTTTGCTGGTGCTGATGTCGCGTCGGGTACCGACCATACGGATCACTCGACCGTTTTCCCCTCGCTCCACTGCCCGCCCGCGGTCCTCGATCCACACCCAATGCCCGTCGCCATGGCGCACGCGGTACTCAATCGAATAATCCTCGGTGCGGCCCTTCAAATGCTCGACCAGTGCGCGCTTGAGCGGCAGCAGATCCTGTGGATGCAAACGCGGCTTGAGATGGCTGAGCATCGCAGTCACGTACTCCGGCTCCAGGCCAAACAGCTCTTTAAGCTGCGTGTGATGCACCTCGTCGGTTTGCAGATTCCAGTCCCACAACCCCAATTCACTGGCCTTTAAGGCCAACCCCAGACGCGCTTCGCTTTTGCTCAAGGCCTGATTCGCCGCGTCCAGTTCCAGGCTGCGTTGCGAAACCCGGCTTTGCAGACTGGTCTGAGCCTCACGCAGTTGCTCTTCGGCACTGCGACGCTGGTCGATTTCCCGGGCCAGTTCCTGGTTCAGCTGTTCGCTGCGACTTTGCGCTTGCTGTAAATGCTCGATCAGCGCCTGGTTCTGGAAGCGCCGCTGCAAACCATGATGAATCAACCGATTAACCTGCCAGGCGACGACACTCAAGGAGGCCAGCAGAATCACCCCCAGCCAGCCCCAGCCTTGCTGCTGTTCGTCACCACCCCAGAATAAATAGCCAATCGCCGGCAACAGACACGGCAAGGTAAAGGACAGGAATGCCGGCAGACTGACTGCATAGGCGACGCTGGCCGAAAGCGTCGCCGCACCGATCAGGCCAAAGACCCAGGCCTGTTGCAGGAAACTGTCGGTCGGCACCAGGGCGATGCCGGCACAAGCCAGGGTCAAACCGCTCATGCCGGAGCCAAGCAGGAACATCCGCCGCCAGATCGGCTGCGCCTGGCGGCTCGGCATTGCGGAGTCGAAGGCCGCTACCTGAATGACCCGTAGCGCCACCAATGTCAGCAGCCAGACCAGCCAAATGCTGACCAGCAAATAGCGCTGCGGGCTCCAGAGCAACCAGACGCAGACCAGACCATTGAGCAACATGAACAACGTGGGCAGCAGCGAGCCTTGATAAAGCAAACGCGTGCGTTCGACCGCCATCTCCATGGCGTAGTGCTTGCGTATAACCCGCGGTTCCACAGAGGGGCCCGGCAGGCCAGGGCTGAGTGTCATAGGCAATGTTCTTATAATGGTGAGCCCGAAACGTCGCAGGAGCATACACAAGCAACCGCCCGGACCAAACTGCTCCAGATCATAAAATCGACAAACAATTTGCGTCTGATTCCCTCCCCGGACCGCTCAAGCGAGCCCTGCCAACGCCTGCAGCGAATGACTGACCGGTCGTCCCCCGTCTCTTTTTATCGGTTAAACCAAAGCTCGGTTTGCCCGGTGTGGCCCAGCACCCTAGAATGCTCCGATGCGCGATGATCTCTCCTTTCTGCTGAACTCTCTCAACGATGCCCAACGCCAGGCTGTAGCTGCCTCCGTGGGTCGTCAGTTGGTCCTGGCCGGTGCTGGTTCCGGTAAAACCCGTGTGCTGGTACACCGCATCGCCTGGTTGATCCAGGTCGAGCAGGCCTCCTCGCACTCAATCCTGTCGGTGACCTTCACCAACAAGGCCGCTGCCGAGATGCGTCATCGCATCGAGCAGTTGATGGGCATCAGCCCGGCCGGTATGTGGGTCGGCACCTTCCACGGCCTGGCGCACCGCCTGTTGCGGGCGCACTGGCAGGAAGCCGGTTTGAGCCAGACCTTCCAGATCCTCGACAGCGATGACCAGCAACGCCTGGTCAAGCGGGTAATCCGCGAGCTGGGGCTGGACGAACAACGCTGGCCGGCCCGTCAGGCACAGTGGTTCATCAACGGGCAGAAGGACGAAGGTCTGCGCCCGCAACATATACAAGCCAGCGGCGATCTGTTCCTGGCCACCATGCGCAGCATCTATGAAGCCTACGAGGCCGCCTGCCTGCGCGCCGGGGTGATCGACTTTTCCGAGCTGCTGCTGCGCGCCCTCGATCTGTGGCGCGATCACCCAGGCTTGCTCGCGCATTATCAAAAGCGCTTCCGCCATATACTGGTGGACGAATTCCAGGACACCAACGCCGTGCAGTACGCCTGGTTGCGGCTGCTGGCCAAGGGCGGCGACAGCTTGATGGTAGTTGGCGATGACGACCAATCGATCTATGGCTGGCGCGGCGCGAAGATCGAGAACATCTACCAGTATTCCGAAGACTTCCCGGACGCTGAAACCATTCGTCTGGAACAGAACTACCGCTCCACCGCCGGGATCCTCAAGGCTGCCAACGCCTTGATCGCCAACAACACCGGCCGTTTGGGCAAAGAGCTGTGGACCGACGGCGGCGAAGGCGAAGCGATCAATCTGTACGCGGCCTTCAACGAGCACGATGAAGCGCGCTACGTCGTGGAAACCATCGAAAGCGCCCTGAAAACTGGCCTGGCCCGCAGCGATATCGCCATTTTGTATCGCTCCAACGCCCAATCCCGGGTACTCGAAGAAGCGCTGCTGCGCGAACGCATCCCTTACCGGATCTACGGCGGCCAACGCTTCTTCGAACGCGCCGAAATCAAGAACGCCATGGCCTACCTGCGCTTGCTCGAAGGTCGTGGCAACGATGCAGCGCTGGAACGGGTGATCAACGTTCCGGCCCGCGGCATCGGCGAGAAAACCGTCGAAGCGATTCGCGAGCACGCACGCCACAGCGATGTGTCGATGTGGGAAGCCATGCGCCTGTTGGTCGCCAATAAAGGCCTGACCGGTCGTGCAGCCAGTGCCCTTGGGGTATTCGTCGAGCTGATCGAGAACCTTGCGGCCAAAACCGTGGACATGCCACTGCACCTGATGACCCAGACGGTCATCGAGCAGTCCGGTTTGATCGCCTACCACGAGGCGGAAAAGGGCGAGAAAGGCCAGGCTCGGGTAGAAAACCTTGAGGAACTGGTCAGTGCCGCGCGCAACTTCGAGAATGCCGAAGAAGACGCCGACCTGTCGCCACTGGCCGCCTTCCTTGGCCATGCGTCGCTGGAAGCCGGCGATACCCAGGCCGACGAGCACGAAGACAGCATTCAGTTGATGACACTTCACAGCGCCAAGGGCCTGGAATTCCCTTATGTGTTCCTGGTGGGCATGGAAGAAGGTCTGTTCCCGCACAAGATGAGCCTGGAAGAGCCTGGCCGCCTGGAAGAGGAACGCCGCCTGGCCTACGTGGGCGTCACCCGGGCGATGCAGAATCTGGTGATGACCTACGCCGAAACCCGACGCCTGTATGGCAGCGAGACTTACAACAAGGTTTCACGCTTCGTACGCGAGGTACCGAAAGGCCTGATTCAGGAAGTGCGGCTGTCCAATAGCGTCAGCCGACCGTTCGGCAGCGGCCAGAAACAAAGTTCGAGCAGCATGTTCAGCGGCACCGAGATCCCGGAAACCGCGTTCAGTCTCGGCCAGCACGTACAACACTCGGTGTTCGGCGAAGGAGTGATCCTCAACTTCGAAGGCGCTGGCGCCCAGGCACGGGTGCAAGTGAATTTCAGCGAAGGCAGCAAATGGTTGATGCTGGGTTACGCCAAGCTGGAAGCAATCTGACTTTATTGAAGGTAGAAGTACATGGGCTCGGGTTTTTTCTCTTCCTGGACATTCTGGGCCCTGCTTTCGGCGGCGTTCGCGGCCATGACGGCGATCTTCGCCAAAATTGGCATTGAAAACGTCAACTCCGACTTTGCCACCCTGTTGCGCACCATAGTGGTATTGGTCAGTCTGGCCTTGATTTTGTACGCCACGGGCCAATATCAGTCATTAGGATCGATCTCGGCGAAGAGCTACCTGTTTCTGTTGCTGTCCGGACTTGCAACGGGCGCCTCATGGATTTGCTACTTCCGCGCACTGAAGCTGGGGCCTGCGTCGCTGGTGGCGCCAGTGGACAAGCTCAGCGTGGTGCTGGTGGCGGTGCTCGGGGTGATCCTGCTGGGTGAAAAGCTCGACCTGCGCCAATGGGGCGGAATCGGCCTGATCACCTCCGGTGTAGTAATGTTGGCCTTACGGCGCTAAAAAAAGACATTCCTACAGAACTTATCCATCAGGCCTACAGCCCAAACATTACCGGCCCTACGCCACTGACTGCGCTTCATGGCAGACGACCAGGCAAAAGCCCGAAACACTCTGCCGCTAGCCAGTGACACTTCACCTGTGCAACATGGCACGCGTGCCATCCACAAATGGGAATTCCCTTTATGAAACGTTTTCTTAGCATCGCCATGGCGTTGTGCATCGGCCTGACGATGAGCCTCGACGCCAACGCCAAGCGTTTTGGTGGCGGCAAAAGCGTCGGCGCTGCGCCGACCCACCAGACCAGCCAGATGGCCCCGTCCTCTTCGGGCGCTGGCTCTGCCGCTGCTACTGCAGGGGCTGCCGGTGCCGCAGGCGCTGCCGCCAAAGCCGGCGGAGCTTCGCGCTGGCTCGGCCCTCTGGCCGGCATCGCTGCCGGTGGCCTGCTGGCCTCCATGTTCATGGGCGGCGGCTTCCATGGCATGCAGATCTTCGACATCCTGATCATGGCGGTCATTGCCTTCCTGATCTTCCGCTTCATTGCCGCTCGTCGCCGCAAGCAGCAAGAGCACATGACTCCAGCTGGCCACGCACCGATGCAGCGTGAAGTATTCGAGCAAAAACCGGCTCAAGGGCCGATCTTCGGTGGTTCGGCAGCACCTGCTGCCGCTCGTCCGGTGATCAACGCACCAGCCTGGTTCAATGAACAGCGTTTCGTTGAAGCCGCGCGCAACCACTTCCAGTCCCTGCAGCAGCACTGGGACGCCAACGAAATGGACAAGATCGCCGAGTTCGTGACCCCGCAACTGCTGGAGTTCCTCAAGCGCGAACGTGCTGATCTGGGCAACGGTTTCCAGTCCACCTACATCGACAACCTCAATGTTCAGCTGGACGGCGTGGATGATCGCGCCGACAAGACTGTCGCCACCCTGACCTTCAGCGGCGTGTCGAAAACCTCTCGTTTCGACCAGGGCGAAGTGTTCAGCGAAAGCTGGAACATGGAACGCCCGCAGGGCGAGAACCAGCCTTGGCTGGTGGCCGGTATCCGCCAAAACGGCTGATCCGATACTCTGCGTCGAGTATGTTGAAACAAAACCCCAGCCTCGGCTGGGGTTTTCTATTTCGCAGTTGCACTTATAGCGAGCTACTGTATAAACCGCCCCCATATAAACCGCGCCATTGAGCAAGAGGATTGAGGTCGTGGAAGAAGTCATTGAAGAACTGCGTGAAAAAAATGAACCTGTGCCGGTCCCGTTGGAACTGCCAGATGAAGATCTACTGGTGGAGATCGAAGAACAGCTGTTCATCGACATTCCCTTTGTCTTCAAGGAATTCCTGTTGACCGTCAGCGATGTTGTCTATGGCAGCCTGGAGCCGGTAACCGTCACGGATCCACAATCCCATACCTATCTGCCTGATGTTGCGGCCAACGCCTGGGACGCCGGTGTTCCCCGGGAGTTGATCCCGATCTGCCAGGACGGTGATGACTATTACTGCGTCGAGGAAGACGGCACTGTGGTGCTGTGGTCCGCCGAAGAAGAACTGGTTACCGAAGAGACCTGGGAATCTGTATGGCATTGGGCGCGGGACGTCTGGCTGGAAAGCTGATCCCGACCGCTTGAGCCCGCTTCCAGCGCCAGACTGGAGCGGGCCTCAATGTTCGGCAGAATCGTTGTGGTTATCCAGGGTTTCCAACAGGGCAACCTGCATCCGCGTATGCACGCGGATAAACCAGCGCCACAGAAGTGCTGCGACAGCCGCCGCAACGACGGCAATCAGGATCAACAGCTCGGTGGTCGGCAGAATGCTCGACGACAATGCCGCCAGCAGCAGGAAGATCACCAGCAACGACAGAATCGGTATCACCTCGGCTATCACCCGCCGCACCCGCTGGGTATGACGACCGGCCATGTCAGCCTTCATGCCCATCTCCGCCAGCAACATCGACAGCGCTTTGAGTTTGCGATAAGCGGCGATCAAAAACGGCAACGACAACAGCAATGCCCCTCCCCAGATCAGCGCCTTCTGCCATCCTGGATCGCTGATCCAGCCTTGAAGATAACCGCCAATACGCCCGGCGAAAAAACCGCCAGAGAAAAAGATCGCCATCACCAGCGCCAGATTGACCCCCACCTGTAACAGGATCCGCCGAATCATTTTGGCCAACAGCGCGCCCTGCCCTTGGGGCTGGATGCTTCGCAGCCATTCACCGTACATCCCAAGTACACGAGCCAGACGCTGCGGCATCACCGCTGTCAGCTTTAGCGACAACGGGTCGGCCGCACGAATCAGGTAGGGAGTCAGTAAAGTGGTGATAGCCGACACGGCCACAGCCACCGGATAGAGAAAATCGCTGGTGACCTGCAAGGTCATACCCAAGGCCGCAATGATGAAAGAAAATTCGCCGATCTGCGAAAGCCCCATGCCAACCCGCAGTGAGATGCGTCCGTCATTGCCCGCGATAAAGGCGCCCAGCCCACAGGACAACATTTTGCCCAGCACCACAGCGACAGTGATCACTGCAATCGGCCAAGCGTATTGCAGCAGAATCTGTGGGTCGATCATCAAGCCGATGGCGACAAAGAAGATGGCGCTGAACATGTCGCGAACCGGCTCGATCAATCGCTCTATTTTCAGTAATTGGCGCGACTCGGCCATAATCGCGCCAATCAGAAATGCCCCCAGCACCATGCTGTACTCCAGCTTGACCACCAGCAGACAGAAGCCAAAGCACAGACCCAACACGGTGATCAGCAACACCTCGTCGCTTTCAAATGTGGCCACATAGGCCAGCAGCCGTGGCACCAGTAAAATGCCGATCACCAGGGCGACAATCATGAACAATGAGAGCTTGCCGACCGTGGAAAACACTTCTCCGGAGCTGACGGTGCCGCTGACCGCAATACTCGAAAGCAGCGCGATGATGCCAATCCCGAGAATGTCTTCAACGATCAACACACCGAAGATCAGCTGCGCAAAGCGCTGGTTTTTCATCTTCAGGTCGTTGAGGGCCTTGACGATGATGGTTGTCGAGGAAATCGCCAGGATGGCGCCGAGGAACAACGAGTCCATGGTGTTCCAGTCGAACCAGCGGCCGATTTCGTAACCGATCCAGATCATCAGCACGATTTCGAGGAATGCCGCGATAAACGCCGTAGCCCCTACCCTGAACAATTTACGCAGGCTGAACTCCAGCCCAAGACAGAACATCAGAAAAATCACCCCGAGCTCTGCCAGGGTCTTGATGGTCTGCTCGTCATGGATCAGACCGAAAGGTGGCGTGTGCGGCCCGATGATGAAGCCGGCGACGATATAGCCGAGCACCACCGGCTGTTTGAGCCGATGAAAAAGAATGGTCACCACCCCCGCGACCAACATGATCACTGCCAGGTCCTGAATGAAACTGATGGCGTGCATGGCGCGGGCTCCTTGGGTCAGGTGCTGACACAGTCGTTCGATCACCGGAACGCCAACAATGGCGTGATTGAGTGAACTACAAATCTGAATCTCAGGTAGAAAATGCCCTCGGGACAGGCTTTTGAAGGGTAACACCGCGACTTCCGGCAGAAAGGCGGTGCAATATATGGAAACAGATCGATCCGGGCGTGACGGCCTTCACCGGTTCGGCGTCCCGTTAAAGATGGTTTTGAAAAACTGACCAGGCGCCCGCAGAGGTGCTCCCAAAATCCCTGCCTAGAATCGTGAGTAGTGAGCTATGGAACCCGGAAACGCCCAGCTGTCGATGACGGTATTGATGACCCCCGACATGGCCAATTTCTCTGGCAATGTCCACGGCGGAACCCTGCTCAAGTATCTCGACGAAGTCGCCTACGCCTGCGCCAGCCGCTATGCCGGACGCTACGTGGTCACCCTGTCGGTGGATCAGGTGATCTTCCGTGAGCCGATCCATGTTGGTGAATTGGTAACCTTTCTTGCTTCGGTCAACTACACCGGCAACACCTCGATGGAGGTGGGAATCAAGGTGGTGACGGAGAACATTCGTGAGCGCTCGGTGCGCCATACCAATAGCTGCTTTTTCACCATGGTAGCGGTCGACGACCAGCGCAAACCTGCCGTCGTGCCTCAGCTGCAACCGCAAAACAGCGAAGACAAACGCCGTTTTATGCAGGCCAAGCAACGCCGCCAGATTCGTCAGGAGCTGGAAAAGCGTTATCAGGAAATCAAGTCGGACGCCTGAGGGCCGTCATTCAAGGACGATCAGGCGAGCGCCTGACCTGTGGCGAAGGGGCAAGCCCCCTCGCCACAAGGTTATGCCAGCCTTGGGACTTGCCTGACTCAGCTCAGAGGCTGATCGCCGTCGCCTCAAACCGCACCCTTGGATGGGCAATCCGGTCCTGGGCTCGCACCAACTCCAGCTCGTAGCTGGCGCAGGCCTGGGTTTCCAGCAGCACTTCATGTACCGCCGCGGCGGTGAACTCGAAGGCCGCCAGCAGGCTGTCCCCCAGCAGCACCCGAGCCAGAAACAGACCGGACGTCAGGTCACCGACACCCACCGGTTGGCGCGGAAAAGCCAGTAACGGCCGACGCAGGTGCCAACTGCCCTCGGCGGTCACCAGTAACATCTCAAAGCCGTCCGGCAACTTGCCGGGATAATCCAGGTGTTTGACCAGCACCGCCTTCGGACCGCGTGCCAGCAGCGCTCGCGCCATGGCCAGGCAATCGAACAGCGACTGTGGCTTGCGCCCGGAGAAGCTGTCCAGCTCGAGTTGATTCGGGCACATGAAGTCAGCCATCGCCGCAGCTTCGTCCAGCAGGAAGTCGCTGACTTCGGCCGGCACACTGCAGCCCTTTTCAGGATGGCCCATCACCGGGTCGCAAAGGTACAAGGCTTTGGGATTGATCGCCTTGATCCGCTCCACCCCGGTAAGAATTGCCCGCCCCTGGGCCGCGCTGCCAAGGTATCCGGACAGCACCGCGTCGCAGTTACCCAATTCGCCAATCGCCGCTATCCCTTCCACCAGCGCCGGAATCTGTTGCGGTGCCAACACCTCTCCCGCCCACTGTCCATACTGAGTATGGTTGGAGAACTGCACGGTATTGAGTGGCCATACATTCACCCCGACCCGCTGCATGGGGAAAACCGCAGCACTGTTGCCAGCATGACCGAAGACCACGTGAGACTGGATGGCGAGCAAATGGGGTGTACGTTTCATGCGAGATTTCCGTAAACCGATTGAAATTCGAGCCGCGCAGTATGCGACTAAACGCAGCCTGTACGACAGACCGGAGACACAGTTAAGCTGACACTACTTTGTTGGAGCGTTCGTTCATGCTGACCCTGGGAAATATCTTCGTGCTGATGCTGCTGGCGACCGGCGCCGCCTGGCTGTGGCACAACCACGGCTTGCGCGAGCGGGCACTGGAGAGGGTCAAGCAGCATTGCGCCAAGCTCGATATCGAACTGCTGGACGGCAACGTCGCGTTGAAGCGTATTGGCTTCGTCAAGGATGCCAACGGTAGACGACGCCTGGCCCGCATCTATAACTTCGAGTTCACCGTAACCGGCGAGACACGCCATTCAGGCACCATCACCCAGTTTGGCGCCCACAGCTCACAAATCGAGCTGGCGCCCTACCCGTTCGAGGTCAAAACCCCACTCCCGAGTGCTGAAATAATCGAACTGAACCAGTGGCGCCAAGAACATAACAAGCGCAGTAGTTGACGCAAAGGCAAAAGATCGCAGGCTGCGCCAGCTCCTGCAAGGGGTACGCGTGGGTCAAGCCTGCACTACGCGGCACCCGGCCAAGATGTTTTGCAGCGCTGCCACGTCCTGCGGCTCGCTGAAAATCAATTCGATACGTGAATCACGCCGCCATTCACTGGGCTGCCAGTGCAGACTCGAGTTATCCACTGCGTTGGCTGACACCCAGCCGTCGGCGCTGTGGATAACCAGCTTGGCCCGCCGCCACTCAAGGCTTTGAAGCCATTGCAGAACCCGCGTCGCATCGAATCGCTGACTCGGATGCCAACGCCAACCAATACTCCAGTCGCCTTCCTGTTGCTGGCTCAGACAAATCGGCTGCGCCGGATCAGTCCAGATCGAGGGCATCTTTGCCTGGCCTTTAGGCGCGGTGAAGTTATCCACACCCGCGTTTGCCTGGTTCTGCACACCGGGTAATTCGGACAATGGCAAAGCGGCTTGCTGCGTCCAGCACATCGGACAATCGGGCAATTGTTTGATGATCCGCTGGCGATCCGCATCGCTGAGCCGCTCGTCCTTGTTCAGTACCAACAGACCCGCATTGGAAAGCGCTTCCTGCTGCGCTTGCGGCAGTGGTTTCCCGGCGGCCAGCGCTTGGGCATCCAGTACCAGCACACACGGCTGAACGGCCAAAACGCCCTGCCACGGCGCATCCTGTAATTGTTTGAGTAACTGCGCCGGATGGCCCAATCCGGAAGGTTCGATAAACAACCGGTTTGGCCGCGCCTTACGCAACAAACGCCCAAGCCCAATCTGAAACGGCGCTCCATTCACGCAACACAAGCAACCGCCTGCCACCTCACCCAGCGCAATACCATCGGCGTCCTGAGTCAGCAACGCAGCATCCAGGCCGATTTGACCAAACTCATTGATCAGCACCGCCCAGCGCTCATGGGCCGGCCGCTGCGCCAGCAGGTGCTTGATCAGGCTGGTCTTGCCGGCGCCAAGCGGCCCGGCAATGACGTGGGTGGGAATGTTCTGCAGCATGTTCGACAGTTTTCTAAAGAGGTGAATGATGCGGGTGATATGGCTGCCATTGCTGTGAGGCGTTGGCCCAGGCCTGTGTGGTCCACAGCCAGGCACAACGGCTCGACGTCAAGGTCTGTCAGCAGAACCGCGACGTCCCGAAAAACTGTTCAACGACGGCTTCTGCCAACCCAGACTGGCCGGCCAGAAAGTCGACGTAGCGTTCACCAAGCAGTGCCCCGCCGGAGCCTTCGGCGTTTGCAGCAACGCCCAAGTGGCCAATATGCCTTACCGGCAGGATATTCACTATTACGGCGTGGCCACTGATGCAACGTATTCGCAGCCGTTCTGCGAAAGCCAGAGCCAGGGCAAATGGCTGAAACCTTGAGTGCGCCTAGCTCAGCCAGTCGAGGGTCAGAATCAGTCGGCGTTCACCCGGTGCCGGTTGCGGCGAGCGATGGATCAGGCCGAAGCCTTCGTTGCCATGCCATTTCTCGCCTTTGAGCAAAGCCACTTCACCGCAGGCGACTTGCTGAATCTTTGAGAAGTCTTGCGGCTCGGCGTCGACCTTGCCCAGTTGCCGACGATCCATCGCCCCCTCTTGTAGCCATTGGCTGCCGATGCCGGCGTAAGTGGTGATCAGACGCACCGGCACATGATCGACGTGGAAGCGCGGGCACATGGCCTTGTCCAGCACCCGCAGACGCAGGCCGATGCGCTTGGCGCCCAGCAAGCAGGCGAAGGCGCTGACCAGCCAGGAGATGTCGGCGATAAATCCTTCGTAGCCCTCCAGGTCGCTGAAGCCTGAGGCCAGACCTTGCAGATTCGGTTCTGAATCATCATTGGCCAACTCCAGCGATAACGACTCTGCCAGCGGCTCACCCAAGGACAGCAGCAACGTGCCGAAATCGGCGACATGCACTGGCAGGTGGCGTTGCCAGACAGCCAGATTCACTCCGTCGTCCAGAATTTGAGTGAGCGCTTCTGGTGTATCACCCCGGACCTGACGAATTATCGGACGCAGCTTCAGACTGGGCGCGAGCATCAAGCCGCCTCCTCTTCATGCCAAGGGCCGAAAGGGTCGACCATCAGTCGCCAGCCTTCCACACCCACGGCCATTTCGTCGTCGGTCAGCAGGCAGCTATCAAGCTCGGCAGTGAGCAGGGCGAAGTCGATGTTCTGACCGATGAACACCAGTTCCTGACGGCAATCACCGGTGGCGGCGGCCCAGTTTTCCATGATCGCCGAGGTGCTTTCCTGATCCTGTGGCCACTGCGGTTTCGGCACGAATCGCCACCAGCGTCCGGCAAAGCCATGACGCATCAAACCGCCAGCCTGGGACCAGCTTCCAGCGTCCTGATGCTTGCTGGCCAGCCAGAAAAAACCCTTGGAACGCAGCAGTTTGCCGTTCACCCACGGGCGGTCGATGAAGCTGAAAAAGCGCTGCGGATGGAAGGGGCGTCGCGCCCGATAAGCCGTCGAGGCGATGCCGTATTCCTCGGTTTCCGGGACGTGCTCACCGCGTAACTCCTGCAACCAGCCCGGCGCCTGAGCGGCACGTTCGAAGTCAAAACGCCCGGTGTTGAGGATCTTCTTCAGCGGTACTTCACCCATCACCATGGGGATTATTTCTGCCTGGGAGTTGAGCCGTTCGAGAATGGCGATCAGCTCCTGGCGGTCGCTGCGGCTGATCAGATCGATTTTGCTGATCAGAATCACGTCGGCGAATTCGATCTGCTCGATCAACAGATCCGTGATCGAACGCTCGTCCTCCTCGCCCAGGGTTTCACCACGGGAGGCGAGGCTTTCGGCCGCTTGATAGTCGAGCAGGAAGTTCATACCGTCGACCACCGTGACCATGGTGTCGAGCCGGGCGATGTCGGCCAGGCTCTGACCCGCGTCATCACGGAAGGTGAAGGTTTCCGCCACTGGCAAGGGCTCGGAAATACCCGTGGACTCGATCAGCAGGTAGTCGAAACGACCGTCCCTGGCCAATTTGCTGACCTCTTCCAGCAAATCCTCACGCAGGGTGCAGCAAATGCAACCGTTGCTCATTTCGACGAGTTTCTCTTCGGCGCGGTTCAGGCTGACATCGCGCTGAACCTCGCTGCCGTCGATATTGATCTCACTCATGTCGTTGACGATCACCGCCACTCGAAGGTTGTCGCGGTTGCGCAGAACGTAGTTGAGCAGCGTGCTTTTACCGGCGCCGAGAAAGCCGGAGAGCACGGTAACGGGAAGACGATTGGGCATCAGGGTGTCTCATCAGAGCGGGACTTATTTTAATGTTATAATATAACAACTCAATTAAGCCAATCCCCTCTTGTTCCCTGCGACGAAGGGCGCAATGCTTGCGCCAACCCGCCTCACGAGAAACCCCATGCGCAACGCACTGAAATACACGCTGTTGGGCCTTACGCTGTTTGCCGCGAGCAACGCCTTCGCGCAACTGCCGAGAACGCTTGCCAACTGCACCCGCAGCGCCAACCTGCTGGCGTGCGTGGATGCCGATGGCAATGCCTATAGCGTCGCCACGGCCGGCAGCACCACGTATCTTCGGGGTTTCGAAGTAATCGGCAAACGCTACTGGGCGCAGACCAACAGCCGCTACGGGCAATTGACGTTCTTCACAGGCATCGCCTCTGACGGCGAAGCCTGGGTCGGCTACAGCCGCCGTGTTGGCTGGACCACTATCAATCGCTTCTCCAGCTCCGGTGGCGCCAGTGCCAAGTTCACTTGCAGCCGTATCAGCGGCTGTTAGACCTGGGCTTTTTTCTGATCCTGCAACCAGGCCATGTAGCTATTCACCGGTGGATTCTTCTGGAAGTAGCGCTGCAACCCTTCGAACAAGCCGTCGGCCACCGCCTGCTGGTGCCGTGGGGCGACCAGCCGCTGACTGTCGCGGCTGTTGGAGATGAAGCCGGTTTCCACCAGGATTGAAGGCACGTCCGGCGACTTAAGCACCGCGAACCCGGCCTGTTCCACGCGCTTCTGATGCAACGTGGTGATCCCGGCGAGGCTACCGAGCACCGTGCTGCCCAACTGCAAACTGGCAGCGATGGTCGCGCTCATCGACATGTCGAGAATCACCCCGGCGAGCATCGGGTCTTTGTCCTTCAGATTGAGCAGGTTGGTGGCGCCCAGCAGGTCGGCGCCGTTTTCCCGTTGCGCCATGAACCGCGCCGTGGCGGATGTCGCGCCGCCCTCGGACAAGGCATACACCGAAGCACCGGACGCCGTAAGCCTTGGCGCAGCGTCTGCATGCACCGAAATGAACATGTCGGCGTTGTGCTTGCGGGCGATCTCCACGCGTTTTCGCAGCGGCACGAAGAAGTCATCGTTGCGCACCAGCTTCACGTCAAACCCCTTTTCTCGCTTCAGTCGCTTGGCCAACAGTTGCGCAATGGACAGCACCACATCTTTTTCGCGCTCACCCTTGGCGCCAACCGCGCCTGGATCCTTACCGCCATGGCCGGGGTCGATCACCACCATGATGTCGCGCTTGGGGTGGGCTTTATCCACAGGTGTTTCACGCTGAATCAAAGGCGCAGCGGCAATCTGTATAGGCGCGTGGGCAGAGCTGGTCAGATCGAACACCAGCCGATGGCCCTGCCCGTCCTGCGGCGGCAACTGAAAGCTGTTGAGCTGTACCGGCCCGGTGAGGTCGAGCACGATCCGTGTATCGCCTTGCCCAAAATGCCCTGAGCGGATCGAACGAATCACCGTGTCGGTCAGCGCCAACTGACTGAAGTCGCCACTCAGGCGCGCGCCGCTCACATCGATGATCAGCCGCTGCGGCGCGGTCAGCGAGAAGGTCTTGTACTGCACCGGTCCGCTCAGATCGAGCACCAGCCGCAGCTTATCATCCGAACGCCAGAGCCGGGCATTGCGGATTTGGGAGGCGGATACGCCCCAAGGTAAACCCAGCACCGCACTGGCCAGGAGCAGGTTGAGCAATTGCCGTCTGTGCATGACATATACCGTTGATAGAAGAGCATCCGTACTCGACATGACTAAGGGAGATTGAAAAAGGCATCGTCAATTTTAGTGTTATAACATAACATACGATTTTATCTCCGACGATGGACCTGCTTATGAACGCGCTGACTCTGCCGGATATCGCCGCGCAGGCCTCACGCCAAGCCTTGCCACTCGAGTGGGTGGGCATGTGCGGCATTGCTCTACCCATGTTGTTCGATGGCCAGCGAATGAGCGCAAAAGCGGATGCAGGCGTGAGTCTCGATGATGGCGAGGCGCGTGGCATTCATATGTCACGTCTGTATCTGGCGCTGGAAATGCTCGAACAGGAAAACCTCACACCGCTACTTTTACGTCAGGTTCTTCAACGTTTTCTCGATAGCCATGATGGGTTATCCAACAGCGCCTATCTGCGTATTCACACCGATCTACTGTTTAAGCGGCCAGCGTTGGTCAGTCCGCTGTCGGGTTGGAAAACCTACCCGGTGAGCATCGAAGCGCGGCTGAAAAACGCAATGTTCCACGTGGAACTAAAAATTGAGGTTAGTTATTCCTCAACTTGCCCGTGCTCAGCCGCACTGTCGAGACAGCTAATTCAGCAGCAATTCGTCGAGGACTTCGCCAACAAAGCGTTGCAGCACGCCGACGTTCTGGCCTGGCTCGGCTCCTCAAAAGGCATCGTTGCGACACCTCATAGCCAGCGCAGCAGCGCGCAGTTGCAGCTGCGGTTGGACGACTGTCTCGAAAGCTTGCCATTGATCACGGTGATCAATGACGCTGAAGCAGCCCTCGGCACCGCCGTTCAAACCGCGGTGAAACGCGCCGACGAACAAGCCTTCGCCTTGGCCAATGGTCAAAACCTGATGTTCTGCGAAGACGCCGCTCGACGCTTGAATCTGGCCTTGAAAAGATCCCCGGGTATCAACGCCTTCCTCCTGCGCGTTATCCACGCCGAAAGCCTGCACGCCCACGACGCTGTGGCCGAAAGTTGCTGGAACTGGGAGGCCGCATGATCCGTTGCCAAGCATTACGCTGGGGCGCTCCCGGTCAACCGCTGACTCCCCCCGTTGATTTCGAACTGGCGAACGGCAGCCTGACCGCGGTAATCGGCGCTAACGGCTCGGGCAAAAGCAGCCTGCTGAAAGTTATCGCTGGGTTACAGAGGCCGCTGGCTGGCAAAGTCGAGCTGGATGTTCCACGACGCGGCAGCCTGTCTTTCCTTGCGCAACAACAGCATCTGGACCGACAGTTCCCCATCAGTCTGCAAGAGCTGGTCGCCGCTGGATTCTGGGGCAGCAAGCAAACCCCACAGATGCGCAACCAACGCCTGCAAACCGTACTGGAAGACTGGTGCTTGAGTGGCCTGGAACATCGCCCATTGATGGCGTTGTCGGGCGGTGAATTGCAGCGAGCCCTACTAGCCCGTTTGAGTCTGGGCGATGCGCCGGTGTTGTTACTCGACGAGCCCCACGCCGCGCTCGACGAGCTCGGCCAGACATTGCTCTGGAAACACATCCACGCCTGGCATGCCGAAGGTCGGACGTTGGTCGTCGTCTGCCATGACCTGGCTGCAGTGCGCCAACACATTCCTCAAACGCTGCTGATCAAAAGCAGCGGCTGCATACTTGCGCCAAGTGCCGAACTGATCACCCAACTACCTCAGACGCAGGTGGCGTAATGGTCGCCGCTGCTGCGCTTTGGCAACCGTTCCACGAATTCGTCTTCATGCGCCGGGCGCTTCTTGGCGGTTTGGTATTGGCCTGTAGCACTGCCCCACTCGGGGTGTTTTTGATCCTGCGGCGCATGAGTCTGATCGGCGACGCGGTGGCTCACGGGATCTTGCCCGGCGCCGCCTTGGGGTTCTGGTACGCCGGTTTGAGCCTGACGGCGCTGACCGTTGGCGGCCTCGGTGCCGGCCTGGGCATGGCCGGGCTCGCAGCATGGATCACCCGCCGTACCGGCCTGCGAGAGGACGCCAGTCTCGCGGCGATCTACCCGATTTCCCTGGCTTGCGGTGTGCTGATTCTCGGGATCGCCGGCAAACGTCTGGACCTGCTCCACCTGCTATTTGGCTCCGCGCTTGCCGTCGACGGACTGACGTTGGCCGGCATGCTTTGGGTCTCGGGTTTCAGTCTGACTGCCATGGCGCTGATCTATCGCCCCTTGTTGCTCGACACCCTCGACCCGCTGTTTCTGCAAACCGTCAGCCGTCTCGGACCGTTGGCACACGGGCTGTTTTTGACCCTGGTGGTGCTGAATCTTGTCATCGGCTTCCAGGCCATCGGCGCACTGATGGTGGTCGGTTTGATGATGTTGCCCGCCGCCGCTTCGCGTTTTTGGAGTCGACGCTTGCCAGTGTTGATGGTCATCGCCGCGGTGCTCGGTTGCCTCTCGGTGTGGCTTGGTCTGTTGCTGTCGTTCTACTACTCGCTGCCCAGCGGTCCGGCCATCGTGCTGGTGGCTGGCGGTTTTTACCTGCTGTCCGTGGTGTTCGGTCCGGTGCACGGTTTGCTGCGCCGCCCACCTTTGCTTACATCCCAATGAGGTGTTTCCCGATGCGCGCTCTACTCGTGCTGTTCAGTCTGCTGCTGCCGTTGTCGCTCTCGACAGCATCCGCGGCAGAAAAACTTCAGGTCGTCACCAGCTTCAGCATTCTCGCCGACATGACCCATCAAGTCGGTGGTGAGCATATTCAGATCACCAACATGGTCGGTCCGGACGCAGACGCCCATACCTACGAACCCACCCCGGACGATGCCAAAGCGCTGCTCAAGGCCAGGCTGATCATCAAGAATGGCTTGGGTTTCGAACCATGGCTGGATCGCCTGGTCACCAGCACCGAGACCAAAACCCCGGTGATCACCGCCAGCCGTGGCGTCATCCCGCGAACCATGGATGAAGACGGCGAGACCATTCCCGACCCGCATGCCTGGCACAACCTGGCGAACACCGAACTCTATGTGAACAACATCACCAAGGCGCTGATCGCAGCGGATCCGGCGAACAAAGCCGACTACGAACGTAACAGCCAGGCCTACCTGAAACAGATCTACCGTCTGCTGGCCGACGCCAAAGCCAAGCTCGGTTCCCTGCCACCGGGAAACCGCAAGATCGTCACCTCCCATGATGCCTTTGGCTATCTTGGCCAGGCTTACGGCATCAACTTCATGGCGCCTCAAGGTTTGTCCACCGAGCGCGAACCCTCCGCCGCCGAAGTCGCTGCGCTGATCACCCAGATCCGTCAGGCCAAGGTCAAAGCGGTGTTCATGGAAAACATCAAAGACGCGCGCTTGCTCAAGCAAATCGCCGAAGAAAGCGGCGCGCATATCGGCGGCACTTTGTACTCCGACGCCCTCGCCGCCACAGGTCCGGCCAGTACCTTCGCCGGGCTCTTCGAATACAACCTCAACACGCTGTACGACGCCTTGAGCAAGCCATGATTCGAAAGAACCCGTCAGGCGATCTGCCGCTGATCGCCGAGTCCGCTTATGTGGATAAAACCGCGATCATCTGCGGCAAGGTGGTAATCGGCGAGAACGTCTTCGTCGGCCCCTATGCGGTGATTCGTGCCGACGAAGTGGACGACTCAGGTCAGATGGAGCCAATCAGCATCGGCGCCAATTCGAACATCCAGGACGGCGTGGTGATCCATTCAAAATCCGGCGCGGCGGTGACGATCGGCGAGTTCAGTTCGATCGCCCACCGCTCCATCGTTCACGGGCCATGCTCCGTCGGCAATCGGGTGTTCATCGGCTTCAACAGCGTGTTGTTCAACTGTGCGGTCGGCGACGGCTGTGTGGTGCGGCACAACTCGGTGGTCGATGGCAGGGATCTGCCTGAAGACTTCTACGTACCGTCGACCACCCGCATCGGACCCAAGACCGACCTGTCGCAGTTCCCGCCAGTCAGCGTCAGTGCTTCGGAGTTTTCCGAGGACGTGGCGCGGACCAACGTCGATCTGGTGCGCGGCTACAAAGCCCTGCAGAACGAGTTTTGAACATGAGCAGTGTGCTGATTCGCAACGCCCGGTTGGTCAACGAAGGTCATGAGTTCGACGCCGATCTACTGCTGGACCACGGTCGCATCGTGAAGTATGTAAGTTTGCGTAGCCGCAATGGGGAGGGTTTGGGGCAGATGAGTGTTCATCGGGTGTGTGGGCGATTGGGGTTGGAAACCAACGCTAATTAGTGACTAGATCGTTCCCACGCTCCTGCGTGGGAACGCCTCAATGGACGCTCCGCGTCCGCTTTGTGACGCAGCGTGTCACGGGCTGCATTCCCAAGCAGAGCGTGGGAACCATCATCACGCTCGTGGCTTGACCGTACCGCAGTCTTGCCCCATCCACACCGCTCGGGTGTCCAGGCTGCCCTTCTGCTGGATGCCGGTGGCATTGAAGGTGCCGTTGACCTTGGTCGTGAACTCTCGATCACTGAGGAAAGTGGCGACACCGGTGCCCTGCGCTTTCGGGCAGCTGAAGCGAAATTTCCACTGATTGCCGGCGCGGTCGGTGATTTCCTGCTTGCAGCCCGATTGCGGATCCGTCAGCGGAATGTTGTCGGACTGCACTTGGGCCTGAGTCAGACAAGCTCGAATACCTTTGCCGCCCATGGTGATGCCCTGCTGCTCTAGCGCTGCCCGTTGTTCCGGGGTCATCTGGCTCTGTAACTGGCCAAGGATCAATTGCAGATCAGGCAGGTTCTGGTCATCGACCTTCATATTGCTCGACGTCAATTCCCACAACCCAGGCTGCAACATTTGCGCCTGAGCAGCGACAGGAAGTGACAAGCCAACAACCATGGCCAAACCCAGCAGACGAACGTTCATCGAGTAACTCCTAGAGAATAGTGGCCGTTAGACGTCAGCAACCTACTTCAGTTGCATGGCGAATTAAATAGCGACATTCACCGTAGAACATGGTCTGTTAAGCATTGAACCTTCAGGAGAAAGGCTGCCCCATGGATTATTTTGGCCCGCATTTTTTCGGTTATCTGATCGCCACTATTCATTCGCTGGGTATGATCGCCGCCATCCATGCCGTATTCACTGTCAGGACTGCCCAAGGCGCAATCGCGTGGGCCTTGTCACTGTTGTTCATTCCTTATCTGACCCTCATCCCCTACCTGGTCTTCGGCCGCAGCACGTTCGATGCCTATATCAAGGCAAGGCGCCAGGCCAACGAGGAAATGCGCAAAGCCATCGCCGATCTGAACTGGCGCCCCTGGATCGAAGAAGCGCTGACCGCTCGCGCCTCAAATGCCTACGCCTCGCTGCGTGCCATGCCGAAACTGGGACAAATGCCCTGCCTTGCCAATAACCAGGTGCGCCTGCTGATCAATGGCGAAGCCACTTTTGCGGCGATTTTCGATGCCATCCGTAACGCCCGCCAAACCGTACTGATCCAGTTTTTTATCATCCACGACGACCACCTCGGTCGCCGCTTGCAGGCCCTGCTGATGGAGAAAGCTGCCGAAGGCGTAGCCATTTACGTGCTCTACGACCGTATCGGCAGCCACTCCCTGCCTCACAGCTACGTTCAGCCAATGCGCGAGGCCGGCGTACAGATCAAAGCCTTTGCCACACGCAGCGGCTGGCTCAATCGCTTCCAGATCAACTTTCGCAATCACCGCAAAATTGTCGTGGTCGATGGTTTGTCCGGATTCGTCGGCGGGCACAACGTCGGCGACGAATACATGGGTAAGAAACCGCCGTTGGCGCCTTGGCGCGACACCCACGTCCAAGTCAGCGGTCCGGTGGTGGCCTGCATGCAGGAGTCGTTCGCTGAAGACTGGTTCTGGGCTTCACGCCAGCTGCCGCCGCTGATCCTGCCGGACACCTATCCGGATGACGGCGTACTCTGCCAACTGCTGGCCAGCGGCCCGGCAGATCCCCACGAAACCTGCTCGCTGTTTTTCGTTGAAGCTATCCATGCCGCGACTGAGCGGGTGTGGATCACCAGCCCGTATTTCATTCCCGACGAAGCGGTTTTCGCTGCGCTGCGACTGGCAGTGTTGCGCAATGTGGATGTGCGGATTCTCCTGCCGTCGCGGCCGGATCACCGCGTCGTCTACGCCGCGTCCAGTCTCTTCGCCTTCGAAGCCGTGCGGGCCGGGGTACGAGTGTTCCGTTATGAGCCCGGTTTTCTGCATCAGAAAGTAGTGCTGATCGACAGCGAAATCAGCGCCATCGGCAGCGCGAATCTGGACAATCGATCGTTCCGGCTCAACTTCGAAGTGATGCTGCTGACCGTCGACAGACAATTTGCCGCCGAGGTGGAACACATGCTCTGCGAGGATTTCGACCAGGCCCACGAGATCGCGAAAGGAGAAAGCCGGGAGACCCACCGCCTGCAACAACTTGGCATGCGGGTCGCCCGGCTTATATCGCCGATCCTTTAAGGGTTGTAGATATCGTCGCGAGTCCACGGCAGTTCATGGCTACCGTCGGCATGAGCCTTGACCGCGAGGATCTGGTGCAAATTGATCCAGCCTCTGGCGAATGCATAAGCGCAACCGGCCAGGTAGAGCCGCCAGATACGTAGAACCTGCTCTGGCACCTGTTTTGCGGCGGCTTCAAGGTTATCTTCCAGGCGCTCGCTCCAGTGGTCCAGGGTGCGTGCGTAATGCAGGCGCAGGCTTTCGACGTCGACGATTTCCAGCCCCGCCTCGCTGATTTCGGCCGAGATCATCGACAGATGCGGTAGCTCGCCATTGGGGAACACATAACGCTCGATGAATTCGCCAGCACCCCGCCCAACCGGCCGACCGTCGATGTGCTTGGCGGTAATACCGTGGTTCATCACCAGGCCGCCTTCGCGCACAGCGCCGAACAGGGTCTGACAATACTGCGCCAGGTTCGCATGGCCCACATGCTCAAACATGCCAACGCTCACCACCTTGTCGAAACGGCCGTCCTGAGGCAGGTCGCGATAGTCGAGCAATTGCAGTTCGACCATATCCTCCAGACCTTCCTCAATCACCCGCTCACGAGCCAGCGCCAACTGCTCTTTGCTCAGGGTAATCCCGAATACTTTCGCTCCGAATTCCCGGGCGGCAAAGCGCGCCAGCCCTCCCCAACCGCAACCGACATCCAGCAAGTACTCGCCGGGCTGCAGGCGCAGCTTACGGCACAGATGCCGAAACTTGGCTTGTTGGGCCTGTTCGAGGCTCTCGCTACCGGTCTCGAAATAGGCGCAGGAATAGGCCATGTCGCTATCGAGCCAAAGCTGATAGAACGCATTGGACAGGTCGTAATGATAGGAAATGGCTGCCGCGTCGGTAGCTTTGTCATGGACGGAGCGAACCGGTTGATTGCCTTCGTCCTCAGCCAGCAGAGCCTGGCTCCACTCATCGCAGACCCGAATGACCTCATTGATAGAGCCTTCGAGTTCCAGCTTGCCTTCGACGAACGCGGCCCCTAGCAAATCAAGGGTCGGATGAGTGAATTGGGCAACCAATTGCGGGTCCTTGACCACAATGGTGACGCTGGGCGACGGGCCCAGATTAAACTCATGGCCATTCCAGAGTCTGAGACATAGCGGTAATTGCAGATTCTGTAAGGCCGGTGGAAGTTGCGCGAGCATGGATAGTCCCCCTTGTTTCAGACGTCTGATTTGAGGGTAGACCATCCATGAAAATTAGCAGGCTATCGAACTCATAGCCTCTCTCTATGACCCGCGACGGTGATCGAACCGTCGTGAACCCACTGTTTCAGCCAGGTTACGGCCTGTAGTGGCGCACCCTCTACACAAGTGACTGTGAACTCGCTACACAGTTCGGAAAAGCTCAAACCGTCGTTCACCACGGTAGTCCCGACATAGCACTAGAGAGAGATCCGCCCCTGATCAGACATCCTCTTTGAGCTTGAGCAACGGCTCCTGAAAACGCAGCAAACGGCCTGCATTGCCGAGCACAAGCAAGGTGCTGAGATTGTGCAGCACCGCGGCAATCATCGCCCCCGCCGCCCCAAGCCAGCCGAACGCGGCAAACGTGACGATCGCAAGCGTCCAGCCCAGACCGATGATCACATTGACTTGCAGCGTCTGACGACACTGGCGACTCAAGCGTACGCAAGTGCCCAGGCGTCGCAGGTCGCTGCCAATCAGAACGATGTCCGCCGAGGCCAAAGCGATATCCGCCCCGCCCGCGCCCATGGCGACACCGACCACCCCGGCTTTGAGTGCCAGCGAATCGTTGATCCCGTCGCCCACCACCATCGGCCGAAAACCGCTGCCGATTTCCTGCAGAACGCGGTTGAGTTTGTCTTCAGGCAAGGCCTGGGCTTCGACATCGCTGATCCCGACTTCATGGGCCAGGCTGTGGGCCACGCTATGCCGATCCCCGGTGAGTAGCAGTTGCCGCCCCAGTCCCAGTTCTCGCAGCTCGCTCAGTGCGTGGCGAGCCTCGGGTTTGATGCTGTCCGCCAACAACAGCCAACCGAGAAATTGCCCGTCCAGCGCCAGCCCGGCAATGGGGCCGTCATGCTCGGGCACGGCGGACGTCGCAATGCCCAACTGGGTAAACAGCTCCGGACGACCGAGTGCCGCCTCGCCCTGCTCCGTTTGCGCCACGACACCCAAACCCTGGCGTTCACGGATATCCGACAGCACCAGAAAATGTTCCTGCGTCACCAGCCCGGCCAACGCACGGCTAACCGGATGGCTACTGGCCGAACCCAGGCTGGCTGCCAGTTTCAGCAAGGCGCTGCGATCTCCGACCGGGCTGTCGATCGATTGCAAACGCAGGGTGCCAAACGTCAGGGTGCCGGTCTTGTCCACTACCAGCGAGGTCAGGTCCGCCAGCTCTTCGAGAAACGCCGAGCTGCGAATCAAAATCCCGTGGCGCGCCGCTACGGCGATCCCGGCAATTGCCGTTGCCGGCGCCGACAACACCAAAGCACAAGGACAGGCTGCCACCAACACCGCCAACATCGCCTGCGCATCGTTGCTGATGAACCAGGTGACGGCCGCCAGCAGCAAGACCAGCACCATGTAGCTGCCGGCATAACGCTCGAGCAAACGAGTGATCGGCGGCTTCGAGCGCTCGGCGCTTTGCATCAGTGCAATGACTTTGCCCAGGGTCGACTCATTACCGGTGCGGGTAACTTCAATGCGCAACAGGCCATCGAGGTTGATCGCCCCGCCGAACACCTGCATGCCGACACTCGCCTCTAGCGGCACCGACTCGCCAGTGATCGGCGCGGTGTCGAGACTGGCCTGCCCGGAAAGCACCAGGCCATCGGCCGGCACCCGGTCACCGGCGCGCACTTCCACCAGGTCGCCGGTCTTGAGCGTGGTGTTGTCCACTTCGATAATCGTGCCGTCACCCTGCACTCGCCGTGCATGGCTGCGCGTCAACTTACCCAAGGCATGAATAGCTTCCTGGGAGCCGATCACGCTGCGCTCTTCCAGCACATGGCCGAAGATCATGATGATCGGCAGCAAAGCTGCAGTCAGCAGATCGCCAGTGGCCCACGCGCCCATCATCGCCAGTGCGATCAACTGATCGGTGATGCCGTGCAGGCTTGGATAACGCAGGCTGTACCAGGCCGAACGCATCACCGGTACGGCCACCAGCAACGAGGCAAAACCCAGCAGCAACTGGCTGACACCATTTTGCTCCGGCACCAACCAGCGCCAGACCAGACCCAGCCCGAGCAGGCCGAGGGCGAGCATCGCCAGGGTCAGTTGTCGCGCGGCGCCGCGTTGTTCGGCAGAGGTCAGCATGCTCGCCGCAGGTTGGGCGGCAGCAGAATGGGCAGTCATTGTTCGGCTCCCTGAATGATCAGACGGGTATCGTCTTTAGGATCGACCGTGGTCACCGAGCCGGCCTGGCCGAGGATCTTCGGCAGACGCTCACGATAAATTCGCAGCAGCATTTCAGGGTCGGTGCCCTTCTGCTGCGCCTGGGCCAGGCTCTGTACTGTTGCCGTGTCGGTCGATGCTTTGGCCAAGCGCTCACTGGCTTGTGCATGAGCTACTTGCAGGACACGGTCGGCTTGCTGGGTGGCGGTCTGGGTCAATTTTTCAGCATCGGTTCGTGCGTTCGCCACGGCCTTGTCAGCCTGTTGGCTGGCGGTCAACACCGCGTTGAACGCGTTCACCGCACGCTCCGGCAAACTCGATTGCACGTCGACTCGTGCCACCTCAATCCCCAATCCCTGCCCCGTCGCGGTCAATTCGGCCAAGCGTTGATTGATGCCCTGCACCAGATCCCCGCGCAGACGTTCGCGACGCTCGGCGGCCTGGTTATCCGCGCCGATCAACTCAGGGCGCGCCACCAGAATTGTGTCCAGGTCTCGCGCAGCCGTCAGCGCCACCGCGCTGCGGGTCACCAGGCGATCCAGTGCCGGCAGCACATGCTCGCCTTGCAGTACGAACGCATACGGCTCGTTGACCTTGTAGAAGACCCGTACATCCAGTTGCACCACACCGGCATCACCGGTCAGCAAGAAACCGGAGCCGGCCAAGGCGTCACTCAACGGCGTGGCGAAACTGGCAACTCGATCGCCTTGTAGCGCAGCATCGGAACGCAACAGGTTTTCCACCCGGCGCTCGATCACCCGATCCGCCGCCGGCAACAACACAACCTGTTCAAACGGTCGCGGCCACGCCAACAACAAACCAGCATTCTGAATACGATCCAGAGCCCCAAAGTGCAGTACCACCGCCCGATTCTGTGGATCGATCTGCCGCACGTTGGAGAACGCCCAAACCACCGCAGCCAACACTGTCACCGCGTACAACGCTAGGAAGGTCAAGCGGCCGGCTTGAATCCACGGGCTACTGACTTCATTTGTTCCACGTGGAACGTTACTCATGGCTGCGACTCGGCCTTGCTACCCAGGCTCGGCGGCCCGTCCACCAACACCCGAAATGGCGCCGCGTCGGTGCGCAATATCAGCTTGGTACCCGGAGTGACTACCGTGCCCAGAGTGTCCAATGAGCGCAGCAAGTTATACAGCTGCGGTGAACCCGCATAAGCGCGGCCGTAAATCTGCGCGGCCTCGACTCGCGATTGAGCTTCGATATCTGCGGCTTTCACCGTGGCATCGGCTTGCACAATTCGCGCATCACGCTCGGCGGCCGATCGAATTTGCGCCGCCTCGCGTTTGCCGATTGCGGTGCGCTCAGTGGCAATGGTTTCACGCTCAGCGCGCATTCGGTCGACGGTAGCGGTCAGGGTCACCGACGGCAGAGTCAGCCGCTCGATACCGACTTGCAGCACACGCACGCCATAGGTGGTCAGCAACTGCTGATCGATCTGCTTACGCAGTTGCACTTCGAAGTCAGCGATGTGGACCTGGTTGGCGTCGGTGTTCACCAGACTGGCCAGGTCAAAACTGCTGGCCGTGGTTTCCAGCGCCGAGCCGACAAACGTACGAATCTGCCGCGCTGCCTCGTCTGGCTGGTTTTGTACCGCCCGCATAAAGCGCTGCACGTTGTCCGGATCGCCCTGCACCTGCCACGCCACGTAAGCTTGAATAATGATCCGCAAACCATCACGCGTACCGACGTCCTGTAAACCGCTGGAGGTGGTGCGCAACCGCAAATCCACCGGAATCGCCGCCTCGAACGGCGCTGGCCAACGCCAGCCAAGACCAGGCTCCAGCAGCACCCGCGACGGGTTACCAAAACGGGTGATTACCGTGGCTTCACCTGAGCGCACTTGCACCAGGCTCGCCGCCGCAATAGCAAACAACACCAGCAACACCGCCCAGGCCATGCGCCGCCAAGGAAAAGGTCCGGCCTCTTGTGGATCGCCATGGTGATGATGGTGGCCATGATGGTGCCCGCCATGGCCGTGGTCGTGGCCGACGTGGTCTTGATGGTCGTGGGAATGAGGCTGGCTCATTGGGCGGCTCCTGATTGAACGGCTTTACGCGGCGCCGCAGGGTCAACCGGTAGCGTGAACGTACGTAGATCGATTGTCGGCGCACTGTTGCCGCCCAAACGATGATCGAGAATAAGCAGCTTGGTTTTCGCCAGGCCCAAGGTTAGCTGACTGAAGTATTGCTCCAGCACAAAGGCCTTCCCGGCCGAGGCATAAGCCTTTTGTTCAGCCGCAAAACGCAGGTCGGCGGACTGGGCGGTGGCTTTGACTTCATGGGCGCTGGCCTGCGCCTGATCGCGGGTAACACTGGCTTGCAATTGCGCCTGATTGGTCTGCTCACTGGCAGCCCCCCGCTCACGGGCGATCAACGCCTGGGCGCCGATCTGCGCGGCTTGCACACCGTGATAAGCGTTGGCAGCACCGGCCGGTGGATGAATCGCTTCAACCACCGTGGCAAGGAATTCCACGCCGCTGTCGAGTTTCTGCAAGTCCGCCTGCACCGCGCGACCGATGTCATCGGCAAGCCCTACACGATCCTCACCCAGCAACCCATCGAGGGTACGCGAAGCGAAATCGTGAACAAGAATCCGGCTGGCGGTGCTGCGAATCAGCGTCGGAACATCTGCAGTGTTATAAGTCGCCGCCAGCGCCGCCTGATCGGTCAGGCCGATGCGATAGACAAAACGCACGTCCATGTTGACGATCTGAAAGCTCTGTTTGTCGGCACTGCTGCTGGCGATGACCTGTGATTTGTCGTTCACATGGCTGGCATCCCACAGCCGATTGGCGATCAACGGTGCGGGGCCTTCCGCCGAATCTGGCAGTGTTGCGACAGTCGCTTCACCGGTGCTGGTGGCCAACTCATGCACCACACCGTTCTCGACGCTCAGCACGCGACCTAAAGGCCAAGGCAAGCCGGCATGCAGTCCCGGCCCGAAGACCTCGACCGGCTTACCGAAGCGCTCGTAAATTCCCCGCGCTTGCAGGGGAATTTCGTGAATCCCGGTGAGCAGCCAACCAACCGCCAGCACCACCATCAGTACTGGAAAAAACGCCCGGCGCATGTAGGTGAAAGCCCAGATCTGCCTAAGGTCGATACCGAAGCGGTTGTGCAGCTCGTGCTGTAACGCCAGCAACGGCTGCGGAGGCCAGCGCAGCATGCCGGCGACAAAACTTTGCGCCAACAGCCGTGGTTCAAGCTGTTCGCGACGAGGGCTGAACAGCGACAACAGCGCGCGCAACAGCAATTCGATCGCCACCAAACCCGGCAGCAAACCGATCAACACCGACAGGCGTACAGGCCAAACTGACGTTTCACTGCTGAACAACAGGCATAACGCGCTCAACACCAGGCAGATGATCGCCACCCGGACCAATTGCCCAAGCTGCCCGGCCTCGGGCCATTCAGCAGGGTTTTCCTGGGCCAGCTGACGTTCGAACACCAGCAAGCCGAAGGCCAGTAATAACGAAAGCGCCGCCCCCACACTGGCCGGCAGCCCCAATGCGGCGCCGGGCAACGACAGATCCCAGACCTGCTCGATGCTCAGCAGCGCCAACAGTGCCCAGCCACACAGCCAGAGAGTCGGTGCGCCAATTTGCGCCAGCAGGCGCATCCAGCTGTCGCCAATACGCTCCAGCAGCCGCTCGTACCAGCCAAGCGCTTCAACCGGCCTGTCCACGATTTGCTCAGCGGATGGTGCGGCCTGTGACCCCAGCGCTCGCCCGCGCCACTGTGTCACCCACCAGGCTGATTGCAGCCCGGCAATCACGACCAGCAGGGAGGCGGTCTGATTGACCAACAACGCAGACCATGGCGATTGCGGGGCGAAAAGTCCGACAAAAAACGCCAGCACCAAGCCGACTACCGAGCCCCCCGCCAAACCGATGCCGACCCGCTTCAACCGCCGCGCGTGAAATGCCGCTTGTTGAAAACGCGGCAGCCCTTCTACATCCGCCCCATCCGCATCCAGATCGACTTGCATACCACCCCAGCCTGTTGTTGCGAAAACCCAGGCCTGTGGATAAGTCCCAGGCCGCTGCAAATATCACATTTCGTTACGATATAACGATGGTAATGAAATTTTCTCTTCGCACCTATCCTTTTGTCTGCACGGCAGTGCCTGTGGATAAGCCCTTTCCATGGGGCTTGACCAAAAGCGTACAACCGAAACATATTACGAGCATAATTTTTGTGCGATCTAACTTCCTGACCTGCAACCCGCACCCGACACGCTCTGAAGCGTTGCGTCAGGCGGCGATGAATGTGGAGGGGATGGCGACGCTGATCCAGTTTTATACGGTGGGAGTTTATGTTGGTTGTTCAACCGTCTTCGCGGGCAAGCCTCGCTCCCACATCAGTTATTCGGCGAACACAAAATGTATGCCTCACGCAGATCTGTAGGAGCGAGGCTTGCCCGCGATCGACTCAATCCGGCAAATGCCCCAACGGCAATGGCCCGGGGGTTTTCACTGTGTGGATCGCGAAGTTGCTGCGAATGTCGCTGACGCCCGGCAGTTTGAGCAAACTGCCGGTGAGAAAGCGTTCATAGCCACGCAAGTCCGGCACCACGACTTGCAGCAAAAAGTCCGACTCGCCCGACACCAGAAACGCTGAAATAACCTCAGGCAACGCCGTCACCGCCTGGCGAAAAGCTTCGGCTTGAGCATCGTTATGCCGCTCGACCTTGACCCCGACAAACACCGTCAAACCCAGGCCCACCTCGTCGCGATCGAGGTTGGCCTGGTAGCCACGAATTACCCCTGCCTCTTCCAGCAATCGAACCCGACGCAAGCAGGGCGAGGCCGAAAGACCGATCTCGTCGGCCAGTTGTACGTTGCTCAGGCGTCCGTCTCGTTGCAGGGCCGCCAGGATTCGGCGGTCGTAGGCGTCCAGTTTCATGATTGGCATATCCTGACTGTTCTTGTTCATCACTTGGCAGATTATGCCAAGTCTAACCACTTTGCTGGCTGACTACGCAAGCACCTACCCTGCCCTTCGGGCATAGACTTTGATCACCGAATCGATAACGAATGGGGTGGCAAGGTGGCAGAACTCTGGATGTTTTTTTTGGCTCTGGCGGTGGTGTATCTGCTGCCGGGCCCGGACATGATTCTGCTGCTGCAAACTGGCGCGCGTCAGGGCACAGCCACGGCGCTGGCGACTGCAGTGGGGCTGGCGATTGCCCGTGGTTGCCATGTGGCCTTGGCGGCGTTGGGCCTGGCGACCTTGTTCAAGGCCGCGCCCTGGACCTTTGAGGCGGTGCGCCTGGCAGGTGCCACCTACCTGCTATGGCTGGGGGTTCAGTGTCTGCGCTCCAACATGTTGCTGAGCCTGAACTCAGCAGGTGCGTCCACCCGGACCTTGCTGTGGCGTGAAGCGATCCAGCGTGGGTTGCTGACCAACCTGCTTAACCCCAAGGCGTTGCTGTTTTGCTCGGTGCTGCTACCGCAGTTCATTGACCCTCAAGCCGGCCCGGTGGTGGTGCAGTTCGCCAGGCTTGGCGTGGTGCTGGTCATCGTTGGGCTGTTGTTTGACAGCTGTTACGCACTGGTCGGGGCCAGGCTCGGCCGCTGGCTCGAACGCAGCCCCTCGGCGCAGCGGGTGCAGCAATGGCTGTTCGGCAGCTTGTTGATCGGTTTTGCCCTGCGCCTGACTTTCGTTCAGCAGGCGTAAAGCCCTGCGCTTGGCAATCTGCCGGTACTTGCAGGATCTATGCGATGACTTCGGGATGAAACAAGGGCCTTTCAAGGCCCTTTGCGTCACTGGCAAGTACCCTGCTCAGCCAGGCTTGCGGGCAATGATGACCTGACTTTTCGCCACGACCGCGTCCAGCGCCTGCTTGATCTGCGCGCCACGCGGTGAGGACAGAATCGCCTGCCAGGTGTCGGCCCAGTGATTGAGCAACGGATGATCGGCGTTGCTGAAGTCGACCTTGGCTTCCCAGAACAACAGCATCCACATCGACCAGTAGAAACCGTACTGGCTATGACTGATCACTTCCAGTCCGGCATCGGTGACCATTTGCTTGAACTGGTCTTCGCTGATGATCCGGATGTGGTTGGGTTTCTGGAAGTATTCGGGTGCAGCGATGTCTTTTTGCAGGTCTTCGGAGCTCGGATGCGGAACGCTCAACAGGTACAAAGCACCCGGTTTGCCGACTCGCACCAACTCGGACAAAAACTGCGCCGGGTCGTCGACGTGTTCGATGACTTCGGTAGACACCACCCGCGTCGCCGTCGCATCCGCGATGGGTAGTGGGTTGCAGTCCGTGACATGGCACTCGACGCCACGCGCCGGGGTATCGCTCAAGCGCTGGCGGGTCGCCTCGACCTTGGCCGCGTCGATGTCGGCAATGATGATCCTGGCCCCGCGCATGCCGCAGAAATGCACGTTGCCGCCGTCACCACAGCCAACGTCGACTAGTGTGTCCTCGGCCGACACCGGGAAGCCAGTGAACAGCTCGCCGGTTTGCTGATTGAACCAGCCGCTGAGCATCGCATCGTGCAGCCCCAACATGTACGGGTCGACCTTGTCGGTCGAGGTCTGGGACTGCACTGGTTCGGGTACTTTGCCCGCCGTGAGTTTCTTCAAAAGGCTCAGCATGAGGTAGCTCCAGAGGGTTGGACGGCGGTTCGGCTGGCGTTCAAGCGCTCAACCAGGCGTGTGCCCCGGTTGCGCATGGGCAGCTCGATGAATCGATAATTGAGCTCGCTCAACAGGATGATCAGGGCCATAGCGAGGAGGATGGTCAATATGGGATGACCGGCCGGGCTCGGCAGCCCCGCCGACTGCAGCCGGAAACAGAGCTCGCGGACCAGCAAATAGGCCGGTACATGGATCAGATAGATCCCATAGGAGCGACTGCCGACCCAAGTAAGCAGGTTTTTCAGCGGGCCACGCGGGAACAGGTATTCGCGGTTGTAAGAGGCGACCCAGACCAGTACGGCGCAGAGGACAGCCATTGCGCCAATGCGGTAGCTGGCGAACGTGTAGGGTTCAGTACCCAACACGCTCAGCATCAGCCCGATGCCAATCAGCAACGGCACACCGAGCCACGGACGCCGCAACACCGTGGGTTCCCAGCGAGCGTGGCTGGCGTGCGCGCCCCAGATCGCCAGCAATACCCCGAGGGCCAGGGCATCGGTCCTGATCACCATCAGTAAAGGCGTGCGCAGGGTAAGCAATTGCATGGCAACCAGCGCCAGCAGCGCCCAGACCAGACGTTTGCGGAACACCAGAATGAACACCGGCAGCAGCACATAAAACTGCTCTTCCAGCGACAGGCTCCAATAGACAAAGCTGGCCCCGTATTCATAGCGGAAGAAACTGTCGGCGAAACGGAAATTGGCAAACTGCAGAAAACCCGCCAGGGTCGCTTGAAGGTTGGCGGACAGGCTGCCGAAAGCCCCGGACTGATTGAGGAACACGCACGCCAACAGAATCAGCACCAGCCACAACCAGGCTGAAGGCAACAACCGGAAGGCCCGGCGAATCCAGAAATTGCGGGTCTGCTGCCAAAACTGCTGGCCCGAGGTGCAGCCTTGCAACACCGGGATCAGACTGCGGGCGATGACGTATCCAGAGATAACGAAAAACAGGTCAACGCCCCACCACGACTGAACGTGCGCATTGATGGCCTCCAGCAGCGGGACAGACGTGGGGAACATGCTGCCCTGCAAGTGGTGAAATAGTACGCCGAGCACGGCAATCGCCCGCAGCAGCTCAATGTCCATGATTCGCTTGTTGTTCATCACGTGCGTCCTGCTTCTGGAGCGGATTGAGCAATGCCCGGTTTGCGCGCAATAATCACCTGACTTTTTGGCATGAACTGATCCAGCATGCGTTTGATGGCCAGCCCATCGGGCTGCGCCAGCAGGTCTTGCCAGGTTCTCGCCCAACTTTCCATCAGTGGCGGATACGGCGCCTGAATCCGGTCGCGTACAGCCCCACCAAGATCACGCCCGGCGGCCCGTTCGCTGGCCCAGAAGAAAATCATGCCCATGACCCAGAAGAAGCCGCTGGCCTGACGATGCTCGATGACCAGGCCGGCGTCCTCGATCAACGCGGCGAAGTGCTCACGGGAGAAAATCTGAATGTGGTTGGGGGACTGGTAATAGCCCCGCGGCGCGATGCCCTGTTGCAGATGCTCGCCCACGGCGTCCGGAACGCTGATCAAATACTGAGCACCGGGGCGGCCCATTCTCACCAGTTCAGCCATGAACTGCTCGGGCTGGTCGACGTGCTCCAGCACTTCCATGCACACAATCTTGCTCGCACAACCGTCGGCCAAGGGCAGCGGCAGGCTGTTGCTGACCAGGCCCAGCGACGGAGCCTGTGTCTGAGCGCAAACCTGGCGGGCAAGGTCTCGAACCTTGTCGAATTCGCTGTCGGTGAAAATAACCGAAGCGCCCTGACGGACCGCAAACAGCGTCGCAACGCCCTCGCCGCAGCCTACGTCGAGCAGCGTATCGCTTGCACTGATGGCGAAACCTTTGAGCAGTTCGCCGCTGTCCGCCAGAAACCAGCCGTCGTGCATGGCGTCGTGCAGACCAATATCACGCGGCGACACTGCGGGCGCGGGCGCAAGCAGCGGCTCAGCCTGTACACCACACAGACGTCTGAACAGTGCACGGATCATGCTTCCGGGGTTTCCACTGCGAGCGTCTTGCGACTATCGAACAGTTGCACGAAAAAGGCCTGCAAACGCTCCTGCGCATTGGCCTGGCTACAGAATTGTTCCAGGCTGCGTACGGCATGCGCGGACATGTGTGCGTAGCGCTCGCCATCCAGTTTGGCCACCTCATAGCTGGCCCGATAAGCTGAACACAATGACGCCCAGTTGGTGATGTAGCGCAGGGTGCGAAACGCCTTGCGCGGATCATGGGGCCAGGCGGTCAGCTCTTCAGTGGAGTCGATGATGAAGCTGTTGTCCGCGTCCATGTAATCAATCATCGCCGTGGTGCAAGGCGCCACCGCAGGTTTGCCACAGGACATGAACTCCATCAGCGGCAGGCATTGTCCTTCGCCGTAGGAGGTATTCACCACGTAGCTGGTGGCTTGCACCAGGCGTTCATAGTCGGGGTCAGCCAGATAGCCGTAAATCAAGACGATCCGGCAACGGTAGGATTGATTCTTGTAGAGGTGGTGAAGGATATCGCTCAGCGCTTGCTCGGCATCGTGATGGGTCAGCTTCAACACCAGCGTTGCATCCTCCACCTCGCGGAACGAGACACAGAAAGCGCTGAGCATGTCTTCCCAGTTCTTGCGACCATCACTTGGGTTGAATACCGAGGTGTAGACCACGCCATCGAGTACCAGCTCACGATCCTGAACCGGAGCATCGAAATCGATTGCAGTGCCATTGCGCAAGTGCGCGGGCCCAAAGGCGCACAGATCGAGCTGGCGGCTGTCGACCAGCAGCCCCTTCAGATTGAGCTTGACCTGATGAGCCTGTGGCTGACGCTCAAGTTGTTGGCCCCGCGCTGCAAAACGATCCCAAACCGGGGCCGGGATGGCGCTGATGGGGTAGTCCGCGCCCATGGCGTCGCACACGGCTCTTACCGTGTAGCTGGAATGGGTAATCGCCGCGCCCGCCGCGCCAAGGACGTTGCGCCAATCGTTTCGGGGTTCGCCGTCCCAGCTCTCGTTGGGAATCGTGCTGAACTCCCAGGCAAACACCGGAATGGTCGGGCAGGCATAGTGGATCGGCGTGCGATGAGGCGGCGAAAACGACAGAAACACGCACTCTTCGCCACGGCCCAGACACTCACGGTACAAGCGATCCACCTGCTCGTCGGGGTCGGTGATCTCCACCACCGTGCCCAGCCGCTCAAGCACCGGGCGGTATTCCTTGAGCACGAAGTAATAGCTGTATTCAGAGCGGCCCAGATTCTGCGTGATGGTGCTCTTGTTGGTTTCCGAATGAATGAGGATCAGCATGATGCGTTGTCCGCCACAGCGACTGTCGGTGCAGTCCCGAGCGCACCTGTCAGGGGAAGCTCGAAGAACGCCCAGAGACGCTTTTGTACGGGGCTGAAGGCGCAATAGTCACGCATGCGCTCAATCGCCGCACGGGACATGTTCTGGTAGACGTCCGGCTGTTCCTTGGCCATTCGATAGCTGTCCTGATAGGCGGTTTTCAGCGAGCCCCAGTCCGGTCGATGACGCAGGGTGCGATAGATAATGCGTGTGTCCTGCGGCCAGATCGTCAGCTCCTCGCTGGACTTGACGACAAAAGCCACTGTCTCATCGATGTAGTCTTCCATGGCGGTATGGTTCGGTGCGATCACCGGTTTGCCGCTGGCCATGAATTCCATCAGTGGCAGGCAAAGCCCCTCACAGCGTGAGGCGTTCACATAGAAACTGGCGGCCCCATACAGACGGGCATATTGCGGGTCATCGAGATAGCCATGCATGACGACCACCCGGCAGGCGAACGGCGAAAGCTGCGCCAGCAGAGTCATCAGCTCGGTGTAGTAGCAAGACAGATCGTTATGGGTGATCTTCAACACCAGCGTGGCATCGTCGATCTCACGAAAGGCCCAGCAGAAGGCGGTGATCAATTGATGCCAGTTCTTGCGGCCATCCTTTGGGTTGAACACGCTGACATACACGACGCCTTCCACCAGGGTTTCGACGCGCTGACTGGTGTCCGGCAGGTCCAACGCAGGTTGCTCCGGTTGCGGCACGGACTGAGGACCGGCCACACCCGGCAGGTACCTGGCCAAGTGTGAATGCTGCTTGTCCGATAGCAGGTCGCGAATACCTTCCCAATACCACTGACTCAAATACAACGTGCGGCTGGCAGGCCCAGACTGCGACTGGCCGCGAACCGCTTCCAGGCACCACAGGCGCAGGTAATGCTTGGCGATGACAAAGCGTCGCTGCCAGGTCAATGGCGGCGGCCGCAAGGCATCCAGCAGTTCCTGCTCCTCGGGGGTCAGCCGCGGTGCAAGCAGCGCATCCGGAGACAGACCGAGCAACCTTGTGTCGAGAATGCAGCCCTTGATGCCCAGGGTAGTCCCCGGATTGATCGGCGTGCTGGAATACTGATCGCGAATGGTGGCGAAATTTTCCCAGAGCGGCGTGGGCAGTACCAGGACCGGAAAGTCCTCACCCAGCGCCCGACGGACGGCCCGTGCGGTGTGGCTCGATAACGTAATGACCCGGCCATGACGAGCAAGTGTACGGCTCCAGTCCTGATGCGGGTCGTTATCCCAGTGTTCGTCGGGGATCGAATCGAACTCCCAGGCCACCACACAAATGGTCGGGCAGCTCAGGTCGGTCGGGGTTTTCTGGGGTGGCGTGAACGAAAGGAAGAGACTCTCCTGGCCTTCACGCAGGAGTTGCCGATAGAGCGGATCGACTTCAGCGGTCGACTGCACCACGTGAACCCGCCCAAGGCTTTCAAGTACCGGACGGTAGGCCTTGAGCACGAAGTAGTAACTGTATTCCGGACGGCCGAGGCTCTGGCTGATCGAACTGTCGTTTACGTCCGAGTAAAGAATAAAATTCATGGCATCCCACGATGAAGCCGCCGTTGGGCAACTTCACTCTATGACGGCAGATCCATTGACGAAGTCCTGTATTTCCAGTGGCTTCGCCGATCATCCTCATGCCCGTCTACGTTCTTGTTTTATTGGTCAGCTTTCCCTGGCCAAAAGCAGCCATGCTGATCGCTGGGCGGTCGCGACGAGGGGCATTCTAAACACATCCGTTGAGGGTTCGTGAACCGGCGGGCGACAATTTTTGCGCTACGCTGACGAGAACTGACTGGTCACAATTGGACTTATTGAAATTGCTGGGCAATTGGCACAGATTGTCTCAAAACAACTACAACAATAACTTCGCACGCCACTGAATCTGGAACAACTACTAGAAATTGCCGGATTTTCTCAGCAACGACTGGGGTGATTTGCCGAAGTTTGATAATTGAGGGGGCTGCTGTTTGAAGAAGCGTCTGTTCGTTACGGGTCTGACTGGATTCGTAGGACGTCACATCCAATCCCGTCTGAGTGCTCCCGATTCGGTTTGGGATCTCCTGCCTGTAGCGTCCGGCTATGACCTTTCCCAGCCACACAGCCTGGAAGACCTGTGGCCCGAAATGCCCGACGCCGTCATCCACCTGGCTGGCCAGACCTTCGTCCCCGAAGCGTTCCGTGATCCGGCCAAGACTCTGCACGTCAACTTGCTCGGGACGCTGAATTTGCTGCAGGCGCTCAAAGCTCGCGGCTTCAACGGCACCTTCCTGTATGTCAGCTCTGGCGACGTTTATGGCCAAGTGAGCGAATCCGCGCTGCCCATCGATGAAAACCAGTCGCCCTGCCCGCGTAACCCATATGCTGTCAGCAAGCTCTCGGCGGAATTTCTATGCCTGCAATGGGGTATGACCGAGGGCTGGCCGGTGATCGTCGCGCGCCCCTTCAACCACATCGGTACCGGACAAAAGGACAGTTTCGTCATCGCCAGCGCCGCACGCCAGATCGCCAGGATCAAACAGGGTCTGCAAGAACCACAACTGGAAGTGGGCGATATCGACGTGACCCGCGACTTTCTCGATGTGAGCGACGTGGTGTCTGCCTATCTGGCCATGCTGCAGCGCGGCTCACCCGGTCAGACCTATAACGTCTGCTCAGGCAAAGAGCAAAGCATCCGCAGCTTGATCGCACAGCTGGCGGACATCGCACAGGTCGACATCGAATTGATTCAGGACCCTGCGCGTCTTCGCCGCGCAGAGCAGCGTCGCGTCTGTGGTAGCCATGCCAGGCTGCAACACGCCACTGGGTGGACACCTGAGATAACTACACAACAATCCTTGCGGGCGATCCTGTCCGACTGGGAGTCACGAGTACGCCAAGAATGACAAAAAGTGCACTGATCACTGGGATCACCGGACAAGACGGCGCCTATCTGGCCAAGCTGCTGCTCGACAAGGGTTATCAGGTCCACGGTCTGGTGGCGCGTCGCAGCAGCGATTCGCGCTGGCGCTTGCGTGAGATGGGTATCGAGGGCGAGATTCGCTATCTGGATGGCGACATGGCCGACGCCTGTTCAGTGCAGCGCGCGGTGATCAAGGCCGCTCCCGATGAAATCTACAACCTGGCGGCACAGAGCTTTGTCGCAGCCTCCTGGGACCAACCGGTGACCACCGGAATCGTCGATGGGCTGGGTGTGACCCACCTGCTCGAGGCGATCCGTCAGTTCAGCCCGCACACGCGTTTCTACCAGGCCTCCACCAGCGAAATGTTCGGCCTGATCCAGGCTGAGCAACAGGACGAGAACACTCCGTTCTATCCACGCAGCCCCTATGGTGTGGCCAAGCTCTACGGTCACTGGATCACGGTGAACTACCGCGAAAGCTTCAATTTGCACGCCAGCAGCGGGATTCTGTTCAACCACGAATCGCCCCTGCGCGGGATTGAATTCGTGACGCGCAAAGTGACCGATGCCGCCGCGCGTATCAAGCAGGGCAAACAGCAGGAGCTGCGCCTGGGGAATATCGACAGCAAACGCGACTGGGGCTTTGCCGGCGATTACGTCGAGGCCATGTGGCTAATGCTGCAGCAGGAAAAGGCCGACGACTATGTGGTGGCGACCGGTGTCACCACCACTGTCCGTGAGATGTGCCGTATTGCGTTCGATCACGTCGGCCTGGACTACCGGGACTTTGTGAAAATCGATCAGGCATTCTTCCGTCCGGCCGAAGTTGACGTGTTGCTCGGCAACCCGGCCAAAGCGCAACGCGTCCTGGGCTGGAAGCCCAAAACCAATCTCGAGAATCTGATCCGCATGATGATGGATGCGGACATGAAACGCGTCGCCAAGGAGTAAGGCATGCTGATTCCTGTGATTCTTTCCGGTGGCGCCGGGACTCGTTTGTGGCCGGTTTCGCGCGAAGGTCATCCCAAACCGTTCATGACCTTGCCCGATGGCCAGACCTTGCTGGGCAAGACCTACCGACGCGCGGCCGGGCTCCTGGCTGCGGGCGGCAATATCGTCACGGTGACCAACCGTGACTACTACTTTCAAAGCAAGGATCACTACCAGGCGGCCAGACTGGAACGCCACCGCGGGCACTTTCTCCTGGAGCCTGTGGGACGCAACACGGCACCGGCGATTGCTGCCGCTGCACTGTCCTTGCAAGCCTTGCACGGCGACGATGTGATTCTGGTGGTGATGCCGGCTGACCATCTGATTCAGAACGAAGACGCTTTCGGGCGCTCTGTCGAACATGCCGTACAGCTGGCGAAGGCTGGGCATCTGGTCACGTTCGGCATCACCCCGACCGCGCCGGAAACGGGTTTCGGTTACATCGAAACCGGCGAACAACTGGATGAGCAAGGCGCGGCCAGGGTTCAGCGCTTCGTCGAGAAGCCCGACCTGCAGACCGCGACCCACTACCTGGAAAGCGGCAATTTCCTATGGAACTCGGGCCTGTTCTGCTTCTCGGCCGCGACCTTGCTGGCTGAGTTGCAGATCCATGCACCAACGCTCCTGGAGCTAGGCAAAGCCTGCCTGGCGGCCAGCGCCCCGGTCGAGACAAGCGGGGGCATTCAGCAGGAATTGTCAGCGGCGCACTTCGCCGACATGCCGGATATCTCCATCGACTATGCCTTGATGGAGCTGTCCGACAAGGTTGTGGTGGTGCCTGCGGGTTTCGACTGGAGCGATATCGGCTCCTGGGGTGCGGTCAGCGACTTGATCAAGGCTGATGCCCAGAACAACCGGGCCAGTGGCGACGCGCTGTTCATCGACAGCCACAACAATTTTGTCCAGAGCGAAGGACGTCTGGTAGCCACGGTCGGCGTCGACAATCTGATCATCGTCGATACCGCCGATGCGGTTCTCGTCGCCCATGCCGATCGCGCGCAGGATGTGCGCAAGGTGGTGAAGCAACTCAAGGATAAAAAGCACGAAACCTATCGCCTGCACCGTACGGTCAGTCGCCCCTGGGGCACTTACACCGTGCTGGAGGAAGGTCCGCGCTTCAAGATCAAGCGCATTGTGGTGAAGCCTGGAGCCTCCCTCTCCCTGCAGATGCACCACCATCGCAATGAACACTGGGTCGTCGTCGAAGGCATGGCCAAGGTCACCAACAACGGCGACGGCTCGCACTTTGTCGCCAAAAACGAATCCACCTTCATTGCCGCCGGGCACAAGCATCGTCTGGAAAACCCGGGGGTGATCGACCTGGTCATCATTGAAGTTCAGAGCGGCGAGTACCTGGGAGAGGACGATATCGTTCGCTTCGAAGATAAATACGGAAGGACGGTCTGAATGCTGCTCAATCTGTACCGCTCGCTGTGGGGCTATCGGGGTTTCATCCTCGGTAGCGTCAAGCGAGAGTTCCAAGCCCGCTATCGCAACTCGCTGTTCGGTGCCCTTTGGACCGTCCTTAACCCGCTGTCGATGATCGTCGTCTACACGGTGATTTTTTCCCACGTGATGCGTGCGCGTCTTCCCGGCGTGGATGACGGGATGGCCTACAGCATTTACCTCTGCGCCGGTTTGCTGACCTGGGGACTGTTCTCCGAGATCACCCTGCGCAGCCAGAACATGTTTCTGGAAAATGCCAATCTGCTGAAGAAGATCAGTTTCCCGCGCATCTGCCTGCCGGTGATCGTGCTGCTCAATGCCGGGATCAACTTCGCAATTATTGTGTCGTTGTTCCTGGGCTTTCTGCTGATCACCGGGCGCCTTCCCGGTATGGCCTTGTTGGCATTGGTGCCGTTGCTGGCGTTACAGGTTATTTTCTCGGCCGGTCTGGGGATGATTCTCGGCGTGTTGAATGTGTTCTTCCGCGACGTCGGGCAGTTCTTCGGGATTTGCCTGCAATTCTGGTTCTGGTTTACGCCCATCGTCTATCCGATGTCGATTCTCCCGGAGCCGATCCAGCGGCTGCTCTGGCTCAACCCGATGACTGCCTTGATGGTGAGTTACCAGAACCTGTTTCTGTATGGTCAATGGCCGGTCTGGAGTTCGCTGTTGCCGGTCCTGATCATCGGCGTGCTGTTCTGTGTCCTAGGGCTGCGGCTATTCCGCCGACGAGTGGGTGAAATGGTGGATGAGCTCTGATGGGACACATACGCGTTAGCGGCCTGAGCAAGGCCTACAAGCAATATCCGACACGCTGGAGCCGCCTGCTCGAATGGATCATCCCCTTCTCTGCGGCGCGTCATCGCGAGCACTGGATCCTGCGTGACATCGACTTTGAAGTCGCCCCCGGTGAAGCCGTAGGGATCGTCGGGGTCAACGGTGCCGGCAAGAGCACCTTGCTGAAGATCATCACCGGTACCACCCAAGCCACTTGTGGACAACTTCAGGTGCAAGGACGGGTGGCCGCGCTACTGGAACTGGGCATGGGCTTCCACCCGGATTTCACTGGTCGCCAGAATGCCTTCATGGCTGGCCAGCTGCTGGGCATGCAGGTAGAGGAAATCGAGGCGCTGATGCCGGAAATCGAGGGTTTCGCGGAGATTGGCGAAGCCATTGATCACCCGGTGCGCACCTATTCGAGCGGCATGCAAATGCGTTTGGCCTTCAGTGTCGCGACTGCGCGTCGGCCGGATATTTTGATTGTCGATGAAGCGCTGTCGGTAGGCGACGCCTACTTCCAGCACAAGAGCTTCGAACGTATCCGCAGTTTTCGTCGAGCAGGAACGACCTTATTGATCGTTTCCCATGATCGTTCAGCGATCCAGTCGATCTGCGATTCTGCGATCCTTCTGGAAAACGGTCGCATGGCCATGCACGGTAAACCCGAAGAGGTCCTGGACTACTACAACGCCCTGATGGCCGAGCGCGAGGGCCAGAAGGTGCGTCAGGAAATGCTCGCCACCGGCCAGGTCCAGACCATCTCCGGTACCGGTGAAGCAGGCATCTTGAGTGTGCGCCTGCTGGATGCACACGAGCGATCGGTGGAGGTCGCCGAGGTGGGCCAGCCGATGGTGCTGCAAGTGCAGGTCGAGGTACGCCAGGACATCGAGCGGCTGGTGCTGGGCTTCATGATCAAGGATCGCCTTGGACAGTCCATGTATGGCATCAACACCCATCGGCAGGGACAAGCACTGACGAACTTGAGTGCCGGTGAACGGGTCACGTTCCGATTTGCCTTCACCATGCGCCTGGGCAAGGGTAATTATTCCGTAGCCCTGAGCCTGTCGCGCCTGGACTCGCACCTGGACCGCAATTTCGAATGGCGAGACTACGGCCTGGTCTTCCATGTCCTCAACAACCGTCATGAAGACTTCGTCGGCTGCTCCTGGCTCGAAGCCCAAACCACGATCACCCGTTCGACCGTTGCCCCTACCGGGTCAGTCGCCTTGCAGGCCACGCCATGACGCGCCTGTTGGTCGAATGTACCCATGTGTTCGAGCATCCCAAGGTCAACTCGGGTATTCAACGGGTGGTGCGCAATGTCATCAAGCAGTTGCCCGAGGCCGTGGAGGGTGTGGAATGCCTTCCGGTGGTGATACTCAAGGGCAAGCTCTACCGGGTGCTGAGTCTGGCACCGCTGGATACGCCTTTTTTCAATGCGCTGATGGGTTTCGGTACGCGCCTGGAGCGGGTCGCCCACAGATTCTGGCAACTTCACCAAAACCTGGAACAACGCAGTCAGTCACGCTTCGCCCGGCGCGCGCTGTACGTGATGTATCGGCTCACAGCGCTGGCCTGTTTCAGTGTGCCGTTACGTCTGATCGGGCTGGTAAACCAGAAACAACTGCCAAAACGTTGCACACCTTTGCAGCATCAGCCGGGTGATCAACTGGTGCTGCTGGATTCGTCCTGGCACGCCGACTTTTTTCCCATGGCCGAACTGCTCAAGCGTGAAGGGGTGGACATCGTCTCGGTAATCTACGACCTGATCCCGCTGACCCATCCACAGTTCTACGACACCCGGCTGGTGCAGATTTTCAACGAGTGGTTCGACTGGATCGCCAGAACTGCAGACGGATATGTCGCCATTTCGGCAACCGTGTGTGACCAGGTCCGCGAAGAGCTTCTGCGCAGGCTTGGACCGCAGCAGGTCAAAACGCTCTGGTTCGATTATTTCCACCTCGGCTCCGAACTGGACCTGAGCAACGATGGGGAAGTTGTGGAGCCGCGTCTTGTGCGGCTGTTCGAAGGGCAAGATCCGGTTTTCCTCATGGTCAGTACCATTGAACCGCGCAAGAACCATGACTACTTGCTCGACGCCTTCGAACGCGCCTGGGCCGCGGGCTCAAACGCCCGGCTGTGCATTGCCGGGCGTATTGGCTGGAAGTGCGATGCGCTGGTCGACCGCGTTCGCCAGCACCCGGAGCTGAACAAGCGACTGTTCATGTTCAACACACTCACCGACAAAAGCCTTGAGCATGCCTATGCACAGGCAACGGCGCTGGTATTCCCGTCCTGGGTCGAAGGCTTTGGCTTGCCGCTGGTCGAAGCCATGCAGCGCGGGCTGCCGGCGATGGGCAGCGATATTCCGGTCTTTCGTGAGATTGGTGGCGAGTTCATGGCCTATTTCGATCTGGCCGATCCACAAAGCCTTGCCAATCTGGTTGCGCGCATGGAAAGCACTGGTGAGTTTCCGGCAGTGCGCAATGTCAGCGAGTGGCGCTGGCTGGGCTGGCGCGAGGCCAGTGCTCAGTTTGTCGAACGCATCCAGCGCAATTTGAAGAAGGTGCCTGCGCCGGTAGAGAGGCAGCATGCGGATTGCCCTTAACGCACGGATTCTCCAGGCACCACGCACCGGCATAGGTCATTACCTGGCCGAACTGGCGACGGCCCTTGTGGCAGAGCCGGACCTGGAGCTCTCGCTGTTCCATGGCTGGGGCTGGAGTGCTGCCCTGCCGGCCGCCGCCATGCCCGGCTATTCCCGAATGACACCTTGGTTGCGACGAGTACCGGGGGCCTACCAGGCCCGTCGTTGGCTGGAGCAGCGGCGCTTCGACCAAGGACAGTCCCAAGCCATCGATCTCTATCACGAGCCGAGCCTGTGGCCCTTGGCGTTCAAGGGTCCGACCATCATCACCCTGCACGACCTGACCCACCTGCACTATCCCTCGACCCAGCCATCGGCCCGGTTGAAAGAGATAGAGCGCCGACTTGGTCACGGCGTGCAGCAGGCACGATTGATTTTGACCGACTCGCAGTACGTGGCCGATGAAGCCCAGCGCTATTTTGGCCTTCCCCATGAACGCTTTGTCGTTGCACCGCTTGGGGTAGCCGCGCGCTTCCATCCACGCTCGATCGAGGCGTTGCAGGAGGCACTCACACCCCATGGAGTGCAACCGCAGGCGTATTTCCTCTGTGTAGGAACGCTGGAACCGCGCAAAAACCTGTCACTGGCCTTGCACGCTCACGCGCGATTGCCAGAGCTGATGCGTCAGCGTTTTCCTTTGCTGATTGTCGGAATGGCCGGTTGGGAACGTGGGCAGTTCAGTGATGAGCTGCAAAAGGCCTTGGCCTCCGGCTATGTCCGCCTGATGGGTTATCTGCCGGATGAACAGGTCGCACAGCTCGTGGCCGGTGCCAGAGCACTGGTGTTTCCGTCTCTCTACGAGGGCTTTGGCCTTCCGGTTCTGGAAGCCATGGCCAGTGGTACTCCAGTGATCCTGACCCGACGTTCGGCAATGCCGGAGGTCGCAGGTGACGCGGGCAATTATATTGAACCTGACGATGTAGACGGCTTGCGCGACGCGATGAGCCGATTGATCGACGATCAAACGCATTGGCTGGAATGCCGAGAGGCTGGATTGCAGCAAGCGAAGCTTTTTTCCTGGGGGCGCTGCGCGAAGGTAACAGCAGGCGCATACCGTCAGGCTATGGGAGGTTGAATGCGCGTTCTACATTTCTTCAAGACATACCTGCCTGACTCGGTCGGCGGTATCGAACAGGTCATCTTTCAGTTATGCGAAAGTGGAGCCCGGCACGGCATTGAGAGCCAGGTTCTGACATTGAGCGCCGAGCCCACGCCTGCGGTCGTCAAGATCGGTCAGCATGAGGTGCATCGGGCCAAACTGGATGTGCAGTTCGCTTCCACCGGTTTTTCCTACAGTGTCTTCAAACAGTTTCGGGAAATGGCCGCGGAGGCGGACGTGGTCAACTACCACTTTCCTTGGCCATTCATGGACCTGGTGCATTTCATCAGCGCCACGAACAAACCGTGCGTGGTGACCTACCATTCGGACATCGTTCGTCAGCAACATTTACTCAAAATGTACCGCCCACTGATGAATCGATTCCTCAATAGCGCCGACCGGATTGTCGCCGCCTCGCCCAACTACTTCCATACCAGCGATGTCTTGCAGAACCACCGGGAAAAGACCCGGGTCATTGCTTATGGCTTGAACAAGTCAGGTTATCCACAACCCGAGCCTGAGCGCCTGGCCCATTGGCGGCAACGTCTGGGTGAACGCTTCTTCCTGTTCGTCGGTGTGATGCGTTACTACAAAGGACTGCATATCCTGCTCGATGCGCTTAAAGAGGTGGATTACCCGGTCGTGATCGTCGGCGCAGGCCCGCTTGAGTCGGAATTACATGCCCAGGCAGCCGCTCTGGGCTTGCGCAATCTGCACTTTCTAGGTCGCCTGGGTGAAGAGGACAAAGTGGCGCTGCTACAACTGAGCTACGCGATCGTGTTCCCATCGCATCTGCGTTCCGAAGCGTTCGGTATCTCATTGCTTGAAGGCGCGATGTATGGAAAACCGATGATCTCCAGTGAGATCGGTACCGGGACCAGTTACATCAATATCCACGACGAGACCGGTTTGGTCGTTCCCCCGAGTAATCCACAGGCCTTTCGTGAAGCAATGCGTACCTTGTGGGAAAACCCGCAGCGTGCGGCAGAAATGGGACAGCGAGCCGAAGCCCGCTATCGCCAACTGTTCACCGCCGATGAAATGGGCCGTAAATGGACAGAGTTGTACCAAGAGCTGTTGGAGGAAAAGGCACTTTCCTACGCATGACGTTGGTTGGCGCCAACTGCTGCCCAACGCCTAATCCTGCAAACGTGTCGTGGCCTGCTCCCAAGTTCCAGTCATTCGGCTATTGGGCGAGAAACCCTCGAACCGCCAGCGCAAACCCAGCGCTGCCGGTCGGCGCACCATGTGCTCCACATACAGCTTCCAGAGCCGCTCGGCGCCCTGAAAGGCGCTGATTTGCGGCCCGTCGAGGATAATTTCGGTGCGTCCGCTGATTTGCAGCAAATCCCCCGAAGTGAAATCGATGAACAGCAAGCCGGCGCGCGGATTGAGCAACAGGTTGCCCAACGTATTGAAGTGCAAGTTGCCGGCGAAGTCGGGAATGGTCAGGCAATTGCCATCTACCTGGACGAAACCGCTCTGCCCTCCCCGATGAGAGACGTCCACCGAGCGTTGGTTTTCAACGTCAACGTAACTGGCGACAAAGAAGGTGTCGGCGCCACGAATCATTGCGCTCGCCTCGTCATCCAGTTGACTCAGACGCTGCACCACACGCATCGACCGATCTGCGACAGGTACCGATTCAAATTCGCGCAGCTGGATGTACTTAGGGCAATTGCCGAAAGCCTGTTGGACCGTCACGGTAAAGCCGTTATCGGCCATATCGCTGACCTGGCCATTGATTCGGTTCCGCCGCCGCGTGTGCAACTCGATACCCAGCAGGCCGATAGCCGCGCCAGTGTGTAATTGAGCGGGGTCGTTCTGCCCTGGCAGACTGTCCAGCTGCAACAGGGCAGGCTCGGGAGAACAGGCAAAACCTGGTTGCCCCTCGAGAATACTGGCCCAAGGATTACCGTCTACATCCACCGCGCCAAATAGAATGAAGGGCAATTGCTGATAGAACTGACGATGTTGATCAGGCAAGTAATTACGGATGACCTTGGGTCCGAACGCTTCCATACGCTCAGCGACACCGACGTGCGCCTGTAGCTGCTTTTCGCCGGCATGCCAGGGTGATTGAAGGTTCATCGCGTTTCTCCCCTGCGCCGAGGGCACAGTCTGAAGGGCACAGCCAGGCTGGGCCGCAGTCACTCATATCAGGCAGTCTGCAAGCCGGCCACCGTGCGCGGCATCGCCACAAAACCGGGCAACGCTTCGATGCGTGCCAGCCAGGCCCGCACATTGGCATAGTCAGCCAGAGACACATTGCCTTCGGGCGCATGGGCGATATAGCTGTAGCCGGCGACATCAGCAATGGTCGGTTCATCACCCGCCAGATAGGCAGTGTGAGCCAGTTCCTGATCAATCACCTTGAGCAGGCTGTGGGAACGGGCGATCACCTCTTCAGCGTTGTAAGGCGCGCCAAACACAGTGATCAGTCGAGCCGTGGCCGGTCCTGAGGCAATCTGCCCGGCCGCGACCGACAACCAGCGCTGAACCTTGGCCGCACCGACCGGGTCCGCCGGCAACCAGCGGCCTTTGCCATATTTCTGCGCCAGGTACACCAGAATCGCGTTGGAGTCAGCCAGCACCACGCCTTGGTCATCGATGACCGGAACCTGGCCAAAAGAATTCAGCGCGAGGAAATCCGCCTGTTTGTGAGCACCGCTGACGAGATCGACGAACACCAGTTCAGTCGGCAGTTCGAGTAAGGACAGCATCAGCTCGACACGGTGAGCATGACCGGAGCGCGGGAAGTTATAGAGTTTGATGGTGGGCTTGGACATGGTGAACTCCGCGGGGCGATCGCGCAGTTCAGGAGAGATCCGCGCCGATGGGAGCTACTTTCCACTTTCAATTAAAACAACAGAATAACCAAAAAACACAATCCATTATTTCAGCAGGTGCAATAAAGCGTCAGGCCTGCAACGCCGGATGTTCGCGAAGCACCTTCACGGCAAAATCCACAAAGCTGCGCACCCGCGCTGGTGCCTTGCGCCCCCCCTGATACACCACATGGATCGGCAGCGGCGGCAGCTCAAAGTCTTGAAGAACGATTTCCAGCTCGCCTGCGGCCACCTTGCTGGCGACCTGATAAGACAGTACCCGGGTCAACCCCCAACCCAGACAAGCCGCAGTAATCGCCGCCTGATTCGCAGTGACCACCAAACGCGGCTCCGGGCGAATGCTCAGGGCTGTTCCTTGCTCCACAAACTGCCAGCTCCTGACCTGCCCAATGGAAGAGGTAGCGACAATCCGTGCCTGGCACAGGTCATCAGGATGCCGAGGTCGACCGTGGCTTGCGAGGTAACCGGGAGACGCGCAGATCACACGTCGTACTTCACCCACCTGGATCGCGTGCAGATTGCTGTCCGGCAATTGTGCGATACGCACCGCGACATCAATCCCCTCCTCGACCATGTTCACCACACGGTCGACGAGTACGGCATTGATACTGACCTCGGGGAACTGATCCAGGTAACCGACCATCACTGGCGTCACGAATAGCTCACCGAACAACACCGGCGCCGTGATGGTCAGCTGCCCCCGGGGCTGGGCGTGGCTGCCTGCCGCCGAGGCTTCCGCCTCCTGGAGCTCAGCCAGAATGCGCCGGCAGTCTTCCAGATAACGCTGACCGGCCTCGCTCAGGTGAATACTGCGGGTAGTGCGCGCCAGCAGCTGGGTGCCTATGCGCTTTTCCAGCGCCGCGACCGCCCGTGTGACGCTCGCAGCCGACATGCTCAAGCGCCGCGCGGCAGCAGAAAAACTCTGTTCTTGCGCCACGGTGAGGAACACCTGCATTTCCTGAAACCTGTCCATGGCGCAAACCTCTATTGGTGCCGAACAAAATATAATGACAACGCAAGACCAAACCAGACAGCTGCCGAGATGTCAGCACTTTAGAGTGCACAGCGGTGTGGCTCATTGCGCCAATTCCAAATAATGGCATCAACCTACCGATCCAACAGAGTCCCTATAAAAAGAACAAGTATCGGAGGAATCAGCATGACCTCCCTCCCCAAGACCTACTGGCAAAAGTGCATTCCAAACGGCTGTGTCGTTCAGTTCTGGTCGCGCCAAAGGAACGGGCCGGCGGCTCACAAGCGAACCGTCGGCCCGCGGCCTGCCGTCACGAGGTGCGGCGGGCCGTTTTCGATGCGTGCGCCTGAGCGCTACCGATCACGACGCCTGCGCGACGCTGTACTGTGACGACAGGTAGCGCCGGATATCGTCGGGCGCGTTGATGAAGCGCGTGCCGTTGTGCTCCTGAACCGCGATGGACGTGTCCTTCGGTACTTGCCCGTTGCCGAGCACGATCACTGGCGCAGACTGGTTGTCTTCGCCAATCAGCGCGACGATCGCGTTGCGCGGACGAGGCGCGTCGATGTAAGCGACCTCGACCACGTCCCGAAGCTGTGGGAAGAAGCTCAGCAAGCCTTCGACGGATACCGAATCGCCGCAGTAGAACGGGCCTTCGGCGCCGCTGAAGAAGCCCGGACGAAGAATGAGCAGTTTGTCTTTCATGGTTGTCTCTCTGTGGGTGGGTGTAGAAAGTTGAGGTGATGTGGCGGCGATGCGCGTGATCGTCGCGTCGCGAACCGAAGCATCGATACGACGCGAATCTTCGATCTGCGCGCGGTGGGTCAGACTTCCATTCGTGTCAGCCCAGCGGCGCGCAGCCGTGAGAATGCGGCTTCGAGATCGGCGATCAGGTCGTCCGGGTGCTCGAGGCCCGCGTGAATTCGTAACAGCGGGCCTTCCCACGGCCATTGCGTCGCCGTGCGGGAGCTCGCCGGGTTCGACCGGAGAATCAGGCTCTCGAAACCGCCCCAGCTATAGCCCATGCCGAAGCAGGTCATGCCGTCGAGCATCGCGCGCATCGCTTCGTCCGATTGCGGATTCAGCACCACGCCGAACAGGCCGCTCGCACCCGTGAAATCGCGCTTCCACAGCGCGTGCCCAGGTGAATCCTGCCGCGCCGGATACAGGATCTGAACGACTTCCGGCTGCTGCGCGAGCCATTCCGTCAGAGCATGTGCGTTGCGCTGGTGCCGCTCGAGCCGCATCGACAGCGTGCGCAAGCCGCGCAGTGCGAGATACGCGTCGTCGCCGCTCACGGTCATGCCGAGCTGCCGATAGAAGCGGTTGATCTTCGCAAAGAGCGCCTCGGTCGTGAGGATCGCGCCCATTAGCACGTCGGAGTGCCCGGAGATGTATTTCGTCGCCGCGTGAATCGATACGTCGACACCATGCTCGAATGAACGGAAATGCAGCGGCGTGGCCCAGGTGTTGTCCATCAGTACGATTGCGCCGTGCCGATGCGCGATCCGGCTGATCGCCGGAATGTCCTGCACCTCGAACGTCAGCGAGCCGGGCGACTCGACGAACACTGCGCGCGTGCTCGGACGCATCAGCGCTGCGATGTCCGCGCCGATCGACGGATTGTAGTACGTCGTTTCGATGCCCAGGCGCGCGAGCGTCTCGGCGCAGAACGCGCGAGTCGGATCGTAGACCGAGTCTGTCATCAGTAAATGATCGCCGGGACCGAGCACCGCGAGCAGCGATGTCGTGATCGCGCTGAGCCCGCTCGGCGTGAGCATCGCTCGATGCGCGCCTTCAAGGCGGGCGAGCGCGTTTTCGAGCGCGCGGGTGGTCGGACTGCCGCCGCGGCCGTATGCGTTCGGCGTGCCGCTCGCCGTTTTCAGCGCCTCGATGCTGTGAAAGAGCAACGTCGATTGCCGGTAGACCGGCGGGTTCACCGGCGCGCCGAGCTGGCTGTGCGTGCGGCCTTCGTGGACCAGAACGGTGTCGGTCGAATACGTGGTGTTCAAGGCGTGATCCTTTTTCGTCGGTTCAATCGAGGCGAATCAAGCGGTGCCGCATCGTCGCGGCAGTCGCTGTGCTTGAGGACATGTTAATTGCGTGAAGACGAAAATAGTTTCCAAAGAATGGCGTAGATCCAGATAAGATTAGAAAAAATTTCTACCTAGGAGGCGATATGGACAAACGCGATGCACAGATGCTCACGATGCTTCAGGCGGATGCGACGATCGGTCTGAACAACCTGGCGAAGGCGGTGAATCTGTCGCCGACGCCATGCTGGCGAAGGCTGCAGAAGCTGCGGGACGACGGCGTGATCTGCCGGCAGGTTGTGCTGTGCGATCCGGCCAAGCTGAACCTGGGGCTCACTGCATTCGTGACGGTGCGCTCGAACCAGCACGGCGATGCGTGGACATCGCATTTCGTCGAGGCTGTTTGTGCGATTCCGGAGATCATCGAGATCTACCGGATGAGCGGCGACGTCGATTACCTGCTCAAGGTCGTCGTGCCGAATATTGCCGGATACGACAGAGTCTACAAACGGCTGATCAAGAGCGTCGAGCTGATGGACGTGAGCTCGGCATTCGCGATGGAGGTGATCAAGCGCACGACCGCGCTGCCGACCGATTACATCGTGACGGAATGATGCGAACAGCGCCGCCCACGACCGTCGACGAGCGGCGCGTTCTGCGTTATTGCGGCGAGGAGACGGCCGCGAAGTCGAGCCCCGCCGCAGAGATCTGCTGCTCGAGCTCGAGGCCCGCGCGAACGTAGCCGAGCGCATTCGAGCTGCCAATCGGGATCACGTATGGGCGACGGCCTCGGCCAGTTCTTTGAGGAGGATGGTGGTATCGCGTTGCAAGAGGGAGAGGATGTGGCGATCGAAAATATCAATTCCTCTAATGACGGCAAATTGTAGAAATTTTTTCTAAAAACCAGCGTAAAGAGCAGGAAGTTTAAAACTCTTTTTCTGCAGGGCGACGGTAAAATTTATCCCATGAAACGTGCCCGGAGAGCCCCGAATATGAAGAAGATCATCACCACCCGCGCCGCTCCTGAGGCGATTGGCCCTTACTCGCAGGCCGTAAAATGCGCATCCACCCTTTATGTTTCCGGTCAGATCGCCCTGGACCCACAGAGCATGCAAATGGTCGAAGGCATCGAAGCACAGGTCCGGCAAGCCTTTGCCAACCTGGGTGCGATTCTCGAAGAGGCCTCAATGGGCTTCGCCGATGTGGTCAAGCTGACCATCTACCTGACTGACTTGAGCCATTTCGCCTTGATCAATTCGGTGATGGAAGAGCTGTTCGCCAAACCCTATCCCGCACGAGCGGCGATCGGCGTGAGTAGCTTGCCGCGGGCAGCATTGGTGGAAATTGACGCGATCGCTGTGGCCGCATGCTGAGCCGGGGGAAAACCATGATGAATGAATGGATCCGGTCTGCGACCAGGAGTATCTCCTGCGACCTGTTACGCTCCGCCGACACCCATATCCACAAGCTGGACATTCCGGGGTTGAAGGGCGTCGACATCTACCTCAAGGACGAGAGCACACATCCAACCGGCAGCCTCAAGCACCGGCTGGCACGCTCGCTGTTCTTGCACGCCATTTGCAGCGGCAAGATCCGTGAGGGCACCCATGTGGTCGAGGCTTCCTCGGGTAGCACGGCCGTGTCCGAAGCCTATTTCGCCAAACTGCTTGGCCTGCCTTTCACCGCGGTCATGCCGCGCAACACCGCGAGCAAAAAGATCGTACAGGTTGAGCAGCTCGGCGGACGTTGCCACTTCGTCGATCAATCGTCCCAGGTCTATTCCGAGGCGCAGCGCCTGGCGCGCGAAAGCGATGGCCACTACATGGACCAGTTCACCTACGCCGAGCGGGCGACGGATTGGCGTGGCAACAACAATATAGCCGACAGCATCTTCCAGCAGATGACCGGCGAGCCGCACCCCATTCCCCACGCGATTGTCATGAGTGCAGGCACCGGCGGCACCTCTTCGACCATCGGCCGCTACATCCGCTACAAGGGGCACGATACCCGATTGATAGTGGTGGACCCGGAGAACTCGGTGTTCTATGAAAGCTACCGAACAGGCGACTCAAGTCTCACCAGCACCCATAGCAGCCGCATCGAAGGCATCGGTCGTCCCCAGGTGGAGCCGTCCTTCCTGCCGGACGTGATCGACGACATGCTGAAGATTCCCGACGCTGCCAGCATCGCCACCCTCTACTGGCTGGAAAAGTTGCTCGGCAAGAAGGCCGGTGGCTCCACCGGTACCAATATGTGGGGCGCGCTGAGTGTTGCGTTGCGGATGCAGGAGCAAGGTCTGAAGGGCTCTATCGTGACCCTGATGTGCGATAGCGGCGAACGCTATCTGGACACCTACTACGACCATGACTGGGTCGCTCGTACTATCGGTGACATCACACCCTATTCGAAACAACTCGATCGCTATCTTTAGTCTTCGCAAGGTATTACCGACTATGAGCCAGAACAAGAGCAACTTTTCCACCCAAGTGATCCACGCCGGCGAACAGTCGACCTACGCGGACAACACGATCTTCCCGTCGATAGTTACCTCCAGTTCGTTCATCAAGCGCAGCCTTGACGACAGTCCAGACTATGCCTACGGGCGCGTCGGCAACCCCACCCGCCATGCCTACGAGAGCTGCATTGCACAGTTGGAGAGCGGCCGTGGTGCTGTGGCCTGCGCTTCGGGCATGGCTGCCACCGCCACCGTGCTCGAGCTCCTGCCGAAGGACTCCCATGTGATCGTGATGGCCGGTGTCTACGGCGGAACCTTTCGCCTGATGGAAGACTACCGCAGCAAGACTTCCGGGCTAAGCGCCAGCTACATCGACCTCAATGACCTTGAGGCCCTGGCGGCCAGCCGCCGCGATAACACCCGGATGATCTGGATCGAAACGCCGACCAACCCCCTGCTGCAACTGGTCGACATCCAGCGCGTGACAGAATTCGCCCGCGCTCACGGCATCCTGACCTGCGTCGACAACACCTTCTGCTCGCCCTGGAACCAGCGCCCGATCGAGTACGGCGTCGACCTGGTGATGCACTCGGCGAGTAAATACATCGGGGGGCACTCCGACCTGATCGGTGGCGTGGTGGTCGCGGCTGACGAGTCACTATTCGCTCGCCTGCGCTCCATCAGCATGGCCATCGGCGCGGTCCAGGGGCCGTTCGACTGCTATCTCGCCCTGCGCGGGCTGAAGACCCTTGACGTGCGCATGGAGCGCCAGTGCAGCAATGCGGCGAAGATTGCCCACTTCCTGAGCACTCACCCGCAGGTCGAGGAAGTATTTTACCCGGGGCTGGAAAGCCATCCGCAACACGCGCTGTGCAAACACCAAATGCGCTCCGGCGGCGCGGTGGTCTCGCTGAAGTTGAAGGCCGACCGTAAAGCGCTGACCCCCTTCATCGAGCAGTTGTCGATTTTTGTGCTGGCCGACTCCCTGGGCGGGGTGGAAAGCATGATCAACCACTCCTACAGCATGTCGCACAACTCCTTGAGCCATGAACAGAAGATCAGCCTCGGCATCACCGAGAACCTGATCCGGCTGTCCATCGGACTGGAGCACGTCGACGACCTGATCGCCGACTTGAGTGCGGGCTTCGAGCGGCTGCGTACTGCTTCGGCCGAATAACTAATACCACTATCGACAAGAGGCACCTTGACGTTCGCTCCACCCAATGCTGACTAAAACTGGAATGCTTTTTCACAATAATAAGGTCAAGAAAATGCAAACGAACCGCGTAGTCAAAGCCCACTGGAAAACTGCAGTACTGGCCCTGGCGCTTGCAACAAGTGTCTCGGCGTCAGCCGACCAACTCAGCGATATCAAGGCAAAGGGGGAGTTGGTCTGTGGCGTGCTCGGCACCGACGAGCCGTTCAGCTTCATGAAGAACCCGGCAACTCGCGAAATCGTGGGTTACGACGTGGATCTTTGCACTGCCATCGCCGCGAGCATCGGTGTCAAGCCGGTGGTGAAGCAATTGGCGAACACAGCACGCATACCCGAGCTGCAGCAGGGCCGTGTCGACCTCCTGACCGCCTCCTTGACCCATAGCAAGGAGCGTGAGGCATTGATCAACTTCTCGCTCTCGACCTTCATCACCGGTCAGAAGGTGATGGTCAAGGCTGACAGTGGCATTGATCAACTTGACCAGCTGGCAGGCAAGAAGATACTGACGATCAAAGGCACCACGATGGAGCAGAGCGTCAGATCGAAGATCCCCACCGCCCAGATCGTTTCGTTCGACACCAATCCTCAGGCCTTGCTCGCTCTGCAACAGGGCAAGGGTGTGGCTTACGCCAACGACGAGACTTCATTGGCCGGTAATTTCGCCAAGCTCGGTGATGCGGCAAAAGACTATCGGATCCTCCCGCAGAGCTTGTCGACCGAGCACTTGGCGTTGGGACTGAAGAAAGGCGAGCCCGCCTTCCAGGAGCAGGTGAACAAGACTCTGCGTGATCTGGAGTCTTCCGGCGCAGCCGACAAGCTGTTCATAAAATGGTTTGGTCCGGACTCCAACATGAAGTTCGCCAGCCGGTCGTTCAAGATCGAAACCGACAACATCAACTGACTTGTTGGAGGCCCGGCCTTCGGCCGGGCCACGGGCCCATTTATGAATACGTTTGATTTGTCGATCGTGCTTTCCGGGCAGTATCAGGAATGGCTGGTCAGTGGCTTCCTGCTGTCCATCCAACTCGCCCTGATCACCTTGGTTATCGCACTGCCGCTGGCGATCGTCCTGGCCGTCTTGCGGCTCGCCCCCTACGCCCCGTTACGAGGCATCGCGATCACCTACGTGGAAGCGATCCGCAACGTGCCGCTGCTGGCGCACATGCTGTTCTGGTATTTCGGCGCACCGGAGCTGCTGCCGGCCCCCATCAAGTCCTGGATTTACCAGCACAACATTGAGGCGGTCAGTGCGGTCATCGCCTTGGTGCTCTATACCGCGGCCTATATGGCCGAGGACATCCGCAGCGGCTTGCGTTCCATTCCCAAGGAGCAAATGGAGGCGGGCCGCACCCTCGGTTTTGGCTTTATCAGCACCATGCGCCTGGTGATCCTCCCGCAGTCGTTGCGGATGACGGTGCCACCGCTGATCAGCCAGACGCTGAACCTGTGGAAGAACACCAGCATCGCCATGGTGATCGGCGTCGCTGAAATGATGTATCAGGCCCAGCAGGTGGAAAGCGCCACCTTCCGGGGGTTTGAGTCGTTCGCCGTAACCACCGCCGGTTATGTCAGCGTCTCGATCGCCATCACCCTGCTGTCCAGCTGGTACCAGCAACGCTATCCCGTACGGAGTGCCTGACGATGCTCGATATCATCCAAACCTATGGGCTGTACTACCTGATCGGCCAGTATCCGAACGGCCCTCTGGGTGGCTTGTTGATGACCCTGATTCTGGCGGCATTGGCGCTGGTACTGGCCTTTCCAGTCGGGGTACTGCTTGCACTTTGTCGCATCAGTCCGTTCGCGTTTTTACGCGTGCCGGTCACTGGGTTGGTGCATGTACTACGTGGCACCCCGTTGTTGATGGTGATCTTCTGGGCCTATTTCCTCCTGCCGACTATTACCGGTCAACGCACCGATCAATTCGGCACCATGCTCGCAGCCTTGGTGATTTTCGATGGGGTATACCTCGCCGAAATCATCCGCGCCGGGATTCTTGGATTGCCGCGCGGGCAAATGGAAAGCGCTCGCTCACTGGGCTTCTCGTACCTGGCCTCGATGCTGTTGGTGATACTGCCCCAGGCCTTTCGCAACATGCTGCCCTCCCTGGTGAATCAGTTCGTCTCCACCATCAAGGAGACCTCGCTGGGCTACATCATCAGCCTCTCCGAAGTGTCGTTCGTCGCATCGCAGATCAGCGCTCAGCTGCCGACCAAACCGGTCGAGATCTATGCACTACTCGGCCTCACTTACTTCGTCATGTGCTTCAGCCTGTCGCGCTTCGCTTTCTGGCTGGAAAAGCATCTTGCCGTCCGTTCTGCAAAGGTCTAATCCCATGATCAAACTAGAAAACGTCAACAAGTGGTACGGCAGCTACCATGCTCTGGCTGACATCAACGAAACCGTGGCCAAAGGTGAAGTGGTCGTGGTCTGTGGCCCGTCTGGTTCAGGCAAGTCGACGATGATTCGCACCCTCAACCGGCTGGAAGCCATCCAGAGTGGCAACATTTTCATCGACGGCGTGGACATCTATGAGCGCTCCGTCAGTGTCAATGCACTGCGTAGCCGGATCGGCTTCGTGTTCCAGCAGTTCAATCTGTTTCCACACCTCACCGTGTTGCAAAACTGCACCTTGGCACCGCGCCGCTTGCGCAAGCTGCCCGCCAAGGAAGCGGACGACCTGGCCATGAGCCTGCTGGAGCGCGTCGGCCTGGCCCACAAGGCCGGCGCCTATCCCGGTGAGCTCTCGGGCGGTCAGCAACAGCGCGTGGCCATCGCCAGGGCACTGGCGATGAACCCGCCGGTGATGCTGTTCGATGAGCCCACCTCCGCGCTGGATCCGGAAATGGTCGGCGAGGTGCTGCAAGCGATGAAAGGTTTGGCTAAGGAAGGTATGACCATGGTCTGCGTCACTCACGAGATGGGTTTCGCGCGTGAAGTGGCCGATCGAGTGATTTTCATGGATCAGGGCAAGGTGCTCGAACGAGCGACGCCCGAGACATTCTTCCAGCATCCCGAGCACCCGCGCGCGCAGCGCTTCCTGTCCGATATTCGCTCGCCATTGGCCGGCGGCGGTATGTCGCTGGCGTCTTGAATGGAGTGCAGCAGTGCGGCTCAACCGCCGCGCTGCTGTACGTTACCGGCAGTACTGACCCAGACGATCCGAGCGTGGAAAAGTGACTATGCAGTTTGACGTTAAACCTGTCTTCGACCCGGATAGCTGCACCTACAGCTACCTGATCAGCGACCCGAAGACCCGCTGCTGCGCGATCATCGACCCGGTGCTCGACTACGATGCCGCCGCCGCGCGCATCTCGTACGCCAGTGCCGACCACCTGATCGAACAGGTGCGCACCAACGGGCTTGTGCTTGAGTGGATTCTGGAAACCCACGTGCATGCCGACCACCTTTCGGCTGCCCGCTATCTGCAGGGGCAACTGGGCGGACAGATCGGCGTTGGCGATCGTATTCCCCTGGTGCAGAGCACCTTCGCCAGGCTGTTCGACGCCGAAGATGGATTCAAGGCAGACGGCAGTCAGTTCGACCGCCTGTTCGCCGACAGCGAAACATTCCACATCGGTGAGCTGGCCGTCCGTGTACTGCACACCCCCGGCCATACTCCGGCTTGCGTGACCTATCTGATCGAAGATGCGGCTTTCGTCGGCGACACCCTGTTCATGCCCGACTGCGGCACGGCCCGCTGCGACTTTCCCGGTGGCGACGCACATCAGTTGTACCGTTCGATTGGCCGGCTGTTCGAGCTGCCAGGTAGCACCCGCCTGTTCATGTGCCACGACTACAAATCCCCCGGCCGCGACGTCTACCGTCACCAGACCACGGTGGACGAGGAGCGCGCGCACAACATCCATGTCGGCCAGGGCATCGGCGAAGTTGAATTCGTTGCCTTGCGCACTGCGCGCGACAAAACCCTGAATCAGCCCAGGCTGCTGCTGCCGTCAGTGCAGATCAACATGCGGGCCGGGGAGAGCCCCGTGGCGAAGGCCAATGGCATCAGCTACCTGAAGATTCCGCTCAATGTGTTCTGAATCCTTTTATTGAATTCAGGCAGCGCGACATGGATAACCTCTTTAAGAGTCTAAATGGCATGCAAGTCACCACTCATAGCAAAGATTTTGCAACAACCGGTCAAATAGCCCCGGAAGATCTCAACGAAGCGGCCAGGCTAGGATTTAGCTCAATCATCTGTAACCGACCGGATCATGAAGGTGGCGCGGATCAACCTGCCAGCGCAGCCATTCAAGCCGAAGCCAAACGGCTGGGCCTGGACTTTGCCTATCTCCCGGTCCAGCCCAATAACATCAGCGACCGTGATATCCAGCAATTCGGCCAACTGTTGGGTACTTTACCTGCACCCGTTTTGGCGTTTTGTCGTACCGGTAATCGCTCAACCCAGCTCTACCAACAAGCGTCGGCGAGCGCCGCTCGCAGCGAAGTCGCCACAGGTCGCGCCAATATCAGCGCCGACATCGTGGTCATTGGTGGAGGATCGGCGGGCATCGGTGTCGTGGCAAGCCTGCTCAAGCGTGCTCCCGATCTGCAGATCACGCTCATTGAGCCCAATGACAAGCACTACTACCAACCGGCCTGGACGCTGGTTGGCGGGGGGGCGTATGACGTGCGCAAGACCGTCAGACCCATGTCGCAGGTCATTGCGCGTGGCGCAACCTGGATCAAGGCTGCTGTGGTCGAGGTCCAGCCAGACAGCAAGCGCCTGTCGCTGAGCGATGGTAAAAGCGTTGCTTATCAAAACCTCATCGTCTGCCCGGGGTTGAGGCTTGCCTGGGAAAAAATCGAAGGGCTGGAAGAAACCCTGGGCAAGAATGGGGTGACGTCCAACTACCGCTATGACCTATGCGCCTACACCTGGCAGATGGTGCAGGGATTACGCCGCGGTACAGCCCTCTTTTCCCAGCCAGCCATGCCGATCAAATGTGCCGGCGCCCCGCAAAAGGCCCTGTACCTTTCCTGCGATCATTGGCAAAAATCAGGCGTGCTGCAGGACATTGATGTCGAGTTCAATCTCGCTGGCGCAACGCTGTTCGGCGTGGCGGCCTTTGTCCCGCCGCTGATGAAGTACATCGAGAAGTATAAAGCGCAGCTGAAATTCGGCTCGAATCTGGTCAAAGTCGACGGCCCGGCCAAAACAGCCTGGTTCGAAAGCCTGGACGAGCTCGGCAAGCCCACTCAGTGCGCCAAAAAATTCGACATGCTCCATGTGGTCCCGCCACAGGTGGCCCCCGACTTCATTCGCAGCAGCCCCTTGGCGGACTCAGCAGGCTGGTGCGAGGTAGATCCGGCGACGCTGCAACACAGCCGCTATCCGGACGTATTTGCGCTTGGCGATATCTGCTCCACCAGCAACGCCAAAACCGCTGCCGCAGCCCGCAAGCAAATCGTCGTAGTGGCCAAGAACCTCCTGGCGTTGCGCCGCCATCAACCCATGTTGCTGCGCTACGACGGCTACGGGTCGTGCCCGCTCACGGTCGAAAAAGGCAAGGTGGTGCTCGCAGAGTTCGGCTACGGCGGGAAATTGCTGCCATCGTTCCCCCTGGACCCGACTGTAGCCCGGCAGTGCGCATGGTTCCTGAAAGCCAGATTCCTGCCCTGGTTTTACTGGAACGGCATGCTCAAGGGGCGTGAGTGGCTGACCAGTCTCTCCAAGGCTGAGTGAGGGTCCAGCATGCTACTTAGTGGAATGTTCGGGATAGTCATTGGCATCATTCTTGGCCTTACCGGTGCCGGTGGCGGCATTCTGGCCGTACCCGCGCTGGTGATCGGCTTGGGCTGGTCCATGACGGCGGCAGCCCCCGTGGCGCTGTTTGCCGTCAGCGCTGCGGCGACGTTAGGGGCCATGGATGGACTCAGGAAAGGGCTGGTACGTTATCGCGCAGCCCTGGTGATGGCGCTGTTGGGCGCCGTGTTCTCGCCCTTGGGCGTACACATTGCCCATTCGCTGCCCAACACTGTACTGATCTCCCTGTTTAGCATGGTGATGGTCATTGTGGCGATACGCATGATTCGACAGGTGCGCGGCAGTAAGGCTGAAACCGCAGACACTGAGCAGCGCTGGCAACACAAAAACTGCATGCTCAACCCTGAGACCGGCCGCCTACGCTGGACACTGAAATGCTCAACTACCTTAGCCCTCGTCGGCTCGCTCTCAGGGCTGTTAACGGGGATGCTCGGTGTGGGTGGAGGGTTCCTGATCGTGCCTGCATTTCAACAATTTTCAGACATCAGAATGCATGGCATCGTGGCTACCTCGCTCATGACCATTGCCCTGATCTCAGCCACTGCGGTGACGGGTGCTATTCACGCAGGTGCCCACATAACGGCTACAGGTGGGGTTTTTATAGCCACCAGTGTCGGCGGGATGCTGTTGGGAAGAATCATCTCTCCCAGGATTCCCGTCAAAGCCATACAACTCGGTTTTTCTGCGGTGTGCGTTGTGGTTGCTGGCTACCTGATGCTCAAAACCTGGATGTAGAAAACATAATCAGGATGGCCGCTGCTTACTTTTCCAGGGAGTGCGGCTGAATTACGTCTTCATCTGCCAGATGGCTGCGGGTATTCCATCCGGCGGCATTGCCTGACATTGAATGCCCCCCAGCGACTACTACGCCTGGTTGGGAGAACCAAAGTCTGCACACGGCAACCAGACGAAAGCGGGATGAGGAAAACGGACAAACGGCTCTCTAAACAAGCAGAACCCCCCGAAAATCGGGGGGTTTAGGCATTGTGTCTAACTATGTTGTCTTGTGTCAGACAGACCGCTGGCTGTGGATAACTCACTCCACCGTTACAGATTTCGCCAGGTTGCGTGGCTGGTCAACGTCCGTGCCTTTGAGCACCGCGACGTAGTACGACAGCAGTTGCAGCGGGATGGTGTAGAGGATCGGCGACAGAATGTCGTGGATGTGTGGCATGTTGATAACGTGAGTACCTTCGCCATTGGTCATGCCGGCCTGTTCGTCAGCAAAGACGATCAACTCGCCGCCACGGGCGCGAACTTCCTGCAGGTTGGATTTGAGTTTCTCCAACAGTTCGTTGTTCGGCGCCACGGTGACCACCGGCATGTCGTTGTCGACCAGCGCCAATGGGCCGTGCTTCAGCTCACCGGCCGGATAAGCTTCAGCGTGAATGTAAGAGATTTCCTTGAGCTTGAGCGCACCCTCCATCGCCACAGGGTATTGCGCGCCACGGCCGAGGAACAGGGTGTGGTGCTTGTCGGCGAACAGCTCGGCAATTTTCTCGACCGTGCTGTCCATCGCCAGGGCTTCACCCAGGCGAGTCGGTAAGCGACGCAGCTCTTCAACCAGCTTGGCTTCCATACCATCTGCCAACGTGCCACGTACCTGGCCCAGGGACAGGGTCAGCAGCAACAGCCCGACCAGCTGAGTGGTGAAGGCTTTGGTCGAGGCCACGCCGATTTCGCGACCAGCCTGGGTCAGCAGGGTCAGATCGGACTCACGCACCAGTGAACTGATCCCAACGTTGCAGATCGCCAGGCTGGCGAGGAACCCCAGTTCCTTGGCATTGCGCAGCGCCGCCAGGGTGTCGGCAGTTTCGCCGGACTGCGAGATGGTCACGAACAGGGTGTCCGGTTGCACCACTACTTTTCGGTAGCGGAACTCGCTGGCGACTTCGACCTGGCACGGAATCCCGGCCAGCTCTTCCAGCCAGTAACGGGCAACCATACCGGCGTGATAGCTGGTACCGCAGGCGACGATCTGCACGTTACGGACCTTCGCAAACAGCTCTGCAGCCTGCTGACCGAATGCCTGGACCATTACCTGATTCTGGCTGAGACGACCTTCCAGCGTACGTTGCACCACAGACGGCTGTTCGTGGATTTCCTTGAGCATGAAGTGGCGGAACGCGCCCTTTTCGGCCGCTTCGGCGCCATCGCGATATTGCACGGCTTCGCGTTCGACCGACTGACCGTTGACGTCCCAGATCTGCACGCTATCGCGATGGATCTCAGCGATGTCGCCCTCTTCCAGGTACATGAAACGGTCGGTGACCTGCCGCAACGCCAATTGATCGGAAGCCAGGAAGTTTTCGCCCAGCCCCAGGCCGATCACCAACGGGCTGCCACTACGTGCCGCTACCAGGCGATCAGGTTGGCGGGCGCTGACAACCGCCAGGCCATAAGCGCCGTGCAGTTCTTTGACAGTGGCTTTGAGTGCCACGGTGAGGTCACTATGGTGTTTGAGTTTGTGGTCCAGCAGGTGGGCGATGACTTCGGTATCGGTCTCCGAAGTGAACACATAATCCAGCGCTTTCAGTTGCTCGCGCAGAGCTTCATGGTTCTCGATGATGCCGTTGTGCACCACCGCCAGATCACCGGAGAAATGCGGGTGGGCATTGCGCTCGCACGGTGCGCCGTGAGTCGCCCAGCGGGTGTGAGCGATACCGAGTCGACCCGCTAGCGGCTCACCGGCCAGGGCTTGTTCCAGCTCGCTGACCTTGCCCGGGCGGCGAACGCGCTCAAGCTTGCCGGCATTACTGAAAACCGCCACGCCCGCGCTGTCATAACCGCGGTATTCCAGGCGCTTGAGGCCTTCGAGCAAAATGGCGGTGATATTCCGTTCAGCGACCGCGCCAACAATTCCACACATGCTATTTCTCCTGGCTGACTGCCGCGCAAATCAAGTTAATGCCGCGAGCCTGAATCTGTTCGCGTGCCTCGAGTGGCAAACGATCATCAGTAATAAGGGTATGGACGCTGCTCCATGGCAGCTCCAGGTTGGGGATTTTGCGGCCGATCTTGTCGGCCTCGACCATTACGATCACTTCACGGGCCACTTCCGCCATCACCCGGCTGAGGCCAAGCAGTTCGTTGAAAGTGGTGGTGCCACGAATCAGATCAATGCCATCGGCACCGATGAACAGCTGGTCGAAATCATAAGAGCGTAGTACCTGCTCGGCGACCTGCCCCTGGAAAGACTCTGAATGCGGGTCCCAGGTTCCGCCGGTCATCAACAGCACGGGTTCGTGCTCCAACTCGCTCAAGGCATTGGCAACATGCAGGGAGTTGGTCATGACCACCAGACCTGGCTGTTGGCCGAGTTCCGGGATCATCGCGGCGGTAGTGCTGCCGCTGTCGATGATGATCCGCGCGTGTTCGCGAATCCGCGTAACGGCGGCGCGTGCGATGGATTGCTTGAACTTCGAGACGGGCTGGCCGATCTCGCTGACCAACTCTTGCGGCATGGTGATCGCGCCACCATAGCGGCGCAACAACAGACCATTGCTCTCCAGGGCAGCCAGATCCTTGCGAATCGTGACTTCAGAGGTTTCGAAACATTTGGCCAACTCATCCACACTGACTTCGCCCTGCTCATTGAGCAAAGCGAGAATGTTGTGACGACGTTGTGGTGTATTTCGTTTCGACATGGGCTTATAAGTTTCGTTTCGAAAGATAGCGAAGGCAATCAAAACCTATCTGAAGAAAATCGTCAAGCGGGCGGAATGAAAAAGATCTGTGGATAAAAACATCGCGGGCAAGTCTCGCTCCTACAGATGATAACGTCTCTAGGAGCGAGGCTTGCCCGCGATAGCTATCTCATGAGCGCCACAGACGCCGAATCCTAAACGCTCTGTGGATAACTCAGCTCTTCTTGATTTTCACCGGCCGTTTCCAGCCATCGATATTGCGCTGACGAGCGCGGCCGACTGCCAACTGTTCGACACCCACGTCAGAAGTAATGGTCGAACCCGCCGCCGTGGTCGCTCCAGATGAGATATCCACAGGCGCCACCAACGAGTTGTTGGAGCCGATGAATACGTCTTCGCCCAGTATCGTCTTGAACTTGTTAGCACCGTCATAGTTGCACGTGATGGTGCCAGCGCCAATATTGGTGCGCGCGCCAACCTCTGCGTCGCCCAGATAGGTCAAATGACCAGCCTTCGCGCCTTCGCCCAGGTGGGCATTCTTCAACTCTACAAAGTTACCCACATGGGCGCGGGCTTCCAGCACAGTCCCCGGACGCAGTCGAGCAAACGGGCCGGCATCACTGCCCTCGCCCATGACTGCACCTTCGATATGACTATTGGCCTTGATTACCGCACCTTTGCGCAGGGTGCTGTCTTTGATCACGCAGTTCGGACCGATGACCACGTCATCTTCGATGACCACCCGACCTTCGAGAATCACGTTGATGTCGATCAGCACATCACGACCGACACTGACTTCGCCACGCACATCAAGGCGCGCCGGATCACGCAACGTCACGCCCAGCGCCATCAAGCGACGACCTTCGCGCAATTGGTAATGGCGTTCCAGCTCAGCGAGTTGCTTGCGATCGTTGGCGCCCTGCACTTCCATGGCGTCATGGGGTTGCTCGGTGGCGACGACCAGACCGTCGTTGACCGCCATTTCGATCACATCGGTCAGGTAGTACTCGCCCTGGACGTTGTTGTTCGACAAGCGGCCCAGCCAATCAGCCAAACGCGCGCCAGGCACCGCGAGAATCCCGGTGTTGCCTTCGCAAATGGCCTTCTCGGCGTCAGAGGCATCCTTGTGTTCGACAATGGCAGTGACGTTACCCTCGGCATCGCGGACGATCCGGCCGTAACCGGTCGGGTCTGCCAGGGTTACGGTCAACAGTCCGAGTTGTTCAGGGCTGGCTTTCTTCAGCAGACGCTGGAGCGTCTCAACTTCAATCAGTGGCACATCACCGTAAAGGATCAGCACATTTTCAGCTGTCAGAAACGGCAAAGCCTGAGCGACGGCGTGACCCGTGCCGAGCTGCTTGTCCTGCAAGACGAAATTCAGATCGTCTGCGGCGAAACGTTCGCGCACCACATCGGCACCATGGCCGATGACTACGTGGATGCGCTGTGGATCAAGTTGCCGGGCGCTGTGGATAACATGACCAAGCATGGAATTGCCCGCGACCGGGTGGAGAACTTTCGGCAGTGCCGAACGCATGCGAGTGCCTTGACCGGCAGCGAGAATAACGATTTCGAGAGACATGACTGGCTACCAATCCTGGGTGGTCAGCGGCTGTGACCAGAAAGTGAATTGCACAAAAAGAAAAAGGGTAGCCGAGGCTACCCTTTTTAATCAATCACACAAAAAGCTGATGGCTTAGCCGCCGAACTTCTTGCGGATCTGCTGGACGGTGCGCAGCTGAGCTGCAGCCTCGGCCAGACGAGCGGCAGCAGAACCGTAATCGAACTCCGCGCCTCTTTCATGCAGGGCCTTCTCGGCAGCCTTTACGGCTTCCTGAGCGGAGGCTTCGTCCAGGTCGGCAGCACGTTGCACAGTGTCGGCAAGAACCTTGACCATGTTCGGCTGAACCTCGAGGTAACCACCGGAGATGTAAAACACCTCGGCTTCCCCACCCTGTTTGATCAGGCGGATCGGACCCGGCTTCAGTTCAGTGATCAGCGGAGCGTGACCTAGAGCGATACCAAGATCACCCAGGCTGCCGTGCGCGATCACCATCTCGACCAGACCGGAAAAGATTTCTCCTTCCGCGCTGACGATATCGCAATGGACTGTCATAGCCATCTGCTTGCCTCAACCTGATTAGCGCCCGTTGCCGGGCGCCGGGATTACAGTTTTTTGGCTTTCTCGATCGCTTCTTCGATGCTGCCGACCATGTAGAACGCTTGTTCTGGCAGGTGGTCGTAGTCACCGTTGAGGATGCCTTTGAAGCCAGCAATGGTGTCTTTCAGGGAAACGTATTTACCCGAAGCACCGGTGAAGACTTCAGCCACGAAGAACGGCTGCGACAAGAAGCGCTGGATCTTACGAGCACGGTTTACCAACTGTTTGTCGGCTTCCGACAGCTCGTCCATACCCAGGATCGCAATGATGTCCTTCAGCTCTTTGTAGCGCTGCAACACATACTGCACGCCGCGAGCGGTGTCGTAGTGTTCCTGGCCGATAACCATCGGGTCCAGCTGGCGCGAAGTCGAGTCCAGTGGATCGACCGCTGGGTAGATACCCAGGGAAGCGATGTCACGGGACAGTACGACGGTGGCGTCCAAGTGGGCGAAGGTGGTCGCTGGCGACGGGTCGGTCAAGTCATCCGCCGGTACGTATACCGCCTGGATCGAAGTGATCGAACCTTCCTTGGTCGAAGTGATACGTTCTTGCAGAACGCCCATCTCTTCAGCCAGGGTCGGCTGGTAACCTACTGCCGAAGGCATACGGCCCAGCAGTGCGGATACTTCAGTACCGGCCAGGGTGTAACGATAGATGTTGTCGACGAACAACAGTACGTCGTTACCTTCGTCACGGAACTTCTCGGCCATGGTCAGGCCAGTCAGTGCTACGCGCAGACGGTTACCCGGCGGCTCGTTCATCTGACCGTAAACCAGTGCAACTTTGTCCAGAACGTTGGAATCCTTCATCTCGTGGTAGAAGTCGTTACCCTCACGGGTACGCTCACCCACACCGGCGAACACGGAATAACCGCTGTGCTCGATGGCGATGTTACGGATCAGTTCCATCATGTTTACGGTTTTGCCTACACCGGCACCACCGAACAGACCGACTTTACCACCCTTGGCGAACGGGCAAACCAGGTCGATAACCTTGATACCGGTTTCCAGCAGGTCGTTGCCGCCAGCTTGTTCAGCGAAGGATGGCGCAGGGCGGTGAATGCCCCAGCGCTCTTCGGTGTCAATCGGGCCTGCTTCGTCGATCGGGTTGCCCAGAACGTCCATGATCCGGCCCAGAGTCGCTTTACCGACCGGTACGGAGATGGCTGCGCCGGAGTCGATAACGCCCAGACCGCGCTTCAAGCCTTCGGTGGAACCCATCGCAATGGTACGAACTACGCCGTCGCCCAGCTGTTGCTGAACTTCCAGGGTAGTTTCCGCGCCTTGTACTTTCAGCGCGTTGTAGATGCTCGGTACGCTGTCGCGTGGAAATTCCACGTCGATAACGGCGCCGATGATTTGAACGATACGTCCGCTACTCATAGCTGGATCCTCTGAATATTTGAACCGTTAAACCGCGGCAGCGCCGCCGACGATTTCCGAGATCTCTTGGGTGATCGCAGCCTGACGCGCCTTGTTGTAGATCAGCTGCAAATCGCTGATCAAATCACCGGCGTTGTCAGTAGCGTTCTTCATCGCGATCATCCGCGCTGCTTGTTCAGCTGCGTTGTTCTCGACCACCGCCTGGTACACCTGCGACTCCACGTAGCGCACCATCAAGCCGTCAAGCAGCTCTTTGGCGTCTGGTTCGTAGAGGTAGTCCCAGTGATGCTTGAGTTCTTTTTCCGGGGTCGCCACCAATGGAATCAACTGCTCCACGGTAGGCTGTTGCGTCATGGTGTTGATGAACTTGTTGGATACCACGGACAGGCGGTCAATACGGCCGTCCAGGTAGGCATCGAGCATCACCTTGACGCTGCCGATCAGATCATTGATCGACGGCTCTTCACCCAGGTGGCTGATAGCAGCGACTACGTTACCGCCGAAGTTGCGGAAAAATGCCGCACCTTTGCTGCCGACCACGCACAGATCGATCTCTACGCCGCGTTCGCGGTTTACCGCCATGTCCTTGATCAAAGCCTTGAACAGGTTGGTATTCAAACCACCGCACAAACCACGGTCACTGCTCACTACAACATAACCGACGCGCTTGGTTTCGCGGTCGATCATGAACGGGTGGCGATATTCCGGGTTGGCGTTGGCCAGATGACCAATAACCTGGCGGATGCGCTCCGCGTAAGGACGGCTAGCAGCCATGCGCATTTGTGCCTTGCGCATTTTGCTGACCGCCACTTTTTCCATGGCGCTGGTGATCTTTTGCGTGCTTTTGATGCTCGCAATCTTACTGCGAATCTCTTTTGCGCCTGCCATGTAACACCTATCAGGTTAGCAAGCGGGAGCCTCTCGGCCCCCGCTGCGGCTTACCAGGTTTGGGTGGCCTTGAACTTTTCGATACCGGCTTTGAGGCCAGCGTCGATTTCGTCATTGAAGTCACCCTTCACGTTGATCTTCGCCATCAAATCGGCGTGATCGCGGTTGAAGTAAGCAATCATGGCCTGCTCGAAGCTACCGATTTTTTGAATCTCGACGTCAACCAGGAAGCCACGTTCAGCGGCATACAGGGACAACGACATGTCGGCGATGGACATCGGCGCATATTGCTTCTGCTTCATCAGCTCGGTAACGCGCTGACCATGCTCAAGCTGCTTGCGAGTGGCTTCGTCCAGGTCAGAAGCGAACTGGGCGAATGCAGCCAGTTCACGGTACTGAGCCAGAGCGGTACGGATACCACCGGAAAGCTTCTTGATGATCTTGGTCTGAGCGGCACCACCCACACGGGATACCGAAACACCGGCGTTCACAGCCGGACGGATCCCGGAGTTGAACATGGCCGATTCCAGGAAGATCTGACCGTCGGTGATGGAAATCACGTTGGTCGGAACGAACGCGGAAACGTCGCCAGCCTGGGTTTCAATGATTGGCAGAGCGGTCAAAGAACCGGTCTTGCCAGTCACGGCACCGTTGGTGAACTTCTCTACGTACTCTTCCGAAACGCGGGATGCACGCTCCAGCAGACGGGAGTGGAGATAGAACACGTCGCCTGGGTAAGCTTCACGGCCTGGTGGACGGCGCAGCAGCAGGGAAATCTGGCGGTAGGCCACTGCTTGCTTGGAGAGATCGTCATAAACGATCAGCGCGTCTTCACCGCGGTCGCGGAAGTATTCGCCCATGGTGCAACCGGAGTACGGTGCCAGGAATTGCAGCGCAGGAGATTCGGAAGCACTGGCAGCCACGATGATGGTGTTTGCCAGGGCGCCGTTTTCTTCCAGCTTGCGAACCACGTTAGCGATGGTCGATTGTTTCTGACCGATTGCTACGTAGACGCAAAAGATGCCGCTGTTTTTCTGGTTGATGATCGCGTCGATCGCCAGAGCGGTTTTACCGATCTGACGGTCACCGATGATCAGCTCACGCTGGCCACGGCCGACAGGGATCATGGCATCGACAGCCTTGTAGCCAGTCTGTACAGGCTGGTCTACCGACTTACGCCAAATCACGCCTGGTGCAACTTTCTCGACCGCATCGGTCTCGGTGTTGTTCAGCGGACCTTTGCCGTCAACTGGGTTACCCAGTGCGTCGACTACGCGACCCAGCAGTTCCTTACCAACTGGAACTTCGAGGATGCGGCCAGTGCACTTGGCGCTCATGCCTTCAGCCAGAGACTGGTAAGAGCCCAATACAACAGCGCCTACAGAGTCTTGCTCCAGGTTGAGGGCCATACCGAAGACGCCGCCCGGAAACTCGATCATCTCGCCGTACATGACGTCGGCCAGACCGTGAATCCGCACGATACCGTCAGATACGCTGACGACAGTGCCTTCGTTACGGGCTTGGGAGGTCACATCGAGCTTGTCGATGCGGCCCTTGATAATTTCACTTATTTCGGAAGGATTGAGTTGCTGCATTGCTCTGCTGCCCCTTCAAACTCAAGATTTCAATGCTTCGGCAAGGTTCGCGAGTTTGCCGCGAATCGAGCCATCGATAACCAGGTCGCCGGCGCGAATGATGACACCACCGATAAGGGTGGCATCCTCCGCAACTTGCAGGCGCACTTCCCGGTCGAGTCGTGCACTGAGAACCTTGGCGAGTTTGTCTTGCTGTTCTTGGTTCAATGCAAAAGCACTGGTGACTTCCACGTCTACCGATTTCTCTTGTTCGGCCTTGTACAGGTCAAACAGAGCGGCGATCTCCGGCAAAAGCTGAAGACGGTCGTTCTCGGCTGCAACGTGAATGAAGTTCTGTACCTTCACATCAAACTTCTCGCCACACACGTCAATAAACGTGGTGGCCTTGTCTGCGCTCGTCAGTCGCGGGGCCTTGAGCACGCGCTGCATGGTGTCGTCTTGCGACACTGCTGCAGCCAGGCCGAGCATGGCTGACCAAGAGGCCAGCTGCTGGTGGGCCTGGGCGTGCTCGAAGGCTGCCTTAGCGTAAGGTCGGGCCAACGTGGTCAGTTCTGCCATGATCGCCCTCGCTTAAATTTCAGCAGCCAGTTTGTTAACCAGCTCCGCGTGCGCGTTTTGATCGATTGTGGCACCCAGGATCTTCTCGGCACCGCCAACGGCCAGAGCACCCAGTTGGGCACGCAGCGCGTCTTTGACACCATTCAGTTCCTGCTCGATCTCGGCCTGAGCCTGAACCTTCACACGTTCAGCATCGACACGGGCTTTATCAACAGCCTCATCGACGATCTGATTACCGCGTTTCTTGGCTTGCTCAATGATTTCGGCTGCCTGAGCTTTTGCTTCGCGCAGTTGTTGACCCACTTTATCTTGGGCCAATTCCAGGTCGCGAGCTGCTCGGGCGGCAGCGTCCAGTCCATCCGCGATCTTCTTCTGACGTTCGTGCAAAGCCGCGATGACCGGAGGCCACACGAACTTCATGCAAAACAGTACAAAAATGAAGAACGCAACGGACTGGCCAATCAGGGTTGCATTAATGTTCACGCCAACACCTCGCTCGTTCGTTGTCCATCACACTTGCTCAACTCGAAGAACCGAGTAATTAGTGAGCGAGTTGACCAACGAAAGGGTTCGCGAAGGTGAAGAACAGAGCGATACCAACGCCGATCATGGTTACGGCGTCGAGCAGACCGGCAACGATGAACATTTTAACTTGCAGCATTGGAACCATTTCTGGCTGACGCGCTGCGCCTTCCAGGAACTTGCCGCCCAACAGGCCGAAACCAATTGCGGTACCCAGTGCGCCCAGGCCGATCAACAGTGCAACAGCGATAGCGGTTAGACCAACTACAGTTTCCATCTTTCCTCCCGACTTTTACGTCGTATGGTTTAGGTTTTTTAGATTAAAGCGGTAAAACAAAATCGTTTGATACATCAGCCCCAATGGGCACCCTCGCGCCAAAACGAGAGGGTCATCAGACTCGCCAGGCGGGTCTTAATGGTTCTCTTCGTGCGCCATCGACAGATAGACGATGCTGAGCATCATGAAGATAAACGCTTGCAGGGTGATGATCAGGATGTGGAATACAGCCCACGCCCATTGCAGCACCACGCCCAGGCCGCTGAGCCAGAGCAGGCCGCTGCCGAACATGACAGCGATCAGGATGAACACCAGCTCGCCAGCGTACATGTTGCCGAACAGACGCAGTGCCAGAGAGATCGGTTTGGCAACCAGCGTCACGAATTCAAGCAGGAAGTTCACCGGAATCAGCAGAGCCTGAACGAAAATGTTCTTGCTGCCGAACGGGTGAAGGGTCAGTTCGCCGATGAAACCGCCGATGCCCTTGACCTTGATGCTATAGCAAATGATCAACGCGAACACCGACAGGGACATGCCCAGAGTCGCGTTCGGGTCAGTGGTCGCAACGGCGCGGAAGACCAGATGTTGGTCCCCGGAAATCATTGCGGCCAGTTTAGGAATCCAGTCGACCGGTACCAGGTCGATAGCGTTCATCAGGAATACCCAGACAAAAATCGTCAGGGCCAATGGCGCGATCAACGGGTTACGGCCGTGAAAGGTGTCTTTCACGCTGCCGTCGACGAACTCGATCAGAACTTCAACAAAGTTTTGCAAAGCACCTGGTTGACCGGAAGTCGCCTTCTTTGCCGCCATGCGGAAAAGAAGGACGAAAATCAGACCCAACGCAACAGACCAGCCGAGGGTATCGACGTGGAATGCCCAGAAGCCCATTTCTTTGGCTTCTGCTGCGGTGTGGGCAAAACCCCAGCCACCGTTAGGTAGATGACCGAAGGTCAGGTTCTGCAAGTGGTGCTGGATATAGCCCGAAGCGGTTTCTGCTGCCATGGTTGCCTCAAACGCCCTAAGGTCTCGAAAGTCTTGTTTTCATTAGCAGGGGAGCGAACCAGCTGACCAGTTGGGTCAGCACGAAGACGCCAAATACAGCTAATGGCGCCAATGGCTTCACACCTGCAAACGTCAGTGCAAACAGCACAGCCGTCAAAATCAGTTTGCCCGCCTCGCCAGCATAAAAAGACCGGACGATGGCTTGAGCTGCTCGGGCGCCGGAAAACCGAAATGCCCTGTGAGCGAAATACACATTGGGCAGCAAGGCTATCAGTCCTCCGCAGAGTCCCGAGTATCCGGCTACGACTCCATGCCATCGCCAGAGCGCCAAAGCGGCGAGCAGCAAAACGACAAATTGAGCCAATAACACCGGAAATACCGCCAAGCGATGGAACGGCAAGCGGTTTGGCGTGCGGCTTTCCATCACTATTGCCCCCCAAGGGCCGGCTACCAAAATTCAATAACTTGGCATAATTTGTGCCGACAAAATGCGCGCAGAGTATAGGGGCGGTTCTGCCCCTATTCAACTGCCAGGTAGTGATTTCCGTCTGCGCGCTACATATGGATCTGTTTCAGCGGATGTGTGCGAGAACGCCTTGCAACTCATCGAGTGAGTTATAGCCGATGACCAACTGTCCTTTGCCCTTCTTTCCGTGGCGGATCTGCACCGCAGAGCCCAGGCGCTCAGCCAGACGCTGCTCGAGACGGGCAATATCAGGGTCAGGTTTGGTGGGTTCGGCAGGCTCCTGTTTACCACTCAACCACTGGCGAACCAGGGCTTCAGTCTGGCGAACAGTCAGGCCACGTGCGACAACGTGTCGCGCCCCTTCAATCTGTTGATTTTCCGGCAAACCCAGCAATGCACGTGCATGACCCATTTCCAGGTCACCATGGGACAGCATCGTCTTGATTACTTCAGGCAATGTGATCAAGCGCAGCAAGTTGGCCACGGTCACGCGGGATTTACCCACCGCCTCGGCGACTTGCTGCTGAGTCAGCTGGAATTCCTGCTGCAAGCGCTGCAGGGCGACCGCTTCCTCGATAGGGTTGAGGTCTTCGCGCTGGATGTTCTCAATCAGCGCCATGGCGATCGCGGTCTCATCCGGCACATCGCGCACCATCGCCGGGATGGTTTCCTGACCGGCTTGTTGACTGGCACGCCAGCGGCGTTCGCCAGCAATGATTTCAAAGCGACCACCACCGATCGGGCGAACCACAATCGGCTGCATCACACCCTGTGCCTTGATCGACTGAGCCAGTTCTTCCAGCGCTTGTGGATCCATGTCCCGACGTGGCTGGTATTTGCCACGTTGAATCAGGTCCAACGGCAAGTGCTGCAGCTCACGCTGATCTGCCTGCACCGCCTGCTCTTCCAGCAAGCTGACAGTCGGACCACTCAGCAGTGCATCCAGTCCACGTCCGAGACCTCGTTTCTTGACGGCCATGGGGATTCCTTAAGTTGCCTGAGCAGCGGCAGTGCGTGAGTTTTTGCGTTGGCGACGAACCATCTCGCCCGCCAGGGCCAGATAGGCCAGCGCGCCACGGGATTGTTTGTCGTACGCCAGAGCCGGCATGCCATAACTCGGTGCTTCGGCCAGACGAATGTTGCGCGGAATCACAGTGTCGTACAGCTGCTCACCGAAGTGTTCCTTGAGCTGGGCTGAAACGTCGTTCATCAGGCTCAGACGCGGGTCATACATGGTCCGCAGCAAGCCTTCGATTTTCAGGTTCGGGTTCAACAGCTCAGCGATACGCTTGATGTTATCCACAAGGTCGCTCAGACCTTCCAGTGCGAAATACTCGCACTGCATGGGGATAATCACGCCATCGGAAGCCACCAGAGCGTTGAGCGTGAGCATCGACAGCGATGGCGGGCAGTCGATCAGAATGTAATCGTAATTCTCACGGATCGGCGCCAGGGCGCTGCGCAGACGGCTTTCTTTCATCTGCATTTCCAGCAGAACGACTTCTGCCGCAGTCAGATCGCGGTTGGCCGGTAGCAGTTGATAACCGCCATGCTCGGAAAAATGCATGGCCTGGGCCAGATCGCATTCACCGATCAGCAGGTCATAGACCGAATTTTCCAGGCCGTGTTTATCCACACCGCTACCCATGGTGGCGTTGCCCTGTGGATCGAGATCGATCAACAGCACCCGACGCTTGGTCGCGACCAGGGATGCTGCGAGGTTGATGCAGGTGGTGGTCTTGCCCACACCACCCTTTTGGTTCGCTATCGCGAATACCTTAGCCATTCTTGCTTGTGTTCCCAATCATGCCGTGCGGCGCAGTATCAGCAGATGGCGTTGGCCTTGGCAACCAGGTACGGCCAGGGCGTGTTCGCTATCGAGGTGGAAGTCTGCCGGCAATGCTACCAGCTCATCCGCAGGATGAACGCCCTTCATTGCCAGCCAACGTGTGTCGCTATCGCCTAAGTGGCGAGTCCAGTTGCTGAAGTTCTCCATACTGCTGAACGCCCGGGAAATGATCCCGTTGAATGGCAGTTCAGGCTGGAAGGCTTCGACGCGACTGTGGATAACTTGCAGGTTATCCAGTTTTAGTTCGAGTTTGACCTGGGTCAGAAAACGGGTTTTCTTGCCGTTGCTGTCCAGGCAGGTCACTTGTGACTCGGGAAACAGGATTGCCAACGGGATGCCAGGCATCCCGCCGCCGCTACCGACATCCAGCCAGCGACCGTTTTCGATGAAGGACATCACGCTCAGGCTGTCGAGCAAATGCCGTGAAACCATTTCGTCCGGATCACGTACTGCCGTGAGGTTGTAAGCCTTGTTCCATTTTATCAACAGGGCCAGGTAGTCCAGCAGCTGCGCATGTTGGGCGTCTGTCAGGCTGACACCCAGCTGGCGAGCGCCTGTGGATAACTCTTCGGCGTGTTGCGAGGTGACCAACGAACTCAAGCGCTTTGCTCCAACTGACGGCCCGCGCCGCGTTTTTTCAAATGAATCATCAACAGCGAAATCGCTGCCGGGGTAACGCCCGGAATCCGCGAAGCCTGGCCCAGGGTCTCCGGGCGGGTCGCGCCGAGCTTGCTTTGAATCTCTTTGGAAAGCCCCGAGATGTTCGTGTAATCGATATCCACAGGCAACCTGGTGTCTTCGCTGGCCCGCAGGCGAGCGATTTCATCTTGCTGGCGATCAATGTAGCCGGCGTATTTGGTCTTGATTTCAACCTGCTCGGCAACTTGCGGATCTTCCGTGCCCGCGCCAGTCACCGAGATCAGACCAGCGTAGTCGATTTCCGGACGGGTCAGCAGGTTCAGCAAGTTGTATTCGTGAGTCAGCGGCGTGCCGAATTTTTCAGAGATTGCATCGCCTTGTTCGGTGCCAGGGCGAACCCAGGTACTTTTCAGACGCTGTTCTTCCAGCTCGATGCTTTCGCGTTTCTTGCAGAAAGCCGCCCAACGCACGTCATCCACCAGACCCAATTCGCGACCTTTTTCGGTCAAACGCAGGTCCGCGTTGTCTTCGCGCAGGATCAAGCGGTATTCGGCGCGGGAGGTGAACATCCGGTACGGTTCCTGAGTACCCAGGGTAATCAGGTCGTCGACCAATACGCCGATGTATGCCTCGTCGCGACGCGGGCACCAGCTGTCTTTGCCCTGGGCACGCAGTGCCGCGTTGGTGCCGGCCAGCAAACCCTGGGCACCGGCTTCTTCGTAACCGGTGGTGCCGTTGATCTGCCCGGCGAAGAACAGACCGCCGATGACTTTGGTTTCCAGGCTGTACTTCAGGTCTCGCGGATCGAAGTAGTCGTACTCGATGGCGTAGCCCGGGCGAACAATGTGAGCGTTTTCCATGCCACGGATCGATTGCACGATCTGCAGCTGCACATCAAACGGCAAGGATGTGGATATCCCGTTCGGGTACAGCTCGTGAGTGGTCAATCCTTCCGGTTCGATGAAGACCTGGTGGCTTTCCTTGTCGGCAAAGCGGTGGATCTTGTCTTCGATCGACGGGCAGTAACGCGGACCGATACCTTCGATTACCCCGGAATACATCGGCGAACGATCGAGGTTCGAGGCGATGATCTCGTGTGTACGGGCATTGGTGTGGGTAATCCAGCAACTGACCTGCGCTGGATGCTGTTCTTTGGACCCCAGGAACGACATCACCGGAATCGGCGTATCGCCGGGTTGCTCGGTCATTACCGAGAAATCCACAGAGCGGCCATCGATACGCGGTGGCGTACCGGTTTTCAGGCGACCCACGCGCAAAGGCAGTTCACGCAGACGATGTGCCAGGGCGATCGACGGTGGATCGCCGGCACGACCGCCGGAATAATTCTGCATCCCGATGTGGATAAGTCCGCCGAGGAAGGTGCCAGTGGTCAACACCACGGAGTCTGCGAAGAAACGCAGGCCCATTTGGGTGACAACACCACGCACTTGTTCCTGTTCAACGATCAGGTCATCGGCAGCCTGTTGAAATATCCACAGGTTCGGCTGGTTCTCGAGAGTCTCGCGTACAGCGGCCTTGTACAGAACGCGGTCGGCCTGGGCGCGAGTAGCGCGCACGGCTGGGCCTTTGCGGCTGTTCAACACACGAAACTGAATACCACCTTTATCGGTAGCCATGGCCATCGCGCCACCAAGGGCATCGATTTCCTTGACCAGATGGCTCTTGCCGATCCCGCCAATCGCGGGATTGCAGCTCATTGCTCCGAGGGTTTCCACGTTATGCGTAAGCAGCAGGGTTTTTACCCCCATGCGTGCTGACGCAAGTGCAGCCTCGGTACCGGCATGACCGCCGCCGATGACGATCACTTCAAAACGGGAAGGGAAATCCACCACGCACCTCGTGCCTGCTTCTATGGGTTATTCGGATAGACCGGCAAGTATAGGGACTTCGACCTTCTTAAAGAACCCTTTGCACAAAATTTAACCAGCTGTGGATGAATCACAGATAATAGAAATTAAAAGAGAGAGATTTATTAAATCTTTGTTTTTATGTTTATTTCTACTGAGCCTGTTTTCTGTGGATAGATCTATACAGGCCTTTGTTTTCAATGTGTACAGAGATTTATAAGTCTGTGGTCAGGTGGCAATGAGGCCCTTGGATAACCGGTTTAAGCCTGTGGGTAAAAGTGATGGTTGTCCACAGGCGGGGTTTTCCTCAGTTTTCTGGCCCTGTTATCAACTGAGCCTAAGGGCGGTTATTCACAGGGCTTAATCCACAGAAAAGCGCTGAATGGAACAAATTCCACCCACGGCGAAACCACCGAAGCAGTCGATGCCGCCTGCGGTTTAAATAATTTGGAGAAATGTGCAGAGGTGGGAGCCTGGCTTGCCAGCGATCGATGCGATGCGGTTTGTCAGATAGGCCGCTTCGCGAGCAAGCTTGGCTCCTGCAGAGGGAGTGGTGAGGTTATTTGCCGATGCAGAAGCTGGAAAAGATACGGCCAAGCAGATCATCGGAACTGAATGCACCGGTAATCTCACCCAAAGCCTGCTGGGCCTGACGCAAATCTTCCGCCAGAAGCTCACCAGCACCAGCAAGGGTCAATTGCGCACGACCATGCTCGAGTGAGGTACTGGCATGGCGCAAAGCTTCCAGATGTCGCCTGCGAGCACTGAAACTGCTTTCCGAGGTCTGCTCATAGCCCATGCAAGCTTTGAGGTGATCGCGAAGCAACTCCAGGCCTTCGCCGGCAGACCTGGCGCTCAGGCTGATAGTCACGTGGCCATCCTCACTGACTTCCAGCGCGATCGCTTCCCCCGTCAGGTCGGCCTTATTGCGAATCAAGGTTACTTTTGCCGGATCCGGCCGCTGCTCCAGGAACTCAGGCCACAGCGAAAACGGATCAAGGGCTTCGGGGGCGGTGGCATCGACCACCAACAAGATCCGATCAGCTTCACCAATAGCCTTTAGAGCTCGCTCGACGCCAATTTTTTCGACCTGGTCATCGGTGTCGCGTAACCCTGCAGTATCGACCACATGCAGCGGCATGCCATCAATGTGGATATGTTCGCGGAGGATATCCCGAGTGGTTCCGGCAATTTCCGTGACGATCGCCGCTTCGCGCCCGGCCAGCGCATTGAGCAGGCTGGATTTGCCGGCATTTGGCCGACCGGCGATCACTACGGTCATGCCATCACGCAGCAATGCCCCTTGCCCGGCTTCACGCAGTACTGTTGATAACTCGTCACGCACAGTATCGAGCATCTTCAACACATGGCCATCGGCAAGGAAGTCGATTTCCTCCTCCGGGAAATCAATCGCCGCTTCGACATAGATACGCAGGCTGATCAGCTGTTCCGTGAGGTTATGCACACGCTGCGAAAACGCGCCTTGCAACGAACGCAACGCATTTCGTGCGGCCTGTGTAGAACTGGCTTCAATCAGGTCGGCGATGGCTTCAGCCTGAGCCAGGTCGAGTTTGTCGTTAAGAAACGCTCGTTCGCTGAATTCCCCCGGACGGGCCAGACGGCAGCCCAATTGCAGACAGCGCTGAAGCAGCATATCGAGCACGATCGGACCACCGTGGCCCTGGAGCTCGAGCACGTCTTCGCCGGTAAATGAATTCGGCCCCGGGAAATATAGGGCAATGCCTTCATCCAGAACTTCGTCCTGCTCGCTGAGGAACGGGCCGTAGTGCGCAAAACGCGGTTTCAGTTCACGGCCGCTGAAGGCTTTCGCGGCGATGCTTGCGAGCGGCCCGGAGATTCGGACGATGCCCACACCGCCACGACCTTGAGCGGTAGCGACGGCAGCGATGGTTTCACGAGGGACGCTCATAACCCAATATCCAGACAAAAGTGACAGATAGCAAAACGCCCCACTAGGGGGCGTTTTCAGTGGTTATCAACAGAGTAAGTTACGCAGCGGCTTTTTTGGTAGCAGCTTCGATCTTACGCGTGATGTACCACTGTTGTGTGATCGACAGGCAGTTGTTGACCACCCAGTACAGCACCAGACCAGCCGGGAACCACAGGAAGAAGAAGGTGAAGATGATAGGCATCAGCTTCATCACCTTGGCCTGCATCGGATCCGGAGGAGTCGGGTTCAACTGCTGCTGGATGAACATGGTAGCGCCCATGATGATCGGCAGAATGAAGAACGGATCCTTGATCGACAGGTCAGTAATCCACAGCATGAAGGGTGCCTGGCGCATTTCCACGCTTTCCAGGAGAACCCAGTACAGCGAGAGGAAAACCGGCATTTGCACAAGAATCGGCAAGCATCCACCCAGCGGGTTGATCTTCTCTTTCTTGTACAACTCCATCATCGACTGCGACAGTTTCTGCCGGTCATCACCATGTTGCTCTTTCAGAGCCGCCAATTTCGGCGCTACTGCACGCATGCGTGCCATGGATTTGTAACTGGCTGCCGACAGCGGGAAGAAGAGCCCTTTGATCAGCATGGTCAGGAAGATGATCGACCAGCCCCAGTTACCGACCAGCGCGTGGATATGTTGCAGCAACCAGAAGATCGGCTGGGCAATGAACCACAGAATGCCGTAGTCGACAGTCAATTCCAGGCCTGGGGACAACTCTTTCAGTACGGCCTGGCTTTTCGGACCGGCATAAAGCGTAGCGGTCGTTTCAGCCTTGGCGCCTGGCGCAACGGTCAACGCCGGGCCGGTGTAACCAATGATGTAGTTACCTTTGCTGTCTTTACGGGTCTGGACGATGTTGCTTTCGCCTTTCGCCGGAATCCACGCAGTCACGAAGTAGTGCTGCAACCAGGCAACCCAACCACCTTGAACGGTTTCTTTCAGCGAGCCTTTGTCCATGTCCTTCATCGACACTTTCTTGTACGGCTCGGAACTTGTCCACAGGGCAGCGCCCAGGTAAGTAGCGGTGCCGGTAGCAGTGCTGGAAGAAGGATCGGCGCTGTTGTCACGCTTCAATTGCGCGAACATTGCACCGGACCAAGGCTGAGCGCTTTGGTTGTCGATCAGGTAGGAAACGCCTACATCGTACAGACCACGCTTCAAGGTGAAGCGCTTGATGTAGTTGACGCCACCGGCGCTGTATTTCAGGTCGACGATCAGTTGGTCCTGACCGTCAGCCAGTTGATAAGTCTTCTTCTCGGACGAGAATACCGGGCGACCCGATGAACTGGCATCCGGACCGTTGGTCCCGATCAGACCGCTTTGCGCCAGATAGGTCCGCTCACCGCCGTTATCGAACAGCTGGAATGGAATTTCCGGGTGATCCTGACGACGTGGATACAGCGGCAGCTTCAGCTGGGCGATATCACCACCTTGTGGATCGATAGCCAGGTCGAGCACATCCGTTTTGATCTGGATGAGGTCTTTGCTTGCAGCCACTGGAGCTTCGGCTGGTGCACTGGTATCGCTTGCCGCGCGTGGAATGTCGTCACTAACGGAGGCGTTATTGCCAGTCGCCGTTTCCGGCAGGCCCGGTGCGGTAGTACTGGCGGCAACATTCTGAGTCGGCAGGGCAGCCTGACCATAGTCCTGGTTCCATTTAAGAACCATAACGTAGGACACGATTGCCAGGGCGACGATCAGGATCGTGCGTTTAATATCCATGATTACTCGGCCATCGAAGAAGAACGGGAGGTAGGGATAGATGGAACCGGGTCATAACCACCGGGATTCCACGGATGACAGCGACCTAAACGACGAAAGGCCAGCCAGCCACCGCGCAGAAGGCCATGATTTTCTATGGCTTCGTACGCGTAGCAGGAACAACTGGGGTAGAAACGACAGTGACTGGCCATCAGAGGACTAATGGCATAGCGGTAAAACTGGATCGGAACGAGTGCCAGTTTACGCATCGGGACTGTCTACCCCTACAGTTTCGGTTTTGACTGCTGGTACCGGCTTGCTGCGTGCCAGACGTTTCCAGAGTTTGCCGAAATGCTGAATCAATTCGGGGTTTTCTACGTCACCCAAACCTTTGCGCGCGACGATAACGATGTCCCAACCGACCAGATAATCCTGGTGGAGGCGAAACGATTCGCGCATCAGACGTTTGAGGCGATTGCGCTCAACGGAGAGCTTTACGCTCTTCTTGCCGATCACTAACCCCAGACGGGGGTGATCCAGATCGTTGTTACGCGCAAGGAGCAGGAGATTTTTCCCCGGAACCTTGCCGGTGGGGGAGTCAAAGACTGCCTTGAAATGCCGGGGTGTAAGCAGACGCTTTTCCCGACTGAAGTCCTGACTCACCACCAGTACCGGATTATCAAACTGCCAGACGCGCACGACCTTTGGCGCGGCGACGCGACAGGACTGCACGGCCGTTTTTGGTAGCCATGCGAGCACGGAAGCCGTGAGTACGGGCGCGTTTGATGGTGCTTGGTTGGAAAGTACGTTTCATGTCGTGTTACCTGGTTCGTCCACAACGGGCCGGAATGGCCCCCGTTTTAAGAGACCGGCGATTCTAGAGAAAGCAAGCCTCTAGGTCAATTTCCAACCAGCTTTTCCTTAAATTAGATGTCTGTGGGTTTTTGCCGTCTGACAGAGGGTGACCAGATATAGAAATAAAGAAGGGAATTATTTAAAGCTTTTCTGTAAAGCTTATAAAAGCTAGGGTAGCCGGCATCTGTGGATAAGTACCTTCAGGCCTTGCATCACTTGATGTACAGAGAATGACAACCATGGTGAGAAACGGTGTTCTGCCTGTGCTGCGCTATCGGATAAGCTGTGTGTGGAATGCCATGTTATCCACAGGCAGGTTATCCACCGGGTTTGCCCCCCACTTGTACAACGAGCTCAGGCGGGCTTATCCACAGAGCTTATACACATACCATTGGTCGTGTTTTTTATGGATAAGGCGTTGATTCTTCATGACCTGTCAGCAACCTACATGTGGATAAGTGTGCGTCTGGCCGCTACAATGGCGGCTGTTTTTGCCTCACCGGCTTTCAACTTAGGGGATATCCGTGTCAGTGGAACTTTGGCAGCAGTGCGTGGAGCTTCTGCGCGATGAGCTGCCTGCCCAGCAATTCAACACCTGGATCCGTCCACTACAGGTCGAAGCCGAGGGCGACGAGTTGCGTGTCTACGCACCGAATCGTTTTGTTCTCGATTGGGTCAACGAAAAGTACCTGGGCCGCGTGCTCGAGCTACTTGATGAGCATGGCAATGGCCTGGCGCCTGCGCTTTCCTTATTAATAGGTAGCAAACGCAGCTCGGCACCTCGTGCTGCGCCTAATGCACCTTTGGCTGCGGCGGCGTCTCAAGCCCAGGCTGCGGCGACACCTGTGGTCAATGCCCCGGTGCCGACTGCGCCAGCCAAACGCGCTACGCAAAAGGTTGCCCAGGTCAGTGAAGAGCCTTCTCGCGACAGCTTCGACCCAATGGCCGGCGCCAGCTCGCAACAAGCCCCGGTACGCTCCGAGCAGCGCACCGTGCAGGTTGAAGGCGCGCTAAAGCACACCAGTTACCTGAACCGCACCTTCACCTTCGAGAATTTCGTCGAAGGTAAGTCCAACCAATTGGCCCGGGCTGCTGCCTGGCAGGTCGCGGATAATCCCAAGCATGGGTATAACCCGCTCTTCCTTTATGGTGGGGTTGGTCTGGGTAAAACCCACTTGATGCATGCTGTGGGTAACCATCTATTAAAGAAGAACCCGAATGCCAAGGTTGTGTACCTGCATTCCGAGCGCTTCGTCGCGGACATGGTCAAAGCGTTGCAGCTCAACGCAATCAATGAGTTCAAGCGCTTCTACCGTTCGGTCGATGCGCTGCTGATCGATGACATCCAGTTCTTCGCCCGCAAGGAACGTTCCCAGGAAGAGTTCTTCCACACGTTCAACGCACTGCTTGAAGGTGGCCAGCAGGTCATTCTTACCAGTGACCGTTACCCTAAAGAGATTGAAGGGCTTGAAGAGCGTTTGAAGTCGCGCTTCGGTTGGGGGTTGACGGTTGCCGTGGAGCCGCCGGAACTGGAAACCCGCGTTGCGATTCTGATGAAGAAAGCCGATCAGGCCAAAGTCGATCTGCCCCATGACGCTGCGTTCTTTATTGCCCAGCGTATTCGCTCCAACGTACGTGAGCTGGAGGGTGCACTTAAACGTGTTATCGCCCACTCGCACTTCATGGGTCGCGACATCACCATCGAGTTGATTCGTGAATCCCTGAAAGACCTGCTGGCACTGCAAGATAAGCTTGTATCTGTGGATAATATTCAGCGCACTGTCGCCGAGTACTACAAGATCAAGATTTCCGATCTGCTGTCCAAGCGTCGTTCGCGCTCGGTCGCACGTCCACGCCAGGTAGCGATGGCATTGTCCAAAGAGCTGACCAACCACAGTCTGCCGGAAATCGGCGATGTGTTCGGTGGCCGAGATCACACCACGGTCTTGCACGCATGCCGCAAGATCAACGAGCTCAAGGAATCCGACGCGGACATCCGCGAGGACTACAAGAACCTGCTGCGTACACTGACCACTTGATGAAGACCAGCGCAGCTTATTAAGGCAAGGGACTAGACCATGCATTTCACCATTCAACGCGAAGCCCTGTTGAAACCCCTGCAACTGGTCGCAGGCGTCGTTGAGCGCCGACAGACCTTGCCGGTGCTTTCCAACGTGCTGTTGGTTGTCGAAGGCCAGCAACTGTCGCTGACCGGTACTGACCTGGAAGTCGAGCTGGTCGGTCGCGTGCAACTCGAAGAGCCTGCCGAGTCAGGAGAAATTACCGTTCCTGCACGCAAGCTGATGGATATCTGCAAGAGCCTGCCAAACGACGCCTTGATCGATATCAAGGTCGACGAGCAGAAGCTTGTGGTGAAAGCCGGCCGTAGCCGCTTCACCTTGTCCACGTTGCCAGCCAATGATTTCCCGACTGTCGAAGAAGGCCCAGGTTCGCTGACCTGCACACTTGCGCAAAGCAAACTGCGTCGTTTGATCGAACGCACCAGCTTCGCCATGGCTCAGCAGGACGTTCGCTACTACCTCAACGGTATGTTGCTCGAAGTGTCCGCCGGCATCATCCGCGCGGTGGCTACCGACGGTCACCGTCTGGCGATGTGCTCGATGCAAGCCGATATTGGCCAGACCGATCGCCACCAGGTGATTGTGCCGCGCAAAGGTATTCTGGAGCTGGCTCGCTTGCTGACAGAGCCTGAGGGGCTGGTAAGCATCGTACTGGGTCAGCATCACATCCGTGCGACCACCGGTGAATTCACCTTCACTTCAAAACTGGTCGACGGCAAGTTCCCGGACTACGAGCGCGTTCTGCCTAAAGGCGGTGACAAACTCGTTCTGGGCGATCGTCAGGCGTTGCGTGAAGCGTTCAGCCGTACTGCGATCCTCTCCAACGAGAAGTACCGTGGTATTCGTCTGCAATTGGCCAACGGCCAGTTGAAGATCCAGGCGAATAACCCTGAGCAGGAAGAAGCCGAAGAAGAAGTCGGTGTGGAGTACAACGGCGGCTCGCTGGAAATCGGTTTCAACGTGAGCTACCTGCTAGATGTGTTGGGCGTGATGACTACTGAACAAGTACGTTTGATTCTGTCCGACTCCAACAGCAGTGCGTTGGTACAAGAGTCTGATAACGACGACTCGGCTTACGTTGTTATGCCGATGCGCCTGTAATCATGTTCAGCAGAAGCTAGATGTCCCTCAGTCGCGTCTCGGTCACCGCGGTGCGCAATTTGCACCCGGTGACCTTCTCCCCTTCCCCTCGCATCAACATTCTTTACGGCGCCAACGGCAGCGGCAAAACCAGCGTTCTGGAAGCCATCCATCTGCTAGGGCTCGCTCGTTCGTTCCGCAGTGCCCGTCTGTTGCCGGTTATTCAATATGAGCAATTGGCGTGCACCGTGTTTGGTCAGGTTGAATTGGCTGAGGGTGGGCACAGCGCCTTGGGGATTTCCCGTGATCGCCAAGGGGAGTTTCAAATCCGCATCGACGGGCAGAACGCTCGCAGTGCGGCGCAGCTGGCTGAAATACTGCCATTGCAATTGATCAATCCGGACAGCTTCCGATTGTTGGAAGGCGCTCCAAAAATCCGCCGACAGTTTCTGGACTGGGGTGTGTTCCACGTGGAACCACGTTTCATGTCCACTTGGCAGCGGCTGCAGAAGGCCCTTCGGCAGCGAAACTCATGGCTGCGGCATGGTACACTTGACGCCGTTTCGCAAGCGGTTTGGGACAGGGAACTGTGCCAGGCCAGCGCTGAAATTGATGAATACCGCCGCGCTTATATCAAAGCCTTGAAACCAGTCTTTGAACAGACCTTAAGCGAACTGGTTGAGCTCGAGGGCTTAACGCTTAGCTATTACCGAGGCTGGGATAAGGAGCGAGAGCTGAGTGCAGTGCTCGCCACATCCCTTCATCGGGATCAGCAAATGGGACACACCCAGGCCGGACCACAACGTGCTGATTTGCGTCTTAGATTGGGCGCACATAACGCCGCGGATATCTTGTCCCGCGGTCAGCAGAAGTTGGTGGTCTGTGCGTTGCGGATTGCCCAAGGGCATTTGGTCAGCCAAGCCCGGCGTGGCCAATGTATTTATCTAGTGGATGACTTGCCGTCCGAACTGGACGAGCAGCACCGCCGCGCACTTTGCCGCTTGTTGGAAGACTTACGCTGCCAGGTGTTTATCACCTGTGTAGACCACGAATTATTGAGGGAAGGCTGGCAGACGGAAACGCCAGTTGCTCTGTTCCACGTGGAACAGGGCCGTATCACCCAGACCCACGACCATCGGGAGTGAAGGCATGAGCGAAGAAAATACGTACGACTCAACCAGCATCAAAGTGCTGAAAGGCCTGGATGCCGTACGCAAACGTCCCGGTATGTACATTGGTGACACCGACGATGGCAGCGGTCTGCACCACATGGTGTTCGAGGTGGTCGATAACTCGATCGACGAAGCTTTGGCCGGCCATTGCGACGACATCAGCATTATTATCCACCCGGACGAGTCCATCACTGTACGCGACAACGGTCGCGGCATTCCGGTAGACGTGCATAAAGAAGAAGGCGTTTCGGCAGCCGAGGTCATCATGACCGTACTGCACGCCGGCGGTAAGTTCGATGACAACTCCTACAAAGTCTCCGGCGGTTTGCACGGTGTAGGTGTCTCGGTAGTGAACGCTCTTTCCGAGTTGCTGGTGCTGACGGTTCGTCGCAGCGGCAAGATCTGGGAACAAACCTACGTTCACGGTGTTCCTCAAGAGCCGATGAAAATCGTCGGTGAGAGCGAATCCACAGGTACCCAGATCCACTTCAAGCCTTCGGCTGACACCTTCAAGAACATCCACTTCAGCTGGGATATTCTGGCCAAGCGGATTCGTGAACTGTCTTTCCTGAACTCCGGTGTCGGTATCGTCCTCAAGGATGAACGCAGCGGCAAGGAAGAACTGTTCAAGTACGAAGGCGGTCTGCGTGCGTTCGTTGAATACCTGAATACCAACCGGACTGCGGTCAATCAGGTGTTCCACTTCAACGTCCAGCGTGAAGATGGCATCGGCGTAGAAATTGCCCTGCAGTGGAACGACAGCTTCAACGAGAACCTGTTGTGCTTCACCAACAACATCCCGCAACGCGATGGCGGTACTCACCTGGTGGGGTTCCGTTCGGCGCTGACCCGTAACCTGAATACCTACATCGAAGCGGAAGGTCTGGCGAAGAAACATAAAGTCGCGACCACCGGTGACGATGCCCGTGAAGGTTTGACGGCGATTATTTCGGTCAAGGTGCCAGATCCAAAGTTCAGCTCCCAGACCAAAGACAAGCTGGTTTCTTCCGAAGTGAAGACCGCTGTCGAACAGGAAATGGGCAAGTACTTCTCCGACTTCCTGTTGGAAAACCCTAACGAAGCCAAGCTGGTTGTCGGCAAGATGATCGACGCCGCACGTGCTCGTGAAGCGGCGCGTAAAGCCCGTGAGATGACCCGTCGTAAAGGTGCGCTGGATATCGCCGGTCTGCCGGGCAAACTGGCTGACTGCCAGGAGAAAGACCCTGCCCTTTCCGAGCTGTACCTGGTGGAAGGTGACTCTGCTGGCGGTTCCGCCAAGCAGGGACGTAACCGCAAGACTCAAGCGATTCTGCCTCTGAAAGGTAAGATCCTTAACGTTGAAAAAGCCCGCTTTGACAAGATGATTTCCTCGCAAGAGGTTGGCACTTTGATCACTGCGCTGGGCTGCGGCATCGGTCGCGACGAGTACAATATCGAAAAGTTGCGTTACCACAACATCATCATCATGACCGATGCTGACGTCGACGGTTCGCACATCCGCACATTGCTGCTGACCTTCTTCTTCCGTCAGTTGCCTGAGCTGATCGAGCGTGGCTACATCTATATCGCTCAGCCACCGTTGTACAAAGTGAAGAAAGGCAAGCAAGAGCAATACATCAAAGACGACGACGCCATGGAAGAGTACATGACGCAGTCGGCGCTTGAAGACGCGAGCCTGCACCTGAACGAAGAAGCTCCGGGTATTTCCGGTGAAGCGCTTGAGCGTCTGGTGAATGACTTCCGCATGGTGATGAAGACTCTCAAGCGTTTGTCGCGCCTGTATCCACAGGAACTGACCGAGCACTTCATCTACCTGCCAGCGGTGAGCATGGATCAACTGTCCGATCACGCAGCAATGCAGGATTGGCTGGCCCAGTACGAAGTCCGTCTGCGCACTGTGGAGAAATCCGGCCTGATCTACAAAGCCAGCCTGCGTGAAGACCGTGAGCGTAACGTCTGGCTGCCAGAGGTCGAACTGATCTCCCACGGCCTGTCGAATTACATCACCTTCAACCGCGACTTCTTCGGCAGCAATGACTACAAGACGGTCGTCACCCTTGGCGCTCAATTGAGCACCTTGCTGGACGAAGGCGCTTATATTCAACGCGGCGAGCGCAAGAAAGCCGTCACCGAGTTCAAGGAAGCTTTGGACTGGTTGATGGCTGAAAGCACCAAGCGTCACACCATCCAGCGCTACAAAGGTCTCGGTGAGATGAACCCGGACCAGCTTTGGGAAACCACCATGGACCCAAGCGTGCGTCGTATGCTGAAAGTGACGATTGAAGATGCCATCGGTGCCGACCAGATCTTCAACACCCTGATGGGTGATGCGGTTGAGCCACGTCGTGACTTCATCGAAACCAACGCCTTGGCGGTGTCCAACCTGGACTTCTGATCAGGTGTGATCTGCTGAAATAAAAAAGCCAACGCTCAGCGTTGGCTTTTTTATGCGTTAGTTGATGTCACTGAAGAAGCTTGCGCCCTACTCGCTCGCGGGAGGGATGCTTTCAAGTCGATAGCCGTAACCGTAAATGGTCAGCAGCTGCCAGCCTCGATCAGCGGTCAGGCCTAGCTTGTTTCGCAATCGATAGATATGCGTATCCAGAGGACGAGAAGACACCATTTCTTCATGGGTCCAGAAACGCTCGTAGAGATATTCCCGGGATAACGGGCGGCCCAGGTTGGCAAACAGGCAGCGTGCCAGACGGTATTCGCGCTCGGTAAAACTGATGGGCTTACCGGCACGGGTGACGGTCAATTCAGCATCGTCGAATTCGAGATCATTGAAGCTCTGCACTTCGTTAGCCGTTGAACGTTGCAGGCCATGCCGGCGCAATACAGCCGACACCCGCGCCTTGAGCTCGTTGGGTCGGAACGGCTTGCTGACGTAATCGTCGGCTCCGGCATTCAGTGCCTGAACGATGTCGCTCTCCGCGTCGCGGCTAGTGAGCATGATCGCAGCTGGTGGCGCTTCCATGTGTTCGCGAGTCCAGCGCAGCAGTGACAAACCACTGAGGTCGGGCAGTTGCCAGTCGAGGATCAACAGATCGAATGTTTCTCGTCGTAACTGACGCAGTAAATCTTCGCCTCGTTCAAAGCTGTGCAACGTCCAGGGTTGTTCTCTCGTGGCCGGGATCTGTCGCAGTGTCTGTTCCACCCGCCGTAGCTCGGCGGGCTCGTCATCCAATATTGCGACACGCATGCAGGGTAGTTCCTTCATCTCGGAGAGTGCGATTGCTTTTTGAAACGTCCTACGGCGCTGAGTTTAGGCTGATAGTTCGAATCTGAACAATTATGGGAATTTGCTCGAGCATCCTTACGGCTCGGTACGCTGATGTCAATTAGCCGGTAGCTGACAGGAGCACTGTTATTGCCAGTGTTTTTTCCGCAGAACGATACCGAAACCCTCAAGGAAAAGGACATGGGGAACAACATGCTTCGTATAGGTCGAAAACAGATCGCGAAGGTTGTAAATGGCAGGGATTTAACCAGGCTGACATCGCTGGTTCTCGCTGCATACCTGGGACTCGGGTTGGGAGCCAAGCAGTCCACGACCGTACCTCACGTCAATGAAGTAATAACTGAATGGTATTTCAGCCCCGATGAATCACGAGGATTCGCTCCCGTGAATTATCCACAGGCTGAGTTTAGCCAGACCACACAGCCCATTCTGCGTGAAGAACAACAGCGTTGGGTGTTCTGAACCCGGATTCAGAATTCTGAACAAATATTGCAAACCGACTTTATGCGCTTTGTCAGTAGGTAAATTCCTTATCGCTGGGTGGCACACTGGGGCATAGGAAATGCTCCGACACAGGGAGTGTTTCCGTCGATCTGGCGGGCACCGGATCGCAAGCTTGCTTGGGATCTGCGGTAGAGGGGGAAAAATGGAGTGCTTGCTCACGCTGGAAAGCCGGGTCGACCCATTGATCTGACTGCGACACAGGGATGTGTCATCCCTCGCTCAATCGCGAGGCTGACACATCTCCCCTATCTCGACTTCTGCAGCCTCACGTGAAGGGCTAGCCTGATTATGGCTATCTGCCACTGAGCCCGGTCAGGTATGGTGTGTAAGGCTGATGAAGCAGTTTTCCTGGCCCGACTTCCAGAAGAGCGTGAAAGCAAATCCAATGAAACAAATTACCTCTTTGCAATTTCGACGCCTGGGCTCCTGCCTGTTGCTTCTTGGCGGGTTGATGAGTCTGTTCGTACAGCCCGCATCGGCTGCCTTTTTCGCCGTCAAACGTTTGCCTTATATCGATGAAAACCAACAGTGTCGTGGTCAGCCACTGCCGGCCACCGTTGAGCACCTGACCGGTGAGGCCTGGAAACTCGATATCAAAGGGAATCAGGTGCCTCTGGAAGAAGGCATGAACATCGACGAACAGGAAGGCGTGAAGACCTCCCCTTCGGCTTTCGTCAGCTTGTCTCTGGGCGATGGATCTCGCGTGGTTCTGCCCTCCAGTTCTCAGGTTACGTTGCACCTGAATGAAGAACGCTCCATTCCACAGGTCATTCTTGAGCAAGGTCAGGTCGAGTCCTATGTGATCAAGCGTGCGAGCGACTACGACCGCTTCCAGATAGTGACCCCGGTCGGCGTGCTAGGGGTGCGAGGCACGCATTTCCGTGTGCGCAATGACGATGGGCTGTCACTGATTGAAGTGCTCAATGGTCAGGTCGCAGTCAATCGGGATGGCAGCGCTATAGATGCTGTAAAAGGAAGCTCGACCAAGCCTCCCGCCAAAAAAACGGTAGCACCTGTCGCTGACGAAGCTCAGGTCATGGCACGGCAAGGTTTGCGAATTCAGAAAGAAGGCAAGCTGACCCCGGTCGACTTGTTACCTGCCCCCCAGCTGATGGGGCAGGCCGGCCAACAGGGTGATACGCCAGTCTGGAAGTTGATCATGAAACCTCTGGAGGGGGCTAAGCGCTATCGAGCCCAGGTCGCGACCGACACCGACTTCTTGAACATTAAGCAGGAACAGTTTTCCAGCACACCCGAGGTTAACTTCAGTGGCCTGAAGGCATTTTTCTACCATGTCCGTCTCTCTGCGTTCGACGAGCATGGACTGGAAGGAGATACTGGGGTGTATGACATTTTCTATTACCCCCGTACGACTCGTGCCCAATAACGTCTCGGCATTCTGCCGATGAAGGGCTGGCAAGGGGCCGATAGCCGTGAATCGACTCAGGCCCAGCGTCTGTTTCGCGGCCTGGTGCGTGAATGGTTGTGGGTCAGTTTGATCCTGCTGCCCTTGACGGCCGTCTTGTCCCTGAGCCACGGTCTGACGCTGAACAATCTTTTGTATGACAGCCTGCGTCGCTTGAGCCCGTTGCCCGTCGACCCGAAAATTCTCATCGTTACCATCGACGACTACAGCCTGCAGCAGCTTGGCCAGTGGCCATGGCCCCGCGACCTGCACGCACAGTTACTGGATCGGCTCAGTGCGGCGAATGCCAAGGGTGTGTTGTTCGACGTCATCTTCAGCGAGCCGGCCAGCGTTCCGGAAAACGACCAACGCCTGGCCCAGGCGCTCTGCCGAGCCGGGAATGTCTTCGTGCCGTTGCTTCGTGAAGGTGTCGCCCGTTACGGGCAACCTCTTGGCGAAATCGAACCGGTACCACCGCTACGCAGCTGCGCCAAGGGTATCGGGCATATCAACGCCGAGGCGGATGCCGATGGCATCGTGCGCAGTGTGTATTTGCGCGAAGGACCTGCGCACAATCCAAGGGCCCAACTGGCCTGGCTTCTCTATGAGTTGACCCAGCCAATCGATAAGCAGATGCCGGGCTCGCCCTCCTCGTTGACGGCTCAGGGTTGGGAGCGAGCCTATAGGATTCTTGTTCCTTTCATCAGTGCCAACGCCGGTTTCCCCAGCGTCCCTTACGTCAGCGTGTTGCGGGGCGAAGTCCCTCCCGAGTTGCTGCGTGATCGCTTGATCCTGATTGGCTCCACCGCCCCGGGACTGGGAGACCGTTATGTCACGCCGCAGTCGGCGAGTCTCGGAACGACACCCGGCATCGAGATACAGGCCAATATTCTTAATGGCTTGTTGCAAAAGCGCTGCATCGTCCCCTTGGGCGATGGCTTGGCGATTGCGCTGTCGTTGTCCGTCGTTGCGTTTCTACTTGGCTTGCTGTTGTTACGTCCACGGCATGCGCTTTGGCTGACTCTAGGTTGCATGGGAGGTGCTCTGCTGGCGTCCTGCCTGTTGTTGCGACTGGGCTGGTGGTGGTCACCGGCCGCCAGCTTGCTGGGGTTATTACTGGGTTATCTGATCTGGAACTGGCGTCGCTTGAGCGTTGTGCTTGCCTACTTCGGCTGGGAACTGGCGCGCCTCGACAGTGAGCCCAAGGTGCTTCCGGAACGCCGCCGTACTCAGGCCCCGGCTGGAGATCGGCTGCAGGGGCAGATTGTCGCGCTGGAACAGGCCATGACCCGCACCCGTGACACGCGTCGCTTTATCGCCGACGGGCTGGAGTATCTTCCGGTAGCCACGCTGATCAGCGATCCGCATGGGCAGATCCTGCTGGCAAACCGCAATGCCCGCGCATTGTTCTCCAATAGCCTGGTTGGCGAAAACCTGCTCGATCAACTGGCCAGTCTCGGCTACCCAAGCTTGATCGATGGCGCACGGCCGCCGTTGTCGGCGCTGGAGACTGTCGAGTTCCGCGACACGCAGGAGCGTAGCTTGCGCCTGGACCTGGCTGCGCTGTTACCGGTGGGAGGCGAGATGGCGATTGGCTGGTTGCTCAGCCTCACGGACTTGAGCGTCGAGCGCGATGCCGAGCAGCAACGGGCGGTGCTGTTGCGCTTTCTTTCCCATGACTTGCGTGCACCGCATTCGGCAATCCTGGCCTTACTCGATATACAACGCCACCAAGCGCCTGGCGATTCACAGGTGTTCAACCAGATCGAGCTGCAAGTACGCAGGGCCTTGAGCCTTACCGAGGCGTTTGTGCAGTTGGCGAAAGCCGAGTCGGAGGCCTATCAATTCGAGCCAAGCATATTCGCGATGCTGATACTGGATGCATTCGATCAGGCCATGACCATCGCCCAGCTAAAGAATGTTCAGCTTGTTCACGATCTGGATGAAGAGGCGGAAGGGATGGTCTCGGCTGACCAATCCCTGCTGACCCGTGCACTGTTCAATCTGCTGGAAAACGCCATCAAATACAGCCCGGCAGGTTCGCGTATCACGGTGCATATGAGTTGCATTGAAGGCTGGTTGAGCTGCGAGATCGCGGATCAGGGCAAAGGTATCGCCGCCGATGAGCTGCCTCGGCTGTTCAGCCAGTACCAACGATTTGCTTCGGCCAAAGGCAGTGATGGTCTGGGGCTGGGACTTTCAATGGTCAAAGCAGTCGTCGATCGGCATGGCGGAAGGATTTTCTGTGAAAGCATGGTGGGGCAAGGCACCACCTTCAGTCTTCAGCTTCCCCTGCTGGAAGAGTGATATTCAGCAGGCAAAGAAAACCGGTCTCAAGGACCGGTTTTCTTTATTGCCATAAAAACTTATGCACGTTTTTTGTCGTTTTATTAGCTTAAGAAATATCTATATAAATCATATAGTTATTTGATAAAACAGGCGGTTTTCAACAAAACGGTACACAGGTTATCCACAAAATCTCAGACAGCCATTTTTTCCGGTTCAGCGGTGATGGGCGGCAGGGAGCCCATGTCTCGTTGAGCCTGCTCGTTCCAGGCTGCAACCCTGTCATTGAGTTCGGCAATAGCACGCGGCCCGGCGCCTTCGGCATACATCGGTGCGCCGATGACCACTGTGATAGTGCCAGCCTTTTTAGCCCAGCCGGTCTTCGGCCAGAACTTGCCGGCGTTGTGCGCAATTGGCAGAACCGGTAGTGCAGCGTTGACCGCTAACGCTGTACCGCCCCGGGAAAACTTGCCGAGTGTGCCGAATGGAACACGCGTGCCTTCCGGGAAGATCAGCACCCAGACACCATCCTTGAGCAGCTCGTCGCCCTTCTTGGCCACATGCTTGAGCGCTGCCTTTGGGTTGTCACGGTCGATGGCAATCGGACGCAACATGGCCATGGCCCAGCCGAAAAACGGCACATAGAGCAACTCGCGCTTGAGCACCTGGCTCAAGGGCTGAAAGTAGGCCGAGAGGAAGAACGTCTCCCAGGTACTTTGATGGTTAGACAGAATCACGCATGGCTGTTCGGGCACGTTCTCGGCGCCCTTCACTTCAAAGCGGATATCGAGAAATACCTTGCTCAACCACAGCGCGCAACGGCACCAGTACACGTTGATAAAACGATAACGTGCCTTGAACGGTAAAAAAGGCGCGATAAAAAAGCTGAGGCTGCACCAGAGCAACGAGGTGGTGCCCAGCAGCAGGTAAAAGAAGAAAGTTCTGATTGCCTGCAGGATCGACATAGCGGCATTTGCCTATTAAAAGCGCACTCCGGAACTGTCCTTGGTCAGGATGTCAGAAGCGCTCTATTTGTGGATAAGTTCAGTTGCGCACAAGTTCTGCGGCAACCGCCGCCAGATCGTCAAAAATCAAGGTGCCCACCGGTAGGTTTTTGCCCAGTGTCTTTTCGCCTTTCCCGGTTTTAACCAAAACTGGCTGAGAGTCGACGGCTTTTGCGGCTTCCAGGTCACCGAGACTGTCGCCGACAAACCATAGGCTGGTCAGCGCCACGTCGTAATGAGCGGCGATGGTTTTGAGCATGCCGGGTTTCGGCTTGCGGCAATCGCAGCCTTCATCGGGTCCGTGAGGACAATAGACGACGAGCCCGAGTTCGCCACCCTGCTCCGTCACCAGCGAGCGCAAGCGCTCGTGCATGGCGTCCAGGGTCGCGACATCGTAGTAGCCGCGAGCGATACCGGACTGGTTGGTAGCAACCGCTACCGTCCAGCCGGCCTTGCTCAACTGCGCGATGGCTTCGATCGAGCCGGGGAGCGGAATCCACTCCTCCACCGACTTGATATAAGCGTCGGAGTCGTAATTGATCACTCCGTCCCGATCGAGAATCAGCAGTTTCAAGCCCCGCTCCTTAAACCATTAGCCCAGCAGCGAAATATCGGCAACACCGAGGAACAACCCACGCAAACGCGCCAGCAACGCATAACGGTTGGCACGCACCTTGGCGTCTTCAGCATTGACCATCACGGCTTCGAAGAACGCATCGACCGGCTCGCGCAACGCTGCCAGACGCGCCAGCGATTCACTGTACTGACGCGCCGCAGCCATTGGCTGGACCGCCTGATCAGCCTGCTGGATCGCCGAGTACAGCGAGAACTCATTGGCGTTGTCGAAGTACTTGGCTTCGACGGTGCTCGGGATCGAGCCTTCGGCCTTGCTCAGCAGGTTCGATACGCGCTTGTTCACGGCAGCCAATGCAGCCGCTTCCGGCAATTTGCGGAACGCTTGCACCGCTTGCACGCGTTGATCGAAGTCCAGTGCCGAACCCGGTTTCAGGGCACGAACCGACAGATAGGTAGCCACATCCACGCCTTCGTCTTCGTAACGGGCACGCAGACGGTCGAAGATGAACTCCAGCACCGAATCAGCCAGGCCGGCAGCCTTGACCTTGGCGCCGAACGCGGCGACGGCGAAGGCCACGGCGTCGGTCAGGTCCAGCTCGAGCTTCTTGTCGATCAGGATCCGCAACACGCCGAGAGCGGCACGACGCAGGGCATACGGGTCTTTGCTACCGGTTGGCAGCATGCCGACGCCGAAGATGCCGACCAGGGTGTCGAGCTTGTCGGCGATCGCCACGGCCGCACCGGTCAGGGTGGTCGGCAGTTCAGCGCCGGCACCGCGCGGCATGTATTGCTCGTTCAGCGCCAGTGCGACGTCTTGCGGCTCGCCATCGTTGAGGGCGTAGTAGTAACCGGCGACACCTTGCATCTCCGGGAACTCACCGACCATCTCGGTTGCCAGATCACACTTGGACAGCAGGCCGGCCCGCGCCGCCCATTGAGCGTTGCCGCCAATGTGTGGCGCGATGAACGCGGCCAGTTTGGAAACGCGCTCGGCCTTGTCGTAGACGCTGCCGAGTTTTTCCTGGAACACCACGTTCTGCAGGCGCAGGTTGAAGTCTTCGAGTTTCTGCTTCTTGTCTTGCTTGAAGAAGAATTCGGCGTCGGTCAGGCGTGGGCGAACCACTTTCTCGTTACCGTCGATGATCTGCTGCGGGTCTTTGCTCTCGATGTTGGCCACGGTAATGAAACGTGGCAGCAACTTGCCGTCGGCATCCAGCAGGCAGAAGTACTTCTGGTTGTCCTGCATGGTAGTGATCAGGGCTTCTTGCGGCACATCGAGGAAACGTTCCTCGAACGAGCACACCAGCGGCACTGGCCATTCCACCAGCGCGGTCACTTCGTCGAGCAGGCTCGGCGGCACGATCGCGGTGCCTTCCTGCATCGTTGCCAGCTCGGTGGTGCGCTTGCTGATCAGCTCACGGCGCTCATTGGCATCGGCCAATACGTACGCGGCGCGCAGGTCGTTCAGGTAGTTGGCAGGCGAAGTGATGCGCACGCTTTGCGGGTGATGGAAGCGGTGACCACGGGAGTCGCGACCGGCCTTCTGAGCAAGGATGGTGCAGTCGATGACCTGGTCACCGAGCAGCATCACCAGCCACTGCGTCGGGCGAACGAATTCTTCCTTGCGAGCGCCCCAGCGCATGCGCTTCGGAATCGGCAGGTCGTTCAGGGAGTCCTCGACGATAGTCGGTAGCAGACTGGCGGTCGGCTTGCCTTCGATACGTTGGCTGTAGCGCAGTTTCGCACCGCTCTGATCGATTTCGCTCAGGTCAACGCCGCACTTCTTGGCGAAGCCCAGGGCGGCCTGGGTCGGGTTGCCTTCGGCATCGAAGGCGGCCTGACGTGGCGGGCCGTCGAGGTTGATGCTGCGATCCGGCTGTTGGGTGGCCAGTTTGGTGATCAGCACGGCCAGACGACGCGGTGCGGCGTAGACCTGCTTGGCTTCAAAGCCCAGGCCAGCGGCCAGCAGGCCCTTCTCGATACCGGCGAGGAACGCATCGGCCAAGGTGTTCAGGGCCTTGGGTGGCAGCTCTTCGGTGCCCAGTTCAACCAGGAAATCTTGAGCACTCATTGTGCAGCCTCCAGCTTAGCCAACACTTCATCACGCAAATCCGGGGTCGCCATCGGGAAGCCCAGCTTGGCACGAGCCAGCAAGTAGGCTTGCGCAACGAAACGCGCCAGGGTGCGTACACGCAGAATGTATTGCTGACGCGCCGTCACCGAGATCGCCCGGCGTGCATCCAGCAGGTTGAAGGTGTGCGAGGCCTTCAGCACCATTTCATAGCTTGGCAGCGGCAGCGGTTGATCGAGCTCGATCAGGCGCTTGGCTTCGCTTTCATAGAAGTCGAACAGTTCGAACAGCTTCTCGACGTTGGCGTGTTCGAAGTTGTAGGTCGACTGCTCCACTTCGTTCTGGTGGAACACATCGCCGTAGGTCACTTTGCCGAACGGACCGTCAGCCCAGACCAGATCGTAGACCGAATCCACGCCTTGCAGGTACATGGCCAGACGCTCGAGACCGTAGGTGATCTCGCCGGTCACCGGGTAGCACTCGATGCCGCCCGCTGCCTGGAAGTAGGTGAACTGGGTCACTTCCATGCCGTTGAGCCAGACTTCCCAGCCCAGACCCCAGGCGCCAAGGGTCGGCGATTCCCAGTTGTCTTCGACGAAACGGATGTCGTGCACCAATGGGTCAAGGCCCACGTGCTTGAGCGAGCCCAGGTACAGTTCCTGGAAATTGTCCGGGTTCGGCTTCAGGACTACCTGGAACTGGTAGTAGTGCTGCAGACGGTTCGGGTTTTCGCCGTAGCGGCCGTCAGTCGGGCGACGACTGGGCTGCACATAAGCGGCGTTCCAGGTTTCCGGGCCGATGGCGCGCAGAAACGTGGCGGTATGGAAAGTGCCGGCGCCTACTTCCATATCGTAGGGCTGAAGTACCACACAACCTTGCTCGGCCCAGTATTGCTGGAGGGCGAGGATCAAGTCTTGGAAGGTACGCACGGCTGGCGTAGGCTGGCTCACGAAATTCACCTGTTTCTTGGGCTGCGATTTAAAGAGCGGGAGTATACCCGATTCGTTCGTCCGCACGCCCCCTGGAGCCTTATGCCACGCTGCTTTTGGTGTTCCGAAGATCCGCTGTACATGGCTTATCACGATCAAGAGTGGGGCGTACCGCTACGCGATGCGCAGCGCTTGTTCGAGTTGCTTTTGCTCGAAGGGTTCCAGGCCGGTCTGTCATGGATCACCGTGCTGAGGAAACGCGAACGCTACCGTGAGGCGCTGTTCGGCTTTGACGTGCAGCGCGTGGCGCAGATGAGCGACGCCGAAATCGACGATTTGATGCTCGATCCGGGGATCATTCGCAACCGTCTCAAACTCAATGCCGCCCGGCGCAATGCCCAGGCCTGGATGGCGCTGGAAGACCCGGTGGCGCTGCTCTGGTCGTTTGTCGGCGGCGTCCCGAAGATCAATCATTTCAAGGATCGCAGCGAAGTGCCGGCCGTGACGCCCGAGGCCGAAGCGATGAGCAAAGGTTTGAAGAAAGCCGGCTTCACGTTTGTCGGCCCGACCATTTGCTATGCCCTGATGCAGGCCTCGGGGATGGTCATGGATCACACCACCGATTGTGATCGCTACGCCATCTTGCGCAGTGGGCGGTTAGAATAGCCGGCTCGCGATACGGATCATTACGTCGGTTCAGAAGATCAGGAGTGACCTGTGGATAAGTTTAAAGGCGCCTTGCTGGTAGGCGCTCTGCGGTTGTTTGCCCTGCTCCCGTGGCGGGCGGTGCAAGCGGTAGGCGCGGCAATTGGCTGGGTCATGTGGAAAACCCCCAACCGTTCCCGCGACGTGGTGCGCATCAACCTCGCCAAATGTTTCCCGGAGATGGACGCCGCCGAGCGTGAGCGTCTGGTCGGGCAAAGCCTGATGGATATTGGCAAGTCGCTGACCGAAAGCGCCTGTGCCTGGATCTGGCCTGCCCAACGCTCTATTGACCTGGTGCGTGAAGTCGAAGGTCTGGATGTACTGAAAGAAGCGTTGGCCTCAGGCAAGGGCGTGGTCGGTATCACCAGCCACCTCGGCAACTGGGAAGTGTTGAATCACTTCTATTGCAGTCAGTGCAAACCGATCATTTTCTATCGGCCACCCAAACTCAAGGCTGTGGATGAGTTGCTGCGCAAGCAGCGGGTGCAATTGGGCAACCGCGTCGCGGCGTCCACCAAGGAAGGCATCCTCAGCGTTATCAAGGAAGTGCGCAAAGGTGGTGCGGTGGGCATCCCGGCTGACCCGGAACCGGCCGAATCCGCCGGGATTTTCGTGCCGTTCTTCGCGACCAAGGCGCTGACCAGCAAATTCGTGCCGAACATGCTCGCGGGCGGCAAAGCGGTCGGTGTGTTCCTGCATGCCCTGCGCCTGCCCGACGGTTCTGGCTACAAAGTGATCCTCGAAGCCGCGCCAGAAGCCATGTACAGCACCGATACCGAGACTTCCTGCGCGGCGATGAGCCAGGTCGTCGAGAAATACGTGCGGGCTTATCCGAGCCAATACATGTGGAGCATGAAGCGCTTCAAGAAACGTCCTGCGGGCGAGTCGCGCTGGTACTGAGTTTTATCGCGGGCAGGCCTCGCGCCTACAGCTAACTGGCATGATCTGTGGATAATTTTGGATTCAATGTTATCCACAGCAGTTTGAACAAGGGTGCAGCAGATGTCCGATCACCGCAAATCCTTTCGCATCAAAATCCAGCACGAAAGCTTTGGCGAGTGCCTGGGCCAGACACGCAATCTCTCGGCCAGCAGCGTATACGTGAAACATCCGGCACTCTCGGCGTTGACCAAGGGCGCGGTGGTCTATGGGCAGGTGCAAGACTTGCCGGTGGCTGCGCCGCGGGTGCGTATGGAAGTGGTACAGGTCGACGCCGAAGGCATAGGACTGCGTTATCTCTGAGCTGACTGTTTTTTGATCATTTAGCCTGGCGATCAAGCTTCTTCAAAAACACCGTCATTTCCTTTTCCGCCTGTTTGTCGCCATGAGCGCGCGCGGCTTCCAGACCCTGTTCCCAAGCCTTACGGGCGGCCGGATAGTCCGCCAACGCCAAATGCGCCTTGCCCAGCAGCTTCCAGGCAGCGGAATACTTCGGATCGAAACCCACACAGCGTTGCAGATGCTCGGCCGCTTTGGCGTTCTCGCCCAAATCCAGATAGCCCTTGCCCAGACCGAAGCGCAGCAGCGAGTTATCCACACCCTTGGCGAGCATTTTTTCCAGGGATTCGATCATGGGGCAGTGTCCTTCAGTTGATGATCGTTTCCACGCTGCGCATGGGGATGTATCCCGTGACGCTGCGCGTCACATCCGGAGCGGACGCAGAGCGTCCATGGCGGCATTTCCACGCAGAGCGTGGGAACGATCTATTTGTGTGGGTCAAAAAAAGCTCAGGCCAACGTGGAACAGCTTCTCCACATCGCGGATATGTTTTTTATCCACAAGGAACAGAATCACATGGTCGCCGGTCTCGATCACCGTGTCATCGTGGGCGATGATGACTTCTTCGTCGCGAATAATCGCGCCAATGGTGGTTCCCGGAGGCAAACCGATGTTTTCGATGGCGCGGCCGATCACTTTGCTCGACTTGGCATCGCCATGGGCAATCGCTTCAATGGCTTCCGCTGCACCACGGCGCAACGAGTGAACGCTGACGATATCGCCGCGACGCACGTGGGCCAGCAAGGTGCCGATGGTTGCCAACTGCGGGCTGATGGCGATATCGATGTCGCCACCCTGGATCAGGTCGACATAGGCCGGGTTGTTGATGATGGTCATCACCTTTTTTGCGCCCAGGCGTTTGGCCAGCAGCGACGACATGATGTTGGCTTCGTCATCGTTAGTCAGCGCCAGGAAGATATCGGCGTCAGCGATGTTCTCTTCCAGCAGCAAGTCGCGGTCTGATGCGCTGCCCTGCAACACCACGGTGCTGTCGAGGGTATCGGAGAGGTGGCGGCAACGCGCCGGGTTCATCTCGATGATCTTCACCTGATAACGGCTTTCGATGGCTTCGGCCAAGCGCTCGCCAATCTGCCCGCCACCAGCAATCACGATGCGTTTGTAGCTTTCATCGAGGCGGCGCATTTCACTCATTACTGCACGAATATTCGCTTTTGCGGCGATGAAAAATACTTCATCGTCGACCTCAATTATCGTATCGCCCTGGGGCAGGATCGGTCGGTCACGGCGGAAGATGGCTGCAACACGGGTTTCGACATTGGGCATGTGCTCGCGCAACTGCCGCAGTTGCTGACCTACCAGCGGTCCGCCGTAGTAAGCCTTGACCGCCACCAGTTGCGCCTTGCCTTCAGCGAAGTCGATCACTTGCAAGGCACCGGGATGTTCGATCAGGCGCTTGATGTAATTAGTGACGACCTGTTCCGGACTGATCAACACGTCGACCGGAATGGCGTCGTTGTTGAACAGGCCGGCGCGAGTCAAGTAGGCGGCTTCGCGCACGCGAGCGATTTTGGTCGGGGTGTGGAACAGGGTGTGGGCGACCTGACAGGCGATCATGTTGGTTTCGTCGCTGCTGGTCACCGCCACCAGCATGTCGGCATCGTCGGCGCCAGCCTGACGCAGCACTGTCGGGAACGAGCCGCGGCCTTGCACGGTGCGGATATCGAGCCGATCACCGAGATCGCGCAAGCGTTCGCCGTCCGTGTCGACCACGGTGATGTCGTTGGCTTCGCTGGCCAGGTGTTCCGCCAGCGTACCGCCGACCTGCCCTGCGCCGAGGATGATGATTTTCATCCACTCACTCCCTTGAAACCGGTTAACCGCGTGCAGCGGCGATCTTGATCAGCTTGGCGTAGTAAAAACCGTCATGGCCGCCCTCTTGTGCCAGCAACTGCCGGCCGTGGGGTTGTTTCAGACCTGCTGCAGGCTGCCCGAGCTGGCCGGCGATGTCCAACTCACGAGCGCCCGGGGTACGGGTGAGGAAGGCTTCGATGACTTCGGTGTTCTCGGTCGGCAAGGTCGAGCAGGTGGCATACAGCAGGATGCCGCCGACGTCGAGGGTCGGCCACAGGGCGTCGAGCAGTTCGCCTTGCAGCACGGCCAACGCGGCGATGTCGTCAGGTTGACGGGTCAGTTTGATGTCCGGGTGACGGCGGATCACCCCGGTGGCCGAGCATGGCGCGTCCAGCAGAATCCGCTGGAACGGCTTGCCGTCCCACCAGGCAGCGGTGTCGCGACCATCGGCGGCAATCAGCTCGGCGCTGAGGCCAAGACGCTCAAGGTTCTCTTGCACTCGCACCAGGCGCTTGGCTTCCAGATCCACCGCCACCACACCGGCCAGTTTCGGTTCGATTTCCATGATGTGGCAGGTCTTGCCGCCCGGGGCGCAGCAGGCGTCGAGCACTCGTTGGCCCGGCGCCAGGTCCAGCAGGTCGGCGGCCAGTTGCGCGGCTTCGTCCTGCACGCTGATCCAGCCTTCGGCGAAGCCCGGCAGGTTGCGTACATCACCTGGCGCCTCGAGGACAATGCCGTCCTGGCTGTAGAGGCAAGGTTTGCCGACCACACCGGCGTCGCTCAGCAGCTTGAGATAAGCATCGCGAGAATGGTGGCGGCGATTGACCCGCAGAATCATCGGCGGATGGGCGTTGTTCGCCGCGCAGATGGCTTCCCACTGTTCAGGCCAGAAGGCCTTGAGGGATTTTTGCAGCCAGCGCGGATGGGCGGTGCGCACCACCGGGTCGTGTTCCAGCTCGCTCAGCAGCGCTTCGCTTTCGCGCTGAGCACGGCGCAGCACTGCGTTGAGCAGGGCCTTGGCCCAGGGTTTTTTCAACTTTTCAGCGCAACCGACGGTTTCGCCGATGGCGGCGTGGGCCGGCACGCGGGTGTAGAGCAATTGGTAGAGACCGACCAACAGCAACGCCTCGACATCGGCGTCTGCAGCCTTGAACGGCTTTTGCAGCAGCTTGGCCGCCAATGCCGATAAGCGCGGTTGCCAGCGGGCGGTGCCGAAGGCCAGATCCTGGGTGAAACCACGATCACGTATTTCCACCTTGTCCAGTTGCGTCGGCAAGGAGCTGTTGAGTGAGGCTTTACCGTTAAGTACAGCCGTCAGGGCTTTGGCGGCGGCCAGACGCGGGTTCATTGGGTATCCACCGCTTGACCCAGCACGGTACCGACGGCGAATTTCTCGCGGCGGCTGTTGAACAAGTCGCTGAAGTTCAGCGCCTTGCCACCGGGCAATTGCAGACGGGTCAGGCACAAGGCCTGCTCGCCGCAAGCGACGATCAGGCCGTCCTTGCTGGCGCTGAGAACCTCACCCGGGGCGCCTTGGCCATCGGCGAGGTTCGCAGAGAGGACTTTCAGGGCTTCGCCATTGAGGGTGCTGTGGCAGATCGGCCAAGGATTGAACGCGCGAACCAGGCGTTCCAGCTCGACGGCCGGACGGTTCCAGCCGATGCGCGCTTCGTCCTTGTTCAGCTTGTGAGCGTAGGTGGCGAGGCTGTCGTCTTGCACTTCGCCTTCCAGAGTGCCTGCGGCCAGACCGGCGATGGCCTGAACCACGGCCGGCGGGCCCATCTCGGCGAGACGGTCATGCAGGCTGCCGCCGGTGTCGTCGGCGCTGATCGGGGTGGTGACCTTGAGCAGCATCGGCCCAGTGTCCAGGCCTGCTTCCATACGCATCACCGTCACACCGCTTTGGGTATCACCGGCTTCGACGGCGCGCTGAATCGGCGCCGCACCGCGCCAGCGTGGCAGCAACGAAGCGTGGCTGTTGATGCAGCCCAGGCGCGGGATATCCAGCACCACTTGCGGCAGGATCAGGCCGTACGCCACCACCACCAGCAAGTCCGGCTTCAGAGCCGCGAGTTCAGCCTGGGCCGCTGCGTCGCGCAGGGTCGGTGGCTGCAAAACGGCAATGTTGTGCTGCTCGGCGAGTTGCTTGACCGGGCTTGGCATCAGCTTTTGCCCACGGCCCGCCGGACGGTCCGGCTGGGTGTAGACCGCAACGATCTCATAAGGGCTGTCGAGCAGGGCCTTGAGGTGTTCGGCGGCAAATTCGGGGGTGCCGGCAAAGACGATGCGCAGTGGCTCAGTCATGTGAGAAGTCTCGCAAAAGAAAAAGGCTTGCCGCAGCAAGCCTTTGGAAGAAGGGAATCAAGCGTGCTGGCGATGTAGTTTTTCCAGCTTCTTCTTGATCCGGTCGCGTTTGAGCGTGGACAGGTAGTCGACGAACAACTTGCCATTGAGGTGATCGCATTCGTGCTGAATGCACACCGCCAGCAGGCCGTCGGCGATGAGCTCATAAGGCTGGCCGTCACGGTCCAGTGCGTTGATCTTCACGCGCTGCGGGCGATCGACGTTTTCGTAGAAGCCCGGTACCGAGAGGCAGCCTTCCTGATACTGGCCCATCTCGTCAGTCAGGACTTCAAACTCGGGGTTGATGAACACCCGTGGCTCGCTGCGGTCTTCGGAGAGGTCCATGACCACCACGCGTTTGTGCACGTTGACCTGGGTCGCAGCCAGGCCGATGCCGGGTGCTTCATACATTGTTTCAAACATGTCATCGACCAACTGACGCACTTCGTCGTCCACTACAGCCACAGGTTTGGCGATAGTGCGCAGGCGCGAGTCAGGGAATTCGAGGATGTCTAAAATGGCCATAGGCGTAATTGCTGCACGTGTGAGTAAAGTCAAAGTCGGTGCCTGGTGGGTCCGTAGACTCAGGCTGCCGTTGTAAAACGTTCTCCTGGAAGGGAGCAAGCCTCGGGGGGCTCTGGCGTTTCACGCGAACGTACATAATAAAGGGATTCACTGCATGAGGAAATCACTACTCGCCCTGCTGCTGTTGGCCTTGGCCGGTATCGCGCAGGCGCAAGTGCAACTCAAGGACGGTTTTCCACAGTATTACACCGTAGTGGCTGGTGACACACTCTGGGATATTTCCGGGAAATTTCTCCGGGAACCCTGGAAGTGGCCGCAGATCTGGCAGGTCAATCCGCACATTGAAAACCCCAATCTCCTCTACCCCGGCGACTCGCTGTCACTGGTCTACGTCAACGGCCAGCCACGCTTGACCCTCAATCGTGGGGCTTCACGGGGCACCATCACACTATCACCGCAAATCCGCCGCACGCCGGTGGCCGATGCCGTTGCGAGCGTTCCTCTGCAGACGATCAACAGCTTCTTGCTGAATAACCGTATCGTCGACACGGTCGAGGTGTTCGACAAGGCGCCATACATCGTCGCCGGCGATGCCGAGCGGGTGCTCAGCGGTATGGGCGACCGAATCTATGCCCGCGGCAAGTTCGGCCCGGCGCAATCGGTCTATGGCATCTTCCGTCAGGGTAAGGTCTACATAGACCCACAGAGTAAAGAGTTCCTTGGGATCAACGCTGACGATATCGGCGCCGGTGAAATCGTTGCCACTGAAGGTGATGTCGCCACGCTGGCCCTGCAACGCACGACCCAGGAGGTTCGCCTCGGCGACCGATTGTTCAGTGGCGAGGAACGGGCGATCAATTCGAATTTTATGCCCAGCTCGCCACAAAACGAGATCAACGGCGTGATTATCGATGTGCCACGCGGTGTGACGCAGATTGGCGTGCTCGACGTGGTGACCCTGAACAAGGGCTATCGTGATGGATTGGTCGAAGGCAACGTGCTGGCGGTGATGAAAACCGGGGAAACCGTTCGTGATCGCGTGATGGGCAGCGAGGTGAAAATCCCCGATGAGCGCGCCGGATTGCTGATGGTGTTCCGCACTTATGAAAAGCTCAGCTATGGCCTGGTATTGAATGCATCGCGCTCTTTGGCGGTGATGGACAAGGTCAAAAATCCTTAAAAAACGGAAACTCTCAACAAGTTACCAACAGACTTATCCACAGCTTGTTCCTGTCTGAGCAGGACTTATAACGATCAAGGATGATCCTATGTCGCTGTCTGCTATATCCCCGGTTTCCCCTGCGGAGCTGGAAGCCCGTTTGCGTTTGCACCGTCTGCCGGAGCTCGGCCCCCGACGTTTTCATAAGCTGCTCGACGCCTTTGGTTCGGCCTGCGCAGCCATCAGCGCACCCGCTGGTGCCTGGCGCTCATTGGGCCTGCCTGCTGCGTGCGCCGAGGCCCGACGCAGTGCCGATATCCGTGACGGTGCCAGCCATGCATTGGCCTGGCTTGAACGTGCGGACCAGCATTTACTGATGTGGGACCAGCCGGGCTACCCTGCTCTGCTGGCCGAGCTGTGCGACGCCCCGCCGCTGTTATTCGTTGCCGGCGATCCGGACATTCTTGAAAAACCACAGCTGGCGATGGTCGGAAGTCGTCGTGCTTCGCGGCCTGGAATGGATACTGCCGCGGCGTTTTCCCGCAGCCTTGCCGGTGCCGGTTTTGTCATCACCAGCGGCTTGGCGCTGGGCATCGACGGCGCCGCGCATCAGGCCGCTCTGGACGTGGGCGGGCTGACCGTCGGCGTGCTGGGCACAGGGCTGGAAAGTTTTTATCCACAGCGCAACCGTCAACTCGCCGAAGCGATGATTGCCCAAGGCAGCGCGGTGGTTTCCGAGTTCCCGCTGGACGCCGGGCCGCACGCCAGCAATTTCCCTCGGCGCAATCGAATCATCAGCGGTTTGTCCCTGGGCGTGCTGGTGATTGAGGCCAGTGTTGCCAGCGGTTCGTTGATTACCGCACGGCTGGCAGCCGAACAGGGCCGCGAGGTGTATGCGATTCCTGGGTCGATCCATCATCCCGGCGCCCGCGGTTGTCATCAGCTAATCCGCGATGGCGCGGTACTGGTGGAAACCATCGAACATGTTCTCGAAGCCCTGCGTGGCTGGCAAAACCTGGCACCATCCGAGGTGGTGCCAGTGAAGGCCGATCACCCATTGTTGCGCTTGCTACATGCAGCGCCGCACACCAGCGAAGCCTTGGCTGGCGCCAGTGGTTGGGCTTTACCGAAGGTATTGGCGGCATTAACCGAGCTGGAGATGGACGGCCGGGCAGTTTGCGAAAGCGGACGCTGGTTTGCGCGCGTAAGCTAGGTTTTGTAACGAAGATCGGTAAACTGCGCTCAGCCTTATTCCGGAGAGTCAGCAATGGTCAGCAGTTGGCGTGTGCAACAAGCCGCACGAGAAATTCGCGCAGGGGCGGTGATTGCCTATCCAACCGAAGCCGTCTGGGGCCTGGGTTGCGACCCGTGGAACGAAGAGGCGGTGGATCGCCTGTTGGCGATCAAGTCGCGATCTGTGGATAAAGGTCTGATCCTGATCGCTGACAACATCCGTCAGTTCGATTTTCTTTTCGAAGACTTCCCGCAAGCCTGGATGGATCGCATGGCCAGCACCTGGCCGGGGCCCAATACCTGGCTGGTGCCGCATCAGGGCATGCTGCCGGAATGGATCACCGGGGTTCACGACACGGTGGCCTTGCGGGTCAGTGATCACCCACAAGTTCGCGACTTATGCGCACTGGTCGGGCCGCTGGTATCGACCTCGGCCAACCCACAGGGCCGGCCGGCGGCGCGTACTCGGATTCGCGTGGAGCAATACTTCCGCGGGCAAATCGACATGGTGCTGGGAGGTAATCTCGGCGGGCGGAAGAATCCGAGCCTGATTCGTGATCTGGCGACCGGCAAGATCGTTCGCCCGGGTTGAAGTCGCAGTAGAACCCCTGTTAATTGATCGTTCCTACGCTCCGCGTGGGAATGCCTCAATGGACGCTCTGCGTCCGCTCTAGATGTGACGCGGAGCGTCACGGGATGCATTCCCACGCGGGAGCGTGGGAACGATCAACGATCAAGCAGTCAGCTTACGGCAACAGAATCGTCGACCCGGTCGTACGCCGTGCCGACAACTCGGTCTGGGCCTTGGCCGCTTCTGCCAGTGGATAACGCTGGCTGATATCAACCTTGATTTTGCCGCTGATGATCATCCCGAACAGCTCATCGGCCATGGCTTGCAGGTTCTCGGCGTTGTTGGCGTAAGTCGCCAGCGTCGGCCGGGTCACGTACAACGAGCCCTTTGCCGCCAGAATCCCCAGATTCACGCCATCCACCGCGCCCGAGGCGTTGCCGAAGCTCACCACCAGGCCTCGTGGCGCTACGCTGTCCAGCGAGGTGAGCCAGGTGTCTTTGCCGACGCCGTCGTAGACCACCGGGCATTTTTTGCCGTCAGTCAATTCCAGCACACGCTGTGCGACGTCTTCCTTGCTGTAGTCGATGGTCTCCCAGGCGCCGAGGGATTTGGCGAGGGCGGCTTTTTCAGGCGAGCTGACCGTACCGATCAGCTTCACGCCCAGCGCCTTGGCCCATTGGCAGGCGAGCGAGCCGACACCGCCAGCGGCGGCGTGGAACAAGATGATTTCGCCACCTTTCAGGTCATAGGTTTGACGCAGCAGGTATTGCACGGTCAGGCCTTTGAGCATCACGCCCGCAGCTTGTTCGAAGCTGATGGCATCCGGCAAATGCACCAGATTGCTCGCCGGCAGCACATGCACATCGCTGTAAGCGCCCAGTGGACCGCTGCCATAGGCCACGCGGTCGCCGACTTTGAATTGAGTGACTTCGCTGCCGACCGCCTCGACCACGCCGGCGCCTTCGGCACCCAGGCCCGAGGGCAAGGATGGCGGTGCATACAGGCCGCTGCGGAAGTAGGTGTCGATGAAATTCAGGCCGATGGCCTTGTTGCTGACGCGAACTTGTTGCGGACCCGGTGCTGGCGGTTGGTAGTCTACATACTCGAGTACTTCGGGGCCGCCATGGGCACGGAACTGGATACGTTTGGCCATCTGCAATCTCCTTGGGGCTTTTCGCGAAAGGTCCCTATCGGACTCCTAAGCTTGACCTTCGTCAACTGCGGTGGGGCAAGTTGCGGTGTTATGCTACGCGCCCATTTGCGTCGGCTTCACGTTCCGTTCGAAGCGCCGCGTAGCTTTGCCCGATTCAAGGTGATGCCATGAATACTCGCACCGAGGCCGTAAAAGCTTACCTGCTTGACCTGCAAGACCGTATTTGCGCTGCTCTGGAAGCCGAAGACGCTGGCACTCGCTTCGTCGAAGACGCCTGGACCCGGCCTGCCGGTGGTGGTGGTCGCACCCGGGTGATCGAGAACGGTCAGGTCGTCGAAAAAGGCGGTGTGAATTTTTCCCATGTGTTCGGCAGCGGACTACCGCCATCTGCCAGTGCCCATCGGCCAGAACTGGCCGGGCGCGGTTTTGAAGCCCTTGGTATATCGCTGGTGATTCACCCGCACAACCCTCATGTTCCAACTTCCCACGCCAATGTGCGATTTTTCATCGCCGAGAAAGAGGGCGAAGAGCCGGTCTGGTGGTTCGGCGGCGGCTTCGACCTGACTCCGTATTACGGCAACGAAGAAGACTGCGTGCACTGGCACCGGGTCGCCGAGCAGGCTTGCGCGCCATTCGGGCCGGACGTTTACTCGCGTTACAAGGCTTGGTGCGACAGCTATTTTTACATCAAGCATCGCCACGAGCCGCGGGGCATTGGCGGCCTGTTTTTCGATGACCTGAACGAGTGGGACTTCGACACCAGCTTCGCCTTCATGCGCGCTATTGGTGACGCCTACATCGAGGCGTACCTGCCGATCGTCCAGCGCCGCAAGGCCGAGGCGTACACCGAGAAACAGCGGGAGTTCCAGGAGTATCGCCGGGGTCGCTATGTCGAGTTCAACCTGGTGTATGACCGTGGCACGCTGTTCGGCCTGCAATCGGGCGGGCGTACCGAGTCGATCCTGATGTCGCTGCCACCGCAAGTGCGCTGGGGTTACGATTGGAAAGCCGAGCCTGGCAGCGAAGAAGCGCGTCTGACCGAATACTTTCTGCAGGACCGTGATTGGCTGGCCAAGGGCTGACAGTTTTACACCGTCAGGACCAACGCCAAGATCGCAGCCTCCGGCAGCTCCTACAAATGAGGAATGTGCTTGATGGACCGTTACGTCGTATTCGGTAACCCGATTGGCCACAGCAAATCGCCGCTGATCCACCGCCTGTTTGCCGAGCAGACCGCTCAGCGGCTGGACTACAGCACCTTGTTGGCGCCGCTCGACGACTTTTCCGGCTGCGCTCAGGCGTTTTTCCTTGAGGGCCTGGGGGCCAACGTCACAGTGCCATTCAAGGAAGACGCCTATCGCTTGGCCAACAGCCTGACGCCACGGGCGCAGCGGGCCGGCGCGGTCAACACCTTGAGCAAACTCGCCGACGGCAGCCTGCTGGGGGATAACACCGACGGTGCCGGGCTGGTGCGGGATCTGACGGTCAATGCCGGATTCAGCCTGCGGGGCAAACGCATTTTGCTGCTGGGTGCTGGCGGCGCGGTGCGCGGTGCGCTGGAGCCGTTACTGGCCGAGCAGCCATCGTCGGTGATCATCGCCAACCGTACGGTGGAAAAAGCCGAATTGCTGGCTGAGTTGTTCGCCGATCTCGGCCCGGTGTCCGCCAGCGGTTTTGACTGGCTGCAAGAGCCGGTGGACCTGATCATCAACGCTACATCTGCCAGTCTGTCAGGCGATGTACCACCGATTGCCAGCAGCCTGATCGAGCCGGGCAAGACCTTTTGCTACGACATGATGTACAGCAAGGAACCGACCTCGTTCTGCCGTTGGGCCAGTGAGCATGGCGCGGCGGTAGCAATGGATGGCTTGGGGATGTTGGCGGAACAAGCAGCCGAAGCGTTCTATCTATGGCGTGGTGTGCGCCCGGATACTGCACCGGTGCTGGCGGAATTGCGCAGGCAGTTGGCGTTGTAACTGGCGGCGCGGGCTTTTGTGTTCAGTCTTCAAACCGAATCGGGCATTTCTCCGCCCCTTCCAGCTTCCTCAGCTCTTCCACCACCTGCGGCCGTGCTCGCCGCAGGGTCAGGCTACGGTCCTGCCGCAGCAACCGCCGTGCTTCCTGATGGAGCATTTCCACCCCGGAATAGTCGATGAAGTTGATCTGCTGCGCATCGATCACCACCCGTGAGCCGTGGAGACTTTGCAGGCGTACTTGCAGGTAGTGGCTGGCGCCGAAGAAGATCGAGCCGCCGACCCGCAGAATGTCTTCATCGCCGTCGCGCCACTGCTGCACTCGCGGTTGCGAAGTGCGTTTGAGGTAGAAGAACAGCGACACCAGTACCCCGGCGTAGATCGCGGTCTGTAACTCCAGCAACAGGGTCGCGACGCAGGTCAGCGCCATGACCGCGAACTCGGAGCGGCTGACCCGGAACAACGACCGAATACCGCGATGATCCACCAACCCCCAACTGATCAGCAAAATGCTCCCGGCCATGCTCGGGATTGGGATATGCGCGATCAACGACGCGCCGGTCACAGCGAACAACGCCACCCATAACGCGGAAAATACCCCGGCCAACGGCGAGCAAGCGCCGGCTTCGTAGCTCAGACCCGAGCGGGTGAAAGAGCCGGCCGACAGAGAACCCGAGAAGAACCCTCCAACGATATTGGACAGGCCCTGAGCGCGAACTTCCTGATTGGCGTCGAGAAGTTGCTGCGAACGGGCGGACAACGAGCGGGCGATCGACAGGCTGGTGACCAGGCCGAGCATCCCCACCGCTACGGCGCTGGGCAGCAGGCGCAGCACCAGATCAAGATCCAGTGGCAGCGGGCTGAAGGGCGGTAGTTTGCCGAGGAACGAGCTCACTAGCTTCACATGACCAAACATCGCCGGCCACAGCCAGACCACCAGGGCGCTCAACGCCAACGTGATCAGCAATGTCGGCCAGCGCGGAAGCAGGAGTTTGAGAACGATGCCCAACACTAAGGTGCTAATGCCCAGAACCAATGACGGTCGGTCCAGAGCGCCAATATGGCTGATCAGCGACATCAGACCGTTCAGAGCAGTGGCCTGATTCGCAAGATCGAGCCCCAGCAGGTTGGGTAATTGCCCAAGGGCGATGACCACCGCGGCGCCAAGGGTGAAGCCCAGTACCACCGAGTGGGAGACGAAATTTACCAGCGCGCCGAAGCGCAGCATGCCCAGCAGCCACTGGAAAGCCCCGGCAAGGAGCGTCAGCAACAGGATCAGGGTGATGTAGTCCTGCGAACCGGGTACGGCCAATGGACTGACGCTGGCATACAGCACTATGGAAATCGCCGCCGTCGGGCCGCAGATCAGATGCCAGGACGAGCCCCACAGGCAGGCGATCAGCACCGGAATGATTGCCGCGTACAAGCCATACTCGGGCGGCAGGCCGGCGATCAGCGCATAGGCGATGGATTGCGGTAGCGCCAGAATCGCTCCGCTCAGGCCGACAATCACGTCGCGGCCGACGCTGGCGCGGGTTTGCCGTGGCATCCAGCTCAGGAAGGGGAAGAGTTTATGGCGGTTGAGCCAGGCCATGGGTCCTCTCGGTCGGGATATGCAAAAAGCGTAAGGGTGAAGTTTCAAAGGGCTGGATGCAAGGTTGGGTTTGATCGTTCCCACGCGCAGCAAAGGAATGCCGCTAAGGACGCTCCGCGTCCGCTCTGGATGTGACGCGCAGCATCACGGGATGCATTCCCACGCAGAGCGTGGGAACGATCACCTAGCCATCACTCAAAGCTTCGCCTTTACCGCCACCAACGCATCCTTCCCATCGACGGTCTTCACCCCATCCAGCCACTTGTCCAGGACTGCGGGGTTGGCCTTGATCCAGGCTTTGGCGGCGTCGGCGTTGCTGACTTTCTTGTTCACCACCTCGGCCATGATGCTGTTCTCCATTTCCTGGGTGAAACTCAGATTGGTCAGTAGTTTGCCGACGTTCGGGCAGGCCTGTGCATAACCTTTGCGGGTCAGGGTGTAGACGCTGCCGGTGTCGCCGAAGTACTTCTCGCCGCCTTTCAGATAGTGCATTTTCAATTGCACGTTCATCGGGTGTGGGGTCCAGCCGAGGAAGGTCACGAATTTCTGTTTCTTAACTGCGCGGGACACTTCGGCCAGCATTGCTTGCTCGCTGGATTCGATCAGCTTCCACTGACCCAGCTCGAAGTCGTTTTTCTTGATGATGTCCTGCAACGAGATGTTCGCTGGCGCGCCGGAGCCGATGCCGTAGATCTTCTTGTCGACTTTTTCAGGGAATTGGTCGGCATATTTATTCAGGTCGGCAAAGTTATGCACACCCGCGTCCCAGACGTAATCCGGCACTGCCAGCGTGAATTCGGTGCCGTCCAGGTTCTTCGCCAGTTGGGTGACGTCACCATTGGCCACGAACTTGTCGTAGAAACCCTGCTGCGCCGGCATCCAGTTACCCATGAAGACATCTACCTGGCCGTCCTTGAGCCCACCAAAGGTAATCGGCACCGCCAGCGTGTCGACCTTGGCCTTGTAGCCCATGCCATCTAACAGAAAACCGGTGATGGCGTTGGTCGCGGCGATGTCGCTCCAGCCCGGGTCGGCCATTTTCACCGTGTCGCAGCTCTGCTCGGCGTAGGCCGAAACACTGCTCAGGGCCAATAGCCCCGCGCTCAGTACTGTGGATAACCGTTGCATGCTCTTCCCCTTACGTTATTGGTTTTGGCAGGGTTGTGGATAACGAGCCTTGCGCTCCAGATCGTCGAGGTCGATGTGGTTGCGCATGTATTGCTGACTGGCGTCGACCAGCGGCTGGTGATCCCAGCTCTTCAGCTTCCCGGTGGTTAGCGCCTGGGCGACAAAGCGCCGGCGTCGCTGGCTGGCGAGCACCTGTTGGTGAATCGCCGGGATATCCCATTTCGCCCGTGCTTCGGCGAGAAAGTCGTCGAACAGTTGCCGATGTTGCGGCGAATGGCTGAGTTCTTCCTGTTCACGCGGGTCGTTGTGTACGTCGAAGAGAAGGCACGGGTCGTCTTCGCTGTAGATGAATTTCCAGGCACCGCGGCGAATCATCATCAGCGGGCTGATGGTGCCTTCGGCCATGTACTCGCCAAAGACTTCGTCGTGGCCGGCCTGGCCCAACAAGTGCGGGACCAGTGAGCGGCCGTCCAATGGCAGACCGGGTTCCAGCTCACCACCGGCCAGCTCCACCAGGGTCGGGAGCAAATCGGCGGTGGACACCGCAGCGCGGACCCGTCCTGCGCCGAATTGCCCCGGAGCACTGACCAGCAGCGGCACGCGGGCAGCCATTTCGAACCAGTGCATTTTGTACCAGAGCCCGCGCTCGCCGAGCATGTCGCCGTGGTCGCCGGAGAACACAATGATGGTGTCGTCAATTAGCCCGGTTTCCTCAAGCGTTTGCAGGAGTTTGCCGACGTTGCTGTCGATATAGCTGCATGCGCCAAAATAGGCACGGCGCGCGTCGCGGATTTTATCCACAGGCAGCGGCTTGTCCCACAGGTCGTAGACCTTGAGTAGACGCTGGGAATGCGGATCGAGACGGGTCTGCTCCGGCGTCTGCGGCAGTGGAATGTCTTCGTCGCGGTACAGGTCCCAAAACGCTTTGGGAATGGTGTACGGGTCGTGGGGGTGAGTCATCGAAACGGTCAGGCAGAACGGCTGATCGCCATCCTCGCGGATATGGTCGAACAGGTACTGCTGAGCCTTGAACACCACCTCTTCATCGAAATCCAGCTGATTGGTGCGCACACATGGCCCGGCTTGCAGCACCGAGGACATGTTGTGATACCAGCTCGGGCGTACATCCGGCTCGTCCCAGTTCACCGACCAGCCGTAGTCGGCTGGGTAGATGTCGCTGGTCAGGCGTTCTTCGTAACCGTGCAGTTGATCCGGGCCGCAAAAGTGCATCTTGCCCGACAGCGCCGTGCGGTAACCGAGGCGACGCAGGTAGTGGGCATAAGTCGGCACATCGGCGGGGAAATCGGCCGCGTTGTCGTAGGCGCCGATCTTGCTCGGTAACTGTCCGCTGACCAGGGTAAAGCGCGAAGGCGCACAGAGCGGGCTGTTGCAGTAGGCGGCGTCGAACACCACGCCTTGCGCGGCGAGGCGGCTCAAATTGGGCAGTTTGATGGGCGATGGGCCGTAAAATGGCAACATTGGCGCGGCCATTTGATCGGCCATGATGAAAAGAATGTTCTTGCGCTTCATGTGATCGCGGCATTCCATAGTGAATATTTATGCGAAAGTGCTGTGATCGAGAATGGAGCCCACGCACTTGGCGGTAAAGCCCATGCACGGCAATGACTAGGATAAGTACAGCTTATGTATGACGCTCTCGGCGATTTGTCCCTGGACCTGTTTCGCGCCTTCGAAGCCGCGGCCCGCCACCGCAGCTTTACCGCAGCGGCGGTGGAGCTCGGCACGACCCAGCCGGCCGTGAGCCAGCAGATCAAGCGGCTCGAGGAGCAACTGGGCACGCGCTTGTTCGACCGGATCTATCGCGGCATTGAACTGACCGAGGCCGGAACGATTCTGTTCGAACAGGTGCAGGCCGGATTGCAAAGCATTGACGCCGGCTTGAGCGCGATCAGCGCCCAGCATCAGCATGAGGTGTTACAGGTCGCGACTGACTTTGCCTTCGCCGCCTACTGGCTGATGCCGCGCCTGCAGCGCTTCCATGAAGCCAACCCGCAGGTCGACGTCAGCCTGGTCACCAGCGAGCGCAGCCACAACATGCTGCGCACGGATATCGATGTCGCCGTTTTGTTTGGCGATGGGCGATTCAAACAGGGTGAAAGCCATTGGCTGTTCAGCGAAGAAGTGTTTCCGGTGTGCAGCCCGCAGTTGCTCGAGGGTCGCTCGACGCCCTTGCCTGCTCATTCGCTACTGGAGTTTCCACTGCTGCATCTGCGCGGTGAAAACAGCAGCCATTGGTTCGACTGGAGTGGCGTGTTTCGCGAGTTGGGCATTGCTTCAGCGCCTGCCCCGGGACCATTGCGCTTCGACAACTACACACTGTTGATCCAGGCCGCGATTGCCGGCCAAGGCGTGGCCATCGGTTGGCGCCACCTTGTGGATAACTTGTTGGAGCAGGGCTGGCTCTGTCGGCCGATAGCCGAAACGGCGATCTCACGTTTCGGCTATTACGTGGTTTTGCCCCAGCGCAAACGCCGCGGGCCGCTGATCCAGACGTTCGTCGATTGGTTGATGGCCGAGCAGGCCAGTAGTGCCGATTCGCTGACGGGAGTGGCCCTGCCGTCTATTGCGGTTTAGTGTCTGTCGCTACGAAACACACGTGCTCGCGAATGTGCAGATTCAGGCGCAGCTCATCGGCGATTCCGACTGCGACGCGGTTGAGCCGCTCAAGCACTGGGGCCAGCCCCGGCTCAAGGTGGCTGCTGATCCGGCTGAAATGCTCGATGGTCAGTCCGGCCACGCCTCGCGGCGCGTTCACCAGCGTCCAGTGCAAGGTGCTGGCCTGCAGGGCTTCGAGGATTTCTTCGGCGGCGTGGCGTTGTAGGGGATCCCCCTCTTCCGGGTCATCCAGCACCGCAAAGCCCCCCACTAGAAACAACCGATGGATGCCCATTGCCTGCATTCCGACGATCAACGCATCGACGGCGCGGACCTGCTCTACCGGGTCGGGCGTCGTGGTTTTTTCGACGTGTTCATGACTCATCGGCAGTCCCGGTGCATCCAGCAGGCAGATCACTGCCGAACAGCCGGCGACGCTTTGCTTGACCCGTTCGGCATCGAACAGATTTCCGGTTTTGGTGCGCAAACCCGGGCGCGGTGCCAGAGCCGTCAGGTCATCGAGAATGGCGATGACTTCATGTTGGCGCCGCAGCATCTCAGCCATCAGCGCACTGCCGAGGCTACTCATGGCACCATAGAGCACCAGTTTGACCACCGGGGTTTCGGCGTTTTTCATGGCTGAACTTCCTTCTTTCCCACAAGTATAGGTGCTGACCTGTGGGCAACCGGAAGGGTTCGACATTGTCGCGAGGGTTTCAGATGCAACGAATCAAGGGCTACCACGCCCATGTCTATTTCGACGCCAACACTATCGATCAGGCCCGAGCCCTGTGTGAGCAGGCTGCGCAGTTATTTCCGCTGAAGATGGGGCGTGTGCATGAGCGGCCTGTCGGCCCGCACCCGGACTGGAGCTGCCAGTTGGCCTTCGCCCCCGAGTATTTCGGCGACGTCCTGCCGTGGCTGGCGCTTAATCGCAAAGGCCTGGTGGTGTTTGTGCACCCTGATACCGGGGATAACCTGGCGGACCATGCCGAGCATGCCATTTGGATGGGGGCGGTAAGGCCGCTGGATCTGTCTATTTTTTAAGCAGTGCGATCGTTCCCACGCTCTGCGTGGGAATGCTTCAACGGACGCTCCGCGTCCGCTTCGGCTGTGACGCGGAGCGTCACGGGCTGCATTCCCACGCGGAGCGTGGGAACGATCATGAGGGCGGGGCGTCGGAGATTTCCTTCAACTTCTAGCGTCATGCATGAACTTGTGGAGCCTTGGATCGGGCACTAATCTGCGTCCGTCACCGCAAAATCGGTGACACGGACGTGCAAGTCCGGCTCGGTTCACAATCGGTTATGGCTATTCATCGAGCATTTTTTTATGCTCGCGAATCGTTATGGCGGCTGTGTGTGGGAGGCCTTTGGGTCTGCCGGGTTCCGAGACCGGTCTTGCACACCTATACACAGCCGCCACCTCTTTCGAAGCAAGCGAAACGGTGTCGGCTCCTTAATCTCGGAATCACATCATGTTCAAACCAACACCGAATCCCCCCGAAACCCTAAGCACCTCCCCCTACGAATCCCTCGATTCGACCAAACTCAACGACGCCGCCGAGCGCGCTCTTGATCATCACTTGGGCTCCAAACCTGACACCCAGCGCTTCGTCGGCACCCGACCCGGCACACTGTTTACGGTGTCACCCGAAGCCAACACCGAAACCCTGTTGACCAACGCTTACGAGACACTCGCCTCGGTCAACGCCATGGCCTGCGATCTGGCCTTTGACCTCGAAGGCTCGCGTCGACATGTGGCGTTGGCCATCCAGCAGATGGTCGAGTTGGGCCAACTGCTGGTGAACCGGGCGCTGGACCTCGAAAACCCGGTGCACTGACGCGCGGGTTTTGTGATCGTTCCCACGCTCTGCGTGGGAATGCAGCCCGTGACGCTCTGCGTCACATTCGAGAGCGGACGCAGAGCGGCCAGTGAGGCATCCCCATGCGGGAGCGTGGGTACGATCCTTGAGTCAATACAACACCCCTTCCAGAATTTCATAAACGATCCCGGTACCCACGGCGATCAGCACCACATCGGCCCCCATGCGCCGCCATTCATAGCCGGGGTAATACGGCAGGTGGGACAGCGCGCGATCGTCCAGGCGTTCGCCGTAGTAGCCGTGAGGCAACGGCTGGCCCCGGACCAGATAGATGCCGTGTGGCGGTGGTGCGCCGCGGACAAACCACCCGTGGTTTTCACGAATGACCTGGCGGACCGGGCCGAAGTCCCGAGGTGGACCTGCGCGATGATCGTCGTCACGGTTGTAGCCGCGATGATCATAGTCTCGGTGTTCGTGTTGCCAGCCGCCGTGGTCATGATCGTCGCGCTCGTCGGCCATCACATGCACAAGCGGGCTGACGCTCAGCATCAGCACGCCCAGGCTGGCAATCAGACGTTTCGGCATTTTCATCAGGTCTTCCTCACAGCACGAACAGCAAAAAGGGGTTCAGAACCCGGTTCTGAACCCCTCGGTCTTGCTATTTAGTCTGTGGCTTAAGGCTTTGATTCCTCTGTATCAGGAACTTTACCTTCAGCTGACGCGGGCTTTACGCACGCCTTCGGACAGTGCTGAACACAGGCTGAGGACACCGCTGACGGCCTGCTCGGAAGTTGTGGCATTGGCGATCTGGTCGATCAGCGCCGAACCCACCACAACACCGTCAGCCAAGCGAGCGATGGCTGCAGCCTGTTCTGGCGTGCGGATGCCGAAACCGATGCTGATCGGCAGATCGGTATGACGGCGCAACCGCGCAACGGCTTCTTCGACGTGCTCCAGAGTCGCGGATCCTGCACCGGTCACACCGGCCACCGAAACGTAGTAAACGAAGCCGGAACTGCCGTTGAGAACAGTCGGCAGACGCGCATCGTCGGTGGTCGGCGTGGTCAGGCGGATAAAGTCCAGACCGGCGGCCTGGGCCGGGTCGCAGAGTTCGCCGTTATGTTCCGGTGGCAGGTCGACGACGATCAAGCCATCGACACCCGCCTCTTTCGCCTCAGCGATAAAGCGCGGCACGCCGTAGTGGTGGATCGGGTTGAAGTAACCCATCAGCACCAGCGGAGTGTCGCTGTTGCCGGCGCGGAACTCGCGGACCATTTGCAGGGTTTTGGCCAGGTTCTGATGGGCCGCCAGCGCACGGATGTTGGCCAGTTGAATCGCCGGGCCATCGGCCATTGGATCGGTGAAGGGCATGCCCAGCTCGATCACGTCGGCGCCGGCGCCCGGCAAGCCTTTGAGGATCGCCAGGGACGTGCCATAGCCCGGATCGCCGGCGGTGATGAAGGTCACCAGGGCGGCGCGGTTCTGTTCTTTGAGTTCGGCAAAGCGTGTTTGCAGGCGGCTCATTAGTGTTTCTCCTGCTGGGACTGTTCCATGTGGTGCATCACGGTTTGCATGTCTTTGTCGCCACGGCCGGACAGGTTGACCACCATCAGGTGATCTTTGGGCAGGGTTGGCGCGCGTTTGAACACTTCAGCCAGGGCGTGGGCGCTTTCCAGCGCCGGGATGATGCCTTCCAGACGGCAGCATTTGTGGAATGCGTCGAGAGCTTCGTGATCGGTGATCGAGGTGTATTCGACGCGGCCGATGTCATGTAACCAGGCGTGTTCAGGGCCGATACCAGGGTAGTCCAGGCCGGCGGAAATCGAGTGGGCGTCGATGATCTGGCCGTCGTCGTCCTGCAGCAGGAAGGTCCGGTTGCCGTGCAGCACGCCCGGCAGACCACCGTTCAGGCTGGCGGCGTGTTTGCCGGTTTCGATGCCGTGACCGGCAGCTTCGACACCGATGATTTTCACACTGGTGTCATCGAGGAACGGGTGGAACAGGCCCATGGCGTTGGAACCGCCGCCGATGCAGGCCACCAGGCTATCGGGCAGACGGCCTTCTTGTGCCTGGAGCTGGTCGCGGGTTTCCTTGCCTATGACGGCCTGGAAGTCGCGAACCATCGCTGGGTATGGGTGCGGACCGGCCACAGTTCCGATCAGGTAGAACGTACTGTCGACGTTAGTCACCCAGTCACGCAGAGCTTCGTTCATCGCGTCTTTGAGGGTACCGGTGCCGGCGACCACCGGGATCACTTCGGCACCCAGTAATTTCATGCGGAATACGTTGGCTTGCTGGCGTTCGATGTCGGTGGTGCCCATGTAGATCACGCAATCGAGGCCGAAGCGTGCGGCCACGGTGGCAGTGGCCACGCCGTGCATGCCGGCGCCGGTTTCGGCAATGATGCGTTTCTTGCCCATGCGCCGGGCCAGGAGGATCTGGCCGATGCAGTTGTTGATCTTGTGCGCGCCGGTGTGGTTGAGCTCTTCACGCTTGAGGTAGATCTTGGCGCCGCCGCAGAATTCGGTCAGGCGCTCGGCGTAATACAGTGGGCTTGGACGGCCGACGTAATCGCGCTGGAAGTAGGCCAGTTCTTCGATAAATGCTGGATCTTCCTTGGCTGCTTCGTATTCGCGGGCCAGGTCGAGGATCAACGGCATCAGGGTTTCGGCCACGTAGCGGCCGCCGAACGCGCCAAACAGGCCGTTGGCATCGGGGCCGCTGCGCAGATTGGATGGGGTCGTAGTCTGGGTCATGGGGCGCTCCATCGAATGGGTGGAAGAACAATGGCGTTCACTCTACCCCTGACGATCCGGGCTGAAAACCGATAAGATCGCCGAAACCTGTCAGGAAAACTCACAGATCACATGAGCCATGACCTCCCCCCGTTGAACGCCCTGCGCGCCTTCGAAGCGACTGCCCGATTGAACAGCGTTAGTCAGGCTGCCGACCAGCTGCACGTTACCCACGGCGCCGTTAGCCGGCAATTGAAGGTGCTCGAAGAGCATCTCGGCGTGAGCCTTTTTATCAAGGATGGGCGCGGCCTGAAACTCACAGATGCCGGTATGCGATTGCGTGACGCCAGCAGCGATGCCTTTGAGCGCCTGCGCACGGTTTGTGCCGAGTTGACTCAAGGCGGTGCTGACGCGCCGTTCGTACTTGGTTGTTCGGGTAGTTTGCTGGCGCGCTGGTTCATTCCGCGTCTGGGGCGATTGAATGCCGATTTGCCGGACCTGCGTTTGCATCTGTCGGCCGGTGAAGGCGATCTCGATCCACGACGGCCGGGGCTGGACGCCTTGCTGGTGTTCGCCGAGCCGCCGTGGCCGGCGGATATGCAGGTGTATACGCTTGCGAGCGAACGCATCGGCCCAGTCATGAGCCCGCTTTTCGCCGGTTATGAGCAGTTACGTCAAGCACCCGCCGAAGCGTTGCAGCGTGAGGCGTTACTGCACACCACTTCCCGCCCGCAAGCCTGGCCCAATTGGGCACGACAAAGCGGCATTGACGTAAAAGCGTTGAAGTTCGGTCAGGGGTTCGAGCATTTGTATTATTTGCTGGAAGCCGCGGTGGCAGGCCTTGGGGTGGCGATTGCCCCTGAACCGTTAGTGGCCGAGGACGTACGAGCCGGTCGCCTGGTTGCGCCGTGGGGCTTTTGTGAAACCCAGGCACAACTGGCGTTGTGGTTACCCAAGCGCGCCGCGGACGGGCGCGCTCGGCAGTTGGCGCAATGGCTCAAGCATGAGCTGCGCCAACCGACTTGAGCAGGCTCTCGATCTCGGCTTCGATGCTGTGCAATGAGGCTTTACGTAATAAGGTGGTGGTCATGATGACGCTCCTGCATTGATGATCAGTGGCGTGTGTTGTTTGGGACTTCAGGGGGGGGAAGAGCAGTAAATCTGAACGTTCTCGTGGGAACGGCCTGCAGAAGAAATAAGAAAAATCACTGCTAGGCTGTATTTCACACCCTAAGGAGAACGCCATGAGTGACCATCACACCTACAAGAAAGTCGAACTGGTTGGCTCTTCCCTCAACAGCATTGAAGACGCCATCAACAACGCTCTGGCTCAGGCCAGTAAAAGCATCAAATTCATGGAATGGTTCGAAGTGATCGAAACCCGTGGGCATATCAAGGACGGCAAGGCAGCACACTTCCAGGTCACTCTCAAAGTCGGATTCCGGATTGCCAGTAGCTGAGATTGAGCTAGGCTTCTGAGCCTGTGCGCTGGCCGATTGCCATAGTGAATGGCAAAGCGCCACAGACGTGAGCGCGTCAGCGTCGAACGTTGACGCCTCTTTTTGATCCGACCAGGGAATGTGACCGATGAAGAAATTTATTTTGGCGATAGGTCTGCTGAGCATTGCGGGGACAGCCCTTGCTGCAGGCAAATCGTGCGAAACACTGAAAGGCGAGATTGCGGCGAAACTCGATGCCAGGCACGTTTCTGGCTATTCGCTGGACATCGTTGATAAAGGTGCTGCGGCTGGTGGGAAAGTGGTCGGTAAGTGCGAAAGCGGCAGCAAGGTCATCGTCTACAAGAAGTAGGATTGTTCCCCCCCTTGTAGATGGAAAAGCCGACGCGGTTGCGTCGGCTTTTTTTATTGATTCGCCCCGAATCCTGTTCTCGGCGCTCCATTTGATCCGGTTCAGCCTTTCATGACCTGCGCCAACAATTCGTAGGAATGCAGTCGATCGGCATGCTCGTACAAATCACAGGTGAAAATCAGCTCATCGGCACCTGTCTGTTCGATCAGCACTTCCAGTTTCGCGCGGATTTTCTCCGAGCTACCGACCATCGCCAGACCAAGGAAGCTCGCCACCGCTTCTTTCTCATGGGGCAACCACAGGCCGTCCATGGTTTTCACGGGGGCGCGCTGCACCAGACTTTGGCCGCGCATCAGGGCCAGAATCCGTTGATAGACCGAGGTCGCCAGGTAATCGGCCTGCTCGTCGGTATCCGCGGCCACCAGCGGCACGCCGAGCATCACGTAAGGCTTGTCGAGCACTGCCGAAGGCTTGAAGTGATTACGGTAGACGCGAATGGCTTCGTGCATATAGCGCGGTGCGAAATGCGAGGCGAAGGCGTAGGGCAAACCGCGCTCCCCGGCCAGTTGCGCACTGAACAGACTTGAACCCAGCAGCCAGACCGGCACGTGGGTGCCGGTGCCCGGAACGGCGATCACTTTTTGATCAGGTGTGCGCGGGCCGAGGTATCTCATCAGTTCGGCCACATCTTCGGGGAAGTCGTCGGCGCTGCCGGAACGTTCACGGCGCAGGGCACGGGCGGTCATCTGGTCAGAACCGGGTGCGCGGCCCAAGCCGAGGTCGATCCGGCCCGGATACAGGCTTTCCAGGGTTCCGAACTGCTCGGCGATGACCAATGGGGCGTGGTTGGGCAGCATCACACCGCCGGAGCCCACGCGAATGGTCGAGGTACCGCCGGCCAGATAACCGAGCAGCACTGAAGTCGCGGAGCTGGCGATGCCGTCCATATTGTGGTGTTCGGCGACCCAGAAACGGTTGTAGCCGAATTTCTCGACGTGTTGCGCCAGGTCCAGCGAGTTGCGCAGCGATTGCGCCGGGCTGCCATCCGCGCGGACCGGAACCAGGTCGAGGGTCGAGAACTTGATGTCAGACAGTCGTTTCATAAGCCTGCTTCTCCGTTGGGTGTGCAGGCTTTTGTCACGAGCCAAAACCTGCCGATTTCTATAAGCGTGTTCTATGCAATGTGGGCATATACCCGAGATTCAATAGCAGAGCTGATTTTGCCTGCCAGATAAGCGGTTTGATCCGACAAGGTGAACTCTGCCAGACCTTCTATTCTCAGAACCCTAGTAACGGAAAACCATGAAGGCGCGATCCTTCGCGCCAGATCTTGAGGAGGCACAGATGAGTATCAAAAAGAAAGCATCGGCTCATTGGGTCGGTGATCTGAAGACTGGGCTTGGCTCCATCTCGACCGAAACCGGGGCTCTGAGAAATGCACCTTATGGCTTCAAGGCACGCTTCGAAGGTGGTCCGGGCACCAACCCGGAAGAGCTGATCGGTGCAGCTCATGCGGGTTGTTTCTCCATGGCCTTTTCGATGATTCTCGGCGAGGCCAACCTCAAAGCCACCAGCATTGATACCAATGCCGAGGTGACGCTGGATCAGGTGGACGGTGGCTTTGCAATTACCGCCGTGCATCTGACGCTCAAGGCGAAAATCCCTGGCGCCAGTCAGCAGCAATTCGCCGAGCTGAGCAAAAAAGCCAAAGAAGGTTGCCCGGTGTCGAAGGTGTTGAATGCCAGGATCACGCTTGATGGGACATTGCTGGACTGATTCAGAAGTCTGGTGTGACGTAAAAGATCGCAGCCTCTGGGCCGCTCCTGTAGGTGCAGCCCTGAGGCTGCGATCTTTTTGGGTGTCCCCCGGATTTGAGCCAAATCAGAACTCGGTTTGCGAAACTGTGGTCGAATGAGTGCGTGCGGCTTCTGCGTATGACAGTGCGCGCCGCATCAAGGGAGTTTTGACCATGAAACGTTTTGCTTTGGCGATTATCTGTTGCGCGCTGACCACCTCGGCCCTGGCGGCAACGAAGTCTTGTGAAGAGCTCAAGGCCGAGATCGAAGCAAAGATTCAGGCCAACAACGTGGCGTCCTACACGTTGGAGATCGTGAGTAATGACGAGGTGCATGATCAGAATATGGTGGTCGGCACCTGCGAAAACGGCACCAGGAAAATCATCTATCAGAAGAACGACCGTTAAGCCCCGTTAAGGTACGCAATTGACCTGCCGATCTTCTGCCACGATCTCGCCTTTGGCGTTATACAGCCGGGCGCTGGCGTCGAAGGACAGCGAGCGGGCTTCCAGTCGGTAACGCTGGCCCGCCTCGAAGTGGTCGTAGCGCACTGTCAGGTAACAGAGGCGCACCCGCGGTTCTATTATCATGCCTAATTTACCTGCAAATGTTTCGAAATCGAAGCGCACTACCAGTTCATGGCTGCCAGGTGTGACCTGAAAAAAACGCCCGTCGCTCAACCGCTGGTGATCCAGACGCTCGGCCAATATCACCCTGGCGCCGGGGGTCGGGGTGGCGAGGTCGATCCAGGCTTGTTGCGGATCGACACTCGGTAAAGGGCTGGTGCAGGCACTGAGGGTGGTCAGGGCGAGTAAAAGCAAAGACTGGCGCATGATGTCGGCGATTGAGATCAAGATACATTTAGCATAGCTCCGATCAGCTTCGCTGACAGCCTCTGGGGTGTCCTTGACCTACTACCCTCATCTGCTGGTCATAGAGCTTGGCCCATGGCCGGAAGCCGATGTTCCCGGCGTGCAGTTGATAACGTTGACCGGCGTTGAAGTCCTTGAATTTCACACTCAACTGACAGTCGCGCCAAAGCCGTTCGGTGTCCGGGCCAATATTGGTCGGCTCTACCGTGAATTGATAACGAACAGTCAACTCATGGCTACCGGGCTGAACTTCAAAATAGCGCTTGTCGGTCCAGGTTTTTTCGTCGACTTTCAGTGCTTGAAGCGTCGTGCCCTGATGAGCATTCAGATCGATCCAGGCTTGCGCCGGATCAGGGGTGGGCAGACCAGCACAGCCAGCTAACATCAGCAGGCCACCCATCAGCATTAACACGCGCATAGCGAAGCTCCAGGAAGGCGAGATAGTCTTGCAGCAGACATTCACGGGATGGTTCGATTTGGATAGGCAGCAGCGTATGAGCCATGGGGTACTCGACCGTCTTTTATGGCTTTTGTTTCCAGGGTTGTTGCTTTTGCTGCTGAACGGTTGTTCGAGCGTCAGTTATTACAGCCAATTGGCCAGCGGTCAGTGGCAGCTACTGCAGGCCCGCGAGCCTGTGGCCAAGGTGATTGCCGACCCTGCTCGTGACCCGAAACTGCGCGAGCATCTGGCCCAATCGCAGAAGGCCCGCGACTTCGCCAGTGAGCACTTGCACCTGCCCAATAACAAAAGTTATCGCCTGTACGCCGATATCGGCCGGCCTTATGTGGTGTGGAACGTGTTCGTCACGGCCGAGTTTTCCCTGACGCCGCAACATCATTGTTTCCCGATTGCCGGTTGTGTCGCCTATCGCGGTTATTACAGCCAGGGCGCGGCGCGAGGTGAGGCGGCGTTGCAACGCCAGCAAGGCATGGATGTGTCGATCAGCGGCGTCGAGGCTTATTCGACCCTGGGCTGGTTCAATGATCCGATTATCAATTCGATGATGGGGTGGGGTGATGAGCGACTGGCGACGCTGATCTTTCATGAGTTGGCGCACCAGCGTTTTTATGTGAAGGACGACACCGAGTTCAACGAGTCTTTCGCCAACTTCGTCGAGCAGGAAGGCACTCGCCAGTGGCGTGCGGCCCGCGGGTTGCCGCCAGCCAGCGAGGCTGATGTGCGGCAGCGGAATCAGTTTATCCAGCTGCTTCTGGACACCCGCACACGGCTTGAGCGGCTGTATGCATCACCGCTGCCGACCGCGCAGATGCGCCAGCGCAAAGCTGAGGAGTTCGAGCGGTTGCGCCGCGACTATCGACAACTGCGTGACAGCCAATGGGCCGGTGCGAATCGCTACGACGCCTGGATCAACGCACCAATGAATAACGCTCGGTTGCTGCCCTTCGGACTCTACGATCAGTGGGTGCCGGCGTTTGCGGTGTTGTTAAGGCAGTCGGGTGGGGATTGGGTGAGGTTCTATGGCGAGGTAGAAAAGCTGGGGGCCTTGCCGGTTGAGCAGCGCAGGGCGGCGCTGAAATCGTTGGCCGGCTCCAAAATGCCACTGGCAGTACAAAAATCATCGCGGGCAAGTCGGATCGCCGCACCGCTCGCTCCTTCGGGGGCAATCGGCGCCGGTTAGACATCCTGTAGGAGCGAGCTTGCTCGCGATTCGATTTGATTAGCGCTGCAAAAACGCCTGATGCAACTCAGCCAGCGTCTCGAAGTGATAAGCCGGCTGCTCAGCGCTTAATTCTTCACGGCTACCAAAGCCGTAGCCCACTGCTGCCGCATCCAGCCCGTTGCGCCTGGCGCCGATAAGGTCGTGTTTGCGGTCGCCGATCATCAGTGTGTCGCTTGGGTCCAGACCTTCTTCGGCCAGCAGATGGCAGATCAGCTCGACTTTATCGGTACGGGTGCCGTCCAGTTCGCTGCCGTAGATCACTTTGAAGTGCCTGGCGAAATCAAAGTGTCGGGCAATTTCCCGCGCAAACACCCAAGGTTTCGAGGTCGCAATATACAGCTGCCGCCCTTGCCCGCTCAGGGTTTCAAGCAGTGGCGTGACACCGTCGAACACGCGGTTTTCATACAGCCCGGTGACCTTGAAGCGCTCACGATAGAAATTCACCGCCTCCCAGGCCCTGGCCTCGTCGAAGTCGTAGAACTGCATGAAAGCCTGCAGTAGCGGCGGGCCGATAAAGTGTTCAAGCCTGGTCAGGTCCGGCTCATCAATGCCCAGTTTGCTCAGCGCGAACTGGATTGAACGTGTAATGCCTTCGCGAGGGTCGGTCAGGGTGCCATCGAGGTCGAACAAAACAGTTTGGTAATGCATGGTGATTCCTGAGTAATAGCGCTAGCCACACAGGCCACTAGGGTCAAGCCTGGTCGTAGCCTTCGGCCAGATGGAGATCCTTGAGCTTCACGTAATTGGCCGCGCTGTAGGTGAAAAAGGCGCGCTCTTTGTCAGTCAGCGGCCGGACCTGTTTGACCGGGCTGCCCACATAGAGAAAACCGCTCTCCAGGCACTTGCCTGGTGGTACCAGACTGCCGGCACCGATGATTACGTCGTCTTCCACCACCGCGCCGTCCATGACAATGCTGCCCATGCCAATCAGGATTCGGCTGCCAACAGTGCAGCCGTGGAGCATCACTTTGTGGGCGATGGTCACATCATCACCGATCAGCAGAGGGAAACCGTCCGGATTGAAGGGACCTGCGTGAGTGATGTGCAGCACGCAGCCGTCCTGCACGCTGGTGCGCTCCCCGATGCGGATGCGGTGCATGTCGCCGCGGATCACCGTCAACGGCCAGATCGAGCTGTCAGCACCGATTTCAACGTCGCCGATGACCACCGCCGAGCAGTCGACAAAAGCCCGCTCGCCCAGTGTAGGCGTGTGGTTCTGGTAGGTGCGAATGGCCAAGTTGCATTCCCTCTGTGACATTTATTAATGGGGTTGATAGCTGCGGTGAGCGTCGATTGTAATTAAGATGGCCCAATGTTTCTTCCAGCCAAGGTGCCAAACCGTGAGCGTGAACAACCCTCTTCTGCAGCCCTACGACCTGCCGCCGTTCTCGGCGATCCGCGCCGAGCATGTGCAACCGGCCATTGAACAGATCCTCGCTGACAACCGCGCCGCTATCGCTGGCATCCTCGTAAGTCAGGGCAAACAGCCTACCTGGGCCGGTCTGGTGCTGGCCATGGATGAACTCAACGATCGCCTGGGCTCTGCCTGGAGTCCGGTCAGCCATCTGAATGCCGTATGCAATAGTGCTGAACTGCGCGAGGCTTACGAGTCCTGCCTGCCAGCACTGAGCGCCTACGCCACCGAATTGGGCCAGAACCGCGAATTGTTTGAGGCCTATGAAGCGCTGGTAAACAGCCCGGAAGCGGCCGGTTTCGACGTCGCGCAAAAAACCATTCTAGAACACGCGCTGCGTGACTTCCGTCTGTCGGGTATCGATTTGCCTGCGCCTGAGCAAAAGCGTTACGCCGAGGTCCAGAGCAAACTGTCCGAGCTGGCCAGCCGTTTCTCTAACCAATTGCTCGATGCCACCCAAGCCTGGACCAAACACATCACTGACGAAGCAGCCCTTGCCGGCCTGACCGATTCGGCCAAGGCGCAAATGGCCGCCGCCGCCCAGGCCAAAGACCTGGAAGGCTGGCTGATCAGCCTGGAATTCCCAAGCTACTTCGCGGTGATGACCTACGCGCATGACCGCGCATTGCGCGAAGAAGTCTACGCCGCTTACTGCACCCGTGCGTCGGACCAAGGCCCGAACGCCGGTCAGAACGATAACAGCCCGGTGATGGAAGAGATCCTCGACCTTCGTCAGGAGCTTGCGAAACTATTGGGGTTCACCAGTTTCTCGGAGCTGAGCCTGGCGACCAAAATGGCCGAGTCCAGCGATCAGGTGCTGAGCTTCCTGCGCGATCTGGCCAAGCGCAGCAAACCGTTCGCCGCGCGGGATCTGGAGCAACTGAAGGCTTACGCCGCTGAACAGGGCTGCCCGGATCTACAAAGCTGGGACAGCGGTTTCTACGGCGAAAAACTCCGTGAACAACGTTACAGCGTCGCCCAGGAAGCCCTGCGTGCGTACTTCCCGATCGATAAAGTACTGAGCGGCCTGTTTGCCATCGTCCAGCGTCTGTATGGCATCGAAATCGCCGAGTTGAAAGAGTTCGACACGTGGCACCCGGACGTTCGCCTGTTCGAAATCAAGGAAAACGGCGAGCACGTCGGGCGCTTCTTCTTCGATCTGTATGCCCGCGCCAATAAGCGTGGCGGTGCCTGGATGGACGGCGCTCGCGACCGTCGCCGCACTGCTGAAGGCGTGCTGCAAAACCCGGTGGCGAATCTGGTCTGCAACTTCACCCCGGCGGTCGGCGGCAAGCCTGCGCTGCTGACCCACGATGAAGTCACCACTCTGTTCCACGAATTCGGTCACGGTCTGCATCACCTGCTGACCCGCGTCGAATACACCGGTGTGTCCGGTATCAACGGCGTGGCGTGGGATGCGGTCGAGTTGCCAAGTCAGTTCATGGAAAACTGGTGCTGGGAGCCGGAAGGCCTGGCGCTGATTTCCGGTCATTACGAAACCGGCGAGCCGCTGCCGCAGGACTTGCTGCAAAAAATGCTCGCAGCGAAAAACTTCCAGTCCGGGCTGATGATGGTTCGTCAGTTGGAATTCTCGATGTTCGACTTCGAACTCCACTCCACTCATGGCGACGGCCGCAGCGTGCTGCAAGTGCTCGAACGCGTGCGCGACGAAGTTTCGGTCATGCGTCCGCCGGCCTATAACCGCTTCCCTAACAGCTTTGCGCACATCTTCGCTGGCGGTTACGCGGCGGGTTACTACAGCTACAAATGGGCTGAAGTGCTATCGGCTGATGCATTCTCGAGGTTCGAGGAAGAAGGTGTGTTCAACGCCGACACCGGTCGCGCGTTCCGCGAAGCGATTCTGGCGCGCGGCGGTTCTCAGGAGCCGATGGTGCTGTTCGTCGATTTCCGCGGACGTGCGCCGTCAATTGACGCACTCTTGCGCCACAGCGGCCTGAGTGAGGACGCGGCAGCATGAGTGACAGGCCTGTGAGTAAAACCAAAAAACGCTTCATCGCCGGGGCAGTCTGCCCGGCGTGCAGCGAGCCGGACAAATTGATGATGTGGAGCGAAGACGACGTGCCGCACCGCGAATGCGTGGCCTGCGGTTATAGCGACACGCTCAACGAGCAAGGTCTGTCGGTACCCAAGGAGTTGGGTACGCGGGTCAATACTTCAGCGTTGAAAGTGCCGGATGCCAAGGTGCAGACCGTGCAGTTTTTCCCCAATCCGAAGTTGAAAAAAGACTGACGATCCCCTCAACCTGCCAGTCTCCCACGGGGCTTGGCAGGTTTTCTCGCAGAGTGCTTATTGCGTGTCGGCGGCTTTGAACCAGCTTTTGACCGAGCAGGTGGCGAACACACTGGTACTGCACGCACCGCTGACCAGCGCAGCGCGCAGCTTTTCGATGTCAGCCTTCATCATGTAGCGAATCCCGTCCTTGAAGTGGGTGCTGTCGCCAAAGCCGCCTTGGGTCATTTCGTTCAAGGCGTCCTCTTTGCTCCAGCCCTGCACCACCACCCGGTACATCGCGGCCATCAGACCGGTGCGGTCCGAGCCATGTTTGCAGTGAATCAGTACCGGACCTTTGCTTTCAGCGGACTTGATTGCCCGCAAGGCCCTCAGTACCTCGGCGTCATCGACATGGTTGGTTTTATACGACAGGTGTACCTGGGTGATGCCCGGTGCCGACAACCAGTTGGAGTCGGACTCCGGCAGGAAGTTGATGACCGTCCCGACCTTGAGTTTTTCCAGCGACGGCACCGCTGCGCGATCGGGTAGCGTGCTGCGGTAGAGCGTCGGGGACATCTGGTAGAGGTTGTACTGCGCGTCGACCGGCTGAGCCCATTCGGCGGGGCGGGTCGACTGGGTTTCGTCAGCCTGAACCTGAGCTATCGCAAAGAGCGCCATGAAAGAAAAGCACAGTGCGGGTAAGACGCGGGTTTTCGACATGCGTGAGGGGGCCGTGAATGAGAAATGGGCGAGTGGAATCTAGCGTGGGGCCGAATGGGTCAAAGGCCCGTGAGTGGCTTGTCAAAGAATCGTGAAGTCTGTTGGGACGGCGGGATTATCGAAAACTCTGCAATTTTAAGCTGAATCGATTCATCTTTATGCTTAGCCTGCTACCATTTGTAACTAAAATTTGCTGATGTGCTCTTTTCCTTCGGGTTGAGCTCGACCCACATCGCTGCCAAAAAAACGACAAGCTGCTCTTTAGATGCGGCTGATAAATCCGTGAATGCCTGATGAGGTGCACCCATGTCCGATCAAGATCGAGACAACCCGCGGCGTGAGTTTTTACGCAAATCCCTGACCTTGATCCCTGTGGTCACCGTTGCCAGCACTGCGCTGGGCAGCTCCGTGCTGCTGGCGGCACCTGAGGCGGCTCCTGCCAACCCGGGCAAGACGCCTGTCAGCAGCGCTGCCTATGAGCCGGTTTTTTTTACCGCCCAAGAGTGGGCCTTTATCCAGGCTGCGGTCGCGCGTCTGATTCCCGCCGACGAACAAGGCCCGGGAGCCCTCCAGGCGGGTGTGCCTGAATACATCGACCGGCAAATGAACACGCCTTACGCCGCCGGAGCCTTGTGGTACATGCAAGGGCCATTCAATGCCGACGCGGCACCGGAAATGGGCTGGCAGAGCAAGTTGGTGCCCAAAGAGATCTATCGCCTGGGTATTGCAGCGACGGATGCGTGGTCAAAAACGCTCAACGGTAAGCTATTTGCTGCGCAAGACAGCGCTACCCAGGACGATTTGCTCAAGCAACTTGAGGCCGGCCAAGCGCAATTCGACAGCGTACCGTCGAAGATTTTCTTCAACATCCTGCTGCAAAACACCAAGGAAGGGTTCTTCTGCGACCCGATCCACGGTGGCAATAAAGGCATGGTCGGCTGGACCATGATCGGTTTCCCCGGCGCTCGCGCCGATTTCATGGATTGGGTGGAACGCAACGAGCAATACCCCTTCCCGGCAGTGTCGATTCGCGGCGAGAGGGCTTGAGCATGGCAACTGTAATGAAGAAGGTCGACGCGGTGATCGTTGGTTTCGGCTGGACCGGCGCGATCATGGCCAAGGAGCTGACGGAAGCAGGCCTCAATGTGCTGGCGCTGGAGCGCGGGCCGATGCAGGACACCTACCCCGACGGCAACTATCCGCAGGTCATCGACGAACTCACCTACAGCGTGCGTAAAAAACTCTTTCAGGACATATCGAAAGAGACCGTCACCATTCGCCATAGCGTGAATGACGTTGCCCTGCCGAATCGCCAACTCGGCGCCTTTCTGCCGGGTAATGGCGTCGGTGGCGCTGGTTTGCACTGGTCCGGCGTGCACTTTCGGGTCGACCCGATCGAGTTGCGCATGCGCAGTCATTACGAAGAGCGCTATGGCAAAAGCTTCATCCCCAAGGACATGACCATTCAGGACTTCGGTGTCAGCTACGAAGAACTGGAGCCGTTTTTCGACTATGCCGAAAAAGTCTTTGGCACTTCGGGCCAGGCCTGGACCGTGAACGGTCAGGTGGTGGGCGAAGGCAAAGGCGGCAACCCTTACGCGCCAGATCGTTCGAATCATTTCCCACTGCAATCGCAGAAGAACACCTACTCCGCGCAGTTGTTCCAGAAAGCCGCCAATGCCGTGGGTTACAAACCCTACAACTTGCCATCCGCCAATACCTCGGGGCCATACACCAACCCTTACGGTGCGCAGATGGGCCCCTGCAACTTCTGTGGTTTTTGCAGCGGCTACGTCTGCTACATGTATTCCAAAGCCTCGCCGAACGTGAACATCCTGCCAGCGCTCAAGCCGCTGCCGAACTTCGAGTTGCGGCCTAACTCCCACGTGCTCAAGGTCAATCTCGACAGCACCAGGACCAAGGCTACCGGCGTCACCTATATCGACGCCCAGGGCCGGGAGATTGAGCAGCCAGCGGATCTGGTAATCCTGGGTGCGTTCCAGCTCCACAACGTACGGTTGATGCTGCTTTCCGGCATTGGCAAGCCTTATGACCCGATCAGCGGCGAAGGCGTGGTGGGCAAGAATTTCGCGTATCAGAACCTGGCCACCATCAAGGCCTACTTCGACAAGGATGTGCACACCAACAACTTCATTGGCGCTGGCGGCAATGGTGTGGCGGTGGATGATTTCAATGCCGACAATTTCGACCATGGCCCCCACGGTTTCGTCGGCGGTTCGCCGATGTGGGTCAACCAGGCCGGTAGTCGGCCGATTGCCGGGACCTCCAACCCGCCGGGCACTCCGGCCTGGGGCAGTGCCTGGAAACGCGCGACAGCCGATTACTACACCCATCAGGTGTCGATGGATGCCCACGGTGCGCATCAGTCCTACCGTGGCAACTACCTCGATCTCGATCCGGTGTACCGCGATGCCTACGGCCTACCGCTGCTGCGGATGACCTTCGACTGGCAAGAAAACGACATCAAGATGAACCGCTTCATGGTCGGGAAGATGAGCAAGATCGCCGAAGCGATGAATCCCAAGGCCATCGCCCTGCTTGGCAAGAAAGTCGGCGAACACTTCAACACCGCGGCCTACCAGACCACTCATCTCAATGGTGGCGCGATCATGGGCACCAATCCGAAAACCAGTGCGCTCAATCGCTACCTCCAGAGCTGGGACGTGCATAACGTCTTTGTTCCCGGCGCATCGGCTTTCCCGCAAGGTTTGGGTTACAACCCCACCGGTCTGGTGGCTGCGTTGACTTACTGGTCGGCCCGAGCGATCCGTGAGCAATACCTGAAGAACCCCGGCCCGCTGGTTCAGGCTTAAGGAGCGATGACCATGAAAGCACTCGTTATCGCGACCTTTACGCTGTTGAGCAGCCTGTCGGCATTGGCTGCTGAAGTTGATCAACAAGCGCTGATCAGTCAGGGCCAATACCTGGCTCGCGCCGGAGACTGTGTGGCCTGCCACACCGCCAAGGGTGGCAAACCCTTTGCGGGCGGGCTGGCGATGGAAACGCCGATCGGCACCATTTACTCCACTAACATCACGCCGGACAAAACCGGCATTGGCGAATACAGCTTCGAAGACTTCGACAAGGCCGTGCGCCACGGCGTCGCGAAAAGCGGTAGTACGCTTTACCCGGCCATGCCATACCCGTCCTATGCGCGCGTCAGCGAAGCGGATATGCAGGCGCTATATGCCTACTTCATGAAGGGCGTTGCACCAGTGGTTCGGGACAATAAAGACAGCGACATCCCCTGGCCGTTGAGCATGCGTTGGCCATTGGCGATGTGGCGCGGGATGTTCGCGCCGAGCGTCAAGGACTATCAGGCCGTCGCAGGTGAAGACCCTGTGGTCAGCCGTGGTGCGTACCTGGTGGACGGTCTCGGCCATTGCGGTGCCTGCCACACGCCGCGAGCCCTGACCATGCAGGAAAAAGCCTTGAGCGCCGATGAAGGCCGTGAGTTTCTCTCGGGCAGCGCGCCACTTGAAGGCTGGATTGCGAAGAGCCTGAGGGGTGACCACAAGGACGGTCTCGGCAGTTGGAGCGAAGAGCAGCTGGTGCAGTTTCTCAAGACCGGCCGCAGTGATCGCAGTGCAGTGTTCGGTGGCATGAGCGATGTGGTGCTCCACAGCATGCAGTACATGACGAATGATGACCTCACCGCGATCGCTCGTTACCTCAAGTCACTGCCATCCAATGACCCCAACGACCAGCCGCACCCCTACGACAAGCAGGTCGCCCAGGCATTGTGGAAAGGTGACGACAGCAAACCCGGGGCGTCGGTCTACATCGATAACTGCGCTGCCTGCCACCGTACTGACGGTCACGGTTACACGCGAGTATTCCCGGCGTTGGCGGGCAATCCGGTGTTGCAGTCAGATGACCCAACCTCGTTGATTCATATTGTTCTGAAGGGCGGCACCCTGCCCGCTACCCACACGGCGCCTTCGACCTTCACCATGCCCGCGTTTGCCTGGCGGTTGTCCGATCAGGAGGTGGCCGATGTGGTCAACTTTATTCGCAGTAGTTGGGGCAACAAGGGGGCCGAAGTTAAGCCCGGTGAAGTAGCCGACTTGCGCAAAGATGAGATGAAAACCATGTTGGGGGATAATGTAGGGCAAATAACAAAAAATAATTAATGTTTGTTTGATGGCTGTCACTTGAACCTGTGCGGCGACGCGCCGCACAGGTTTACTCTGAAACACCGCTGAAGTGCCGAATGGTACTGGCCAGAACTCTGACGCTCTAATACTGTATGTGTATACAGCTTAGAGGCTCGTTCGATGTTCACTCCCCTGCCTCCTCGCGGACGCGGCACCGCGACCAATCCGCACAACCGCTTCGCGCCGAACCGCTCGGTCGCCGAGGACGACGGCTGGTATCAGGAAGCGCCGATGACGCAAGGCACCGAGGTGCGCATCGAGACGGCGAAAACCATCATCACTCGCAACAACTCGCCAGACTTGCCCTTCGATCGCTCGATCAATCCCTATCGTGGCTGTGAGCACGGTTGTATTTACTGCTATGCCCGGCCCAGTCATGCCTATTGGGATTTGTCGCCGGGGCTGGATTTCGAGACCAAGCTGATTGCCAAGACCAACGCCGCCGCTGTGCTGGAGCAGCAGCTTTCCAAGCGCGGTTATAAGTGCGCGCCCATCAATCTTGGGTCCAATACTGATCCTTATCAGCCGATCGAGCGCGAGCACAAAATCACTCGGCGAACCTTGGAAGTGCTGCTGCGATACCGCCATCCGGTGACCATCATCACCAAAGGCTCATTGATTCTTCGTGATCTGGACCTGCTCGTCGAGTTGGCGCAACAACGGTTGGTGGCGGTGATGATCAGCCTGACCACGCTCGATGATGAGCTCAAACGCATCCTCGAACCGCGAGCCGCTGCGCCAAAGGCCAGGTTGCGGGCAATCAAGGTCATGCGTGAAGCGGGAATTGCGGTAGGCGTGCTGTGCTCACCGATGATTCCGATGATCAACGACAGCGAACTGGAAAGTCTGCTTGGCGAAGCCCACGCCGCTGGCGCACAAAGCGCGGCCTACATGATGCTGCGCCTGCCGCTGGAGGTCGCGCCGCTGTTCGAGGAGTGGCTGGCCGCCCACTACCCGCAGCGTGCAGCCCATGTGCTGAGCCTGATTCGCCAGAGCCGAGGCGGTGAGCTGTACGACAGCCGTTATGGAGCGCGAATGCGCGGCGAAGGACCGTTTGCCGATCTTCTGGCGCAACGGTTTGCCAAAGCCATCAAGCGTCTGGGGCTCAATCGAGGGGAGGGATTCAATCTCGATTGCGAGGCTTTTTGTCCGCCGGGCGGCCAGATGTCATTGCTTTGAGAGGAATTGGCCTATCGTTGAATAGTGCCGATAATAGTGAGGCAGCTGGTACTCTGGTCACGTTTTTCCATGAGCGAAAGTGGCGGACTAGAGCGTTTGATTCAGTTCGAGTCAAGTTTTGGCGGTTACGGTATTCATATAGTGACTGATTGGTCACGGTCAGTAGCTGAGTGGTTTTTAGCCAGGCACTGACCCTGTGCTGCTGAAAAATTCCCTTAATCCGTCAAAGAGGATGAATCATGCGTGACAAGGATAAACAGCCGTTGGCTGCGTCGGCTTCAGCCCTTGCGGAGGCTGAAAGCGCCGATGCAGCGCTGCAGCATATCGTTGACGGCTTTCTGCACTTCCATCACGAGATCTTCCCGCAACAGGAAGAACTCTTCAAAAAACTCGCCACGGCCCAACGGCCAAGGGCGATGTTCATCGCGTGTGCCGATTCGCGCATCGTCCCGGAATTGATTACCCAAAGCGCTCCGGGCGACCTGTTCGTGACCCGCAACGTGGGCAACGTGGTGCCGCCTTATGGCCAAATGAATGGGGGTGTCTCCACGGCCATCGAATATGCGGTACTGGCGCTCGGCGTGCAGCACATCATCATTTGCGGACACTCGGATTGCGGCGCGATGCGCGCGGTGCTCAACCCGCAAAGCCTGGAAAAAATGCCCACCGTCAAAGCCTGGCTGCTCCATGCGGAGGTGGCCAAGACAATGGTTCAGGACAACTGCGATTGTGCAGACGAAAACGAAAGCATGCAGGTGCTGACCCAGGAAAACGTCATCGCCCAATTGCAGCATTTGCGCACTCACCCTTCGGTGGCGTCGCGCATGGCTAGCGGTCACCTATTTATCCATGGTTGGGTTTACAGCATCGAAACCAGTGAAATCAAAGCCTACGACGCGGACCAGGGCTGTTTTCTGCCTCTGGATGGCAGCCATCCGATTCCCGTTGCGACGCCCAAAGCGCGCTTCTAATCTGCTACCCCTGTGTGGTTTGGCTGCGGACGACAGTTGGAATGGGTTCAGCCGGAGTTTGAACCCAAGACCGTTGCCCAGGGCAAGATCGCAGCCGAGGCAACTCACCGACCGCGAGGCGGGCACAAAACCCGTAGCAGTTGCCGAAGGCTACGTTCGGCTGCGAAGCGGTCGCAATACAGCAACCGCCTACTTACAGAAAGAATGAAAGCGCTGGATTTACGGCTGCTTCGCAGCCGCACGTAGCCTGACGGCAACTGCTACGAGAGCAGGATGTGCCTGAAATTGCTTAATTGACCAGCTCCTGCTCAAACAGCCGGCGTATCCAGCTCCAGCTCTACGCCCAGTTGGCGCGACAGGCACGGCCAGCGTTTCCACGCAGCTCCGGTATCCGGGCTGTTGAGTTTTTCGCGGTAAGCCTCGACGGATTCCAGCGCGAAGCTCTCTTCATTGAGCATTTCGTCTACGGCGTGGTGCACGGCCTCATCCAGTTGGTTGGCGAATGTTTCGCCGATCAGTTGGTGGGCAATCAGGTTGGCGACGGTCATATCCAGTGGGATCAATGGCTGACCGAAATGCTTGATGTAGAGATCGTTGACCTCTTCGACCAGTCGATGAGCCAGATAGGCTTCGTCCAGCAGGCTATCAAGGCCTTCATGGCCGGCCATGATTGCCGGTGGCTGGATGAAGAACTGCTCGGCGATTTTCAGAACCGGTTTGATCTGGTCTTCGATACCCGCTTCACGCGCCACTTCGTTGGCCGCGTCGAGCAGGTCCGGGACTTGTTCTATATAAGCTGTGACAAAACGGGTCAAAACGCCCTTGGCGTCGGCATCGGACAGTTGGATGGCCGGATGAAGGTGCGGCAATTGAGTTTCCAGCTGACGCGTCAAATGGCCGGTCTGGGCCTCATGTTGATGGGCACGTTGGATCTGCTCGCGCAATGCGGCGGTGTTCATGAAAACTCCAGGGAACAAAGCAATGAAATAGGGAAGACATAAGTTAGCTTGCGTGCAAAAACTGCTAAGACGCATTTGTCATAATTATTTCATGGTTATGCGCTAGCGCTATATCGATTTGCCACCATTCGTCAGGTATCCCTCTCCATCCGTGGTCTCTGGCACAAGGCCGGCGTGTCTCAGTTGATTTACGCCATCGCGTTGCGAGGTCGAAGTCGCTGTCTATACTCGGGTCTGTATGAAGTTAGCTGATAACGCCCGGCTGCAGGTGCAGCCAAGGCGTGGCGGTTTAAGTTCGTAGTCTAGGCAGCCACTCCCTTGGCCGCAGGTGAAAGCCGGCGGGATAAAAAGAACGATAAGGGGAACCCGCGATGATGCGACATCCACAAGTCTGGATGGGCCTTGTGTTGTGGTCGATATTCAGCCAGGCGCAAGCCGCCTGGACCGTGAATATGGCGCCAGGGGCTACTGAGGTGAGTCACGCGGTATTCGACCTGCACATGACCATTTTCTGGATCTGTGTGGTGATTGGCATCATCGTCTTCGGTGCCATGTTCTGGTCGATGATCGTCCACCGTCGCTCCACCGGCCAGGTAGCTGCCAAATTTCATGAAAGTACGACGGTCGAGATCCTCTGGACTGTGGTTCCGTTCGTGATTCTGGTGGCAATGGCCGTTCCCGCGACCATAACCATGATCAAAATGTACGACACCAGTGAGCCGGATGTGGACATCCAGGTCACCGGCTATCAGTGGAAATGGCATTACAAATACCTCGGGCAGGACGTTGAGTTCTTCAGCAACCTGGCCACCCCCGCCGAACAGATTCATAACCTGGCCACCAAAGGCGAACACTATCTGCTGGAAGTCGATCAGCCGCTGGTGTTGCCGGTTGGCGCCAAGGTGCGGTTTCTGGTGACCGCTGCCGACGTCATCCACTCCTGGTGGGTGCCGGCGTTCGCGGTCAAGCGCGATGCGATTCCGGGGTTCGTCAACGAAGCCTGGACCCGGGTCGACAAGCCCGGTATCTACCGTGGCCAGTGTTCGGAGTTGTGCGGCAAGGACCACGGTTTCATGCCGGTTGTGGTCGAGGTCAAGAGCAAGGCTGATTACGACACCTGGCTGGCTGACCGCAAAGCCGAGAGCTCCAGGCTTAAAGAGCTGACCAGCAAAGAGTGGACGCTCGACGAACTGGTGGCTCGCGGCGACAAGGTCTATCACACCACTTGCGTCGCCTGTCACCAGGCTGAAGGCCAGGGCCTGCCGCCAATGTTTCCGGCGCTCAAGGACTCACCAATTGCCACCGGCCCCAAAGAAGATCACCTGCACCGCGTCTACTTCGGTAAGCCCGGCACCGCTATGGCGGCGTTCGGCAAACAGCTTTCGGAAGTCGATATCGCTGCTGTCGTGACCTACGAGCGCAACGCCTGGGGCAACAAGAAAGGCGACATGGTGACGCCTAAGGATGTTCTGGCTCTGAAACAGGCGCAAAGCCAATGACCCAGCCTATTGCGTGCTTCAGGAACCGCTTGGGGCTTGTCGCCCCGGATCGTCCAGCCCACCCGTTTGCAGGAGACAGGACATGAATGCTGTGAGCGATGACCACGGTCATGCAATCGTTGATGCCCACGCCCACGGTCCCGCCAAGGGCCTGATGCGCTGGGTGCTGACCACCAACCACAAAGACATCGGGACGCTGTACCTGTGGTTCAGCTTCAGCATGTTCCTGCTCGGCGGCTCGTTCGCCATGGTGATCCGTGCCGAGTTGTTCCAGCCGGGGCTGCAAATCGTCCAGCCAGAGTTCTTCAACCAGATGACCACCATGCACGGTCTGGTCATGGTCTTCGGTGCGGTGATGCCAGCGTTCGTCGGCCTCGCCAACTGGATGATCCCATTGATGATCGGCGCGCCGGACATGGCCCTGCCACGGATGAACAACTTCAGTTTCTGGCTGTTGCCGGCTGCTTTCCTGTTGTTGGTGTCGACCCTGTTCATGCCCGGTGGCGGGCCGAACTTCGGCTGGACCTTCTACGCACCTTTGTCCACGACCTACGCGCCGGAAAGCGTGACTTTCTTCATCTTCGCCATTCACCTGATGGGCATCAGCTCGATCATGGGCGCGATCAACGTGATCGCTACCATCCTCAACCTGCGTGCTCCGGGCATGACGTTGATGAAAATGCCGCTGTTCGTCTGGACCTGGCTGATCACCGCGTTCTTGTTGATCGCGGTGATGCCGGTGCTGGCCGGTTGCGTGACCATGATGTTGATGGACATCCACTTTGGCACCAGTTTCTTCAGTGCCGCCGGTGGTGGTGATCCGGTGCTGTTCCAGCACGTATTCTGGTTCTTCGGTCACCCCGAGGTGTACATCATGATTCTGCCGGCCTTCGGTGCCGTCAGCTCGATCATTCCGGCCTTTTCGCGCAAGCCGCTGTTTGGCTACACCTCGATGGTCTACGCCACGGCGAGTATCGCTTTTCTGTCGTTCATCGTCTGGGCACACCATATGTTCGTGGTGGGCATTCCGTTGGTGGGCGAGCTGTTCTTCATGTACGCCACGCTGCTGATCGCGGTGCCGACCGGGGTCAAGGTGTTCAACTGGGTCAGCACCATGTGGCAGGGGTCGCTGACCTTCGAGACGCCAATGCTGTTCGCGGTGGCGTTCGTGATCCTGTTCACCATCGGCGGTTTTTCCGGGCTGATGCTGGCCATCGCTCCGGCGGACTTCCAGTACCAGGACACCTACTTCGTGGTCGCGCACTTCCACTACGTGCTGGTGCCGGGGGCTATCTTCGGGATCTTCGCCTCGGCCTATTACTGGCTGCCGAAATGGACCGGGCACATGTACGACGAAACCCTGGGCAAGCTGCATTTCTGGCTGTCCTTCATCGGCATGAACATGGCGTTCTTCCCGATGCACTTCGTGGGACTTGCAGGGATGCCGCGGCGGATTCCGGATTACAACCTGCAATTCGCCGATTTCAACATGGTGTCCTCGATCGGAGCTTTTACGTTCGGTGCAACCCAGATCTTCTTCCTGTTCATAGTGATCAAGACCATTCGCGGCGGTGAGCCGGCACCGGCCAAGCCTTGGGAAGGTGCGCAGGGTCTGGAGTGGAGCATCCCGTCACCGGCGCCGTATCACACGTTTGTTACTCCGCCGGAAGTGAAATGAACGCGTTTACCTGTGAGGTCTGCGCTCATGGCTGACTCAATTTCGCTCAAACGACTGGTCACTCGACTGCTGATGGTGGTGGTAGCGATGTTTGCTTTCGGATTTGCCCTGGTGCCGATCTACGACGTGATGTGCAAGGCTTTCGGTATCAACGGCAAAACCGCCGGGCAATACGAGGGTGAGCAGGTGGTCGACACTTCGCGGCAGATCCGTGTGCAGTTTCTGTCGACCAATGCCGTGGACATGGTCTGGGGCTTCTATCCCAAGGCCGATGACATGGTGATCCATCCCGGCGCGGTGAACGAAATGCTGTTTGTCGCTTATAACCCGACCGATCACCCGATGAGTGCCCAGGCGATTCCGAGTATTTCTCCAGGCGATGTGGCGGTGTATTTCCACAAGACCGAATGCTTCTGCTTTACCCAGCAAGTGCTGCAGCCCGGTCAGCGGATCGAGATGCCGGTGCGTTTTATCGTTGACCGTGACATGCCCAGGGATGTGAAGCACCTGACGCTGGCTTACACGCTGTTTGATATCACGGCTCGTCATCCGCCGGTGGCTACCAATACCGGCGGATAAGAATCAGGGCGTGTTGACGCTCACTAACGAACGCGCCCGATAAGGAGAACAATAAATGGCAAATCATGAGCATTATTACGTTCCCGCCCAGAGCAAATGGCCGATCATTGCCACGTTTGGCATGTTGATCACCATGTTCGGTCTGGGCACCTGGTTCAACGACCTCAAGGCCGCCCGCCCGGAATCCCACGGCCCGCTGATCTTCTTCGTCGGCGGACTGCTGCTGGCCTACATGCTATTTGGCTGGTTCGGCACGGTGATCAAGGAAAGTCGCGCGGGGCTGTACAGCCCGCAGATGGATCGCACATTTCGCTGGGGCATGAGCTGGTTCATCTTTTCTGAAGTGATGTTCTTCATTGCCTTCTTCGGCGCTCTTTTTTACGTGCGTAACCTGTCCGGCCCATGGCTGGGTGGTGAAGGCAGCAAAGGCGTGGCACACATGCTTTGGCCGAGCTTCCAGTTCAGCTGGCCATTACTGCATACCCCCGATCCGAAACTTTTCCCTCCACCCAAAGAGACTATCAGCCCTTGGGGCTTGCCGTTGCTCAACACCGTCTTGCTGGTCAGTTCCAGCGTCACCGTGACCATCGCCCACCATGCCTTGAGGAAAGGACATCGCGGCGCGTTGAAAATCTGGCTGGCGCTGACTTTGCTGCTGGGTTGGGCCTTCCTCAGTTTTCAAGCCAAGGAGTACATCCACGCCTACCACGAGCTGGGGCTGACGCTGGGATCGGGTGTCTACGGCGCGACCTTCTTCATGCTCACCGGTTTCCACGGCGCTCACGTGACCATCGGCACGATCATCCTGTTTGTGATGCTGATGCGGGTGATGCGCGGGCATTTCAATGCTGAACATCAATTCGGCTTTGAAGCCGCCTGTTGGTACTGGCACTTCGTCGATGTGGTGTGGATTGGTTTGTTTATCTTCGTGTACGTGCTCTGAGGGCCGTTAGGCAATAGCTACCAGGGAACCCTGGAGTCCAATTGGCCGCTGAAGAAACCCCAGGCAATCAAGCCGACGGTGATGGCGGCCAGGCTGACACGAACAGTCAGGGCAATGACCAGCCGGTTCGAGCTGCTTTCGTCCTTGACCAGAAAGAACAGACCGCTGAACAGGCTGATTATTGTGGCTATCAGCATCAGGACGATTGCCGCTTTAAGCATGGTGGGACTCCGGGGGGAACGCGATGCGAATCAGTATAGCCAGTCGATCTCTTAACTTTGCGGCGATGCCATGAAGCGTTTTCACCCCGGCATTGCACCGACCTTGGTGGTGCTTGTGTTGCTGCCTGTGCTGGTCGCTCTCGGCTTCTGGCAACTGGGCCGCGGCGAGCAAAAGCGCGTATTGCTTGCCAACTACGCCGAGCGCCGGGTGGCGGAGCCAATACTCTTCGATCAATTGCAACGCTACGAGGATCCGGCGTTCCGTCGGGTCCGTCTGCGCGGGCAGTTCGATGCCGGGCACAGCTTTTTGCTGGATAACCGCATGCGCAATGGCAAGGTCGGGGTCGAGTTGCTGCAGCCGTTTCTCGATCAGGCCAGCGGCCTCTGGGTGTTGCTCAATCGCGGCTGGCTGCCGTGGCCGGATCGGCGTACGCCGCCGGTGTTTACTACGCCCGCGCAACCGCTGAGCCTGGAAGCCTGGGTCTACGTGGCGCCCGGCGCGACCTTTCAGCTGCATGCCGACCCTGCGGGGGCGAACTGGCCACGGCTGGTCACCGCTGTCGACCCATCGAAGCTTTGGTCGGAGTTGGGGCGTAGTGGTTTTGCCGATCAGTTACGCGAAGAAGCGGGCCCGGCGTCCTACCAGACCGATTGGCCCGTAGTGGCCATGGGGCCGGAAAAACACCTTGGATATGCCGTGCAGTGGTTCGCCATGGCGGTGGCATTGTTCGGTCTTTATCTCTATCTCGGATGGCACAACGCAAGGGAGACGCACCATGGGAGCGGCCATGAATCCACCCAACATTTCTGAGAAGTCGACGTCACACAGTCGCCGACACGGACGTTGGCAGCTGATCCTTATCCTTCTCGGGGTGATCGGTCCGATGATCCTCGCCACAGGGATGTACAAATTGCAGTTCTGGGTTCCGGAGAGTCGTAGTTATCACGGCGAATTAATCGGCAACGGGCAGAGCCGTGCCGACCTTGGCGTCGTCGCGGATGAATCCCGTTGGCAGATGTTGGTCACCGCACCGAAGGACTGTTCCGTGGACTGCCAGCAGCTTGTGTATCTGGCCCGGCAGATTCAGGTCGGCTTGGGTCGTGATGCCTCTCGCGCCAGTCATGCGCTGGCCACTGCCCAACCGCTGGACGCCGACTATGACGCCAGGCTGCAACGTGAATACCCGCAGTTGCAGCGCTACCTGCTGGACCTGTCTACATTTAATCGAGGACCTGGGGAAAAAGCCGCACAAAGCATTGGCGCGGCGCAACTGTGGATCATTGATCCCCACGGCAACCTGGTGCTGCGTTACGACGCTCGGATAAAGGGTAAGGACCTGCTCAACGACCTGCGCCAACTGCTGAAACTGTCGAATATCGGATGAGGGCATCGTCATGGCCAAACCTGGATTTCGCCTCGCGCTGTTTGCCACCTTGCTGGCACTGATTGTGGTGTTGCTCGGCGCTTATACCCGGCTGACTCACGCAGGGCTTGGCTGCCCGGACTGGCCCGGCTGCTACGGCTTTATCAGCGTGCCGCAAAGCGAAGCCCAACTGGCCCATGCCGAATTGCATTTTCCCGAGGCGCCGGTTGTGGCCCATAAGGGCTGGAACGAAATGGTCCATCGGTACTTCGCCGGGACGCTGGGCTTGCTGATTGTATTGCTGGCCGCCCGTGCCTGGACCCATCGCCGTCATCCCGGGCATCCGTTGAAGCTGCCGCTGTTTTTGCTGGCCGTGGTGTTTGCCCAAGCGGCGTTCGGCATGTGGACGGTCACCCTCAAGCTCTGGCCGCAAGTGGTCACGGTGCATTTGCTCGGCGGCCTCGCGACCTTGAGCCTGTTGTTTCTGCTGACGCTGCGCTTGTCTGGCGTGTTGCCGGCGCTGACGGTGCCGCGACGTTTGCAGTACTGGGCGACTGCCGGGTTATTACTGGTGATCGGGCAAATTGCCCTCGGCGGCTGGGTTAGTTCTAACTATGCAGCCGTGGCCTGTATCGACTTTCCCACCTGTCATGGGCAGTGGTTACCGGCCGCCGACTTCGCCAATGGTTTTCACCTGACGCAACACATTGGTCCGAATTATCTCGGTGGCCAGTTGGACAGTGATGCCCGCACCGCGATTCATCTCGCACACCGCATCGGTGCGCTGCTGGTCACATTGGTGCTGCTGGGGCTTGCCTGGCAGCTGCGGTTGGTCGGCATGACCCGAATTGCCGGGCTGGTGCTGGTGGCGTTGGCCGCACAGATCACTCTGGGTGTAAGCAATGTACTGTTTCATCTACCGCTGCCGGTTGCCGTCGCCCATAACGCTGGCGCAGCGGTGCTGTTACTGACAATGGTACTGGTCAATTATCACGCGCGAACCAGCCTGGTTCGGGTCAAGCAGCATGTCCCTGTGCGTTGGCGGTTCAGCCCGCGTAAACACGCAGCCGGCCCCATAACAATAAAAGGAGAGCAGCCATGGCGATTTTGATTGGCGAGCGTCACAGTCAGGCGATCTGGCGTGATTATCTGGAGCTGACCAAACCCAAGGTGGTGGTGCTGATGCTCATCACCTCACTGGTCGGGATGTTCCTCGCCACGCGCGCCGGGGTGCCGTGGACGGTGTTGGTATTCGGCAACCTGGGGATCGCGATGTGCGCGGGGGGCGCGGCGGCGGTCAATCATGTGGTGGACCGGCGGATCGATGCGGTCATGGCCCGGACCCATAAAAGGCCCTTGGCCGAAGGACGGGTTTCACCGACCGCGGCGCTGACCTTCGCTTTTGCGTTGGCGCTGGCCGGCCAGGCGTTGCTGCTGACCTTCACCAACCCGTTGACCGCCTGGCTGACGCTGGCCTCGCTGCTGGGTTATGCGGTGATCTACACCGGTTTTCTCAAACGTGCGACACCGCAGAATATTGTCATCGGTGGGTTGGCTGGCGCAGCACCACCGTTGCTCGGCTGGGTCGCCACCACCGGGCATGTGAGCGCCGAACCGCTGTTGCTGGTGCTGATCATCTTCGCCTGGACGCCGCCACACTTCTGGGCACTGGCGATTCACCGCAAAGAGGAATACGCCAAGGCTGATATCCCGATGCTGCCGGTGACCCATGGCGAGCACTACACCAAAGTCCACATTGTGCTCTACGCCTTCGTCCTGCTCGCGGTCAGCCTGCTGCCGTTTGTGATCCACATGAGCGGCATGCTCTACCTGATTTGTGCCCTGGGCCTTGGCGCGAGGTTTCTGCAATGGGCCTTCGTGCTGTACCGTGGCACTCGGCCGCACGCCGCGATCAACACCTTCAAGTACTCTATTTATTACTTGTTCCTGCTGTTTATCGCGCTGCTCGTAGACCACTACTTATTGTTGATCCTATGACTCGAACTCAGAAAACTGTCTTTATTCTCGTCGCCCTGGTGGCTTTGGTCCTTGGACTTACCATCAACAAAGTACTGACCGGCAAGGGCCAGGGTGACCCGACTGCACTGATCGATGCCGGGATCATTCTGCTGCCGCAAAGCCGTAATCTTCCAGAGGTGAAGATGATCGACCAGGACGGTCAGCCAGTGACGGTCAACGAGCTGAAAGACAAATGGAGCCTGCTGTTCTTCGGCTACACCTTCTGCCCGGACATCTGCCCGACCACCCTCGCCCAGTTGCGGCAGATCAAGAGTGAGTTGCCCAAGGAGGTGGTCGGCAAGCTGCAGATCATTCTGGTCAGCGTCGACCCGGCCCGTGACAACCCCAAGCAGCTCAAACAGTATCTGGGCTACTTCGACCCGGACTTCAAAGGCCTGACCGGCGCTTCGGTGGAAGACGTGCAGAAGCTCGCCAATGCGGTCAGCATCCCATTCATCCCGGCCGATATCAGCAAACCCAACTACACCGTCGACCACAGCGGCAACCTGGCCGTGATCGGGCCGGACGGTACGCAGCGTGGCTTCATTCGTGCACCGCTGAACAACACGAAACTGGTGGCTCAGTTACCGGTGATGCTCAAGCGTCAGTAATGACAGAAACCTGTAGGAGCACGGCTTGCCGGCGATGGCAATCTTACGGACGCCATCGCCAGCAAGCTGTGCTCCTATAGTGGAAGGGGTCATAGGGGCCCGACGGGCAGGCAAAAAAAACGGGGGCGCAATCAATGCGCCCCCGTTTTATTGATCGTTCCCACGCTCTGCGTGGGAATTCCTCATTGGACGCTCTGCGTCCGCTTTGTGATGCGCAGCGTCACGGGCTGCATTCCCACGCGGGAGCGTGGGAATGATCTGCAGCCAATCAGAACGCTGGCAGTACGGCGCCTTTGTATTTTTCCAGAATGAATTGCTTCACTTCCGGACTGTGCAGGGCAGCAACCAGTTTCTTCATCGCATCGCTGTCCTTGTCGTCCGGACGGGCAACCAGGATGTTCACGTAAGGCGAGTCTTTGCCTTCGATGATCAGCGCATCCCTGGACGGATCGAGCTTGGCTTCCAGAGCGTAGTTGGTGTTGATCAGGGCCAGGTCGACCTGGGTCAGCACGCGCGGGATGGTGGCGGCTTCCAGTTCACGGAACTTCAGGTCTTTGGTGTTCTCGGTGATGTCTTTGATCGTCGAAAGAATGTTGTTCGAATCTTTCAGCTTGATCAGCCCGGCCTTGTTCAGCAGCAGCAAGGCGCGACCGCCGTTGGTGGCGTCGTTAGGAATTACCACGTTGGCGCCGCCTGGCAGATCCGCCAGCGCTTTGTATTTGCTGGAGTAAGCACCCAGCGGCTCCAGGTGTACGCCGGCAACGCTCACCAAGTGGGTGCCCTTGGCCTTGTTGAACTCATCCAGGTACGGCTGGTGCTGGAAGAAGTTGGCGTCCAGACGCTTCTCTGCGACCTGTACGTTCGGCTGGATGTAGTCGGTGAAGACTTTGACCTTGAGGTCGACGCCTTCTTTAGCCAGTGCCGGTTTAACGAATTCGAGAATTTCCGCGTGGGGAACCGGGGTCGCGGCCACGGTCAGGGTTTGTGCTGCCTGAGCGGAAAACGCGGCAACGGCAGCGAAAGCGACGAGTAGTTTTTTCATCCAGCAAACTCCTTGTTAGGCGCCTTTTCAGGCGCCTGCCAGCCGTGGCCGGCAGTTGCATTTATTTTCGGGAAAAGTGCACCACCAGCTTGTCGCCGACGGTTTGCAGAACTTGTACCAGCACCAGCAGCAAAATCACCGTGACCACCATGACGTCGGTCTGGAAACGCTGATAGCCGAAACGGATCGCCAAATCACCAAGACCGCCTGCGCCGACCACACCGGCCATTGCGGTGTAGGACACCAGCGTGATCGCCGTCACGGTGATCGCAGCGTAAATACCCGGCCGCGCTTCCGGCAGCAAGGCATTGGTGATGATTTGCCGCGTGGTGGCGCCCATGGCTTGGGTCGCCTCGATGATGCCGCGATCCACTTCACGCAATGCGGTTTCCACCAATCGCGCAAAAAATGGCGTAGCGCCCACTACCAGCGGCGGAATAGCACCGGCCACACCCAGCGAGGTGCCGGTGATCAGTACGGTGAACGGGATCATCACGATCAACAGGATGATGAACGGCAACGACCGCAGGATGTTCACCACCAGCGACAGCAGCGCGTAGATGCTCTTTTGCTCAAGCAATTGGCGCGGGCTGCAGAGAAACAGCAGCACACCCAGCGGCAGGCCGAGCAACACGGTGAACAGCAGCGAACCGCCGAGCATCATCAGGGTATCGCCGGTGGCCAGCCAGATCTCGAACCAGTCGATGTTGGCGAAGTAACTCATCAGGGCTTCCATTAGCGCAGCACCTCCATGTGGACGTCAGCTGCGGTGAAGTGGGCAAAGGCCGCTTCCATGTCACCGCCAGTGACGGCCAGGGTCAGTTGCCCATAAGGGACGTCTTTGATGCGGTCGATACGCCCGGCCAGGATGCTGTAGTCCACACCGGTCTCGCGGGCGACGGTGCCCAGCAGCGGCGCGTAGGTCGCTTCACCCTGAAAGGTCAGACGCACGATACGGCCCGGGACATGGGCGAAGTCGTCGCGCTGTTCGTTTTCGTCGATCTGCTCGTCTTCCTGCACGAAGCGCTTGGTGGTCGGGTGCTTGGGATGCAGGAACACCTCGGCCACCGGACCCTGCTCGACGATCACGCCGGCATCCATCACGGCCACCCGGTCGCAGACGCGACGAATCACGTCCATCTCATGGGTGATCAGCACGATGGTCAGGTTCAGCTCGCGGTTGATCTGTGCCAGTAATTGCAGGACCGATGCAGTAGTTTGCGGGTCAAGGGCGCTGGTGGCTTCGTCGCAGAGCAGGATTTTTGGCTTGGTTGCCAGCGCACGGGCGATGCCGACACGCTGTTTCTGGCCGCCGGACAGTTGCGCCGGGTACTTCCTGGCGTGGTCGGCCAAGCCAACCCGTGCCAGCAACTCGGCCACACGCAGGTCGATTTCGCTGCGCGACAATTCGCCGGCGAGGGTCAGTGGCAGCGCAACGTTGTCGGCAACGGTCTTGGATGCCAGCAAATTGAAGTGCTGGAAAATCATCCCGACCTGCTGACGAAAACGCCGCAGACCATTGGCATCGAGCGCGGTGACTTCCTCGTCATCGACGATTATCTTGCCGCCGCTTGGGGCTTCCAGGCGGTTGATCAGGCGCAGCAGGGTACTTTTCCCCGCACCGGAATGGCCGATCAGGCCGAATACCTGACCATCCTCGACACGCAGACTGGTCGGATGCAGAGCGGGAATATCCTTACCGGCGACCCGGTAGGTTTTATGGACGTTTTGAAACTCGATCACGTAGCGAACCTTGTGGGGCGCGTTAGAAAAGGATCAGCGGTTAGCCGGGCGCGCATTTTAGCCTGTCTATATAGAGGTTCTTAGCATTTATTTCGCATTCAACCAGTCATTTGGCAATAACGCGATCAAAGGTCATAAAAAACCAACGGCTCAAATGCGCCGATAGCGCAGCTGCCTTCAGTAGTGTGCGAAGTGATATTTGAGTCGGGTGGTTAAAGGCGTTGAAGGCGTTTTTTGCGGCGATTGCTCAGCATCGCATGTGGGAGCCCGGGCCCAAGGCCAAGGCGATTCCGGTTTGAAGTTCTTTATTGATAGAGGGGATGCCATCGCGGGCAAGAACTGGGCGTCCTCCCTGCTCCATAGATCATAAAATTCCGTTGGAGCGAGGCTTGCCCGCGATGCTTTTAAGGCTTGCGCGGGCTCAGAACCATTTGCGCCGGGATGTTGCGAATGATCTGCCGTTCCAGCTTGAGATCGAACTCTGAATCGAGTTTCTTCACCCGTTTGGTCAACAGCGTGGCCAACCATGGATAGTCGTCGGTGCGCGGCGCTTGAATGCTCACATCACACTGAAAATTCACTACGTCTATGGCGATCGCATCCAGTTGCTTGCGCAGTTGCTTGATGTTGGTGAAGTTCAAGGCGACGGTGGTGCTTGCGGCCGTAGGGTCGATCACCTTGGCGACAGGTTTGGCTTCGGCGGCTTTCAACGCGGCTTCGGCTTTATCAAGCTCGGCCTTGCGGGCGTGGGTGATAGCGCTGTTGACGCCACCCGTCAGTGCCGGCGCTTTAGGCATCAGTGCGCGGGCCCGACTCAGTGCGGTGGCGGCGGCGTTGACATCACCTTTTTGCAAGACGATCTGGCTGCGTTGCAAATAGGCTTCGGCCAACTGGCGTTGATACTGCTCAAGCTGAGGGTCGTTGGGCGACTCGGCCTGTAACGCGCTCAACTGATCCTCGGCGGTGGCCAACTCGCTGCTGGCGAGGTTTTGCTCCAGCTGCGCGATGGCCACGGCCCGGGCATCCGGGGCCGCTGTGGCCGCGGGCGGCGTGCTTTGGCAGGCACCCAGCAGCAGGGAAAATGCGACAACGAGCAGATAACGGGATGCGAACGGCTTCATTCCTGCGACTCTCTAAATGCGCAAAAAACGAGCAAGTCTACACCCCTCTGCGGGGCAGGACAAAACTCAGCAGAAACAGCGCGGCAGCTGTGACCACAATCGACGGGCCGGCCGGGGTATCCTTGAGCCAGGACAAGGCCAGGCCGCCACACACCGCAAGCATTCCCAGCAGGCTCGCGCCAAGGGCCATCTGCTCCGGTGATCGAGCATGACGTTGAGCCGCGGCAGCGGGAATGATCAGCAACGAAGTAATCAGCAATACACCGACGATTTTCATCGCGACCGCGATCACCACGGCAATCAACAGCATCAAGGTCAGACGCAACGCCGCCACCGGCAGGCCTTCGACCGTGGCCAGCTCCTCATGCACAGTGATCGCCAGCAGTGGTCGCCACAACGTCACCAGCAACACCAACACCGCCGCGCTGCCGCCGAGAATCCAGGCCAGGTCAGTCGGGCTGATCGCCAGCAGGTCGCCGAACAGATAGGCCATCAGGTCGATCCGCACTTCATGCATGAAGCTTAGTACCACCAGGCCCAGAGACAGGGTGCTCGGTGCGAGAATCCCTAACAATGTGTCGGAAGCCAGAGGCTGACGCTGCTGCAAGGTCACCAGCAACACCGCCAGCGACAGGCAGCCCACGGTGACTGCCACCGTCGGGCTGACATCCAGCAGAAAGCCGAGGGCAACGCCGAGCAAGGCCGCATGGGAAAGGGTATCGCCGAAATAGGCCATGCGCCGCCAGACCACGAACGAGCCCAACGGACCTGCTACCAACGCCAGGGCCAGGCCTGCCAGCAGAGCGTAAAACAGAAAATCAGCCATGCTTGCAGCTATCTCCGTGAACATGGGCGTGGGCCGTGGGGGCCTCGCTGACCACAGCACCATGCAGGTCATGGGCGTGATCGTGATGGTGGTGATAGATCGCCAGGCTTTGCGCGTTCTTGCCAAATAGCTCGACGAACGCTGGATCGCCACTGACATGCTCGGGATGCCCGGAGCAGCAGACATGGCGATTCAGGCAGACCACCTGGTCGGTGGTGCTCATGACCAAATGCAAATCATGGGAAACCATCAGCACCCCGCAACCGTGGCGGTCGCGCAGGCGTGTGATCAGACTGTACAGCTCGGCCTGGCCGGCGACATCGACGCCTTGCACTGGCTCATCAAGCACCAGCAGTTGCGGTTCGCGCAACAATGCACGGGCCAGCAGCACGCGCTGCATCTCTCCGCCGGAGACGCTCTGCACCGGGCTGTCGATTACTTGTTCGGCACCGACTTCTTTGAGCGCGGCCAAGGCTCGCGAGCGATCCACGCCTGGCACCAGACGCAAAAAACGCAGCACGGACAGCGGTAAAGTTGGGTCGACGTGCAGCTTCTGCGGCATATAACCGATTCGCAGTTTCGGCTTGCGCCAGACACTGCCGCTGTCCGGCTTGAGCAGACCCAGTACGGCACGCACCAGGGTAGTCTTGCCGGCGCCGTTGGGGCCGATCAGGGTGACGATCTGCCCTGGCTCGACGCTGAGCTGGATGTTGTCCAGCACGGTTTGCCCGGCAAAAGTCACTGCTACCTGCTCGAGGCGGATCAATGCAGTGCTCATCAAGCCCCCTGGCAACCGGAGCAGAGGCCGACCACTTCAACGGTTTGCGCTTCGACCATAAAACCGACATCGCGAGCGCTGGTGATGATCGCGTCGCTGATGGTTTTTTGTTCGAGTTCGATGGCAGCGTGGCATTCACGGCAAATCAGGAACTGGCCCTGGTGAGTGTGTTCCGGGTGATTGCAGCCAACGAAGGCGTTGAGGGACGAAATGCGATGCACCAGACCGTTTTCCAGCAAGAAATCCAGCGCCCGGTAAACGGTCGGCGGCGCGGCGCGGCGACCATCCTGTTCGCTGAGCACGGCGAGGATGTCGTAGGCGCCAAGGGGTTTGTGGCTCTGCCAGACCAGTTCCAGGACGCGCCGACGCAGTGCGGTCAGGCGCAAACCTTGACGGGCACACAGGGCATCGGCTTCCGACAGCGCGCTGTGCACGCAATGAGAATGGTCATGGGGACGGCTGGCCAGCGGTGTTTTAGGCATGAGCGGCGACGATAATTGTGAGAGACGTTATTATGTTACCCGTTCTCGCCTCTCCGAGTGGTCATCGTGTCCCGACTTTTTGCCATTTATGTCGCTTTTGCTGCCAGTTTGTTCGTGATCAGCCCTGCTCACGCCGAAGTGAAAGTACTGACCAGCATCAAACCCTTGCAGCTGATCGCCGCGGCAGTGCAGGACGGCGTCGGTGTGCCCGAGGTATTGCTGCCGCCGGGCGCCTCCCCGCATAACTTTGCCCTGCGCCCTTCCGACGTACGGCGGGTACAGTCGGTGGATTTGCTCTACTGGATCGGCCCGGACATGGAAGGCTTCCTTCCGCGCGTACTCAAGGGCCGCAGCCTGCCGTCTATCGCCGTTCAGGACTTGCCGGGCCTGAAGTTGCGCCGCTTTGCCGAGGATAGCCACTCCCATGCGGAAGAGGCCAATGAGCATGATCACGATCATCGACCCGGTAGTCTTGACGCGCACCTCTGGCTGTCGCCGGTCAATGCCCGGGTGATTGCGGCGAAAATGGCTGCGGATCTGAGTGCGGCCGACCCGGACAATACCACTCGCTATCAGAGCAACCTCAAGGCTTTCAATGAGCGCCTCGATGTCTTGGACACACGTCTGAAAGCCCGATTGGCCGGCATTGAAGGCAAGCCTTACTTTGTCTTCCACGAAGCGTTCGATTACTTCGAAGATGCCTACGGTCTCAAGCATACCGGGGTGTTTAGCGTCGCGGCCGAAGTGCAACCGGGTGCACAGCACGTGGCAGCGATGCGCAAGCGCTTGCAGGAAGTTGGCAAGACCTGCGTATTCAGTGAGCCTCCGCTGCGTCCACGGCTGGCGGAAACCCTGGTAGCCGGTTTACCGGTGAAACTGGCGGAACTGGATGCATTGGGCGGTTATACACCGGCCACTGCCCAGGGTTATGAGCAGGTGCTGGAAAAGCTGGGGAATGACTTGGCAGGCTGTCTGGAGCAGTTGTAAGCAGGGATGTTGTGGTAACCCTTTTCGCAGGCAGGAGCCAGGTGCCTGGCTCTTGCCCGCGATGCGTTCAAATGGCGAACGGCAATGGCGTACTGACCTTCTGACGTTGCGCCAAGCGCTGCTGAAACTCCATCGGATCGTGAATCAACACGTCCTGTCCGGCAAACGACTCGGCGGCGATCAGCCGTGACAACCAGAAGCGCACGCAGGCCACCCGCAACATCGTTGGCCACAGCTCGGCTTCAGCCGCGGTGAACGGACGCAACGTCGCATAAGCACCCAGCAAGGCCCGCGCACGTGGTCCGTCGATCACCCCGGCTTCATCCGAACACCAGTCATTCAAGGCGATTGCCACGTCGTAGAGCATCGGTCCTGAACAGGCGTTGTAGAAGTCGATCAGCCCGGTCAGGTGCGTGCCTTCGAACATCGCGTTATCGCGGAACAAATCGGCGTGGATGTTGGCCCGTGGCAGCGCCAGGATTTTCGCCTTTTGCTGAGCGATCTCGTCCAGAGCACCCTGCAGCAGGCTGCTTTGCTCGGGGTTCAGGTTCGGCATCAACTGCGCACCTTCGGCCAGCATCCAGTCCAGGCCACGATCGGTCTTGCGCTCCAGTACTTTGCCTTGGGTGGCCAGGTGCAGATGAGCGAGCAGGTCTCCGACCTGTGCGCAGTGCTGCGCGTTAGCCTCTTTGATGTGTTTGCCAGCCAGTCGCGGTTGCAGCAACGCCGGTTTACCGGCGAGTTCGCGCAATGCGATGCCGTCGGTAGTACGCAGGGCGTAAGGCACCGGCAGATCAGCGTCATGCAGCACGTCCAGCAGTTCGATGAAGAACGGCATTTCCTGGACCGGACCGCGCTCCACCAGGGTCAGGACAAACTCGCCCTGCTCCAGACTGATGAAGAAATTGGTGTTTTCGCTACCTGCGGCAATCCCCTGAAAATCAAGCAGGCGGCCGAGCCCATAAGGGGCGAGAAAGGTTTCCAGCTCGGGCCGAGCCAGGGGGGTAAACACAGACATGGTTAAAAACTGCTCAGTTCGGGCGCCGCGATTGAGCCAGCGCCGATTAAAGTTAAGAAACTACTTCCACGTAAAAATTTCCCACGACGGAATCAGCATATCCGGCTGATCCGATCGGATGAAGTTTGCTTCTGTTCCGTCCGCGCGCACCAGAAAGTACGGTTTGCCGCCCTTCGGTGTGACTTTGATCGCATACAGGAAGCCGTTCTGACGGTATTCCTGAATGGTTTTGTCACCTTCGGTGTGGATGGTGACTTGCGGTTCTGGAGTCGGTGCATCATCAGCTGCCATGACGGCCAGGGGAGTCATGGCAAAGAAGCCAGCCAGCAACAAGCGATTTAGTGTGCGCATGATAACCTTGTCCCTTTGTCGTCAACGGTCCCGCTATTCTAGCGCCGGACCCGCCGAAAAGGTTGATCCTGCTCATGAGCCAAGCCCCCCTCGTCCTGGTGGACGGTTCTTCTTACCTGTACCGCGCCTTTCATGCGCTGCCACCGCTGACCACATCCAAAGGCCTGCCGACCGGCGCGGTCAAGGGTGTACTGAACATGCTCAAGAGTCTGCGCAAGCAGTACCCTGACAGCCCGTTCGCGGTGGTTTTCGACGCCAAGGGCGGGACATTTCGCGATGACATGTACGCCGAGTACAAGGCCAACCGTCCGAGCATGCCCGATGACATGCGGGTACAGATCGAGCCGTTGCATGCGAGTGTGATCGCATTGGGCTTTCCGTTGCTGTGCGTAGAAGGCGTAGAGGCCGACGATGTGATCGGCACGCTGGCCCGTAGCAGCGCAGCAGCCGACCGCCCGGTGGTGATCTCCACGGGCGACAAGGACATGGCACAACTGGTCGACGGGCACATTACCTTGGTCAATACAATGACCGGTAGCGCGATGGATGTGGCTGGCGTGAAAGAGAAGTTTGGCGTCGCTCCCGAACAGATCATCGATTATCTGGCGCTGATGGGCGATTCGTCCGACAACATCCCCGGTGTTCCGGGCATTGGGCCAAAGACCGCTTCCGGTTTGCTGGTGGGCGTAAATGGCGGTCTGGTCGAGTTGTACGCGCAACTCGATATCGTGCCGACCCTGCCGATTCGCGGTGCCAAGACCCTGCCGGCCAAGCTTGAAGAGCACAAGGAGATGGCCTTCCTCTCCTATCAACTGGCGACCATCAAGGTCGACGTGCCGCTGGATATCGGGCTCGACGACCTGCATCTCGGTGAGCCTGATCGCGAAAAGCTCGCCGAGCTCTACACCTTGCTCGAATTCAAAAGCTGGTTCGAAGAATTGCAGCGCGAGGCCAAGCGCACGGGGCAGGAAATCGTCGAAGCTGTGGAGGAGGTCGCAGTCGACGCTGAGGTAAAGTACGAAACCATCCTCGACCAGGCGCGATTCGATGTCTGGCTGAAAAAGCTTAACAACGCCAGCTTGATTGCCTTTGATACCGAAACCACCGGCGTCGACGCGCAGCAAGCGCAACTGGTGGGCCTGTCTTTCGCCGTACAAGCCAATGAAGCGGCCTACATCCCGCTCACTCACTCTTATATGGGGGTGCCCGAGCAACTGGATCGCGACACCGTCCTGCGAGCCTTGAAACCGTTACTGGAAGACCCGAGCAAACTCAAGGTCGGCCAGCACGCCAAGTTCGACATGAACATTCTGGCCAACTGCGCCATCGGTGGTGATCAAGCCTGTGGCATTTCGGTGCAAGGCATTGCCTTCGATACCATGCTTGAATCCTATGTACTGGATTCGACGGCGACGCGCCACGACATGGACAGCCTGGCGCTCAAGTACCTGGACTACACCACCACCAGCTTCCAGGACATCGCTGGCAAAGGCGCCAAGCAACTGACCTTCGACCAGATTTCTCTGGAGCTGGCCGGACCCTATGCGGCCGAAGACGCGGACGTGACCTTGCGTTTGCATCAGGCCCTGCAGGAGAAACTCACGGCCATCCCGAGTCTTTGTAACGTGCTGAGCGAAATCGAGATGCCGCTGGTACCAGTCCTGGCGCGGATCGAACGTCAGGGGGCGTTGGTCGATGCCAATCTGCTAGGTATTCAGAGTGTCGAACTGGGCGACAAGCTGGTCGCTCTTGAACGCGAAGCCTTTGCCATTGCCGGTGAAGAATTCAACCTCGGTTCGCCCAAGCAATTGGGCGTGATTCTGTATGAGAAACTCGGCTTACCGATTCTCAGCAAAACTGCCAAAGGCCAGGCCTCGACGGCCGAAGCTGTGCTGGCGGAACTGGCCGAGCAGGACTTCCCGCTGCCCAAGGTGCTGATGCAGTACCGCTCCATGAGCAAGTTGAAAAGCACCTACACAGACCGCTTGCCTGAGCAGATCAACCCGCGTACCGGGCGGATTCACACCTCCTACCATCAAGCGGTGGCGGCGACCGGGCGTTTGTCTTCCAGCGATCCGAACCTGCAGAACATTCCGATCCGTACTGCTGAAGGTCGGCGGATTCGTCAGGCATTTGTCGCGCCTAAGGGCTACAAACTGCTAGCGGCCGACTATTCGCAAATCGAACTGCGGATCATGGCGCACCTGGCCAAGGATGAAGGTTTGTTGTACGCCTTCCGTCACAATCTGGACGTGCACAAGGCGACCGCTGCCGAGGTGTTCGGCGTTGAGCTGGCAGAGGTCACCACCGATCAGCGCCGCAGTGCCAAGGCCATCAACTTCGGTCTGATTTATGGCATGAGCGCGTTCGGCCTGGCCAAGCAGATCGGTGTCGACCGCAAGCAATCACAAGCCTATATCGACCGCTATTTTGCTCGTTACCCGGGCGTGCTTGAGTACATGGAGCGCACTCGCGCCCAGGCTGCAGAGCAAGGTTTCGTTGAAACCATCTTCGGTCGTCGCCTCTACCTGCCTGACATCAACGCAAAAAACCCGGCCTTGCGCAAAGGCGCCGAGCGTACGGCAATCAACGCGCCTATGCAGGGCACGGCGGCTGACATCATCAAGAAAGCCATGGTCGCGGTGGATAACTGGCTGACGTCTTCAGGTCTGGACGCCAAAGTCATCCTGCAGGTACACGACGAACTGGTGCTTGAAGTTCGCGAGGACCTGGTGGACCGGGTTCGCGATGAAATTCGCGTCCATATGAGTGGTGCTGCGTCGCTCGATGTGCCGCTTTTGGTCGAAGTAGGTGTCGGAAATAACTGGGACGAGGCTCATTAACCTGTCTTGAGGATGCCTTTTGCTGCGGCATCGTGCCGCGGCAAAGGCTGGCTAAGGGCTATTGGTTCGGAAAACCGGGCCGGTTATTACCAATAGTTTTTGAACCTGTCCGGAACTAAATCCGCGAACCGCCACTCAGATTTACTGAATGGCTGGTGAAGCCCTTCGATGCTCCTATGTTGTGTTAAGTGTTGGCAGATATCTGGACCCCGCCCTAGCGGTCCGGAATTTGAACCCCGAACTTCTCCTCCCCATACGAAGTCCGGGGTTTTTTTTGCCTGAAATTCCTTATTACGTAGCCTCTGCGCCTTTATCGGCCAGTTCCATCCAGCCCGCCAGTACAGTGTAGGCATCTTCCAGACCAAGGCGTTTCGGTGCGGAGAACAGCTGGATGGTGATGGTATCGCCCCAGCCTTTGCGGATGTCCGCCTGCACTTTGAGCAAGGTGTTTTTCGCTGCCCCGTAGGTCAGTTTGTCGGCCTTGGTCAGCAGGATGTGCATCGGCATGCCGCTGGCTACGGCCCAATCGAGCATCAGCAGGTCGAAGTCAGTCATTGGATGACGGATGTCCATCATCAAAATCAAACCTTTCAAACTCTGGCGACCGCCCAGATACGCTTCCAGGTGGCGCTGCCAGTGAAGTTTCAGCGGGATTGGCACTTTGGCGTAGCCGTAACCTGGCAGGTCGACCAAACGGCGATCATCGTCTAGCTTGAAGAAGTTCAGCAGCTGTGTGCGACCCGGAGTCTTCGAGGTTCGGGCCAGGCTGGCGTGAGTCAGGGTGTTCAGAGCGCTGGACTTGCCGGCGTTGGAACGCCCCGCGAAGGCCACTTCAAAGCCTTCGTCGTCGGGACATTGGTCAACTTTGGCCGCGCTGAGCATGAAGGTGGACTGTTGGCACAGACCGAGAATGGGGTTCTTGAGTTGCATGGGATTTCCGATGTGGGCGGTGCCGAGAATGGACGCGGCGAGCAGTGTCGTTTCCGTTTCAGTAACGCCAGTATATAATGCCGCAGATTTTGTGTGCGCTTTGTCCCGGCGTAGGATGAAGTTCACGGGAGCGATTGACCGACATTGCGCACTAGAACGCAGCTCGCTCTCAACCCTGAAAGGTCGTTTTATGACGAAATGGCTGCTAGCTGCCGGTGCCTTGATGCCGCTTTACAGTGCGCAGGCTACACAGGATCCGGAAGCTGTGTACAACCGTGTTTGTGGAGCCTGTCATTCCGGCCAACTGCCAACGGCGCCTGTAAAGGGTGATCTGGAAGCCTGGAAGCCAAGATTGGCGCAAGGTATGGAGACGCTGGTGCAACACGTGACCCAGGGTTTCAAGGCGATGCCGCCGCGTGGTTTGTGCATGGACTGCAGTGCCGAGGATTACCAGGCAATCATCCACTGGATGAGCGAGTGATCCCGGTCCATAACTCTTTAACCCTTAGCCGTAGTTGGATTAGCTGATGAACAAATTGATCGTGAGTCTGCTGTTGACCCTGGGGATCTCCGGCATTGCCCATGCTGCAGGCGATGCGACTGCTGGTCAGGCGAAAGCCGCAGTATGTGGCGCCTGTCATGGCCCGGATGGCAATAGCATGGCGCCCAACTTTCCAAAACTGGCGGGTCAGGGCGAACGCTACCTGAACAAGCAATTGCACGACATCAAGTCCGGCAAGCGCACCGTTCTGGAGATGACCGGCCTGCTGACCAACCTGAGCGATCAGGATCTGGCTGATCTCTCGGCCTACTTCGCCAGCCAGAAGGGCAGCGTCGGCGCAGCAGACCCGAAAGTCGTGGCTCACGGTGAAGAGTTGTTCCGTGGCGGCAAGCTGGACCAGGGCATGCCTTCGTGCACCGGTTGCCACTCGCCTAACGGTGCAGGCAACGTCGCTGCTGCTTTCCCGCACCTGGGTGGCCAGCACGCTCAATACATCGCCAAGCAACTGACCGATTTCCGTGAAGGTAACCGTACCAACGACGGTGATACGAAGATCATGCAAAGCATCGCGTCCAAATTGAGCAACAAGGACATCGAAGCAGTGTCCAGCTATATTCAAGGCCTGCACTAAGGGTGGATCAATTGACGTTGTGCATGACTTGCATCTTTTGCGACGTTAACGCTCTATTAATCCATTGATGCAAGCATAAAAAGGGTGGCTTTGGCCGCCCTTTTTTGTGGCTGCTGCCGTTACACTAGAAATCAAGCCCGACTGGGCCTGTCTGAGTGCAGGTCGCATGAGGCGACCTTATTTGTCAGGAGTAAAGCATGCGTAATCTGATTCTCAGCGCCGCATTCGTCACAGCCAGTCTGTTTGGCATAACCGCCCAAGCTGCCGAGCCGCTTGAAGCTGGTAAACAATATGTCGAATTGAGCAGCGCCGTTCCGGTTGCTGTACCTGGCAAGATCGAAGTAGTGGAGCTGTTCTGGTACGGCTGCCCGCATTGCTACGCGTTCGAGCCAGCCATCAATCCCTGGGTTGAAAAGCTCCCTGCCGATGTGAACTTCGTACGTATCCCGGCCATGTTCGGCGGTATCTGGAACGTTCACGGCCAGTTGTTCATTACCCTGGAAGCCATGGGCGTGGAGCACAAGGTTCACAAAGCGGTCTTCGAAGCGATCCACGGTGGCAAGAAACTCGCGACTCCAGAAGAAATGGCCGAGTTCCTGGCGACCGAAGGCGTCGACAAGGATAAATTCCTGAGCACCTACAATTCCTTCGCCGTTAAAGGCAAGGTTGAAGATGCCAAGAAGAAGGCTCAGGCCTATCAGATCTCCGGTGTACCGACCATGGTCGTCAACGGCAAGTACCGCTTCGACCTCGGCACTGCCGGTGGCCCTGAAGGCGCCTTGAGCGTGGCTGACCAGTTGATCTCCAAGGAGCGCGCCGCTAAGTAAGCGGCGCCCACCATGCGCCGCTGGGGTACTGAGCGTGTCGTTGGCCTGCATGACCCGCAGGTCAACGCGCATCATCTGGAGTCGACGGGCTTGCCCGCAGACAGTCGTCTGCGTTTGCTCAGTTTCAATATTCAGGTTGGTATCAGCACCGAGCGTTATCGGCATTATCTGACCCGTGGCTGGCAGCATCTGTTGCCGCACACCGGGCGAGCAGACAATCTGCAAAAGATCGGCAATCTGCTGGGCGATTTCGATCTGGTCGCCTTGCAGGAAGCCGATGGCGGCAGCCTGCGGTCGGGCTACGTCAACCAGGTCGAGCACCTGGCCCAACTCGGCGCCTTTCCTTACTGGTATCAACAGCTCAATCGCAATCTCGGTCGCTTGGGGCAGCACAGCAATGGTGTGCTCAGCCGCTTGCGTCCGTGGGTTATCGAAGATCATCCATTGCCGGGTCCGAAGGGCCGTGGTGCGATTCTGGTGCGCTTCGGCGAGGGACCGGAAGCGTTGGTGGTGGTGATGATGCATCTGGCGCTGGGTGCCCGTACCCGAACCCGACAGCTGGCCTATATTCGCGAATTGATTGCTGGGTACAAACACCAGGTGCTGATGGGTGATATGAATACCCATGCCGGCGACTTGCTGCAAAGTTCCCCATTGCGCGATCTGGGTCTGCTCGCGCCACAGCTTGAGGCGACGTTTCCCAGTTGGCGCCCGCAACGATGCCTCGATCACATTCTGCTCAGCCCGAGCCTGACCCTTGAACGGGTCGAGGTGCTGGCTCAACCCATTTCCGATCACTTGCCGGTCGCGGTAGAGATTCGGCTGCCGGGTTCGCTTACGGCTGGCGCATTGCCCGCATTGAGTCTTGTCCCTCGCGGATCCCTTGAATGAGCGACGAAGCGCAGCGCTGGAAAGAAAAGTACCTCAAGAGCATCGAGCAGCAAGAGAAGCTCGAGCGCCGATGGGATGCCCGCCTTGATTTGCTTCGCCGAGGGTTGGTTCGCAGCACGCTGGCGGCGGAGGGCACTGACCGGGCCGTTGACCAGTGTATGAAGGAAATGCGTGAGGCTATTCGCACGGACGATATGGACGCGGCTTTGGCAGCGTTGCTGCCACGCCTGGAAAAAGCCGTGCTCGATTCCGAGCAGCGCCGGGAAACGCGCGTTGATCAAATGGGAGCAGCGCTGACTGCTCTGGTCACTCAATTACAAGCCTTGCCGCTGCCGCGAGAAGTGAGTCGGCCGCTCAAGAACTTTGCCCGGCAACTGGATGGGCGTGTCAGCCAGGCCCGTGAAATCCCCTTGCTGCTTGGTGAGCTGAGCGGCTTGCAAGGCCGGGCGCTGAGCTTGCTGGAGAACCCTGAAGAGCCGAATCGCCCCGGCTTGTTGCAACGTCTGTTTGGTGGGCGGGAAACCGCGGACGTTGTGCCGCAGGCTAATGCTTGCTTGGTGGCGTTACCAGGTTCGAATCCCGCTGAACAGATTCAGATGCAGGCCGTCGAGACGACGCTTGAGCCTGTTCGTGACTATTTCCAGCCTGTTCCTGTCACTCCAAGCGTTGTGGCGATCACGCAGGAAGTGCCGTTGCCGGCCGTAGAAATGCCGGAATCCGTGGTTTCAGTGGTCGAGTCGGTTTCGAATCCAGAGCTGGCTGATAAAAAACCACACATCGAAGTGCAGGCTTTTATCCCTCCAGTGCTGGAGTCAGAAGGGCTGAGGGCTCCTCAACTGTCAGGAGTCGAAGAACTCGTCGCTGCACCGCAACCGACTCTGACTGCCAGCCCCGAAGACTCACTCGCTCAGGTTGATATCAATCCTGACGAACTGATATCCCCTGCGCCCTCGGAAACCAGACACGAAACACCTTCCCTCCTCGACAGCCTGCCTTTGCCGTCAGCTATGGCGCAGGCGTCGGTGGCCTTTGATCCAGAGCAGCCTGAGCAGGATGTCCACTACGCCTTGCCTGATTCACCAGAACCTTCTTACAGCTCGGTGGCCAGGCACATAGAAGACACGCTGCTGGGTCTGCTCGACGACTTGTCCCTGCCCGAGCGCCACCGACCGCAAGCCGAGGCCATGCGTGATCGACTGCAAAACGGTCTGAACTGGTACGAATTGCTACCAATCCTCGACGATTTGGCCGTCTTGATGCTGGCGATCACCAACAGTGGACAACATGAGTTTGAGGTTTACCTCAAGCAGCTCAACGAGCGGCTCGAGTCATTTCAAAGCAATCTGCAGGCGGCCAGCGACGGTCATGCGGACAGCCGTTCAGCTGCGCGAGAAATGGATACCCAGATCCGCGAACAGGTCGATGGCTTGCAGAGCCGCGTTCAAGATGCGGCAGACCTGGACAGCCTCAAGCATGTGTTGGAGAACCACCTTGAGGGTTTGCTCGGCACCATGGATCAGCACCGCAAGCAACGCGATCAGCGTGAGCAAGAGGTCGCCGGGCGTCTGCAAGGACTGGCCGAACGCGTGGCAAGCATGGAGCAAGAGGCTCAGGGCTATCGCGAGCACCTTGAGGAGCAACGGCAGAAGGCGCTGATTGATCCGTTGACCGGCCTGCCCAACCGAGCTGCTTGGGGTGAGCGACTGGATCACGAAGTTGCTCAATGGCAGCAGAATGGCAACACACTTCTGTTGGCAATGCTCGATCTGGACCACTTCAAGCGAATCAACGATAACTATGGCCATCTGGCTGGTGACAAGGTTTTGAAAATCATTGCCGGCGTCCTGCGCAAGCGTCTGCGCGGCTCGGACTTCATCGCCCGATTTGGTGGTGAAGAATTTGTCCTGTTGGCTCCCAATACCTCATTGCCGGTGGGTTCAAAACTTGCCGAAACGCTGCGGGCAGCCATTGAGGCTTGCCCGTTTCACTTCAAAGGTGAGCGGGTAACGATAACCGTCTCCATGGGCATGACGGCATTCAAACCGGGTGAGCGCAGCGAAATGGTGCTTAAAAGGGCCGATCAGGCGCTTTACCGCGCCAAAGATGCCGGGCGTAACAGGGTGGAACTGGGCTGATCCCGATTGTTCCATTTTGTTTAATCTCGGGCTTTTGCCGGTCCATCCAGAGGGCAATACGTTACACTGTTGCATTACTGTCTTCAGCGTACTGCACACTGCCATGAAATTTTACTCTCTCGTCCTGTCGCTTCTTGTGTTGGCCGGCTGCGCCAGCGGGCCTCGACTCGACACCCGTCATCCTTCGGTCAATTACGATAACCGTGTTCAGTTCGTGGTGGTGCATTACACCAACGCTTCTCTGGAACGCTCGCTGGCACTGTTGACCCATGGCGACGTCAGCAGTCATTACCTGATTGGCGACAACAATCCGCCGACTATCTATAAGTTGGTTGATGAAAACCTGCGGGCCTGGCATGCCGGGGAAAGTGAATGGCAAGGCCGGACCTGGTTGAACTCCAGCTCCATCGGCATCGAAATCGTCAATCCGGGCTACCGCGAGACACCGACTGGCCGCGTCTGGTATCCGTATACCGAGGGTCAGGTCCAGGCGTTGATCGTTCTGCTCAAGGACATCAGCAAGCGCAACAACATCGACCCGCGCCATATCATCGGGCATAGCGATATCGCTCCATTGCGTAAACTCGACCCTGGCCCGTTGTTCCCCTGGAAGCGTCTGGCTGACGAGGGGCTGGTGATCTGGCCGAACGCTCAGGCCGTGGCACGCCAGCAAGCGTTGTTTGCGGCTGAACTACCGAGCATCACCTGGTTTCAGGAAGAGCTGGCTCGCCTGGGCTATACCACACCGCAAACCGGCCAACTGGATGTCGCGACCCGTCATGTACTGGCGGCGTTCCAGATGCATTATCGACCGTCACGCTTCGACGGTATGCCAGACGCGGAAAGTGCAGCAATTCTGCAGGTCTTGAACCAGACAAAATAATGACGCCGCCCGACGGTCCGGGCGAGTTCTCAATCAGTTGCTATAACTCATTGGTAATCCTTTGGATATTCAATGATGCCGGCCGCTGGCGAGACGCTACATAGTTGGTTTCATCGCCCGTGGTTTCTGGCGATGCTGGCGGCTGTGCTCAGCGCGGCGTTGTTACTGCTGGGCAGTCTGGGCGTGGCGCTGCATCAGGTGCAACAACGCGAAAGCGAGCAGATGAATGCTCAGGGCGAGCGTTTTCTTGAGCGTCTTGAGCAACTGTTCGGCCAATTGCGTGAAGGTCTCGATGAGCTGGAAGCCCAACCATTGCGTGGATGCAATGCTGAAATGGTCGCGACATTGCAAAAGGTCAGCTTCAGTTACCGATTCGTTTATGAAGCGGCTTATATCGATGCCACTCAGTCCTGCTCAAACCGGCCGCGCCAGGACACCCTTTCTTCCCCAGGGCCTCCAGACATCAAGGGGCCGACCTACAGTTACTGGTTGAATACCTCGACAGAACCTAATGAAAACCGTGCAGCATTGATGCTCGGACGGGGCAACTTTCGTGTGGCGACCTCCCGAGGTCATTTGACCGATATGGTCGACCTGCACCCGGGCAGCAGCTTGCTGGTGGTGCTCGACCATGGCACCAGAGCGATCCCGGTACTGGGCGCGGCTCAACCCTGGCCACCGATCCAGCCCTGGCCTCCAGTGAGTCGTGACGCCCTTCAGGTCACGCAAGACCAACTGATTTACCGAATGCCGACCAACAACCCGGAGTACCAGCTTGTACTCATGACCCCGCGTACAAGTTTGCAAGTGGAAATGACTACGGCATGGCGCTGGTTGTTACCGATAAGTCTTCTATTAGCGATTTTTATCGGGTGGCTGGTCTTACAGTTGGCTCGCCAGCGTCAGTCATTGGGTGGCGAGTTACAGGGCGCTCTGCGTCGTAACGAGTTGCAGGTCTTGTACCAGCCGATTTTCGAGCTCAGCAGTCGTCAATGTGTCGGCGCCGAAGCACTGCTGCGTTGGCGTCGGCCAGACGGCACATTGACCAGCCCGGATCTGTTTATCCCCATGGCGGAAAATACCGGGCAAATCCGACAGATCACCGATTTCGTGCTGCAGCGTTTGCTTGAGCAGTTAGGCCAGCTGTTACGCGCCAATCCGCATCTCTACATCTCGGTCAATCTGGCGGCCTGCGATGTGATGGTTCCGCGCATCGGGCAGGTTATGGCCCGTTTATTGGCCATGCATCGGGTCGCAGCGCGACAGATTGCCTTTGAGGTTACCGAGCGTGGCCTGATCGACGTGGTCGTCGCGCGGGACAACCTGCAGGCCTTGCGCGATGCCGGGCATCAAGTGCTGATCGATGATTTCGGCACGGGCTATTGCAGCCTTGCGTATCTGCAAACCCTGCCTGTGGACTGTTTGAAAATCGATAAAGCTTTTATCGATGCCTTGGGGCACGATGCTGCCAGCAGCGGAGTGGCGCCGCATATCATTCGCATGGCGCATGCCTTGCAACTCAAGGTGATTGCCGAAGGGATCGAATATGAAGCACAGGCCTCGCTGTTGAGTAGTGAGGGTGTGAATTACGGGCAGGGTTGGCTGTTTGCCCATGCCCTGAGCGCTGTGCAGTTCATTGAGTTGATCACCCGCGGTCGCCGGATGACTGCGCGGCGACTGGATGATGAAGCCTGATTGTGCGCCGCGCGCCTACAAAGGAAGCGCCATGTAGAACTGCGAGCCCTGCCCCGGCCGTGAGTAGACGCCCATCCTTCCGCCGTGCAATTGCACGATTTCCTTGCACAACGCCAGGCCCAGGCCTGCGCCACCCTTCTTGCGACCGACCTGAACGAAGGGTTCGAAAATCCGCCCCTGTTGGCCGTAAGCGATGCCTTCGCCGTTGTCCTCGACGCTGATAATCACTCGCTCACCATGTCGGCGTGCTTGTAAGCGGACCTGGCCGTGCCGCGCGGTATGGCGTAGCGCATTGGCAATCAGGTTATCCAGCACCCGTTCCAGCTGTGGGTGGTCGACTTGTAGCCTGGGTAGCTGTGTTTGAACCTCCACCAACAACTCGATGTCTTGCTCGTGGGCTTGCTCTGCGAAGCGAGCTTGAGCGTGTTCGAGCAGTTCATCGATGGCGCAGGGCACAAGGGTGAGCTTTTGCAGGCCGTTCTGATAACGTGAGAAGTTCAGCAGGTCGTTGATCAGTTGCATCAAACGCTGCATTTCTTCGTTGACGGTGTTTAGCAGGTCGGCTTCGCGAGAGTCATCAGCAAAATGCACGCGTTCCTGAAGTAAGCCAAAGGCCATGTGCATACCGGTGACCGGTGTGCGCAGCTCATGTGAGGCACGTAACACGAATTCACTTCGGACCCGTTCGAAGGCCCGCTGTTCGGTGACGTCATGCAGCACCATGACCGCGCCAAGAATGTGCCCGTGGGTGTTGTGGCTGACCGGTGTCAGGCTGTAGGTCAGCAGCCGCGATTCGCCATCAACCTCGATACTCAAGTCCTCAGGCGCCCGTTCCAGACTGCCGCCACGCAGGATCAGCTGCAGTTGCTCATCGAGCTCCGCGCGTTCAAGGGCGGTGCCCAATCCCTGACCCAGACGATCTTTGTCCCAGCCCAATTGCCGTTGCGCTACTGGGTTGAGATGTTCCAGACGGCCCTGGCGGTCGATCATCAGCAAGCCGTCATCGATGCTGTCGAGTACCGCTTGCAAGCGTTGCTGGCCGGCGAGTAACTCATCGACGTTGGTGGCCTGATGCTGACGCAGGGCTTCGGCCATGATCCCGAAACGGCGGGTCAACAGGTTCATTTCCGCCACCGCCGATATGGGCAGCGTCACCTCGAAATTCCCTTGACCGATATTGTCCGCAGCCTTGGCTAACGCCTCGATAGGGGCACCGAAGCGTCGGGCAATGCCGTGGGCAGTAATGAATCCGATGATCAAGATCGCCAATCCCACCAGCCCGAGCAATCCTGAGATCAATAGTGCGCGCTCGCGAGTCTGGTACTGGGCTTCATTGATGCTATCCAGTGTCAGTTTGTGTTCGGTGATCAGGCCGTTGCGCAGCACATTGAATTTTTCGGTCAGGTTATGGTTGCCGGTCAGGCTGCCCGAGAGATCCCGAGAGTGGCCGAATGCTTCGAGAAATTTCAGGTAGTCAGCTCGGGCCTGGCTGAAGCCGGTGTGCTGGCCACCGGTGCTTTGCTCGTGCTGGATGCCTTGATCGAGCAGCTCGAAGTAATGTTGCCTGGATGCCTCCAATGCCGCCAGGTCAGGTTTTTCGTTGAGCATGATGATCAACTGGTCGTCCAGGGTCTGTCGCAGTTTGAGTCCCAGATCAAGGGTGATGAAGTCGTTGTGGATCAGCGAATCCTGGGTACTGGCCATCTGTATGATGCCCATGAGCCCGAGCAGAAGCCCAAGCAGGGCAACGGTGATCAGCGCCGAGATACTCAGAAACAGCCGAGTATGCAGTTTCATCGCGAGCTTCATGGGGCGCCGCTCATAGATTGTACTGTTTGCGTTTTCGGTACAGCGTCGAAGCATCGATGCCGAGGGTTTTGGCGGCTTGATCAAGGGTGTCGCTAGTGGCCAGCACTGCGCCGATATGGGCTTTCTCCAACTCGTCCAGGCTTAACGCCGCACCGATCCGCGGAGCGTTGCTGGTCGCTTGTTCGGCCATGCCCAGATGGCTGATTTCTACCCGTTCCTGAGGGCAAATTATGCTCGCGCGCTCGACCACATTGCGTAGTTCGCGGATGTTGCCCGGCCAGCGATAGTTGAGCAGTGCTTCGCGCGCTTCATCGCTGAAGCCGCGCGCCGGGCGCGCGTATTCCTTGACGAAGCGGGCCAGAAAGCGATCCGCCAGGGTCAGAATGTCTTCACTGCGCTCACGCAGCGGCGGCAGGTGCAAGGTGATGACATTGAGCCGGTATAGAAGGTCCTCACGAAAACGTCCGTCACGGACCATGTCTTCGAGATTGAGGTTGGTCGCGGCGAGGATGCGCACGTCCGCGCGACGGGTCACCGGGTCGCCGACGCGTTCGTATTCCTTGTCCTGAATAAATCGCAACAGTTTGGGTTGCAAGGTCAGCGGGAAGTCGCCAATTTCGTCGAGGAACAGTGTCCCGCCATCGGCCTGGTTGACCCGTCCGAGGGTGCTTTCGCTGGCCCCGGTAAAAGCCCCGCGGCTGTGGCCGAACATCTCGCTTTCTATCAGCTCGGCGCTCAGCGACGGACAGTTGATGGTGACGCAGGATTTCTTCGCGCGTTTGCTCCAGCCATGAATGGCTTGGGCCAGCTCGCCTTTACCGGTGCCGGATTCGCCAAGAATCAGAATGTTGGCATCGGTACCGGCGACCTGGCGTGCGGTTTCCAGTACCACTTTCATCGCCGGGCTGTGAGAGTCCAGGCCGTCCCTGGATTTGCGTATTTCCCCTTCGAGCGCTTCCAGGCGCGCCGAGAGCTGGCGCATTTCCAGTTGCTTGGCAGTGGCAAGGCGCAATTGGTCCGGGCTGCAGGGCTTGACCAGGTAATCCGCGGCACCGGCCTGGATCGCATCGACTGCGGTATCCACCGCCGAGTGGGCGGTGACGATCACCACACGCATCCACGGTGCTTGAATGCGCATCTGCGCGAGCACATCGAGGCCATTGTCTTCACCCAACCGCAGGTCGAGGAAACACAGGTCAAACACCTGACGTTGTAATAAGGCGTCGGCTTGGGCTGCGCTGTTGGCAGTGGCTACGGTATAGCCTTCGTCTTCCAGGCAGAAACGGAAGGTGCGCAGGATGGCGGACTCATCATCTACCAGAAGAATACGGCCTTGATGTTCCGTGGCTGATTCCATTTCCCACGCTCCATTAGTGAGTCATCTTATTTAGTCCCGGAAAAATCGGGCAAGTTGCATGGTCGATTCTGATTGATTCCACTAGATGCAGGTTAGCGACCTATTGATTTGTTTATAACATGCTGATTAATAATGGTTTTATGTAGAGGCCTGATTGCTCCTTGACCCTCCCTTCTGACATCCACCGCTATCTTCCGGCTCCAGGGCTTTTCAATTCCCTCCCTATGGATCGTGCATTACGCACGACCCATAGGGAGTCATCGTGCAAGATGCGTTTGAAAGCACTTTTGTAACGTTTATAACCTACTGATTTTGTTTAACTTATTGTGAAATTAAAGCTGGCATGCAGGCTGCAACAGTTTGAATAGCCAAAGGCGCTATTGAAGGGCGCCTTCTTCCGAATGACCACCCGTATGGGAGGAGCTTGAGGATGAATCGCCAACGTCTCGCCCAAATGCATATTTCGCTACTGCATATACAGCAAGGGTTGTTTGCAAGTTTGGCACTGCTTGTCATGCTCATTGGTGGTCAGCAGTTTCAGCGTTGGGGTCAGAGCCAGCAGGAAATGGCGCTGCGTTTGCCACCTCATTACACAAACCAAATGCATTTCAGCGCGCTCAGCAGCCAGTTTGCTGACTCTGCCCCAGTGCACCTGATGGGTGTTGACCAGGCACAGGCAGTAGTTGAATCCATCCCTCAGAAGCGTTGGGTGTTTTAGGCATAAGACCGGCGTGGGGGAAGCTGCACCAGGAATCGCGATACAAGCAACACTCCATTAGACGCGTAAGGAGAATTGTTATGTTGAGCTGGGCAATCACATTCTTGATCATTGCCATTGTGGCTGCGGTGTTGGGCTTCGGTGGCATCGCGGGCACCGCCACGGGTATCGCCAAAATTCTCTTTGTCGTGTTCCTGGTGATGTTTATTGCGTCTTTCTTCTTTGGCCGTCGCGACCGAGGTTGAAGACCGAGGTTGAATACGAGCGTTTTGTTAAAGACACCGAGTTCTGCTCTGGAAAGAGGCCCTGGCTTCTTTCTATTTGCGCCACCCGATGAAGGCAGGCGTATGACCAAGGGGTCGGGACGTTCTGATTGATGTGGAATCGGAGTGACCTAGGGGTACAAGGGGTGCCTCCGTAAGGGCCGGGTCAGAAAAAGCTGCGCCGCAAGTTCACGAGTCGTTGAGGATTTCGCGGACCTGCGGCGCGCTTGAACACGCAAAGGCTTGTTCTAGAGCGATCCGCTGGATCCTCATGCGCTTATCCCCTGAAATGTCCTCTCTGCGTTTTTCTCAACCGTTTTACGGTGCTTTATCGCGACCGTATATCGAGAAACTCGTCTTTTATTCGGGCTCTGTTTTCGCTCCTAGGCGTAGGAAATTTCCCGGATTTCGTCGTTATTCATGCCGCCAATAAATCCCGCATATCGCCTGTAATGGCCGTCTCATGGCGCTTATGACTTCTTTAGTGTCGTATTCGAACCGGTTGGGACGATGGGTTTGTTCAAAAAAGCTCATGCCGATTCGGCATAGGGTAGGCGTTTACAGCATTAGACGCGCCTCTCTTGCATCGGAATAGTTGCGCCTTTTTCCGCCAGCCAGAGAGCCGTAAATGCTCGCTCGCGGTGATTTTTTACGGGGGTAGATGCACAGACTTTTCCGCACTTGAGCGTTCCAGTTCGCGCATCTTCCCGAGTCCACTTATAAGAAAGGGTAATGATATGAAGAAGGCAAAGCTTAGCCTCGCCTGGCAGATCCTCATCGGTCTGGTTTTGGGGATTGCAATTGGGGCGCTGCTCAACCATTTCAGTGCCGAAAAAGCCTGGTGGATCAGCAACGTCCTGCAACCGGCGGGCGATATCTTTATCCGGCTGATCAAAATGATCGTGATTCCGATCGTGATCTCCTCGCTGGTCGTCGGTATTGCCGGCGTGGGTGATGCGAAGAAGCTCGGGCGCATCGGTCTCAAGACCATCCTTTACTTTGAAATTGTCACCACCATCGCCATTCTGGTGGGGTTGGTGCTGGCCAACCTGTTTCACCCAGGCTCGGGCATCGACATGAGCACCCTGGGTACTGTGGATATCTCCAAGTACCAGGCGACCGCAGCCGAGGTTCAGCATCAACACGCGTTCATCGAAACCATCCTCAACCTGATTCCATCGAACATTTTTGCCGCCATGGCGCGTGGCGAGATGCTGCCGATCATCTTCTTCTCCGTACTGTTTGGTCTCGGTCTGTCGAGCCTGCAATCGGATCTGCGCGAACCGCTGGTGAAGATGTTCCAGGGCGTGTCGGAAAGCATGTTCAAAGTCACCCACATGATCATGAGCTACGCCCCGATTGGCGTTTTCGCACTGATCGCGGTGACTGTTGCCAACTTCGGTTTCGCTTCCCTGCTGCCGCTGGCCAAGCTGGTGATCCTGGTCTACGTGGCAATCGCCTTTTTCGCCTTCGTGGTACTGGGCCTGGTTGCTCGTCTGTTCGGCTTCTCGGTGATCAAGCTGATGCGCATCTTCAAAGATGAGCTGGTACTCGCCTACTCCACTGCCAGCTCGGAAACCGTGCTGCCGCGAGTGATCGAGAAGATGGAAGCCTACGGCGCGCCGAAAGCCATTTGCAGCTTCGTAGTGCCGACCGGCTACTCCTTCAACCTTGACGGTTCGACCCTGTATCAAAGCATCGCGGCGATCTTCATCGCGCAGCTGTACGGCATCGATCTGTCCATCAGCCAGCAATTACTGCTGGTGCTGACCCTGATGGTTACCTCCAAAGGTATCGCCGGTGTGCCGGGTGTGTCCTTCGTGGTGCTGCTGGCGACTCTGGGCAGTGTCGGCATTCCATTGGAAGGTCTGGCGTTCATCGCGGGTGTCGACCGCATCATGGATATGGCCCGTACTGCGCTGAACGTGATCGGCAACGCCCTCGCTGTATTGGTCATCTCCCGTTGGGAAGGCATGTACGACGACGCCAAGGGCGAGCGCTACTGGAACTCCCTGCCGCACTGGCGCAGCAAGGAGCCGTTGCCCAAGGGTGAAGTCTCCAACAGCTAAGCTCCTTCGAGCCACGCACCTACAACAAACCCCGGGAAACCGGGGTTTGTTGTTTCTGGTATCTGACCGCTATTATTCGCCGCATCTTCTGGGGGATTTAACTGATGCTCAATGGCCTATGGCTTGGCTTCTTCATCGTGGCTGCCGTTTCGGCACTGGCGCAGTGGTTGATTGGCGGTAATGCCGGGATCTTCGCGGCGATGGTGGAAAGTATCTTCGCCATGGCCAAGTTGTCGGTGGATGTGATGGTTCTGCTGTTTGGCACCCTGACCCTCTGGCTGGGCTTTCTGCGGATCGCCGAAAAGGCCGGGATCGTCGACTGGCTGGCCAAGGTGCTGGGTCCACTGTTTCTGCGCCTGATGCCGGAAGTGCCCGCTGGCCACCCGGCCATTGGTTTGATCACCCTGAACTTCGCCGCCAATGGCCTGGGCCTGGACAATGCGGCCACGCCGATCGGCTTGAAGGCCATGCGCGCCTTGCAGGAGCTCAACCCCAGCACGACCACGGCGAGCAACGCACAGATTCTGTTTCTGGTGCTGAACGCGTCATCGCTGACCCTGCTGCCCGTAACGATCTTCATGTACCGCGCGCAGCAAGGTGCTGCCGATCCAACACTGGTATTCCTGCCGATCTTGCTGGCCACCAGCGCCTCGACCCTGACGGGTTTGCTGTCGGTGGCAATCGTGCAGCGCTTGCGGCTGTGGGACCCGGTGGTGCTGGCTTATCTGATTCCGGGTGCGCTGGTGTTGGGCAGCTTCATGGCGTTGCTGGCGACGCTTTCCTCCACAGCTCTGGCAAGCCTCTCGTCGATTCTCGGTAATCTGACGATGTTCGGGCTGATCATGCTGTTCCTGGTGATTGGCGCGCTGCGCAAGGTCAAGGTTTACGAAGCGTTCGTCGAAGGCGCCAAGGAAGGCTTTGATGTCGCCAAGAACCTGCTGCCATATCTGGTGGCGATGCTCTGTGCGGTAGGCGTATTGCGGGCGTCGGGGGCGCTGGACTTTGGTCTGGACGGGATTCGTCACCTGGTGGCATGGGCCGGCTGGGACACGCGATTCGTCGACGCGTTGCCGACGGCGATGGTCAAACCCTTCTCTGGCAGCGCCGCTCGGGCAATGCTGATCGAAACCATGAAAACTCAGGGTGTGGACAGCTTCCCGGCACGGGCGGCGGCCGTCATTCAGGGCAGCACGGAAACCACCTTCTATGTGCTGGCGGTGTACTTCGGTGCCGTCAACATTCAGCGGGCTCGCCACGCCGTGGGCTGCGCGCTGCTGGCTGAATTTGCCGGTGTAGTGGCGGCAATCGGGGTGTGTTACTGGTTCTTTGGCTGAACCGGAAAGCGAAAGCACACATGCCCCCGCAGCAGCTGCCGAAGGCTGCTACAAGGGGCTTGTGCCGCTCTTGATAACCAGAGCATGTCTCTGCCCCTGCTCTACTGCCCAGCTAATTACCTGGCCAGTCAGCTTGTCGCTGGCCTGACCGAAACCTGCGACCACCGCCGGGACTTTCGGATCGCTCAGCGGTTGACGCACTTCAAAGCGGCGGCTGGCGATGATCCGTTGATCATTGCCGCGCACCAGTCGTGCATCCAGGCGAACCACCACTTCCACGGCGCCACCCTGATACTCGGTCTGAAACGCCTGCAATTCCCCGCCTAACTCAAAATCAGCCTGCAGATTACTGTCGTCGGTACTGAGCAACTGCACCCGTCCGTCATGTTGAAAGGCGTCGAGCAGACGGTTGCGTAACAGGATTGGCGCCGGGTCGCTCCAGCGTGAAGCCTTGTAGCTGCTGATCAGATCGCCCTGTGGCACGACGGCAATTTTCGGACTGTTCAAGGTTTCGCTGGCTTGCGGTTTGGCCAGGCGCAATGACCATGGCAGCGCACTGCCGCGAGGCGTCGGTGTGCTGCTCTGCGCCGTGGGTAGCCGATAGACATCGGCCGGTTCCGACTTGGGCAGGATCGAGCAGGCGCCGGTCAGCGCGAAGCTGGTGATCAGTGTGAGGTGGCCGACTACACGGCAGGCGAGCTTCATGGCGTGAACTCCTTGTTCTTGTCGCTGCCCAGCAGGTAACCACTGGGGTTGGCTTCCAGACGGTTGGAGATAGCTCGTAGCGAATTCAGGGTCTCGCGCAGTTCACGCACGGCCGGGGCCAACCCGTTCAATCCCTGCATACCGTTGTTGAGCGAGTCCTGATTGTCTGTCAGCAGTTTGTTGATGGTCGCGCTGCTCTGCTCCAGAGACTGCATGGCCTGTTTGGCACTGCCGAACATCTGCTTGCCTTGATCGTTGAGCAAACCGTTGGCATTGCGCATCAGTGTGGTGGTTTGTTCCAGGGTGGCACTGGCCTGTTTTCCTACAGAAACAAGCTGCTGCATGGTCTGGCGAATGTCTCCACGCTGATCGGCGATGGCTCCGGTAGTTTGCTCCAGATGCTCGAGAGTGCTGCTGATGCGCTCAACGTTATCTGGCGACATCATTTGGTTGGCGTTGTTAAGTAGCAAGTTGACGCTGCTAATCAGGTCATCGCTATTGGTCAGCAGCCGGGCAATCGGCGACGGCGAGGCGACGATCTCCGGCAGATTACCGTCGTGCCCTCTGAGTTCGGGGCTTTGCGGCGTACCACCGCTGAGCTGGATGATTGAGGTGCCGGTGATCCCGGTCAGGGCCAGTTTGGCCTGAGTGTCTTCCTTGATCGGGGTTTCGCCGCTCAGACGGATTCGCGCCAGCACCCGACGCGGGTCTTTCGGGTCCAGTCGCAGCGAGATCACGTCACCAACCTTGATTCCGCTGTACTGCACCGGGCTGCCCTTGGACAAGCCGCTGACCGCCTCATTGAAGACGATCTCGTAATCCTTGAATTCGGTGTCGACACTGGATTTGGCCAGCCACAGACCGAACAGCAAGGCGCCTACCACCACAATCACGGTGAACAGGCCGATTAATACATGATGGGCTCGGGTTTCCATGTCATACCTCGTTGAGCTGTGAAGCTGCTTGGAATGCCGCGCGGCCGCGAGGGCCATGGAAGTATTCGTGAATCCAGGCGTCGTCGGTCTCGGCGACTTTGTCGATGGCGTCCGCCACCAGCACTTTTTTTTGCGCCAGCACCGCGACCCGGTCGGTGATGGTGTACAGCGTGTCGAGGTCGTGGGTGACCAGAAACACGCTCAGGCCCAACGCATCGCGCAGGGTCAGGATCAACTGATCGAAGGCGGCGGCGCCAATCGGGTCGAGACCGGCAGTCGGCTCATCGAGAAACAGGATGTCCGGGTCCAGCGCCAAGGCCCGGGCCAGCGCCGCGCGCTTGATCATGCCGCCGGACAGCGAGGACGGGTATTTTTCCGCGGCCGACAGCGGCAGACCGGCCAGCGCGAGTTTCACCGCTGCCAGGTGTTCGGCGTCGGGACGGCTCAAACCCGCGTGCTCGATCAGCGGCAGCGCAACGTTTTCGGTGACCGTCAGCGAGGAAAATAACGCGCCCTTCTGAAACAGTACACCCAAGCGCCGTTCCACCCGCGAACGCTCGTGTTCTGGGAGGTTCGGCAAATCCTGGCCAAACACCCGCACCGATCCTTCGCTGGGCCGACGTAGACCAATGATGCTGCGCAACAGCACGGACTTGCCACTGCCGGAGCCGCCGACCACGGCGAGAATCTCGCCCTTGTACAAATCCAGGTCGAGATTTTCATGCACGCTCTGGCTGCCGAAGCGATTGCACAGCCCACGGACCTCGATCACCGCCTCGGCGGGCGTACGGGGTAAACGACTCACCAGCCCATCTCCATAAAGAACAACGCGGCCACGGCGTCGAGAACAATCACCACAAAGATCGACTGCACCACACTGGAGGTGGTGTGAGCGCCTACTGATTCGGCACTGCCACTGACCTTGAAACCTTCCAGACAGCCGATCGCTGCGATCAGGAAAGCGAAGATCGGTGCTTTCACCATCCCGACCAGAAAGTGCTGAATCCCGATATCCGATTGCAGCAGTGAGAGAAACATCGCCGGCGAAATACCCAGCGAGAGCGCACAGACCACTCCGCCGCCGACAATGCCCGAGAGCATCGCCAGAAAGGTCAGCATCGGCAGCGCCACGAGCAGCGCCAGAACGCGGGGCAGTACCAGCAGCTCGACGGGATCGAGGCCGAGTGTACGAATCGCGTCGATCTCTTCGTTGGCCTTCATTGAGCCGATTTGCGCGGTGAACGCACTGGCTGTTCGCCCGGCCATCAATATCGCGGTGAGCAATACGCCGAACTCCCGCAGGAAGGAGAACGCGACCAGGTCCACGGTAAAGACGCTTGCACCAAAACTGGCCAGCACTGTGGCACCGAGAAAGGCCACTACCGCACCCACCAGAAAGGTCAGCAAGGCAACGATAGGCGCCGCGTCGAGGCCGGTCTGCTCGATGTGCGCGACCGTCGGAGTGATGCGCCAGTGCTTGGGCCGCAACAGGTTGCGCACCAGCGTTTGGAGGATCAGACCAATAAAGCCCAGCAGTTGCAAGGTGTCCTGCCAGACCGCGTCGACGGCGCGGCCAATTCGAGTCAGCAGTTGGATGCCGACACTCACCTCAGGTTCTTTGACCGGTACACAGAAGTCAGTCAGCGAGCAGTAGACGGTTTGCAGCAGCGCGCGGTGGGCGGAGGACAGGCTGCAATCGGGATGTTCGGTGGATTTGCCAAGCCGTTCGGCGCCCAGCAGTTCTACCAGCAGCGACGCTCCGGCGGTGTCGAGCGCGCCGAGGTTATTAAGGTCGATGTGGGTAGTGTCGTCGTACTGGCCGTGAAGATCATCGGTCAGTCGCTTGAGATCGGTGTAATGGGCAAGCGTCCAGTCGCCCGTGACCCGCAGCCTCGCAGGGGTGTTCGACGTATCCAGTTGGGCGTTGCCGGCCATCGTGCTACTGCTCATAAGCTCTGTGCTTGTTCGGCTATTACACAGTGCTACGTAATAGCACGATCACGGTTACTTTGCCTCGCCAGGCGTCTCGACGCCTTGGCCTTTGTCGGTCACGTCAAAGCGCAATACGCCGATCATCTGACCGTCTTCGGTCAGCACGCGAACCTGCCAGCGGCCAACCGGATTGTCCGGAAAGTTCTGTTTGTGGGTCCAGGCCCGGTAGCCTTCCTTTCGCCCACCGTGAATATCCAGGGCGATGCGGTCGACCTCTTTACCCTCAAACTGCCAGACGTGGTAAATCCGCTCGTCCAGCCCCCGTGGCGCGTTGATCGCCGTGTAGGCATACAGACCGCTGCTGCGCACCTGGCTGGCGCTGACTTCGTCCAGGTCGTCGCCTGGGGTTCTGCCCTGGAGTTCAGTGCTGATCGCCACCTCGGTCATCCACAGGGTCGCCGGTGGCACCCAGGAGCGCAGCAGCCAACCGGCGCCGCCGATAGCCAATGTTATCCCCAGTAACATCAGCCCTCCGCGCCAGTTGCGGATTGGAAAACTCGACGCCAGGCTCGGGAAAGACAACAGCATGGCGATGCCCAGCGCCAGCATGAAGCTTTGAGTGGTGGTCAGGTGCACAATGATCGGCAACGCCGTCAGCAACGCGGCAAACAACGTCAGGGTGTGCAGTGCCAGAAACAGCCAGCGGCGTGGTGCCAGCCATTTGTAATACAGCGGATCGGTAATCGAAATCAGTGCCGCTGCGCCGAGCAGACTGGTGAATACCAGTTGCCCGCTGTTCCAGGTGGTGGTGATAAAGAAGAACGGCAGGACGAAGAACAGACTTTCCTGATGGATCATCTGCGTCGCATAACGCAGCAAGGGTTGCGGGATCTCGCGCTTGAAAACCTTGGTGAACAGCTGGGTGAGACTGTTTTCCAGCATCAGCCAGACCCAGCTCACCAGCATGATGGTTGCGATCCAGGTCGCCAGGCTTTGCTGGCGATCCACCAGAATGAAGCTGCCGATCCCAGAGATAAAACCGCCGAGTGCTATCACTCCTGGATAGCGCTTCATCAGCTCCAGCATGCGCTGTATGTAAAGAGTCCAGTCAGGCATTCGGCGGTTCGCAGTCTCAAGGGAAAAATCCCCGACAGAATAACGTCTTAGCTGCGTCTAGAGCGGATCTGTTTGCGATAGAACCGCCCGCCGAGCAGTAACGTCATCAACAGAGCGAATATGCCTGCAACCAGCCCGCTCAACGCGTCATAACTGAGCAAGGGCTTCTCGATGCGCAAGTAGCCGGGCTGGTTGAGCAACTGGCGCATGGCCTGGTTGGCTTGCCCCAGGCTGACTGCTTGCAGACGTCTGGCCGGGTCGGCAAAACGCCCATCCTCGTAATTGCCCAGCGCGCTCCAGTAGTAATCGGCCAGAGCGCTATTGCCTTGCACTGCCCATGCCTGACGGGCAACGGCGGCCTGCTGCAGGCGAGCGAAGGTGGTGGGGTCGAGTCCGTCCTTGAGCAGGCGGGCCTTCATGTCATTGAGCACTTGCTCAGCCTGCGGCAGATCATCGCGCTCCAGGTCGGCGTTCAGGCTGAAAAAACCGACGCCACCGAACACTTCGCGTTCGCTCCAGGGGCCGTAGGACAGCCCATGGTCCAGGCGCAGTTGGCGATACAGCTCCCAATCCAGGTAGTCCTTGAGCAGGTCGAAGGTTTCGTCGGGTTGGTTGTCCAGTACTGGCTCGGGGAATAGCCAGTGCAGTTTGGCGCCACCACCGACCCAGCCCTGGATCAAGCTGCGCTGCGGGGCAGCTTTGGTCTGAATTTCGGGCAGTGGCAAGTGCTCGCTGGGGTCGACCGGATCCAGTTGACCATAGGTGCGTTCCAGATACGCCGGCAGCAGGCGGTCAAGTTCGCCGACGACAATCAGGGTCATGTTGTTGGGGGCGTACCAGGCTTTGCGCAGTTGCTCCAGTTGTTCGCGGGTCAGGTGGTCGACCTCGGCCCGCTCGGTGCATTTGAGACCGAGTTCCACCGCCAACTGATTGCTGGCCTTATGACCCAGGTCCTGGCGGTCCAGCCAGCGCTGCAGGTGCGAATAATGACCGCCATCTTCACGTTCGACGACTTGTTTGGCGGCAGTGATGGCAGTGTCGTCAATCTCGGTGCGGGTCAGCAGTGCCAGTAACAGGTCGAGGACTTTGCGTTGGTTCTTCGCTGGGGCTTCGATGACGAAAGTGGTGTCGGCGTTGCTGGTGTAGGCGTTCCATTCGCCGCCCAGTGCCTGCATGCGTTCTTCCAGCCCGCCCTCACCGCTGGCATCGATGCCGCTGAACAGCAAGTGTTCGAACAGGTGCGGGAGCTCCTTGTTGGCACAGCTGAAATCATCCAGGCCAACGCCGACTACCAGACGAATCGCCACATGGCCGCGTTCGCTGCCGGGTTTGAGCAGCAATTGCAGGCCGTTGGGCAGCAGATAGCCCTCGACCTGGAAACGATCCAGGGCAATAGAATGGGTTGAGCCGAGCAACAGAAAAACGAACAACAGGCAACGCATGACGGGCTTCCTGGCGGGGTAGGAGCTGCCGAAGGCTGCGAACGATCCACGAAACGGTCGCGCTTTCAGTTTTAACTGACTTCTACCAAAGCCAGACGTTCAAGGCGAATGTGTGATGTCAGCAACATCGTCCACCGCCAGCGCTCCGGTGTCGGTGGTCTCCAGCACCGCATAGGCGCTGCTGCAGAACAGCGAATTCAGACGCTTCATGTCTGCAATCAACTCCAGATGCAGCGAACTGGTCTCGATGCTTTGCACGATCTTGCGTTGCAGACGGCTGACGTGAGCATGGGCCAGACGCCGCTCCAGCGCGCGGAAGCGGCGTTTTTCACGCAGCAGTTGCCGTGCGCTTTCCTTGTCGGCGCTGAGGAACACCGACAGGCCCAGGCGCAAGTTGGCGATCAGTTGGCTGTGCAAGTCCGCCAGTTCTTCCAGGCCCACATCGGAGAAGGAGCGGCGTTGCGAGGTCTTCTGCTGTTGAACCTTGCGCAGCATGCGCTCGATCAAATCCCCGGCGAGCTTCAGGTTGATCGCCAGCTCGATGATCTCGGCCCAGCGGCGACTGTCCTGCTCGCCGAGGTCCTCGCGGGGCATCTGCGCCAGATACAGCTTGATCGCGCTGTAAAGCACCTCAACGTCGTCGCTCAAACGGCGTACTTCCAGGGTGACAGCGGTTTGTTTACCGCGCAGCACATCGAGCATCGCTTCAAGCATGTTGTCGATCAGGTCACCGATACGCAAGGTTTCCCGCGCCGCGTTGGCCAGCGCCAGGCTCGGTGTGACCAGGGCAGTCGTGTCCAGGTGGCGGGGTCGAGCCAGCCCGTTTGCTTCCGAGCGCTGGGGTAGTAGCCAGCTACAGATCCGTGCCATCGGCCCGACGCTGGGCAACAACAGCAGGCAGCGCACGGAGTTGTAGAGCAGATGAAAACCGATCACCAGCCCTTGAGGTCGGAAGTGCAGAGCGTCCATCCACTTCACCAGCGGAGTGAGTACAGGGATGATCAACAGCAGGCCGATCAGCTTGTACAGCAGACTACCCAGTGCCACTTGCCGGCCAGCGGCGTTCTGCATGCTGGTACTGAGGAAGGCCAGCACACCACTGCCAATGTTCGCTCCGATCACCAGGCCGATGGCCACTGGCAAGCTGATCACGCCCGCGCTGGCCAAGGTCGCCGTCAGCAGGACCGCCGCAAGGCTGGAGTAGGAGATCATCGCAAATAGCGCGCCGACCAAGGCGTCGAGCAGGATATCGCCGGTCAGGGAGGCAAATACTACCTTCACGCCTTGCGCATGGGTGATGGGCACAGCGGCTTCGACGATCAGTTGCAGGGCGAGGATGATCAACCCCAGACCGATGCCAACCCGCCCCAATTGTCCGACGCGGGTCTGTTTACGCGACAGAAAGAAAATCACCCCAAGAAAAATCAACAGCGGCGACAGCCAGGACAGGTCGAGGGTCAGTACCCGCGCCATTAACGCTGTACCAACGTCGGCGCCCAGCATGGTCGCCAGCGCAGGTGTCAGCGCCATCAAGCCTTGGCTAACGAACGAGGTGACCAGCATGGCCGTGGCGTTGCTGCTCTGGACCATGGCGGTTACCAGAATTCCGGCGACAAAAGCCAGCGGGCGCCTGGACATATTCTGGCTGATCACGTGGCGCAGATTCGAGCCGTAGACCCGCAGGATGCCGGTTCGGACGATGTGCGTGCCCCAAATCAATAAGGTCACGGCGGATAGTAAATTGAGCAGGGTCAGCATGCTGGGGCCCCTGTGGTGAATAGCGCCCCAAAGGGGCAAGTCGACGGTGCCGCGCGACGTCTTACGTTCTGTACTTAAGCTGTAGCTGGCTAAGGTGTTGGACGCCAGCATCGCATAGCTAAAGAGTCGATTGAAACAAAACTGTCATTAATTCAGCTTCTTTTGTGACAGCGTGCAGGCGCAAAAAAGGGGCTCGAAAGCCCCTTCCTTAACTGCGCGCTCTCAGGTTATTGACCCGGAATGTCCTTGCGTAGTTTCACGGGATCTTGTTGTTTGCGCTTTTTCGCGATGGCAGTACGCATCTTGATGTTGATCGCTTCCACCGCCAGCGAGAACGCCATGGAGAAGTAGACGTAGCCTTTTGGTACATGCACATCGAAGGCCTCGGCAATCAGGACCGTGCCGACCACCAGAAGGAACGACAGCGCGAGCATTTTCAGCGACGGGTGCTTGTCGATGAATTCGCTGATGGTGCCGGAAGCCATCATCATCACCAGTACCGCGACGATAATTGCAGCGATCATGACCGGCACATGGGAAACCATGCCGACTGCGGTGATCACTGAGTCCAGGGAGAAGACGATGTCGATGATCGCGATCTGAATGATGGTGTAAAAGAAATTACCGCCCTTGCCTGTCGGCTCGCCGTCGGTTTCATCTTCGCCCTCCAGCGCGTGGTACATCTCCTGGGAGCTTTTCCAGAGCAGGAACAGGCCACCGAAGAACAGGATCAGGTCGCGACCGGAAATACCCTGACCGAAGACCACGAACAGATCAGCCGTGAGACGCATGACCCAAGTGATCGACAGTAACAACAGAATCCGCGTGACCATGGCCAGCGCCAATCCGAAAATCCGCGTGCGCGCCTGCATGTGCTTGGGCATGCGGCTGACCAGGATCGAGATCATGATGATGTTGTCGATGCCCAGGACGATTTCCAGGGCGGTCAGCGTAAAGAAGGCAACCCAGATTTCCGGGTTGGTCAGCCATTCCATGTGTATTCCTTTGAGCGAGTGTTAAACCGCGCCGGGCCATGCTTCGAGAATCGAAGTTCAGGCCCGGCGCGGTGAGTCTTGGGCCTATAGAGTGCTGAACAGCGGAAAAATCCCCATCAGCAAAGCAGCGAACATTATGCATAGGCATACCAGCACTGCCCACTTGAGGGTGAAGCGCTGGTGATCACCGAATTCGATTCCGGCCAGCGCCACCAGCAGATAGGTCGACGGCACCAGCGGGCTCAGCAAGTGGACGGGTTGACCGACGATCGAAGCACGAGCCATCTCCACAGCCGTGATGCCGTAGTGGCTGGCGGCTTCGGCGAGAACCGGTAATACGCCGTAATAAAAAGCATCGTTGGACATGAAGAAGGTGAACGGCATGCTCACCAGCGCAGTGATCATGGCGAGGTACGGGCCGAGTGCGTCCGGGATCACCGACAGCAAGCTTTTCGACATCGCGTCGACCATGCCGGTGCCGGACAGTATGCCCGTGAAGATACCCGCGGCAAAAATCAGCCCGACCACTGCCAGTACGCTACCGGCGTGGGCCGCGACGCGGTCCTTCTGTTGCTGCAGGCATGGGTAGTTGACGATCATGGCGATACTGAAGGCGACCATGAACAACACCGGCAATGGCAGCAGACCGGCGACCAGTGTGCACATCAGCGCCAGAGTCAGTGCGCCGTTGAACCAGATCAGTTTCGGACGACGGGCATCCGGGAACTGCGAAACGCTGATTTCGCTGTGGTCGATTTCGTCACCATGCAGGTGCAACTCACCCAGACGCGCACGTTCGCGTTTGCCGTACATGTAGGCAATGACCAGGATCGCCACGACACCGGCGAGCATCGCCGGGATCATTGGAACGAAGATGTCCGACGGGTCGACATGCAGGGCGCTGGCTGCGCGAGCAGTCGGGCCGCCCCACGGCGTCATATTCATCACGCCGCCGGCGAGGATGATCAAACCGGCCATGATCCGCGGGCTCATGCCGATGCGGCTGTAGAGCGGCAGCATGGCGGCCACGCAAATCATATAGGTTGTGGCGCCATCACCGTCCATGGACACGATCAGTGCCAGTACCGCGGTACCGACCGAGACTTTCAGCGGATCGCCCTTGACCAGCTTGAGGATCTTGCGCACCGCCGGGTCGAACAGTCCGGAGTCGATCATCAAGGCAAAGTAGAGAATGGCGAACATCAGCATCACCCCGGTCGGGGCTAGTTTGGTGATGCCTTCGAGCATCATCGGGCCGATTTTCGGTGCAAAACCACCGAATAAGGCGAACAGGATCGGGACGATGATCAACGCGATCAGCGCCGACAGGCGCTTGGTCATGATCAGGAACATGAACGTGATGACCATGGCAAAGCCAAGGAAAGTCAGCATAGGAATACTCCAGGCGTAGCGCGGCTAGGGAATGGCGAACCGATTGGGGTCAGCGCAGAACGGAAAGCACGAGGCGTACGGGGGGAGTTGGGGCAAGCAGGCGGGTCGCAGCAAACATCAGAATCACCATTGTTGTTGTTAATTGGGCCGCATGAGGTCGAAACGCTCGCTTTGGCCAACCGGTCTGGTGCCGGCAGTGAGGGCGATCCTAATCGTGGAAGCTTTCAGCCAGCTTTCGCTGATGAAATGACTGACGAGTTGTATGTCGGACGTATCCAGGACTTGTAGCAGCTGCCACCAGGCTGCGTTCGGCCGCGAAGCGGTCGTAAAATCAGGCACCGCGGTTTTTCAGGTTAACCGTGGAGGCAGGATTTACGACCGCTTCGCGGCCGAACGCAGGCTTCGCCAGTTGTTACAGGGTTAAGGCAGCTCCAGCCCGCCAGCTGCCTTGTGCAACGCCCGCAAATGCTCGCCTACCTGCTTGAGATTGGTCTCATTCGCCGCAATCTCCGCCGCGCGGCCGGGCTCGAGCAAGGCTCGGACTTCTTTATCAAGATCGCCGGTCAAGGCTTGCAGCTGCTTCTGACGCAGGCTGCTCTCCGATTCCAGCCGCTTCCACTCACTGACCTGAGGCAAGCCATAACCGCTACTGCCTAGCAGTTCGGCCGGTCGGCTGAGGAAGCCGCTGTTAGCCAGGATCTGCTGCAAAGTGCCGCTGGCTTTATCCATGCCGCCATTTTTCAGCTCGCGCGCACCGAGGTAACGCTGTTTGACTTCATTCTGAGCCAGCAGTAATTGCTGACGGAAACTCGCCTGCTCCAGCAGCAGCAAGGCAGCACTGGTGCGCAGGTCGGCCTGATCGAACCATTGGCGGCGTTCTGTTGCGCTCAGCGATAACCAGTCTTCGACGCTGTTCTGCTTGATCGGCAGATGCTTCTTCAACACCTCGAACATTGCCTGATAACGGTCACGGAACGAGTCGAAGCGATAGCCCAGACGCAAGGCCTCGCGCGGGTTGTCCAGCACACTGGTGTCCGCCAGCCCACGGCCCTTGAGCACTTCCAGCAAACCGTTGGGCATGATGCTGTCCAGGCCGGTCAGCTGTGGGTTGTTGCTGCCGCTGCGAAGCAACTTGAGGCTTTCGACCGCGCAGTTGTTGGACAGGAAGAAATAGTTGCCGTCGTAGCTCCAGTGCATCTCGGCCGCATGCTCGACCACGTCTTCGATCTCGCTACGCGACAGGTTGAGAGGCACCGAGGCCAGGCTACGGAGTTCCGTCTTGGTGTATTCGTCGATGACTTGCGCCAGCGGCAACACGAATAGTCGAGACGGATACTTTCCGACCAGACCATCCCAACTCGACAATTGCACGTCGCCAACAAAGGCGCGATAGGACAGCACCAGATGCTGGTCCAGATCCAGTCGGCAGTCTGGCCCACGAGGACGGCCAGGCGCGCAGATCACCAGCCGCAACATGCTATGACCCCAGCGGCTGACCCAGTTCTGGTTGGCTTCGGCCAGTAGATAGTCGACGGCATACACCCGCTCCGGATCGACCTGCCCTAGCGGTTGTTTGGCGAAGTCATTGCCGGCGTTGAGGAACGCGAAAGACTTGGCGCAGGTGTCCCTGGCGGCGGGCGCCCAGCCGAAATGTTCTTTGTAGTAGCGATACAGCGCGGGACGACGACAGGCGTAGCTCGGGTCAAGGAGGAAGTACTCCATGTTGACCGCAACGAACTCTTTCGGATTGCTTGTCTCGTAGATATCCGGGCTGCGGGCGATCTGTCGGTTGTGCTGCTCGCGTTCGCCACGGCGCCCGACGTATTGTGGCCAGCCGGCCAGATCCAGCAGGCGCGGGTCATCACTGAGGGTAAAGCGCCGCGCCGTCTGGCCACGGCATTGGTCCGGGATGCCGATCAGTCCTGAGCTGTTGTTCTGCCGTGTGCAACGCTGGATCAGCGTGCGTTCGGCGTCCGGCCATAAACGCGCGCGATCGTAGATGTGGGTCAGTTCGTGCAACACCGTGGCGAGCATTTCCTGGCGCACGGTGCCGTGGGGGCGATTGGTTTTTTTCGTCGCGGCGGAGCCGTCGGTGAGACCGGCCAGCAGGTTGCGATTGAGCTCAAGTTCGGCCACCAGCGACGCCTCGCCGTAGGCGTTGCCTGGCATGTCGTTGGTCCAGTCAACATCGATGCGGCGGTCCAGTTGTTCGGTAAAACGCGGTGGCAGAGCCTGTACGGCTTCATCGAGCAGTGCCTGGCTGGCGTGTTGCTCAGCAGGGCTCAGACCATCGGTCTTGAGCCGTAATTGCAGGTCGGCCTGGGCCGTGTTGGCCAGCAGCGAAACAACCCCGGCCAGTATCCAGGCGGCGAGCGGCTTCACAGTGCGAGGATGGCTTCGGCGAGTACCTGATCGCTGGCATCGCGGGCTTCAGGTACGCGGGTGCGTAAGGTGTTGAAAGCGGCTTCCAGATGCGCGCCACGGATATCACCATTGCTGGCGACGAAACTGGCCGCATCGTCGTGGGCTTCACGCACGATTTTTGAGTCACGGATGGACGTGGTGGTATCGGAAGTGAAATCGATTGTGCGCCGGGAGGCGCGAACAATCATGTTACTGGTGGCTACCAGGGTGTGCGCCTGGACCGCGTCGGCCAACAGCAGCAGGCCAAGGGTGGCAGCAATCAGCGGGTTGCGCATGGAACGACTCCGAAAAGCATGGGTAATTATTGGACGAGAATTGCCTGTGCCAGTTCAAGGTCACTGGCACGAAGTTTTGGTTGGGTCTTATGGAGGTAAACCAGGGCGGATTCCAGTTGCGCGCCTCGCAGTTGGCCATCACTGGCAATGAAGGCTGCGGCGTCATCCTGTGCGGCGAGTATCAGTTTATTGTCGAAGGGCGCGGACGTCACTTTGCTTGTGGCGTAGCCGCTGACTACAAGGCCTTGCGTGCTGAGGTCGAAGGCATGGACCGAACCTGTCCAGCAGACAGCGATAAATGCCAGGGCGATGAGCAGATCTGAGGGAAAGCGCATGAGGCTCGATAGCTGAAAACGAGCGCCAAGGCTAGCGTAATGCCTGGGTCAGAGCCAGCGCCGAAGGATTGGGACGCAGCGTTTGCGCCCCGCTTCCCGACCTGCGGTCAGATCGCCAGGATGGCCTGGGCCAGCTGTGCGTCGGTCGCATTCAACTGCGGCGCCTGATGGCGAATGTAATCAAAAGCGCTTTCCAGTTTCACACCGCGAATGGCGCCTTCGCTGGCGACGAAGCTGGCAGCGTCGTCACGGGCCGCGAGGACGATCTTGTGGTCACGCAATGACGAAGTGGCATCGGACGAGGCGTCGGATGTGCCCTTGAGCGCGCCGACAACGGCATCAGTGGTGACGATCAGGCTGGAGGCATGCGCATTGGCGGCTACGGCCAGCAGGGCTGCAGCGCTGAGCAGGCGAAAACGGGACATTGGGGGGGTAACTCCTGTGAATAAACAGATAAAAGTGGGGCGAGTCAAAACACCGGGCAGCCACTGCGAGTTGCGTAGTGCCTTGGGCATCAGACGCACGCTCTGCAGTGTTCGCCACGTTCTTGCCGGATATTAGGCCGCACCGTGTCTGTTCGAATAGTCCCGTTTCGTCTGCTGTGTACGGCTAGCGCCAGAATGGTTTATCCAGTTCAGCCAGCCGATCGGAGTGACTGATGCCCAGGTCGGACAGTTGCTGAGCATTAAGCTGGGCCAGCAAGTGTCGGGTGCGGGTTCTTTCCATGCTCCGAGCCAGTGCTGCAAACAGCCGACCCAGGCCACTGGCGAACGAACGCTGTTGAGAGTTGGGTGTCGATGTATCCAGTAGGCGATTCATGGTGCAGTCCTTGCGAGCAGGCCGAGGTACCGGCCCTGGGGCACCATCTTGTTCTCTGGGCGTTGGTGGATACAGATACACCAGCGTTAAATTGTACTTGTTCAATTTAACTTGTTTATTAACTGTATCTGTCAGGAAACAGATCTTCTGTACAGGCTCGATTACAGGTTCTGAAACGACAAAACCCGTCGCAGTTGCCTGCGACGGGTTTTGTTTGTGCAATTCGGGTTGCTGGCGGTGGGCCGGGAGGGCCAGAGCCAGCGACGCTAGCTTAGCGCCAGAACGGCTTGCTCAGCTCTTCGTAGCGTTGAGCTTCGCTAATCCCTGCGTCAGCCAGCAGACGCGAATCCAGGCGAGCCAGTTGATGGCGGCTGGAGATGCGGCGCTGCCACAGCATCAGGTTGGCGATAACGCGAAGAGGCATGGAAGCCTGGGTGTTTACAGCATTGTCTTCGAAGAACAGGTCGGAACTGAGTGTACGTTCCATGGTTGACATCCTTCCGCTTATGGCGGGATTAGGTAGTGGTTTAACTGATGCCAATGATCCTCCTCTTGCGCAAGTCTCTCTAGATACAGTTCACCTGTATTGTGATGGGCCAGTTAACTGTTTATAGGTGCTGTACTGCTCATAATTGAGGCAACTGTACCTGTCTGCACTATTTTGGTTCGTTTTAGGGTGTTGAGCTCTGAAAGGTAGGAGATTTCGGTAGGAAAAGACCGGTACAGCAGTACAGTTTTAGGCGGGTGTTCCTGCAGCTATGAGCAGCTGACGAAATTGCATTTGCGTCAGCTGCCAACTGTATCAATTACACCGCGAGCATTTTCCCGGTTTCCTCCAGGTTGATGTGCCAGCTCAGTGCATCACGCAGGATGTGCGGAGTGTGCCCGCCCACTGCGCAGGCCGCATTGAAGTAGTCGTTCAATGCTTCGCGATAAGCCGGATGCACGCAGTTGTCGATGACCGCCCTCGCCCGCTCCCGCGGCGCCAGGCCTCGCAGGTCGGCCAGGCCTTGCTCTGTAACGAGGATGTCGACGTCATGCTCGGTATGGTCCACGTGGCTGACCATTGGCACCACGCTGGAGATCGCGCCGCCTTTGGCAATCGACTTGGTGACGAAGATCGCCAGGTGCGCATTGCGCGCAAAGTCGCCCGAGCCGCCGATGCCATTCATCATCCGTGTACCACAGACGTGCGTGGAGTTGACGTTGCCGTACAGGTCGAACTCCAGCGCGGTGTTGATGCCGATGATGCCCAGGCGACGAACTACTTCGGGGTGGTTGGAGATTTCCTGTGGACGCAGTACCAGTTTGTCCTTGTAGCGCTCAAGGTTGCCGAACACATCAGTATTGCGACGGCTCGACAGGGTGATCGAGCTGCCCGAGGCGAAGCTCAGTTTTCCGGCATCGATCAGGTCGAAGGTCGAGTCCTGCAGGACTTCGGAGTACATGGTCAGGTCCTCGAATGGCGAGTCGATCAGCCCGCACATCACTGCGTTGGCGATGCTGCCGATACCGGCTTGCAGAGGTCCGAGCTTGTTAGTCATGCGCCCGGCGTCGACCTCCTGTTTGAAGAAGTCGATCAGGTGGTCGGCAATGGCCTGGGTTTCGCTATCCGGCGGCAGTACAGTGGAGGGCGAGTCGGACTGATTGGTAATCACCACGGCGACAATCTTGGCCGGGTCGATCGGGATGGCGGTGCTGCCGATGCGGTCATCAACCTTGACCAGCGGAATCGGTGTGCGGGTCGGACGGTAGGTCGGGATATAGATGTCGTGCAGACCTTCCAGATTGGGATTGTGTGCCAGGTTGATCTCGACGATCACGTGTTTGGCGAAGATCGCGAAGCTGGCCGAGTTGCCTACCGAGGTGGTCGGCACGATGTGGCCTTGCTCAGTGATCGCCACGGCTTCAATCACTGCAATGTCCGGCAGCTTGAGTTGCTGGTTGCGCAGTTGCTCCACGGTTTCCGACAGGTGCTGGTCGATGAACATCACCTCGCCTGCGTTGATGGCCTTGCGCAGTGTGCTGTCGACTTGGAACGGCATACGGCGGGCCAGAACACCGGCTTCAGTGAGCTGCTTGTCGAGGTCGTTGCCCAGGCTGGCGCCGGTCATCAGGCTGATTTTCAGTGGCGTGAACCTGGCGCGTTCGGCCAGTGCGTGGGGTACGGCCTTGGCTTCGCCGGCGCGGGTGAAGCCGCTCATGCCGACGGTCATGCCGTCCTGAATCAGAGCGGCAGCGTCAGCAGCGCTCATTACCTTATCCAACAACGAAGGCAAGCGGATACGATCACGGTACATGGATTGTTATCTCGGGCAACGGAAGCAAGATGCGCAGTCTAGTGATTTCAAAAAAAATCGTCCCGCGACCATGGTCGAATGCCGGGCCTTGATTTAGAGCCTTTGGTCGGTTTTTAGCAGGCAATAAAAAACCCCTGCCTGCTTCAGGCCGGGGTTTGCGGTGTTGCGCGAAAGCAGGGTTTAATCGACTGCCTTGACCATATCTTCGATGACCTTCTTGGCGTCGCCAAAAACC